>DATEDF010000022.1:0-151515 GCA_035286465.1 Gemmatimonadaceae bacterium | reverse complement strand
TCTTGTATTAGCAAAATTGCATAGGCTAAACGAAATGCAAATTTGCTACATATGCTATACTCATTCTACTAACTAGCAAGCGGTTAGCCTGGTGAAGTCCGGTGAAATTCCGGCACTGTCGCGCAACGGCTAAAGTCCGATCCCAGGTTATTAGTCTCTCCGAGACCCGCAAATACGGCTCGCGTCAAGCTGTGAATTGATTAGTCTTTCAAATCACTTGGCGCAATGCCAGGTGATTTTTGCTTTGGGAGAGCTGCCATGCGGATTTCAGTTACAAAACGGGACGGAAGTAAAGAAGCCTTCAACGCAAATTGGATCAACAAGTCTATTGAACGGGCTTGCATCGGCTTGGAAGAACCAATTAGCAAAGTGGTGCAAATTGCCACAGAAACTCGCTTGATGCTATATGACGGCATTACTACCGAAGAACTAGACCACGCCACGATCAATGCAGCCTTGCAGAACATCCAGGAAGATATTGATTACGACCGCGTGGCAACGCGCCTGCTTTTGAAAACAGTTTACAAAAAAGTACTAGGGGATTACGAAGAGAATCTAAAATTACTAAACGAGAAGCATAAAGCCGGCTTTGCGCTTTTTGTAAAAAATGGCGTGGAAGCAGGACTATTGGACCCACGCATATTAGACCTCTTTGACCTAGAAAGATTGTCCGAGGCCCTTGCCATCAAACGGGACGAACTATTTCTATTCGCTGGGCTATCCACTTTCCTGGATAGATACGCACTGAAGGATCGCGAACAGAAGCCGCTCGAGACGCCCCAATACTTCTTTATGCGCGTGGCTATGGGGCTTTCTTACAACGAAAAAGACCCCACCGCTCAGGCTATCGCTTTCTATAACAAAATGTCGAACCTGGAATATCTAGCGGGCGGATCGACAAATATTGGAGCTGGGACAGTGAGGCCTGCTTTGTCCAACTGTTTCTTGCTAGAAATACAGGACGACATTGATCACATTGCCAAATCGGTCGCTGATGTGATCAAGATTTCTAAGGCCACCGGCGGCATTGGTGCGTCAGTTACAAAGTTACGCGCCAGTGGCTCGCCCCTTTCGTCGAACAACACTAAATCTAGCGGTCCCACCCCATTTGCAAAAATCATTGACACCGCTATTCGCGCGATTCAACGCGGGGGAAAGAAAAAAGGTGCCTTGTGTTTCTATATGGAAAATTGGCATATAGATTTTCCCGAGTTTCTCAACTGGAAACATAATGCAGGAGATGAACATGAGCTACTTCGAGTCGCCCGAGACCGGAAAGCCGCTCGCGGTCTTCGGCTCGGGCGGAGGGAAGCGCCTCGCGGACGAACTGGGCGTGCCGCTCCTGGGGGAGGTGCCGCTCTATCCGCCGGTGCTGGTCGGCGGAGATTCGGGGAAGCCGATCGTGGTCGCGGATCCGGGCTCCGCGGCCGCGCGGAAGCTGAGCGAGATCGCGGAGAAGATCGCCTGAGGTCGCCTCTCGGCTCGACGCACCGATGAGAGGGCGCGAGGGTTGTCCGTCGGCGCGCCTCCCCCGATTGTGACCCGAGACACAGACCTCGGCGCTCCAAGTACGAATCGAACGTGATGTCCATTCCCGGCTGGCGCGCGCGGGGCGGCATCCTCATATTCGGGCCGGAGGTCGCCGCGCGGCCCCCGCTTTCCGCGCGGGCGGCCGAATCCAAACACTCGGGAGCGGCTCCCGAACCCGTCACGCTTCTAACAATACGGAGGTGAACGAGATGAGATTCCTGCGTCCCGAACTGGAGCAGCTTGAGCCACGCGTTGCGCCTGTCGTGATCGTGCCCGGGCCCACGGGCTCCTCCGCGAGCGACACGGCATCCCAGGGTTCCCAGGGTTCCAACCAGAGCCAGCAATCCGACCACCAGAGCAAGGGCTCCAAGGGTCACGGCCACGGCCACGGCCGCGGGCACGGCTCGCACTGATCGAGCCGGCCTCGGGCCTTCGCAATGCCCTGAGTCCGGGGTGATCTGCTTTCGAACAGAAGGCCGCGGGGGTAGCTCCCGCGGCCTTCCTTCTTACCGTTAATGCATCTTTGACGACACCGCCCGCCTGATGACCGCTGCCCCGCCGCGTCTCCGGAGAGATCTGACCGTCAGCCGACAAGGGACGGGCAGCGGGACAGTGCTGGTCGTCAAGGACCCCGTCTCGGGCCGCTTCTTCCGCCTGCGCGAGGCCGAGGGATTCATCGCGGAACAGTTCGACGGAACGACCCCGCTCGAGGAGATTCGGCGCCGGACCGAGCGGAAGTTCGGCGCCTCGATGGCCGTCGAGGACCTGAGCGCCTTCAGCGCGAGCCTGGAACGCGCGGGCCTCCTCGAGACGGCCACTCCGGCGGGCGTCAAGCCGACGCGGCGGCGCGGCCGCGTTCACGGAACCACGCTCCGCCTCCGCGTGAGGGCGTTCGATCCAAACCGTCTCTTCGACCTCCTCCTTCCCTGGGTCCGCCCGCTCTTCACGCCCCACTTCGTGGCGCTCTCGGCCGTGCTCATTCTCCTGGCGGCGGCGGCGACTGCGGCGAACTGGAGCGACCTCACGCAAGACCTCTCGCGGCTCGGCCGGCCCTCGGCGATCCCGCTCTTCGTGGTGGTCGTCTTTCTCGTCATCACGGCGCACGAGTTCGCCCACGGCCTCACCTGCAAGCACTTCGGCGGAGACGTGCACGAAGTCGGCTTCATGTTGATCTACTTCCTCCCCGCGTTCTATTGCGATGTGAGTGATGCGTGGCTCTTTCCCGAGAAGTCGAAGCGTCTCTGGGTGAGTTTTGCGGGTCCGTACTTCGAGCTCTTTCTCTGGGCGCTCGCGACGCTGGCCTGGCGCATCACGGAAGGAGAGACGTGGATCAACCACGTCTCGCTCATCGTCATGGCCAGCTCGGGCATCAAGACGCTCATCAACTTCAATCCGTTCATCAAGCTCGACGGGTACTACCTGCTGAGCGATTACCTCGAAATCCCGAACCTCCGGCGGCGGGCGTTCCGGCATCTCGGCGGGGCGATCAAGCGCGTGCTGGGTTTCGGGCATTCGGCGGCGGCGACGCTCGCGCCACGCGAGGAGCGGGTCTACCTGCTCTACGGGCTCGTCGCGTCGGTCGGCACCTTCTCGCTCGTCGCCTACGTGCTCTTCGCGGTGGGCGGCTCGCTCGTGCAGGACAACCAGCCCGTCGCCCTGTTGCTCATGTCGGGCTTTCTCGTCACGCGGTTCCGCCGTCGGATTCGCCGGATGTTCGGCAAGTCCGCTGTCGCGGCGCCCGACGCGCCCGAGGACGACGACGATCCCGACGGCGACGAGGTCGAGCGGGCGAACCACGGCGGAACGCGCACACCCGAGCAGCCGGCGCGATCCAGCCGCCGGTCGCGGAGCTGGCGGCCACGCCTGTTCTGGCTTGCGCTGGCGGCAGCGGTGGCGGTCTTCATCGCCGTCGGCCGGATGGAACTTCGCGTGGCGGGCCCGTTCGCCGTGCTCCCCGTCCAGAACGCGGACGTTCGCGCGGCGATCGAGGGAATCGTCGAGGAGATTCGCGTCACCGAGGGCGACAGAGTCCGGGTGGGCGACGTCATTGCCCGGCTTTCCGACCGGGAGAACCGTGCGGAGCTGGTCAAGACGGCAGCGGAGATCGAGCAGGTGCGCGCCCGGCTGCGATTGCTGCGCGCGGGCACGACCCGCGACTCGATCGCGCTCGCCCGCGCCGCGGTGGACCGCGCGAGGGACCAGCTCCGGTACGCGCGGGCGCGACTCGAGCGGAACAAGATGCTGGCCGACAGCGGGTTCCTCTCCCGCACGGATCTCGAGAACACGCAGGAACAGGCCGACGCGGCCAAGAACGATCTGGCCGAGGCGGAGAGCCGCCTGAAGGTGATGCAGGCGGGGGCCCGGCCGGAGGCCGTGGAGGCCACCAAGGCGGACATCGCGCGTCTCGAAGCGCAGGAGCGCCTCATCACGGAGCAGCTCGCGCTCGCGGAGGTGCGGAGCCCGGCCGCCGGCATCGTCGCGACACCGGCGCGGCAACTGCGGGAACTCACGCGCCAGTTCGTCCCGAAGGGTGCGCTCATCGCGAAGGTCTATGACCTCGAGAAACTGACCGTCGAGATCGCGGTGCCCGAGCGGGAGGTGGCCGACGTGAATGTGGGGCAACCTGTCGCGCTCAAGGCCAGAGCGTATCCGGACGAGACGTTTCGTGGCACGGTTACGTCCATCGCGACGACTGCCCAGGCGGGAGCGCCTGCCCCAGGCGGTGATCCCCGGACTCAGCCGCCTGCGAGCGGGGGGAGCAGCGCGCGAACGGTGCTCGTCACGACGGAGATTGACAACCCCTCACTCCTGCTCAAGCCCGGGATGAGCGGGCAGGCCAAGATCTCGTGCGGGGAGCGGCGCGTGCGCGCTCTCGTGATGCGCCGAGTGGCCCGCACCGTGAAAGTCCAGTTCTGGTCGTGGTGGTGACCAGGAAGAAACGGCCCGCGCAGGCCAAGGAGCCCGAGCGAACGGCGGCGCCCGGTCGGGACGCCGCGAGCGAGCACCTCTATCTGATCGGACGCCCGACGCTCAAGCGCTTCCTGCGCTACGTCCGGAGTCACGCCCTGAACCCGCCGAGCGAGGCCTCGCT
Source organism: Gemmatimonadaceae bacterium (assembly GCA_035286465.1). Lineage (GTDB taxonomy): Bacteria > Gemmatimonadota > Gemmatimonadetes > Gemmatimonadales > Gemmatimonadaceae > Fen-1231. Next base: position 146,894 of record DATEDF010000022.1, on the reverse strand, counting down.
CAGCGACGAATGGCACGTGGCGAACGCGGTGGTCCGCGCGCTCGAGACGGAGGAGGCCGGCCGCGCCGACGATCCTCCCATGACCGTGTTGGGCAAGGAGTACGAGCCGCTCCTGATCGAGTTGCTGAGGAACCCGCTCGTGCGGTACGGCTTCAACACCGCACCGAGCGACGTGACGATGGTGGAACTGGACCGCCTCGTCGTGTACCAGAAGCACATTGACCTCGAGTACGTCCGGGAACTCGAGCGCAGCCTGGCACCTTCGCCGACTCCGGAGCAGCTGTTCCGCTTCTGCCTCCCCTCCGATCCGCCGCAACCGCCCGTCACATGGTCGCGCGTGGGGAGCGATACCTTCGTCTTCGTCTCGTCGTCGAACGATCTGCGATTCCTCGGGCCGATGTCACTGGAGCCGCGGCACGTGAAGGACTATCCGCCGCCGGGCAACCTCGTGGGCGTCGTCGGGCTCGCCGTCGGGTTCGGCTCGAACTTCCTGAACGCCTTCTACGCGGAGAAGCGCCTCATCCTCAACAACGGCTCTCATCGCGCGTACGCGCTGCGCAAGCGGGGCGTCACGCACGCGCCGTGCATCGTCCAGCACGTCTCTTCGCGCGATCAGCTGGAGGTGGTGGCCGGCGCCGCGATCGGCCGCGACCCCGACGTCTACCTGAAGCACCAGCGCCCGGCGATGCTGAAGGACTACTTCGATGCGAGATTGCACAAGGTGATGCCGGCGCGCCGCCAGCTCACGCAGGTGACCGTCCGCTTCGAGACCGACGAGTCCTCGGTGCCGGCGCTCTGAGGGCGGCTGCCCGCTTTCATCTCTGACTCCTGTCTCAGTGCGCCCGCTGATCACCCTGCTCACCGACTTCGGCACCGCCGATGGCTACGTCGCCGAGATGAAGGGCGTGCTCCACTCGGCGGTGCCCGACGCGCAGATCGTGGACGCCTCGCACGACATTCCGCCGCAGGACGTCGAGCTCGCGCGCCTCACGCTCGCGCGCTACTGGCGCCGCTTTCCGCCCGGGACCGTGCATCTCGTGGTCGTGGACCCGGGCGTCGGCTCCTCCCGCCTCGCGATCGCGGTGGCGAGCGAAGGGCGCTTCCTCGTGGGGCCCGACAACGGCGTGCTCTCGCCCGCGCTCCTCTCGCGCGGCGCGCGCGCGGTCGCGCTCACGGTGCCGAGCGACGCGGCGCCCACCTTTCACGGGCGCGACGTCTTTGCGCCGGCCGCGGCACGCCTTGCGCTCGGCGAATCGCTGGAGTTTCTCGGCGTGCCGCACGAACATCCGTTCATTCGCCGCACGGCGGAGGCACACCAGCGCACCGACGGTGCGGTCGTCGGCGAAGTGATCGCCATTGACCGGTTCGGCAACGCCATCACCAACCTCATTGCGCGCGCCGCGGGCGACGTGGAGGCGGGGGGCCGCCGGCTGCCGCTGGTGCACACCTATTCGGAGGTCCCGAGCGGCGCGCTCTGCGCGGTCGCCGGCTCCACGGGCCTCATCGAGATCGCCGCGCGCGACGGGCACGGCGCCGACGCGGCGGGGCTCCGGCGCGGCTCGCCGGTGGTGCTCCATCCGGCGCACTGAGCGTCCCGCGCGCGCCGCACCGCCTCGCAGAGGTCGGCGCGCTTGATTTGGCCCGCGCGACGAGAAACCTTTCTCCGCTCTGCTGCATCGAATGCACGTCCGGTCTCGCGCCGCGCGAGACCGTCTCACACGCACCCGGATCGCCCGATGCGCCATTCCGCAGTCGCCCTCCGTGCTCGCTTCCTTGCGCTCGCCACGCTGATCCCGTGCGCCGGACTCGCCCAGTCGCCCGCCGCCCCGAAGGAGCTGCCGCTCAAGTACGCCGGAGGGCCGACCACGCCGGCCATCACCGCCGCCGACCTGATGACGCGGCTCTACATCTACGCCGACGACTCGATGATGGGCCGGTCGGCCGGAACCGAGTACAACGTGAAGGCGACCGCGTATCTCGAGCGTGAGGTGCGCCGGCTCGGGCTAAAGCCCGCGGGCGACAGCGGCGGCTACTTCCAGTATCTCCCCGTCGTCGCGCGCGCGATTGACACCACGTCCACGATCACGGTCGAGGGTGTGACGTTCAGGGCCGGCGTGGACTTCCTCGCCGGGTCGAGCGCGCGCCGCGTGACACAGCTCACGGGAATGCCCGTGGTCTTCGGCGGAATGCTCTACGACACCCTCAACATCCCTGCGCCCGAGACGTTCAAGGGCAAAGTCGTCCTCTTCCGGCCATTCGTGCCCCCGCCCGGCTTCACGGGGCAGGGATTCGTCTCGTCGAACGGGTTCCAGGCCTTTCGGCGCGCGCTCAGCGCCGTGGCCGTGCACGTGGAGGTGCGCTGGGACCGGATCCCTCCGAGCGTGCTGCGGGGCGCGCGCAATCCGAGTGACGTCACCTTCCTGCGGCAGGACGAAGGCCTGCCCTCGCTCAACGTCACGACACGCGTCGCGGAGGCGATGCTCGGCGGGCCACTTCTGAGCGCGACGAAGGGCGCCGCCGGCAGAGCCGTGAGCTCCGACATCCGCTTCACGGAGACTCCGCGTCCCACGCGCAACGTCGTCGCGATTCTCCCGGGCACCGACCCGAAGCTCAGGGGCCAGTACGTCGCGATCGGCGCGCACAACGACCACGTCAACTGTGCCATCGCTGGCGGATGCCGTCCACCGGTGGAGCACGACTCGCTGCTCGCTTTCATGCGGCTCGTCCGGCCGCAGGGCGCCGACAATCCGCGTGCGCAGCCGACGCCGGTGCAGGACGAGCTCGTGCGTTCGACGACCGACAGTCTCCGCAAGCTCCACCCCGCGCGGCTCGATACCATCTACAATGGCGCCGACGACGACGGTTCCGGCTCCGTTTCCGTACTGGAGATCGCCGAGGCGTTCGCGAAGGGGAGGCCCACGCCGCTCCCGAAACGCTCGATCCTCTTCATCTGGCACGTGGGCGAGGAGATGGGGCTCTGGGGCTCGGCGTGGTTCACCGACCACCCCACGGTGCCGCGCGACTCCATCGTCGCCGCGCTGAATCTCGACATGATCGGGCGCGGCGCCGCGACCGACGTGACGGGCCAGGACAAGGACGGCGGCCTTCTGCACGGGGGCCCCGGCTATGTGCAGCTCGTCGGGTCGCGGCGGCTCTCCACCGAGCTGGGCGACCTCGTCGAGCAGGTGAACACCGGCGCCCGGCTCGGGATGCGGTTCGACTACGCGATGGACGCCAACGGGCATCCACAGAACATCTACTGCCGCAGCGATCACTGGTCGTACGCGCGCTATGGCATCCCGGTCGTGTTCTTCACGACGGGCGGCCACGCCGAGTACCATCAGGTCACGGACGAGCCGCAGTACATCGAGTACGACCACATGGCGCAGGTCGCCCAGCTGGTCTACGAGTCGGCGCTCAAGGTCGCGGCGCTCGACCACCGCGTGAAGGTGGACAAGCCGAAGCCCGATCCGAAGGGGCCGTGCGTGCAGTGAGCGGCGGGCGCGCGGCGCCCGATCAACGGGCGGACGCGCGCGGCTGAGCGCGCCTGAACGCGGCTCAGCGCGCGTCGCGCGCGAGTCTGAAACCGCCGAGGACCGTCCGCACGCGCACGCGCACCTTGCGCGCCGCCGCGTCGAAGTTCGGCGTGTTCCAGCGGTCCCCGCGCTTCACCAGCCCGGCCTTGTCGAACGACGCCAGGAAAGTCGTCGCGTCTATGGAGACGCCGACGCCGGGGGGGACGCGGAGCGTGAAGTTGCCCATCGCGACATTGGCGGAGACCTCCACGTCGTGGGCGGAATCGCCGCCACCGAGGTCGAGGTCGAGCGCGCCGGCGCCGACGTTCGCGCGCACCTGCTCGACGCCCGAGTTTCCGGCGCGCCGGATCTTCACGGCTGCCGCGCCGACGTCCAGCGTCATCGCGTGGAGGCGCTCCGGGTTCCGCTCGTCGAAGCGCACCGTGACGTCCGCAGCGCCGCCCTTGAGCGAGAGATCCGTCAACCGCAGGCCGCCGAGCTGGAGGTCCGCCTCCACGGCGCCAAGCTCGAGGGCGAGCGCCATCGGTGCGCGCGCGGTGAGCTCGGCGTGCAGCGTGCCTCCTTCCTGGTCGCTGCTTGAGAGCCGCAGGCCGTGCGAGCGAATGCCGAGCGCAAGCGTCCGGGCGGCGCTGTCGAACCGGGTCACCGGCTCGGCGCGATCGGCATCGTACTTGAGGTGCATCAGGTAGAGGAGCGGCGCCGCGCCGGGGCGAAGCTCGAACTTGCCCGCGCCGTACTCGACACGCACCGTGACGGGGAGCGTGTCGCGGAGCTGGCGCGAGGCGTCGAGCGTGTGCCAGCGCTGCGCGAACGCCGGCACCGCGACGGCCGGCAACGCGAGGGCGACCACGAGCGCGCGCGTCGTCATCGCGGGCCCGGCGTCGCCATCGGCGTCGGCCGCCGCCCGGCGGTGACGCCGGAAACGGGCGTCGGCGTCTGCCAGCTCGCGGACGCCAGCGCCCGCTGCGCCGCGCGCGCGCTCACGCGTCGCACCCCGCCGCGCGAGATGAGCGCGGCGCCGAGCCCGGCCGTGCACGCGGCCCACGTCACGCCGATCGCCACCGTCCGTGCCACCGCGCCGCCCACGGGCGACCAGGCGAGCGCGGCCGCCACGAACCACGGACTCATCAGCACGACGAGCCCGAAGAGCATCCCGCGGAGCGCCACCATGCGCCGGGCGCGCTCTCCCGCGTCCGCGGCGACCAGGACCGTCCGCCCCGTGATGCTCGCGACGGCGAGCAGGCCCAACGTCACGAGCCCCGCGGCGACGAGCAGGTACGCCACGATCGCGAACGGGATGAGCAGAATCCCGAGCACCGAGAGCGCGAGCGCGATGCACAGGATCACCAGGGCGGGGAGGAGCGCGAGCTGGGCGCCCACGCCCGCGAGAAACGCACGGCCGAAGTCGCGCTCGAGCGCCTCCGAGACGGCGCCGAGATTGCTCGACGCGAAGACCAGCACGCCGATCCCCACGACCATCAGCACGGCGAGCCACCCGGCCGTCAGCGTGAGCTCGTGCAGCAACGCGCGCTGCGGCGAGGCGGACGCCGCGGCCCCGGCCCCCGGGGCGATGTCCCCGGAGAGCGCGCGCACGTCGCCCGTCACGCGGCCGCCGTCCAACGTGACCCGCCCCTCGATGGTCAGCGCGTTGCCGCGGACGTCGCCCCCCTCGTGCACCACCACGTCGCCGCGGTAGGTGACGACATCGCCGTCCACGACGCCCCGCACGTGAAGCGTGCCGCCGGCGACCGCGACGGGGCCCGTCACCCTCGCGCGCGCGCCGATCGTCGAGTCGCCGAAGCTGAACCGGTCCGCCGGCGGAAGCGTGACGTCCGGGGCGGACGCGCGCAGCGCGCCGAGCACGCGCTCAAGCGCGTCGCGCGTGACCGGCGCCTGCGGCGCCTGCGGCGCCTGCGCGAGGAGCGGCGCCGTGCCGGCAAAGAGCGCGAAGGCCGCGACGCGGAATGCGGCGGCGCGCGCGTGCGATGCGTACATGGCCCTCACTCCCGCGCGCGGCGCGCAGCGGTCGCGAGTGCGCGAAAACCGAAGGTCGCCCCGCCCACGGCCGCGAGGAGGAGGCCGGCGCCGAGCGCGAGACTGCCGACCGAGCCCGAGCGGATGGCGTCGAGACCCGGCTGGCCGAGCAGCTGGCCGGCGAGCGCCGCCGCCCCGCTCACCATCACACCGCGCGCCCGGTCGGTGACGAGGCCGAACAGGTAGAGGGCGGCATCCGCGCGAAGCGCGAGCCAGAGCGCGAGAGCCGACATCGTCGCGGCCGCCACGGTCGCACTCGTCGCGGTCACCACGCGCATCGGCCGCGACTGCGGCACGATCCGGCGGAACGCCTCGAGCGGGGCCGCGTACCACGGCTCCACGATCTGTACCTCGGCCATCACCTGATCCGCGAAGCGCAGCGTCGGCGCGAAGTGCGGCAGAGCCTCGAGCGCGTCCACGACAAGGCGGGCGTCGGCGAGCCGCGCGCGGCAGGCGGGACACTCCTCCACGTGCGCGGCGAGCGGCGCGATGCCGAAACCGGCCTCGCCGTCGAGCAGGAGGTCCAGTTCGTTGGGAAGCAGGTGGCGGTGCCGCATGGTGTCTCCTTGTGCCTACGCGGGGGTGGGGAACCCGGTTTCAACTCTCGACGCAGACGGCAAATGGCGAACAGCGAACATCAGCGGGCGGGGTCGGACAGGAGCCGGCGGGCCGTGGCCGGGAGAAAGACGCTTCGGCCTTTATTCGGGTACGTTCTCACGCTCTTCAGGTGCTTCATTCGCGCAAGTGCTCGAGCGCTTCACGGAGCTGATGTCGCGCCCGGTGGATGTAGGTCTTCACGGTGCCAAGCGGCAGATCGAGCGTCGCGGCGATCTCCTCGTAGGAGCGGCCCTCGACGTGCCGGAGCAGAATGCACGCGCGGTACTCGGGACGGAGCCGGGCGATTGCCTTCTCGATGGCCGAGCCCAGTTCCTTCGACTCGATCTCGTCGAGCGCCGACTCGCCCGGGCTGACGACGTCGAACGAGGTGGCCTCGATCTCCGCGGCCGTGCCGGCGTGGGGCGAGCCGCTCATCGAGATCGTGTCCACCTGCCGCCGGCGGAGGTGATCAATCGCGACGTTGTTCGCGATCTTGAAGAGCCAGCTCGAGAGCTTGAACTCGGGCCGGTAGCGGTCAATGTGGTTCAGGACCTTGATGAACGTGTCCTGGGCGAGGTCCTCCGCGACGGCGGTGTCGCGGACCATGCGGAAGATGAGCGAGTACACGGGCCGCTCGTAGCGACGCACCAGCTCGCGGAACGCGGCTTCGCGACCTCGCTGCGCGAGCGCGACGACGTCCGCATCGGGGAGGTTCGACAGGTCGAGAAGGGGCGCCATGCGCGTCAGGGGAAACTTGCCCGCCCCCTCGCGCCCGGGCAACTTTCGCTCTCCATGATCACCACCGAGGCGGACGTGCGCGACGCGCGTGAGGCGCACGCGGCGGCCGCTGGCCGGACCGGCAAGCGCGCGTACGTGCGGCGGATCTTCAGCGAAATCGCGCCGCGCTACGACCTGCTGAACCGCCTCCTCAGTCTTGGCATAGACCGGTCGTGGCGCCGCGCCGCGGTGGCGCGTCTCGGCTGGGAGCGGCGCGCGGACGGCGTCTACCTCGACCTGTGCGCCGGGACGCTCGACGCCGCCGCGGCGCTCGCGGGCCGGCCCGGCTTCCGCGGCCGGGTCGTCGCCGCGGACTTCGCGGAGCCGATGCTGCGCGCGGGGCGCGGCAAGGCGGCATCCGGCGCGCTCGTGCCCGTCGCGCCCGTCGCGCCCGTCGCGCCCGTCGTGCCCGTCGCGCCCGTCGCGCCCGTCGTGCCCGTCGTGCCCGTCGTGTCCGACGCGCTCGCGCTTCCGCTCGCCGACGGCTCGTGCGCCGGCGCCATCGTCGCGTTCGGCATCCGCAACGTGGAGGACCTCGACGCCGCGCTCGCCGAAGTCCTCCGCGTGCTCGAGCCCGGGGCGCGCTTCGTGATCCTCGAGTTCTCGACGCCCCGGCTCGCGCTCGTGCGTGCGCTCTACCTGTTCTACTTCCACCGCGTGCTCCCGTTGATCGGGCGCGTGGTGAGCGGCCACCCGACGGCGTACCGCTACCTGCCGGAGAGCGTGCGGAGCTTCCCCGAGCGCGAGGAACTGGCCGCGCGGATGCGCGCGGCGGGCTATGCGAAGGTCGGGTGGGAGGCGCTGACGCTCGGCATCGCGGCGATTCACGTGGGGGAACGAACCTGAACCGCAGCCACCGGCCGTCAGCCGTCAGTCATCAGCTGACTGCTGAGAACTGACGGCTGAGAGCTGTTCACTTGCCCTTGAGACCGTGACTCTCGATACCCTCTCGCAGTTCATCTCCGCCATCGAGCGCCTCGGCGAGCTCGCCCGCGTCCGCGAGCCAGTCCGCGTCCACCTGGAGCTCGCCGAAATCGCCGACCGTGTGATGAAGCAGCCGGGAGGCGGGCACGCGCTCCTCTTCGAGCATCCCGTGCTCGCCGACGGCTCGCGCTCGGCGTACCCGGTCGCGATCAACCTGTTCGGCTCGATGAAGCGCATCGCGCTCGCGCTCGGGGTGGACGATCTCGACGAGCACGGCGCGCGGATCACGAAGCTGCTCGAACTCAAGATCCCGGAAGGCCTCCTCGGGCGGCTCGCGCTCCTCCCGCGGCTGCTCGAGATCGCCAGGTTCCCGCCGCGCGTGAAGGGCGGGACGTCGGCGTGCCAGGAGATCGTCTGGCGCGGCGACGAGATTGACCTCCGCAAGCTCCCCATCATCACCTGCTGGCCGAAGGACGCCGGCCCGTACATCACGCTGCCGATGGTGATCAGCAAGGACCCGACGCGCGGCATCCGCAACGTCGGGATGTATCGCGTGCAGCTCCTTGGCAAGGACACGCTGGCGATGCACTGGCAGCGCCACAAGGTGGGCGCCGCGCACTGGCGCGCGATGGCGGAGCGCGGCGAGACGATGCCCGTGGCGATCGCGATCGGCGCCGATCCCGCCTCGATCTACACCGCGAGCGCACCGCTCCCGCCGACGGTGGACGAGTTTCTCTTCGCGGGGTTTCTGCGCTCGGCGCCGGTGCATCTCGCGAGGGCGCTCACCTGCGACCTCGAGGTGCCCGCCGAAGCCGAGTTCGTGATCGAAGGGCACATTGACCCGCGCGAACCGCTCGTCACCGAAGGGCCGTTCGGCGACCACACGGGCTTCTATTCCGAGGCCGATCTCTATCCGCTGGTGCACGTCACCGCGGTGACGATGCGGCGCAATCCGGTCTACGCGACGACCATCGTCGGGCGCCCGCCGATGGAGGACTTCTACCTCGGCCACGCCACGGAGCGGATCTTCCTCCCGCTCCTCAAGCTTACGGTCCCGGAGATCGTGGACTACCACATGCCGGCCGAGGGGATCTTCCACAACCTCGTCTTCGTGGCCATCAGGAAGGAGTATCCCGGGCAGGCGTTCAAGGTGATGAACGCGATGTGGGGGCAGGGGTTGATGTCGCTCGCGAAAGTGATCGTCGTCGTGGACCACTGGGTGAACGTGCGCGACCCGAAGGAGGCGTGGTGGGTGGCGCTCAACCACCTCGATCCTGAGCGCGACGTGCGCTTCTCGATGGGGCCGATGGACGTGCTCGACCACTCGAGCCGTGCATTCACCTACGGGTCGAAGATGGGGTTCGACGCGACGCGGAAGCTGCCGGAGGAGGGCTTCGCGCGAAACTGGCCGGACGTGATCGCGATGGACGCGGTGACGAAGGCGCGCGTGGATGCGCTCTGGGCGACGCTCGGGCTGGGAGGCGAGTGATGACCGGTCCCTCCGCGCACCGGGAGGGGCAGACGTTCGCGGGCGCGTCGCGGCTCGTGCGCTACGTGAACTTCGTCAAGCTCCCGCACACGGTGTTTGCGCTTCCCTTCGCGCTCGTGGGCGTGACGCTCGCCACCTACGCCGCGCCGCTCCCGGCCGCGACGCTCGGCTGGGTGGTACTGGCGTTCACCGCGGCGCGCTTCGCCGCGATGGGGTTCAACCGCATCGCCGACCGTGGCATTGACGCGCGCAACCCGCGCACGGCGGCGCGCGAGATTCCGAGCGGCGCGATGACCGTCGGCGAAGCGTGGGCACTCGTTCTCGGCGCGGTGGTGCTCTTCGAGCTCGCGGCGTGGAAGCTGAACCCGCTCTGTTTCGCGCTCTCGCCCGTCGCGCTGGCGTGGGTCTTCTTCTACAGCTTCACCAAGCGCTTCACCCGCTGGTCGCACCTGGTGCTCGGGCTCGGGATGGCGATCGCGCCGGTCGGCGGCTACCTCGCCCTCACGGGGCGCTGGAGCGACCCGTGGTGGCTTCTGCCGGCCCTCGCCTGCGCGGTGATGACGTGGGGCGCGGGGTTCGACGTGATGTACGCCCTGCAGGACGTCGCGTTCGATCGCGCGCACGGGCTCCGGTCGCTGCCGGCGGCGATCGGCGCGCGCGCGGCGATCCGCGTGGCGCGCGCCCTGCACGCGCTGACCGTGCTGCTGCTCGTGGCGGCCGGGCTGGGCGCGGGACGCGGATGGATCTACGGCGCCGGCGTCGCCGCGGTGCTGGCGCTCCTCGCGTACGAGCATTCGCTCGTGAGCGCGGAGGACCAGTCGAAGCTCGACGCTGCCTTCTTCACGATGAACGGCGTGATCAGCATCGTGCTCTTCGCCTTCGTCCTGGCCGAGCGGCTGCTCGCGTGAGCCCCGCGCGCGCGACGCACGCGCCGATCGTGATGGCGCTCACGGGCGCATCGGGCGCGCCGTACGGAATCCGGCTGCTCGAGCAGCTCGTCCGGGCCAAGCGGCGCGTGTCGCTGATCGTCTCGTCGCACGGGCTCCGGCTGCTCCGCACGGAGACGGATGTCGAGGACGTGAAGGGCCTTCGCGCGGCCGTCGGCGCGAAGCCGTTCGACGCGTTCGTCACGACCTACGACGACGCCGACCGCGGCGCTGCGCCGGCGTCGGGCTCGTCCAGGAGTGCGGGCATGGTGATCTGCCCCTGCTCGATGGGGACGCTCGCCTCCATCGCGGCGGGGACGTCGCGCTCGCTCGTGGAGCGCGCGGCCGACGTGACGCTCAAGGAGCGGCGGCCGCTCGTGCTGGTGCCGCGCGAAACGCCGCTCAACGCGATCCATCTCGAGAACATGCTGCGCGTCACGCGCGCGGGGGCGGTGGTGCTCCCCGCGGCGCCGGGGTTCTATCACCGGCCCAGGACCGTCGCCCAACTGGTAGATTTCGTGGTAGCGCGGGTGCTCGATCATCTGGGGGTGGAACATGCGCTCGTTCCCCGATGGAAGGGTGGCGGCACGTAGATCCGAACCTCCGAAGATTGCAAGCGCCGCATATGGGCGAGTCGTGTGGCGCGCTTGCGTGACACTCCTGGCGGCAGGTCTGGTCCCGGCGGCTCTGGTCGCGCAGACCCTGCGCCTCCGCGTCATTGACTCGGTGAGCGCGCAGCCGGTGGTGGGCGCGCTGGTCTCGACCATCGCGGCGAGCGGCGTGGCCGGCGAGCCGGTGCTGACGTCGCCCGAGGGGATGGCCATTCTCCGCGTCGGCGCCGCCGGCGTCTATCGCGCGCGGGTGCGCCGGATCGGCTACACGCCCTTCACCTCGGACGAGCTGCGCGTCGCGGGCGCGGACGACCCGGTGGTGACCCTCACGGTGCCGTCGCTTCGCGTCGCGCTCGCCGCGGTCAGGGTCACGGCACGCCGCTCGTGCGACCGCCGGGTGGCAAGTCCGTCGGCGGAGGCCTCGACGCTGTGGGAAGAGGTGCGCAAGGCACTCGAGGCGAGTCAGCTCTCGCGCACCGGCATGTTCGTGAGCACCACCGCGGTCACTTTCGAGCGCCAGTTCGGGGAGAACGGCCAGCTCGAGAAGGTGGACACGATCGCACGCGGCGTGGCCGGCTCACGTCCGTTCTCGGCGCGCGATCCCGCGTCGCTCGAGCGCGCCGGGTACGTCGAGGGTAGCTCCCGCTCCGGGTGGACGTTCTATGGACCGGATGAGCAGGCGCTGCTCTCCGACGTCTTCACGACGATGCACTGCCTGCGGCTCGCCGACTCCGTGCGGAAGGACGGCCCGCGGACGCTTGTGGGGCTGGCCTTCGACCCGCGCACCGACAACCGCGTGCCCGACATCCAGGGGACGATCTGGGTGGACAGCGCCGCGAGCGAGCTGACGCGTGTGGAGTTCGCGTACGTCCGCACCCCGCTCCCCCACGACGTGCCGGGAGTCGGCGGCAGCGTGGACTTCGCGCGCACGCGCTCAGGCGGCTGGATCGTCACGTCGTGGCTGCTCCGACTGCCGCGCTGGCGCGCGTCCGGTCTGGAACCGTCGGGCGTGCGACTGGCGGGTTTCACGGAGTTCGGCGGTTCGGCGTCGGTGGCGCGCGAGACCCGCGTGGCCGAAGTCAGCGCGCGGCGCGCCATCAGCGGGACCGTGTTCGACAGTCTCACGGGTCGTCCGCTCGCGAATGCGCGCGTGCGCCTCCCCGACCTCAAGCGCGAGGAGAAGACGGACTGGATGGGCGACTTCCGGTTCGAGGATGTCGGCGTCGGAGTCCACCGGATCACGGTGGCGCATCCGGATCTCGAGCTGCCCGGAGTCATCGCGTTGGGAGAGGCGGATCTCGTCAGTGCCTCGAACGTGCAAGTGACGCTCGCACTGCCGTCGTTCGAGACTGTCTGGCGGCGCACGTGTGGAGGCACGACGGCGCCCGCCGACGGGAATGGTGGTTTCCTGTTCGGTCGTGTGGTCGCCGCGACCACGGGCGTGCCCGACACGGCGGCAACGGTGGAGCTGTCGTGGCGCGCGCCGGACCCCGCGGGCGGCGCGAGCGACGTGTCGGCCGCCCGTCAGGTGCGCACCGATTCCGCCGGGCGCTTCGTCGCGTGCGTGACGACCGGCGGAAAGATCACCGTCCGCGCGACGCACGCGGCGCAGGCGATGCAAGGGACAACGCCAGTCACCCTGCGCGTCGGTGCCGCGCGCCTCGTGCGCCGGGATCTCTCGCTCGCGTCGGATCGCGATCTCGATCAGCTCGCCGCGGACACGGCCGCGACGGTCGAGCGCCTGGACCCGGCCGCGGGAGGCGTGATCGCGGGCGTCGTGCGCGACGCCACGGGACGCCCGCTCAAGGATGTGCGGGTGCGCGTGATGGGCGTCGCTGGTGAGGCGCGCACCGACGGGCGAGGCGCGTTCGCGTACCGCGGTGCACTGCCGGGCCGGCGTGTAGCGTCGCTCGAGGCGATCGGCTACGAGCGCGCGCGGCGCCTCGTGGAGCTCGCCGCGGGTGACTCGGCCTTTCTCGACGTGCGGCTCGGGCGGCTGACCACGCTCGCCGCGGTCACGGTGAGGGAGCGCGAGCGGGTGAACGCGCTGCGTGCGGAAATCGCGCAACGCGTTCGCGCGGGGTTCGGCTACCTCACCGACTCGGTCAAGCTCGCGAAGATGATCAACACGTGGACGGCGTTCGAGGTGCCGAATGCCGTCGTGCACTGGCGGGGCCCGAACAGTTGGACGGTCGTGGTGTCACGCGTCGTCCTTGGCGAGGGGATGATCAACTGCGTGCCGGCCGTGTGGCTGGACGATCAGCTCTCGGAGTTCGAGCAGCTCGCGATGGTGCCGAAGGAGAACCTCGCACTCCTCGAGTTCTACTCGCGGGCGGCGAACGTCCCGCTCAAGTACGGCGGCTCGGCGCGTCTCGCCGAGACGGCGAACTGGGGCGCGCAGCAGTCCACGAAGGGCCGGGCGGGAGGAGCAAGTCCCAGGCAGCAGGCCGCGTCCACCGACAGCACGCTCAGCAGGGGCGATTGCGGCGTGGTGCTCGCGTGGACGAAGGCGTTTCTCGGCAAAGGTGGCGGGAAGCCGTGACGTCCGGACCATCGGCCGCGGAGAAGGCGTAGCGGCACGCCGCGACACCCGCGACGAACTGACGCGCCAGCTCACGCCGTCCGCGCCCGCGGAAACTCGCCGGCCGGCACGGTCCGGTCGAGCTCGTGCGGGAACTTCCGGAACCAGCTCGTGAGCAGCAGCAGCTCGTCCACCTCGTGCGCCGGGACGGTCGCGCCCTTCCCCTCGGGCGGCTCGAAGATCCCGGCGGCGCGCACGGCGAGCGCGCGCCGCTCGGCGGCCGTGCCGGGCGCCGGAAGCTCCGCGCGCACGCGCCCGCGGCGGATCACGTACGCGCGGTCGTCGTTGCCGAAGCCCGGCACCGTGTAGACGAACGAGAGCGACTCCACCGCGAAGCGCAATCGCGCGAACTGCTCGCGCAGCGACTCGAGCCGGCTGATCTTGTCGCGCAACGAGGCGGCTCGCTCGAACTCGAGCCGCGCGCTCGACTCCTCCATCGCCTGGCGCAGCGTCTCGACCGGCGCGTCGTCGGCCCCTTCAAGAAACGCACGCGCGAGCTGGAGGCGCGCGCGGTAGAGGGCCTGCGTCGTCGCCGCGATGCACGGCCCGAGACACTTCCCGATCTCGTGGCGAATGCACCCCGGCGTGCGCGGTGGCGCGACGGGCAGCTCCGTCTGGTCGGCGAAGTACATCTTCGTGTCGAGCCGGCAGTCGCGCAGGCCGAGCACGTCGTTCAGCTCGCGCAACGCCTCCTCGAGCTGCGACGCGCCGCGGAACGGCCCGTAGTACGTGCCGTGCTCGTCGTTGCCCGCGCCCCGCACGACGAGGAACTTCGGCGCTGCGCCCGCGGCGACGCGGATGAACGCGTAGTGCCGCGCGTCGCGCTTCATCATCACGTTGAAGCGCGGTCGCAGCCGCTTGATGAGCCGCATCTCCTCGAGCAGCGCCGCGAACTCGCTCGGCAGATAGTCCCACTCCACCGCGCCCGCCTCCCGGACGATCCGCGCGCCCTTCTCCGCCGGAAAGGCGGCGCGAAAGTAGCCGAGGAGCCGCGTGCGCAACCGCTTCGCCTTGCCGACGTACAGGATCTCCCCGTCCGGCGAGACCATCCGGTAGACGCCCGGCCGCTCGCGCGCCTCGGCGGTCACGCGCTCGCGCATCCGCGCCACGCGCGCTTCGACCGCGGGGGTGGCGGCTCGCCGTGATCGCCGGCGGCGGCTCATCGCGGGCTCCTCCGCGGCGCTCCGCCGGCTCCCCAAGGACTCATCGCGGACTCCCCCGCGACGCTCCGCCGGCTCGGCCCGGGTTCACCGTTGGCACGTCGCGCACCACACCGTGATGCGTCGCTCGAGCTTGTGTGTCGCGCGGAGCGTTGCGCCGCAGCGCGCGCACGGCTCGCCCGCACGCCCGTACACCTTCGCGAGCGCCAGGAAACCGCCGCGTCCGCCGTAGGGGTCCCGGTAGTCGCGGAAGCTCGTGCCGCGCTGCGCGACGGCGGCCGCGAGCACCGCGCGCGCCTCCGCGAGGAGCGTGGCCGCCTCGGCGCGCGTGAGCGACGTGCCCCGGCGCGTCGGACGGATCCGCGCACGCCAGAGCGACTCGTTCGCGTAGATGTTGCCGATGCCGGCCACACGCCGCTGGTCCATCAGAATCGTCTTGATCGCTCTCGAAGAGGCCCGAACAATCCCCGAAAATCGGTCCGGCGTCAGCGCCGGGTCAAGGGGCTCGGGGCCGATAGCCGCCTGCCACTCGTCGAACCTCCGGGGAGACATCAAAGCGACGGTCCCGAGCCGGCGGACGTCACGGTAGCGCAGCGTGCGGCCATCGGTGAGCGCGAACTGGATGGCCGTGTAGTCGGATCGGTCCACGCGGAACGGCGCCGGCTCCACCAGCAGCGCTCCGGTGAAGCGGGGCGACACGACGAGCCGGTCGCCGCTCGACAGCTCCGCGATGACGTACTTGGCGCGGCGCCGGAAGCGCGCCAGGACGGCACCTGTGAGCCGCTTCGCCAGTGCGGCAGCCGAACATTCCCGGAGCACGTCGCGCCGGTGCACGTGCACCGCGGCGATGGTCGCGCCGCGCACCGCGTCCTCCAGGTCCCGCGCGATCGTCTCGACTTCAGGAAGCTCGGGCACCGCGCTCCGTGCGCTGCAGCCGCTCCAGGTCGCGCCAGCCGATGTCGCGCCGGAAGTGGCGGCCGGCGAAGCGCACGCGTTCGGCGTATGCGACGCTCTTCCGCTGCGCCTCCGCGATTGTCTTGCCGAGGGCGGTCACGGCGAGCACGCGCCCGCCCGACGTGACGAGTGCGCCCGAGGCGTCGCGCTTCGTGCCGGCGTGGAAGACGAGCACGTCGGCCTCGGGAGCGGGAAGCGTGATGGCGTCGCCGGATCGGACGCTTCCGGGATAGCCGCCCGCGACGACGACGGTGGTCACCGCGGCTCCCGCGCGCCAGGCGAACGGCGCGGCGCCCGCGATCGAGTCGCCGACGGCGATCGCGCGCATCGGCTCGAGCAGCGGCGCCGCCATCAGCGGGAGGATCGCCTGCGTCTCGGGGTCGCCGAAGCGACAGTTGAACTCCACGACCTTCGGGCCGTCCGCGGTGAGCATCAGGCCCGCATAGAGTAGGCCGGTGAAAGGCGACCCGGCGTTTCGCAGCGCGTGGAGGGTCGGCGTGAAGACGCGCTCGACGAGGTCGCCCACGAGGGCCGGCGTCGCGATGGAAACGGGCGCGTATGCGCCCATCCCGCCGGTGTTGGGCCCCGTGTCGCCCTCGCCCACGCGCTTGTGATCCTGCGCCGGAAGCATCGGCAGCACATGCGTGCCGTCGGTCAGCGCGAAGACCGAAATTTCCTCGCCCTGCATGCACTCTTCGACGAGCACGCTGCGGCCGGCCTCCCCGAACGCGTTCCGCTCCAGCATCGCCGCGATGGCGTCCTCGGCCTCGGCGAGGGTCGTGGCGACGACGACGCCCTTGCCGGCGGCGAGCCCGGACGCCTTGATCACCACCGGTGCGCCGACCGCCCGCGCGTGCGCCCGGGCCGCCGCGGCGTCACTGAACGTCCACGCGCGCGCGGTCGGCACGCCGGCGTCGAGCATCAGTTCCTTCGCGAAGCGCTTCGAGGTCTCGATGCGGGCGGCGGCCTTCGAGGGCCCGAAGACGGGCAGGCCGGCCTCGCGGAAGTGGTCCACAAGGCCGGCCTCGAGCGGCGCCTCCGGTCCGACGATGGTGAGCGCGACTTCCTCGGCCCGCGCGAGCGCCGCCAGCGCGGCGACGTCGCTCGCCGCGATGCTCACGCACCGCCCCAACTCGGCGAGCCCGGGATTCCCCGGTGCGGCGATCAGCTCGGTGCGGGGGTCGTCGCGGAGGAGCTTCCAACCGAGCGCGTGCTCGCGCCCTCCTCCGCCGACGACCAGCACCCTCACCGGCGCGCGCCCTTGAACGCGTCCTCGAACGCGCTCTTCGCGCGGCCGAGCATGTCCGAGACCTTGCTCACCGCGGCCCGTGCCTGCTCGCCGTAGTAGCTCGCCGCGTCGGCGAAGTCCTCCTCGAGCGGCTTTTGCGTCGCGTCGGAACGCTTCGGGTACTCGCCCGCGAGGATCTTCGCGTAGGTGCCGCCGGCGATCCACCGTTCCAGCTCCGCGGCGCGGACCGTGTGGAACGGATGCTCGCGAAAGACCGTGTTGAGCACCTTCGTCACCGCGTCCCACGCGCCGCCCTCCGTCTCGTATTCAGCGGCCTGCCGCATGAACTCGTCGAGGTCAATCGTGTCGCCGTCGCCCCCGCCGCCCGCGAACTTGAGGAACGCCATCAGCGTGTCGTCGCGGCTCTGCGACCCGAGGAGCCCCGCGCGGTCCGAGGACAGCTCGCTCTTCCGATACCACTCGAAGAGCGCGACCTGGATCGGCAGGAGCGCGATCCCCGCGAGGAAGGGGAGCCCGCGCAGCCCGACGAGAATCAGGATCGCCGCCAGCGTGCGGTAGATGACGTGCCCGCTCATCACGTGCCCCACCTCGTGCGCGAGCACGAAGCGCTGCTCCTCGCGGTTCATCAGCGCGAACGTGCCGGAGTTGATCACGATGAACGGCTCGTTGAACCCGATCGCCCCTGCGTTCGCGAAGGGCGTCTGCGTCACGTAGAGCGGCGGTCGCGTGGGGCAGTCGAGCGTCTTCACCACTTCGTCGTACAGCGCGTCGAGTGCCGGCCGCTGTTTCGCCCCCACGCGCACGGCGTTCGCCAGAAAGAGGTTGCGCACGCCCGTGTCGCCGAAGAAGCCGACGACCTTCTTCACCACCTCGTCGAACATCGGGATCGCGCGGAGCGCGTTGAGCGCCGCGCGGTCCGCGGGATGCTCCCACGCGACCGAGGCGATGTCGGTGAGGATCTTGCGATCAGCCATTGCGTCCTCCAAAAGGGCGGAACCCATCCACTCTACGTACCGGCGCCGTGCTTCGTGTCAGATCCCCTCGAATGCCCGCTCCACGTCTTCCAGCAGGTCGTCCACGTCCTCGACTCCGCACGAGAGCCGCACGAGGCCGTCGGTGACGCCGAGCGCGGCCCGCCGCTCCGGCTCCACCGACGCGTGCGTCATGGACGCCGGATGGCTGATGAGCGACTCCACGCCGCCCAGCGACTCGGCCAGCGAAAAGACCCGCACGCGGCCGAGCACCTTCGCCGCGTTCGCCTGCGACCCCGTCTCGACCGAGATCATCCCGCCGAACCCCGACATCTGCCGCTTCGCCAAGGCGTGCTGCGGGTGCGACGGGAGCCCGGGGTAGAACACGCGCTCGGTACCCAGGCGCTGCGCCAGCCACTCGGCCAGGCGCCGGCCGTTGGCGTCGTGCTGCCGCATCCGCAGCGCGAGCGTTTTGGTGCCGCGGAGCGCGAGCCAGGAGTCGAACGGGCCCGGCACCGCGCCGGCGGCGTTCGCGATGAACTCGATGCGCGCGGCGAGGGCGTCGTCGTTCAGCACGCAGACGCCGCCGATCATGTCGCTGTGGCCGTTCAGGTACTTGGTGGTCGAGTGCAGCACGATGTGCGCCCCGTGCTCGAGCGGCCGCTGGAAGAACGGCGTGGCGAAGGTGTTGTCCACGATCAGAGCCACGCCGCGCCGCCGCGCGATCTCGCCGGCCGCGGCGAGATCCGTGAGCCGCATCAGCGGGTTCGTCGGCGTCTCGAGGACGAGCGCCACCGTCTTGCTCGTGATGGCGGCCTCGATCCGCGCGGCGTCACGCGAATCCACGAACGTGAACGTCATCCCGTAGTGCGAGAGGATCTTGTCGAAGAGACGGAAGGTGCCGCCGTAGACGTTCTCGCCGCACACGACGTGATCGCCGGCCTGGAAGAGCTTCATCAGGGAGTCAATGCACCCCATCCCGCTCGAGAACGCGAAGCCGTGCCGGCCGCCCTCGAGCGCGGCGACGTTCCGCTCGAGCGCCTCGCGCGTCGGATTCCGGCCGCGCGCGTACTCGTAGCCCTTGTTGACGCCGAGGGCTTCCTGCACGTAGGTCGAAGTCTGCACGATCGGCGGCATGATCGCGCCGCTCGTCGCGTCGGGGCGCTGGCCGGCGTGAATCGCTCGCGTGGCGAAGCGGAACGCGGAATCGTCGTCGAACGCGCGAGTCACGGCGTGCAGGCTCCCGGAGGCGAGGTGCAGGAAATGTACACGACCCGCTAGTTTCCGGCCCATGGACGACGCCGGCTTGATGATCTCCGTGTCGGGCATCCGCGGGCGCGTCGGCGAGGGACTGACGCCCGAGGTGGCCGCGCGGTACGCGGCGGCTTTCGGTGCGTGGGCGCTCGCCAGCGGCGCCGCCGGCGCGCGCGCGCGCACCGTCGTGCTGGGCCGAGACAGCCGCGTGTCGGGCCCGCTCTTTCACCAGGTGGCGCGCGCCGCGCTCGAAGCGGTCGGCGCCGACGTGATGGACCTCGGGCTCACGACGACGCCCACCCTCCAGCTCGCCGTCGAGCACCACCACGCCGCCGGCGGGCTCTGCATCAGCGCGAGCCACAATCCCATTGACTGGAACGCGCTCAAGTTCATCGGGCCCGCCGGGCTCTTCCTGAGCGAGAGCGAAGGCGCCGCGATGCGCGCCCTGCTCACACGAGGCATCCCGTACGCCGGGTGGGACGCGCTCGGCCGGACGCACTTCGACGGCGACGCCATCACGCGCCACCTCCAGGCCGTGCTGCGCCTCCCGTTCATCAACGCCGAGGCGATCCGCGCGCGCGGCTTCCGCGTGGCGTACGACGCGTGCCGCGGCGCCGGCGGCGCCATCATCCCGCACCTCCTCGAGCTGCTCGGGTGCGAGGTGCACGAGATCAACGTCGAGACGGACGGCCGTTTTCCCCGGCCTCCGGAGCCGGTCGCCGAGAACCTCGGCGACCTCGAGCGGCTCGTGAAGGAGACGGGCGCGCAGATCGGCTTCGCGACCGACCCCGACGTGGATCGCCTCGCCATCGTCTCGGACGAGGGGCGCGCCATCGGCGAGGACTACACGCTCGCGCTCGCGTGCCGTGTCGTGCTGCGACATCGCAAGGGACGCGTCGTCACGAATCTCTCGACCAGCCGCGTGGTGGACGACGCGGCGGCCGAGTTCGGACAGCGCGTGCTGCGCGCGCCCGTGGGCGAGGTGCACGTGGCCCTGCGCATGAAGGCGGAGCGCGCCGTCATCGGCGGGGAGGGGAACGGGGGCGTGATGCTGACGGAGCTGCACCTCGGGCGCGACGCGCCGCTCGCGGTGGCACTCTTGTTGCAGCTGCTGCTGGAAGATCCGCGTCCCGTCTCGCGGATCGTCTCGGACGCTCCCCGGTATGCGATCATCAAGGACAAGCTCGACCGGCCGCCGACGGCGCTCGACGCCGCGTACGACGCCCTGCGGGAGGCCTTCCCGGACGCGGAGGCCGACACGCAGGACGGGCTCCGCCTGGCGTGGAGCGACCGCTGGATGCACGTGCGCCCCTCGGGCACGGAGCCCATCGTGCGCGTGATCGCGGAGGCGCCCGCGCGCGAGGCGGCGGCGGCGCTCGTCGCGCGTGCCCGGGCGCTCCTCGGCGGTCTCGCGTAGCTTTCCGATCACTCTTCGCCCTTCGCTCTTCGCTCTTCGCCCTTCGCCCTATGTGCGGCATCATCGGCTACGTCGGTCCCAAGCGCGCCACACCACTCCTGATTGAGGGACTCAGGCGGATGGAGTACCGCGGCTACGACTCCGCGGGCGTGGCGCTCTGGGACGGCGAGGCGCTCGAGACGCGCCGTGCGGCCGGCAAGATCGCCCGCCTCGAGAGCGCACTCGCCGCCGACCCGGTGGACGGCTACGTCGGCATCGGCCATACCCGCTGGGCCACGCACGGAGCGCCCACGGAGCAGAACGCGCACCCGCACCTCTCCTCCGACGGGAGCGTCGCGGTCGTGCACAACGGCATCATCGAAAACGCGAGCACGCTGCGCGCCGCGCTGCGGGAGATCGGCTACGAGTTCCGGTCGGAGACCGACACCGAGGTCGTCGCGCACCTCATCCAGGAACTGTACGACGGTTCCCTCGAGCAGGCCGTGATTCGCGCGCTGCGCAAGATCGAGGGGACGTACGGGCTCGCCGTGATGTCGAGCCGCGACCCCGGGAAGATCGTCGCGGCGCGGAAGGGGAGCCCGCTGCTGATCGGCATCGGCGACGGCGAGAACTTCCTCGCGTCGGATGCGTCGGCGATCCTCGCCCACACGCGGAACGTCGTCTACCTCGACGACGGCGACGTGGCGGTGATCGAGCGTGACGGCTATCGCGTGCTTGACGGGCATTCCACGCCGCAGCCGCGCGTGGTGGACCGCATTGACTGGGACCTCGCCGAGATCGAGCGCGGCGGCTACGCGCACTTCATGCTCAAGGAGATCTTCGAGCAGCCGCAGTCGGTGGAGAACACGATGCGCGGGCGGCTCATCCTCGAGGACGGCACCGCGAAACTCGGCGGCATCAACCTCACGCACGAGGAGCTGCTCGGGATTGACAACGTCATCATCACGGCGTGCGGCACGAGCTGGCACGCGGCGCTGATCGGCGAGCTGATGCTCGAGGAGTTGGCGCGCGTGCCGGTGGAGGTCGAGTACGCGTCGGAGTTCCGCTACCGCAACCCGATCGTCACCGATCGTACGCTCTGCATCGTGATCTCGCAGTCGGGGGAAACGGCCGACACGCTGGCGGCGATGCGCGAGGCCAAGCGCCGGGGCGCCCGCACGCTGGGGCTCGTGAACGTGGTCGGCTCGACGATCGCGCGCGAGGACGACGGCGGCGTGTACCTGCACGCGGGCCCGGAGATCGGCGTGGCGAGCACGAAGTCGTTCGCGAGCCAGGTGGTCGCGCTCGCACTCTTCACGCTCAAGTTCGCGCGCAAGCGCGACCTCTCCGTGGTGCGCGGCCGCGAGATCGCGCAGGCGCTGCACGTCCTCCCGGCGCAGATCCGCGAGGTGCTCGACGGCGCCGAGCGCGTCGAGGCCCTCGCCGAGGAATTCCGGCACACGACGAACTTCCTCTACCTCGGCCGCGGCTACAACTTCCCCGCCGCGCTCGAAGGCGCGCTCAAGCTCAAGGAGATCTCCTACATCCACGCCGAGGGCTACCCCGCGGCGGAGATGAAACACGGACCCATCGCGCTGATTGACGACAAGATGCCGGTGGTCTTCATCGCGCCCCACGACTCGGCCTTCGAGAAGGTCGTCTCGAACATCCAGGAGGTGAAGGCGCGCCACGGCCGGACGATCGTGATCACGAGCCGCGACGAGCCGGCGCTCCGGGGCCTCGTGGACCACGAGATCCGGATCCCCGAAACGCTCGACATGCTCATGCCGGTCCTGGCGTCGGTGCCGCTGCAGCTCCTGGCGTACTACATCGCCGTCAAGCGCGGCGCCCACGTGGACCAGCCGCGCAACCTCGCGAAAAGCGTGACGGTGGAGTAGCGGCTACTCGTATCGCAGCGCCTCGATCGGGTCGAGCGACGCGGCGCGCTTCGCCGGCCAGACGCCGAAGATCAGGCCCGTCGCGCTCGCGAAGCCGAACGCGATCAGGATGGACGGCGTGTCCACCGTCGTCTTCCACTCCATCGCCCGGTGCAACTGGTCGGCCGTGAACATCCCGACGCCGATCCCGATCGCGCCCCCGAGCAGACAGAGCACGACCGCCTCCGTGAGGAACTGCAGGAGGATGTTCCCCCGCGTCGCGCCGAGCGCCTTCCGCACGCCGATCTCGCGCGTGCGCTCGGTGACCGAGACCAGCATGATGTTCATGATCCCGATGCCGCCCACGAGGAGGCTCACGGCGGCGATCCCGGCGAGCAGCAGCGTGAACGTCGCCGCCGTCTCGCTCAACGCCGTGAGGAAGTCGGACTGGTTGCGGATGACGAAGTCGTCCGGCTCACCGACTCGCAGCCGGTGCTCGCGGCGCAGCACGAGCTGGACCTCCCCCATCGCCTGCTCGATCTCCTCCTCCGACGCCGCGAGGACGTTGATGTCGTTCAGGCGGTCGTGGCCGAAGATCTTGAAGCGGCCCGTCATCAGGGGGATCACGACCTGCTCGTCGGGGTTGCCGCCCATCCCGGCCTGGCCCTTGGTCGCCATCACGCCGACGACGGTGAACTGCTGGCCCGCGATCCGGATCTGCTCGCCGAGGATCGCGTCGGCGTTGTCAATGCCGAGGAGCGGCAGGAGCCCCGCGCCGAGCACCGCCACCTTGCGCCGCGCCCGGTCGTCGGCCTCCGTGAACATCTCCCCGCGGTCAATCTCGTATTTGCGCACCGCGAGATAGTTGGGCTCGGTGCCGACGATCATCACGCTGGTGTTCTTGTTCTTCCAGGTCACCTGCCTGGACGCGTCCTGCTGTGCGTTCACCTCGGTGATGTGCGCCGCGCGCGCCGCCACGGCCTGCGCGTCCTTGAGCGTGATCTTGCGCAAGGACGCCGTGGCGATGCCGCCCTGCATCTGCCGGCTCGGGTTCACCTGGATGAACGTCGTGCCGAGCCGCGTGATGCGTTCCTTGACGGTGTTCTGCGCGCCGTTGCCCAGCGCGATCATCGCGATCACGGCGGCGACGCCGATCACGATGCCGAGCATCGTGAGCAGCGACCGCATCTTGTTCAGCCGGAGCGCGTCGAGCGCGACGGCGATCGTTTCGCCGATCAGCATCGGTCCGACCTCCCGGTGTGCGTGAAGCGGTCGCCCTTTCCAGTACGCATCAGGGCCACGGACGATGAACCCCGACGGGATTCGCTCCATGCGCCGCGTGGCGCGGGCGCGGCGGGGGCGACGCGCGGGGCGACGCGCTACGGCGCACGCTGCTGCTTGATCCTGGCGATGGCGGCCCGCGCGCCCTCCGCTTCCCGCGTCCCCGGATGCGCGTCAATCAACCGCCGAAGCTCGACGAGCGCCCGCCCCTCATCCGCGAGCGGCCCGAGGTAGAGGTCGATCAGCTTCTGGGATATGTAGCGGTGCTGCTCGGGCTTGATTCCCGGCAGGTCGCGCGCGTGACGGAACCGGTCGAGCGCCATCCCGGTGTCGCCGAGCTCGCGCAGGTAGAGCTCACCGGCGCGGATCAGCGGCCACGCATCGCTCGGCGTCGAGACGGCCACGGCCTCCCACGCGGCGGCCGCGCCCTTGAAGTCGCCCTTCGCCTCCATCGCGTCAATGTGCGAGTGCGTCGGCGCATAGCTGCCCGCGGCGGCCGGCGCGTAGATGGTCTGCGCTACGCGGCCGGCTCCCCCGAGCAGCGTCATGCCGATGACCTTGCCGATCGCAAAGCCGACGATCGCGCCCACAATGAGCACCAGAGTGGGCACGTGCATCCACGACAGGAACATGACGCTGAAGACCGCGCCATAGACGCCCTGGCCGTTTCCGGCGTTCTGCCAATCCAGATAGCGATCGCTTCGCATGACCCGTATTCTACGCCCTCATGCGAATTGCGCTACAGCGCGTCTCGCGAGCGGAGGTCCGGGTCGGCGGTCGAGTCACGGGACGGATCGCGACGGGCTTCGTGCTCCTCGTCGGTTTCACGCACACCGACGGCGACGAGCAGCTCGCGTGGATGGCCGACAAGGTCGCCGGGCTTCGCCTCTTCGGCGACGCGGAGGGCAAGATGAACCTCGCGCTCGACGACGTTGGTGGCGCGGTGCTCGTCGTCTCGCAGTTCACGCTGTACGGCGACTCGGCGAAGGGGCGCCGGCCGAGCTTTCTCGACGCGGCGCGCCCCGAGACGGCGATTCCGCTCTACGAGCGCTTCGTTCAGCTCCTGCGCGAGCGCGGGCTCCGCGTGGAGACAGGGGAGTTCGGGGCGATGATGGACGTCGAGCTGGTGAACGACGGCCCCGTGACACTCTGGCTCGAGCGATAGGCGGGAGACCCCGGATGGCGGACCGCGGCGGGCCGGCCTCGCCCAGAGTCATCCTCGCCTCGGCGTCGCCCCGGCGCCGCGAGCTGCTCGCGCTCATCGGGATCCCGCACGAGGTGCGCCCGGCACACGTGGACGAGTCGCTCCTGGGCGGTGAGACACCGGCCGGGCACGCCGAACGCCTCGCGCGCATCAAGGCGCGCGCGATCGCCGACGGCGAGGCCGGGGTCGCGGTGATCGCCGCCGACACCATCGTGGTCGTGGACGGCGACATCCTCGGCAAGCCCCGCGATGCGGCGGACGCGGCCGCGATGCTGCGTCGCCTGAGTGGCCGCGCGCACACGGTGTTCACCGCGGTGGCGGTGGCGCGGGGCGCGCGCACAGAGTCGGCCGTGGAAGCCGTCACGGTCACCTTTCGTCCGCTCACCGAGGGCGACGTCGCCGCGTACGTCGCCACCGGCGAGCCGCTCGACAAGGCGGGCTCGTACGGCATCCAGGGCTACGGCGCGACGATCGTCGAGCGGGTGGACGGCGACTACTTCAGCGTGATGGGACTGGGGCTCGCGCGGCTGGTGGAGCTGCTCGCGCGCGTCGGGGTGCGATACGGCTTCGGCTCGGGGCTCAACTACAACGACGAGTAGAGCGTAGACGGTAGACAGGAGACCGTTCACGTTTGCATACGTACACGGTCTCCTGTCTACCGTCTACGCTCTACTCGCTTCTGCAGTGTCAAAGCGGCATCAACCGCTCCAGCCGCCTCGGCTGCCTGACCAGGTCCGCCAGCGTCAGCTCGTCGAGCACTCCGAGGAACGCCTTCAGGGCGCGATCGAGCGTGGTCGCCAACACGCAGGCCGGCGCGATCGGGCACTGGTTCGTCTCGGGCGTGAAGCACTCCACGAGTGCAAAACTCTCCTCCGTCTCACGCACGACCCGTCCGATCCGGATTTCGCGCGGCGGTTTGGCGAGCCGCACGCCGCCCGAGCGCCCGCGCTGGGTCTTCACGTAGCCGAGCTGGACGAGCCGGCCGATCACCTTGAAGAGGTGGTCCTCCGACATCCGCATCCGCCGCGCCACCTCGCCGACGGTGACGGGCACCTCCGGGCGCATCGCCAGCAAAGTGAGACAGCGCAACGCGTTATCGGTATGCCGAGTGAGTCGCACGGGGGCTCCGGGGAACTCCGTCGGGGAATCGCCGACGCACAGTCAGGCGTGCGCCGACACCGCAAAGTGGTAAGTAAACAGCAAGATATAGGCGCCGAGGCGCGGAAGGTCAACCTCCGCATGCCGCCGCGCCCTGCGATTGGCCCTTTCCCACCCACGAGGCACCCACCATGTCCCGGTTCCTTCGCTCCCGCCTGCTCGCCGGTGTCGCGGCCGTCGTCGCGATTCTCGGCCTCGGCTATGCGTGCTCGACCCGACAAGGCGCGCCGGCGCTCACCGCGGGCGACGCCGCGCAGCGCGTGTACGTCGCGCCCGGCGACTACGACGAGTTCTACGCCTTCCTCTCCGGGGGTTTCAACGGACAGGTGGGGGTGTACGCGCTCCCGTCGGGACGCCGGCTGAAGACGATCCCCGTCTTCTCGCAGTACCCGGAGAACGGCTACGGGTACAGCGAAGAGACGAAGGCCATGCTCAACACGTCCTACGGCTTCATCCCGTGGGACGACGTGCACCACACGACGCTCTCGCAGACCGCCGGCGAGGACGACGGCCGCTGGCTCTTCGTCAACGGCAACAACACGCCGCGGATCGCGCGCATTGACCTCACGCGCATGGAGACGGAAGAGATCATCGAGATCCCGAACGCGGCCGGAAACCACGGCTCGCCGTTCGTGACGGAGAACAGCGAGTTCGTGATCTCGTCCACGCGCTTCTCCGTCCCCGTCCCGAATGCCGACGTGCCGATCGCGGACTTCAAGCAGCGCTTCAAGGGACAGATCTCCTTCATCCGCGCCGACCAGCCCGGCAAGATGGCGATCGCGTTCCAGATGATCGTCCCCGGCTTCAGCTACGATCTCGCGCGGGCGGGGAAGGGCCCGAGTCACGGGTGGATGTTCCTCAGCACGTACAACACCGAGCAGGCCAACTCGCTCCTCGAGGTCAACGCCTCGCAGAGGGACAAGGACTTTGTCGCCGCGGTGAGCTGGAAGGCGATTGACGCCTGCGTCAAGGCGGGGAAGGGAAGGCCGGCGAGCGTCGAGTACCTCCACAACGTGGTGGAGGAGTTCACGCGCATCGCGCGGACCGAGCGATTGACGACCGTCACGCAACTGGAGCCGAAGGACTGCCCGGGCGCGATGTACTTCCTCCCGACGCCCAAGTCGCCGCACGGCGCCGACGTGGACCCGACGGGCGAGTACATCACCGCGGGCGGGAAGCTCGCCAGCGTGATCCCGGTTCACTCGTTCTCGAAGATGCAGAAGGCGATCGCCGACAAGGCCTTCGAGGGCGAACTCGACGGCATCCCGGTGCTCACATACGAGTCCACGCTGGCCGGCGAGGTGCAGAACCCGGGACTGGGCCCCCTCCATACCGAGTTCGACGGCAAGGGCTACGCCTACACCTCGATGTTCATCTCGTCCGAGATCGTGAAGTGGAAGCTCGGCACCTGGGAGGTCGTGGACCGCGTGCCGACCTACTACTCGATCGGTCACCTGATGATTCCCGGTGGCGGCACCCGGAAACCGAACGCGAAGTACGTGATCGCGCTCAACAAGATCACGAAGGACCGCTACCTGCCCACCGGCCCGGAGCTCACGCAGAGCGCGCAGCTCTACGACAACACCGGTAACAAGATGCGCCTCCTGCTCGATTTTCCGACCGAGGGCGAGCCGCATTACGGGAACGCCATCGAGGCCGCGAAGATCAAGGACAAGCAGCTCAAGTTCTTCAAGCTCGCCGAGAACCGGAACCCGATGGTCGCGCGCGCCGAGCGCGAGACCGGCGTCACCCGCGACGGGAAGAAGGTGCACGTGCGGATGACGGCGATCCGCTCGCACTTCGCCCCCGACAACATCGAGGGCGTGCAGCTCGGCGACACGGTCCTCTTCCATGTCACGAACCTCGAGCAGGACTGGGACGTCCCGCACGGCTTCGCGATCATGGGCAACACGAACGGCGAGCTGCTCGTGATGCCCGGCGAGACGAGGACGCTCCGGTGGATCCCCTCTCGGGTGGGCGTGTTCCCGATGTACTGCACCGACTTC
The DNA here is from genome assembly GCA_035286465.1 of Gemmatimonadaceae bacterium. Taxonomy (GTDB): domain Bacteria; phylum Gemmatimonadota; class Gemmatimonadetes; order Gemmatimonadales; family Gemmatimonadaceae; genus Fen-1231. Next base: position 118,909 of record DATEDF010000022.1, on the reverse strand, counting down.
TGCTCGGCGCTCCATCAGGAGATGCAGGGGTACGTGCGCGTCTCGCCGGCGGGGAGCAACGTCGCGCTGACGGGGACGCTCTCCAGAGGGCCTTCGGCGGCGCCGAAGGCCGGCGGAGAGAAGGAGTGACGCACTGACGCCGCGCGGCCGGGGCGCATCGTCGCCCCGCCGCACGGCCCGGCCCTCACCGGAACCCCCGGCCATGTCCCGCCTTGTGCGCACCCTCGTTGTCGTCGCCGCGCTTCTGATGAGCGCGGCCTACGCGCTGCCGCTCTGGCGGGTCTCCCTCTTCGCGCCGCAATACCCCGAGGGGCTCGGCATGCTCATCCGGGTCAATACGGTGGACGGGGTGAAAGAGCATGACCTCGCGAACATCAACGGACTCAATCACTACATCGGCATGAAGCGCATCGAGCCGGACGCCATTCCGGAGTTGCGCTTCATGCCGGTGCTGCTGGGCGGGCTCATCGTGACGGGGCTCGGCGTCGCCGCACTGGGGAAGCGAGTGCCTTTCGCCATCTGGGGAACGGCGCTTGGCGCCCTCCTCCTCGCGGGGCTCGCGGACTACTGGCGGTGGGGCTATGACTACGGGCACGATCTCGACCCGAACGCGATCATCCGGATCCCGGGGATGTCCTATCAGCCGCCGCTCCTCGGCACCAAGCAGTTGCTCAACTTCAGGGCGACGTCGTGGCCCGCCTCCGGCGGCTGGGCGCTCGTGCTCGCCGCGGCGCTCGTGGCGTTCGCGCTCTACCTTGCCTTTTTCCGGCGCGCGCGCGCGGATCGCACTTCCGCGCGCGTGGCGTCCGTTCCGTTCATGGTCGCGGCGTAGCGCGCGACCCGCGCGGCGTTACACCGACTTCCTCCGTCACCACATGCATCGTCACCTGCGGTTCCCGCTCACGGTGGTCGTGTTCCCGGCGCTGCTAACCGGCTGTGCCGTTGCGGGGCCGGAACCGATCGCGCTGAACGAGGACGCCTGCGACTACTGCCGGATGACGATCGCCGATGCGCGCTTCGGCGGTGAGGCGGTGACGCGCAAGGGCCGCGCGCACAAGTTCGACTCCATCGAGTGTCTCGCGGGCTGGGCGCGCGCAGCGAAGCCGGGCACGGTGCGCGCGCTCTACGTCTTGGACGCGCAACATCCCGGCACCTTCGTTCGCGTCGAGCAGGCGGGGTTCCTCGAGGGGGGCCTCCTCAAGAGCCCGATGGGGCGTTCGCTGGTCGCCTTCGCTTCGCCGACGGCCGCCGAGGAGCGGCGCGCCCGGCTCGGCGGCCGCGTGCTCACGTGGGCCGACCTGCTCGCGGACACGACCCACGCGGGGCCGGCCCGGCGATGAGGCGGCTCCCGGCGATCATCGCTCTCCTGGCGCTCGGGGTTCCGGCGTCGCTCCGCGCGGCCGACATCGTCGTCGGCCCCCGCCGCAGCGTGCGCACGATCGCCGCGGCGCTGGCGTTGGCGCGCCCCGGCGATCGCATCGTGATCGAGGCCGGTACGTACCGCGAGCGCGATCTCGTCGTGCGCACGCCCGGTCTCACGCTCGAGGGGCGCGGCTGGCCCGTGCTCGACGGGGAAGGGCAGCGCGAGGTGCTCGTGATCGCCGCGGACGACGTGACCGTGCGGGGGCTCGCGCTCGCGCGCACCGGCGTCTCGAACCTCGAGGACCGCGCCGGACTGCGCGTGCGCGGCGCGCGCCGCTGCCTGATCGAGCGCAACCGCCTGCTCGACAACCTGTTCGGCATCTACCTCGAGCGCGCCGCCGACTGCGTCGTGCGGGAGAACACGATCATCGCGCACGGCGTGTCGCAGACGACGAGCGGCAACGGCATTCATCTCTGGTACTCGCCGGGCGCCGTCGTCGAGCGGAACGTGGTGCGCGGCCACCGCGACGGGATCTACTTCGAGTTCTCGCAACACGGCGTCACACGGCAGAACGTCAGCGAGCGAAGCCAGCGCTATGGCCTGCACTTCATGTTCTCCGACTCCTGCCGCTACGAGGAGAACACGTTCCGCGACAACGCCTCGGGCGTCGCCGTGATGTACAGCCGCGGGATCGTCATCCGCGGCAACCGCTTCGAGCGCTCCCTGGGGAGCGCGGCCTACGGGCTCCTCCTCAAGGAGATCCTCGGCGGCGAGATCGCCGGGAATCTGTTCTCGCGGAACTCGACGGGGCTCTACCTCGAGGGCTCGTCGCGCCTCGCCGTGCGCGACAACGACTTCGTGCAGAACGGGTGGGCCGTGAAGGTGCTCGCCGACGCGGAGGACGACCGCTTCACGGGCAACCGGTTCGCTGCCAACGCGTTCGACGTCAGCACCAACTCGCGCTCGCCGAGCGCGACGTTCGCGGGGAACTGGTGGGACGAGTACAAGGGCTACGACCTCGACGGCGACGGCGTCGGCGACGTACCCTTCCATCCCGTGCGCTTCTTCGCCCTCGTCGTGGAGCAGCACCCGCCGGCGCTCGTGCTGCTCCGCAGCCCGCTGGTCGCGCTCCTCGACGCGGCCGAGCGCGTGTTGCCGGTGCTCACCCCGGCGGCACTCGTGGACAGGAGCCCGCTGATGCGCTCGCCCCGATGATCGCGCTCGCCGGCATCCGCAAACGCTTCGGCGCGCTCCAGGTCCTCACGGACATCTCGCTCGCCGTGCGCCCCGGCGCCGTGACGGCCCTGGTCGGCCCCAACGCGTCGGGGAAGACGACGCTCCTCAAGATCGTGCTTGGCCTCACGCGTCCCGACGCGGGCGCGCTGCTCGTCAACGGCGAGCCGGCGGACGCCGCCGGCGACTACCGGCGCGCGCTCGGTTACATGCCGCAGGCCGCGCGCTTCCCGGACAACCTGCGCGTGCGCGACGTGCTCGCGCTCGTGTCGGCGCTCCGGCCGGGGACCGCGCGCGACGAGGAACTGATCGGCGCGTTCGCGCTGCAGCGCGAGATGGACAAGCCGGTGGGGACGCTCTCTGGCGGCACGCGACAGAAGCTGAACGCGGCGATCGCGTTTCTCTTCCGTCCCGCACTCCTCATCCTCGACGAGCCCACGGCGGGGCTCGATCCCGTCGCGAGCGGGGTGCTCAAGGAGAAGATCCGACGCGCGCGCGCCGAGGGCCGTACGGTCGTTGTCTCCTCGCACATCCTGGCGGAGTTGGAGGAGCTGGCCGACGACGTCGCCTTCCTGTGCGACGGCTCCCTGCGATTCGCCGGCACCGTGGCGGCGCTCCTCGCGCGCACCGGCGAGACGCGGCTCGAGCCGGCTATCGCCGCGCTGATGCGCTCGGCGCGGGGCGGGGCGCTCGCGCCGGCGGCGGATGCGCCGCCCGCCGCCGTCTGGCTCCCCGGTGAGCCGGAGGCCGCGTGAACATCGTCCTGCTCGTCCTCGAGGCCGGGCTCCGCGACCTCTCGCGCAACCGGTGGATCGCGGCCTACGCCGCGAGCTTCTTTCTCGTCGCCGAAGGGCTGTTCTGGTTCGGCGGAACGGGACCGCAGGTCGTCCTGAGCCTGCTCAACGTCGTGCTGCTCGTGGTGCCGCTCGTCGCGCTCGTGTTCGGCAGCATGCACGTCTACGCGTCGCGCGAGTTCGTCGAGCTGCTCCTCGCCCAACCCGTGCGGCGCGGCCAACTCTTCGCGGGGCTCTACCTTGGTCTCGCGCTGCCGCTGGCCGGCGCGTTCGCCGTCGGGGCAGGCATTCCGTTCGTGCTCAACCTGCGCGCCGGTGCGGGCGCCGCCGCGCTCGCCGCGCTCTTCACGGCCGGCGTCGCATTGTCGCTCGCCTTCGCGGCCCTCGCGACGTGGATCGCGCTCCGGACGGACGACCGGCTGAAGGGTGTCGGCCTCGCGCTCGGGGCGTGGCTCCTCACCACCGTCGTCTACGACGGCCTCGTGCTGGCCGCGTCGGCCGCATTCGCCGACTGGCCGCTCGAAAGGCCCCTCCTCGCGATGATGGTCGCGAACCCGGTGGACCTGGCCCGCGTGCTCGTGCTCACGCGCCTCGACGTGCCGGCGCTGATGGGGTACACGGGCGCGCTGTTCCGACATACCTTCGGAAGTGCGATCGGGACCGGGATTGCCGTCGCCGCGCTCGCCGCGTGGTGTGCCGTCCCGATCTCGCTCGCGGCGCGCCGGTTCCGCACGCGCGACTTCTGACCCCACCGTTTACTGATTCTTTGGAGTCCCTGATGCGATTCGTGATCCGAGCCCCCGTGCTCGCCGCCCTCGTCGCGAGCGCCGCGTGCGGCGGCGAGAAAGCGCCGAAACCCGAGAGCGCCCTGCCTGCGGCCGCCGCGCCCGCCGCGCTCCCCGCGACGGCCACGCCGTGTGCGACCTGCAAGGTCATCGAGGTGTTGGCGACATCCGACGAGAAGGGGAACTACTACTCGCCCAAGGAGATCGCGGCGAACGCCGGCGACGTACTGCGGTTCAAGATCGTCGTCGGCGTGCACAACGTGAACTTCCTCCCGGATTCGAACCCCGGCCGCACCGGACTGCCGCCCGCCACGCCGCTGCTCCAGCTCCCCGGCCAGACGCAGGACATCGCCCTCACGTTCGGCACGGGCAAGTTCTACTTCCAGTGCGATCCCCACGCGGCGCTCGGGATGATCGGGCACGTGACGGTGAAGCCCTGACCTGCAACGGCGAGTAGCCGGTTGTCGGTTCTCGGTCTTCGGTTCTCAGAGGCGCCTCCGAGCACCGAAGATCGACATCTGATCACCGTCTACTCGCTCGTGTAGTTCGTCCGCCACCGCTCGACCCGGTCGAGCACGTCCCGCACGCCGATCCGCGCCATCCGCCCCGTGCGGTTTTCCATCGAGACGCCGTACTCCTCCCCCGGATCTCCGTACGCGTCAATCACGAGGTCGCGGAATTTCCCGTACGGCCCCACGCGCTTCGGGTTGGAATAGCCGATCAGCGACACCACGGGCCGGTCGAGCGCGACGCTGATGTGCAACGGGCCCGTGTCGGGGGAGAGCACGAGCGCCGCCCTGTCGAAGATCCCGACGAGGCGGCGGAGCCCGCTCCCGAGCGCGGAGACCGGCCGGTGCCGCGCGCGCTCCAGGATCGTGCGCGCGGCGCGCTCCTCGCGCGGCGTGCGACCACCCACGAGCACGGGCGCGAGGCCGAAGTCCGCGTAGAGCGCATCGCACACCTCGGCCCAGCGCTCCGGAAGCCAGTCCTTCTCGGGCTTGCTCGTGGCGACGACAATCGGCGCCGCCGGGCGATCGAGCGTCGCCTGGAACTCGCGCTGCCAGGCGCGCTCCTCGTCACTCCACGGCCCGAGCCCCCACGTCACGGGCTCGTGCGGCACGCCGAGCCAGTCGCAGAACTCGAAGTACTGGTCCTGCACGTGCTGCATCGGGTGCGGCGCGATCCGGTGCGTCGTGAACAGCCAGTTGAGGTCGCGGGCGCGCGCGCGATCGAACCCGAGCTTCACCGGCGCGTGCGCCAACGCCGTGACGACGCCCGCCTTGAGGTACACCTGCAGGTTGATCACGAGATCGAACGCGCGCGCTCGAAGCTGCCGCCGGATGTCGAGAAAGCCGCCGAGTCCCGCGGCCCGCTCGAAGACGAGGATCTCGTCCACGAGCGGATGGCCGCGCACGAGCGACGCGGGGCCGCTCTGGAGCACCCACGTGAGGCGCATCGCGGGGTGCGCGCGCTTGAGCGCGTGGATCACGGGCAGGACGTGCACCGCGTCGCCCACCGCGCTCATCATCACGATGCAGACTCGGTCCAGCGGCACGCGCGTCATCGGCCGAACGCGGGGCGGGGGAGGCCGAGGAGGTCCATGAGGCGGCGCGCGAGGTCGCGCTCGTCGATCGCAAGCCCCCGCTTGACACGCCACTTCCGTGCCGACGCCATCACGCGGAGCAGGTTGAGCCCGGCGGCCTGCCGCTCGTCGGCCACGGCGGGGAAGCGCACGCGGTCCACGTCGAGCGCGTACGCGGTGAGCGCGGCTCCCTCCGACGCGAGGAAGACGTTCTTGAGATTGAGGTCCGGATGCACGGCGCGCGCGCGCCCCAGCGATTCGAGGAGCCGTGCCAACCCCCGCACGAGCGCCTCGCGCGCCGCGTCATCGGCGGCGGCGCGCCACGCCTCGGGAAAATCGCGGCCGTCGAGCGCCCGCGTCGCCACGTCCGCGCGCGCAAAGGGGCCGAACGCGGGGTACACGGCGTAGGCGACGATCTCGGGCGTGGGCACCCCCGCGTCGGCGAGGCGGCGCGCCGTGCGCAGCTCGCGCGGCGCGCGCGTCGGAGCCAGAAAGAGGTCACCCGTGATCGCCGCGAGCAGCCCGCCGTGGCGCGCGTGGCGCACGACGACCGGCGTGCCGTCGGGGAGCGTGGTCGCCCAGGCGGGCCCGCGTCCCTCGAGCGAGCGCGCCCGCGGCCGGCCCGCGGCGTACGCGAAGAGCGTCCCCGCGTTCGTAAGCGCCCGCCGCACGGCGTCCGCGTGCGCCGAGCGCGCCACCACCCGCGCACCGGGAACCGCGAACGCCTCGTATCCCGCGGGCGCCGCCGCCTCGCTCACCGCACGACTTTGAACACCGGCACCGGCTGCGTCTTGTTCTTGAGCTCCATCGGCGGCATCGGCGTGAGCCGCGGCGGCGTCTTGAGCTTCGAGCGAAACTCCTCGCTCACCAGAATCTCGCCCGGCGCCGCCACGCCGCAGAGCCGGCTCGCGGTGTTCACCGTGTCGCCGATCACGGTGTACTCGAGCCGCCGCTCGCTCCCGATGTACCCGGCGAAGGCCTCGCCGGAGTTGAGCCCGATCCCGATCTTCAGCTCCGGGCGCCCCTGTCCCCGCCAGTGCTCGTTCAGCTGGTCGAGCGCCGTCATCATGTCCAGCGCCGCCTCCATCGCCCGGTCGGCGTCGTCGCTCTCGCCGAGCGGCGCGCCCCACTGCGCCATCACGGCGTCGCCGATGAACTTGTCGAGCGTGCCGCCGTGCCGGAACACGCACTCCACCATTTCCGTGAAGTACTCCGACAGCAGCTTCGCCATCGCGTCCGGGTCCATCGTCTCGGACAGCGCGGTGAAGCCGCGGATGTCGCTGAAGAGCACCGCCACCGGGCGCTTGTCGCCGCCCAGCCGCACCGCGTCGGCGCTGTTCGCGATGCGCGCCGCGAGGTGCGGCGTGAAGAAACGCTCGAAGTTGCTCCGCACGAGCGCCTGCTGCCGGATCCGGTCCGAGAACTGGCTGTTCTCGATCGCGACCGCCGTGATCCCCGCGAACGCGATGGTGAAGTCGAGGTCCGCCTCGCCGAAGCGGTGCGTGCTCATGAAGTTGTCCACGTAGAGCACACCCAGCACCTTGTTCTCCGAGCCGATGACCGGCACGCACATCGCCGAGCGCACCCGCTGCATCAGGACCGACTGGCCCGTGAAACGCTGGTCCTCGCCCGCGTTGTCCGAGAGCACGGCGACCTTCTCGTCCACCGCCATCCGCGCGATGGACTGCGGCACGGTGTTCGGCGCGTCGGATCCGCGCTTGTCGCGCGAGATCTTGGCCATCAGGTTGCCGCGGTCATCGAGGAAGAGAATCGCGCAGCGGTCGGCCTCGAGGATCTCGAACGCGTAGTCGGCGACCTTGCGCAGCAGCGAGTCCACGTCCGCGGCACGGCTCAGCCCCTTCGAGACCTCGAGCAGGATCTGGAGCTTCTGGCGGTCTTTCTCCGCCGGGTCGGCGTCGCCGGCCATCACCGCCTTGATGCTGCCGCTGTTCTTCTTGAGCTTCTCGAACGCATCGGCGGCGCCCGGCACCTGCCGCACGATCGTGGCGCCGGGCGGCGGGCCGGCCGCGGCGGCGACCGGCGGCGGCGGCGGGAGGGGCGTGAGCGCCTCCACCCGGAACGCCACCTTCCCGAACGTCACGGTGTCGCCGGCCACCACGAAGTAACTGTCCACCTTCACGCCGTTCACGAAGGTGCCGTTGCTCGAGCCGACGTCCTTCACCTGCACGCCGTTGTCGGCCACGGCGAGCTCGGCGTGTCGCCGCGAGACCGTCGCGTCCACGACCGGGCAGTCCGAGTTCACCGCACGGCCCACGACCATCGTCGTGCCCGGGCGCAGCTCGAACGTGTACTCGTTCTCGATGCCGGCGAGCTTGAAGGACATTGCCAGAATATAGAGAGAAGGGAGGAGTGCGGAGGGCGGGCGGCGGGAGGAGGGCGGGAGGCCGCCCCGATCAGCGCCGACCCGCCGCGCGCACCTGCCCGATGGCCGTCAGCATCGCGCGCGCCTTCTCCTCCGTCTCCTCCCATTCCCGCTCGGGCACCGAGTCGGCGACGATGCCGGCCCCCGCCTGGACGCTGGCCTCCCCGCCGGCGAGCACGCAGGTCCGGATCGTGATCGCGAGATCCATCCGCCGGTCGCCGTACGCGATGTACCCGACCGCCCCCGAGTACGGGCCGCGCCGCTCCGGCTCGAGCTCGTCAATGATCTCCATCGCGCGCACCTTCGGCGCGCCGGTCATCGTGCCCGCGGGGAAGGTCGCGCGGAAGACGTCGAGCGCGGACCGGCCGCTCGCGAGGCGGCCCACGACTTCGCTCACGATGTGCAGGACGTGCGAGTACTTCTCGACCTTCATGAGGTCGGTCACGCGCACGGAACCGTACGCGGCGACCCGCCCCACGTCGTTCCGGCCCAGGTCCACGAGCATCACGTGCTCCGCCCGCTCCTTCTCGTCCGCGAGCAGCGTCGCGGCGGCGCTCGCGTCCTCCGCCGCGTCGCGGCCGCGCGCGCGCGTGCCGGCGATGGGGCGCACGATGACCGTGTCGTCGGCCACGCGCACCTGCAGCTCGGGCGAGCTCCCGACGAGCTCGAGCCCGTCAAGGACGAGATGGTACATGTACGGCGACGGGTTGATCGCGCGGATGGCGCGATAGAGCGACGTGCCGTCGAAGTCGTGCGCGAGCACGATGCGTCGGGCGAGCAGCGCCTGGAACACGTCGCCGGCGACGATGTACGCCTTGATGCGGCGCACGTCCGCGAGGAACTTCACCCGGCGGTAGGTCGAGCGGCCGCGCGCCGCCGCGGCGCGCGGATCGAGGTCGAGCGGCGGCAGCGGGGCGCCCGCGCGCAGCCGCGCGACGACCGCGTCAATCTCGCGTTCGGCCGCGCGCGCCGCCGACCGCCGCTCGGTCGCGCGCGCGCCGCGGCGCAGCCGCATCGGCGCGACGACGCGCGCCTGCGCGCGGAGGTTGTCCATGATCACCATCGCGCCGGTGAACACGAACAGCGCGTCCGGCGCGCGCACGCCGCGGCGCGGCGGACGGGGGAGCCGCTCGATGTGGCGTACGACGTCGTACCCGAAGTAGCCGACGGCGCCGCCCCAGAACGCGCCCAGCTCCGGCGCCGCCACGGGTTCGTACGCCGTGAGGTGCGCGCGCAGATCCGCGAGCGGGTCGTCCGGCCGCCGGGCGCCGTGCCAGCCGCGCCCGGCGTCCCAGTCCTCGACGACGCCGTCGGTGAGGCGCCACGCGCCGCGGGGCTCCGCGCCCAGGAACGTGTAGCGCGCCCATGTCTCGCTCCCGGCGGGCGCCGACTCCAGCAGGAACGCGAACCGGGACGGCGCGCGCGATGGCGGGACCCCGCGCACGCGCGCGAACGCGGCCACGGCGGTCTCCGTGTCGAGGAGGATGTCGCGCCAGACCGGCACCAGCACGCCGGTTGCCGCGCCCGTGGCGCCCGATGATCTTCCGCCCATGCGTCCCCTGTTCGCGGCGTCAGCGCGCCGTGCCGCGGCGTGCGTGGTTGCGGCGCTGGCGGTCCCCGTCGTCACCGCGCGCGCGCAGCAGTGGAACGACGCACGCACGATGGCGCTCGTGGATCTCGCCATCGCGCGCCGCGCCGCGCAGCTCGCCGACACCGGCCTCGCCGACTATCGCGCCAACGCCCACGGATTCCTCACCTTCCTCGCCCAGCTCGGCGAGGGGTTCCCGGACCCGCCGAAGGTCGTGCGCACCGACGAGCTGGCGCTGGAAGTCTACTGGCGCGCGCCGAACCAGAGCAAGCAGCGCATCGTGGGCCGCCGCGACACGCTCCTCCTGCCCACCGACATCGCGTATCATCGCGACCACCTCGCGATCGTGCAGAACAACTTCCCGTCGGTGATCCGGCTGGGCGAGGGCGACGAGGTGCTCGACGTGCCGCACCCGCTCTCCGCGGCGGGGCGCGCCGCGTACGACTACGCGGTCACCGACTCCCTCCTGATCCGCACGAGCGACCGTGCGTTCGATGTCCTCGAGGTCAAGGTGCGTCCCCGGGACGACCGGCTTCCGCGCACGGTCGGGGCCGTCTACCTCGACCGCGCGAGCGCGGCGGTCGTGCGGATGACCTTGAGTTTCACGCGTGCCGCGCTCCGCGACCCGCAGCTCGAGGACGTCTCCATCATCCTCGACAACGGCCTCGTGGACGGGCGCTTCTGGCTGCCGCGCCGGCAGGAGGTCGAGATCCGCCGCGCCGGGACGTGGCTGGACTTCCCCGCGCGCGGGATCATCCGCGGCCGCTGGGAGATCTGCTGCGTGCAGGTGAACATTGGGCTCCAGCCGCCGCTGTTCGAGGGGCCCGAGGTCGTCGCCGTGCCGCTCGCACAGCAGCGCGCCTACCGGTTCCCCGGCGGAATCGTCGAGTCGCTGCCGCGCGACGTCCGGCTGGGCGAGGCCGACGACGTGCGGCGGGTGCAGGAGGAAGCGCGGGCGCTGGTGCGCGAGCAGGCGCTCGCGCGCGCGCGGCGCACGGTGCTCACCGCGCGCGCCGTGAGCGACCTGGTGCGGATGAACCGCGTCGAGGGCGTCGCCCTCGGCGCCGGCGTCGCGCGGCCCCTCGGCGGCGGGCTCAGGGCGCAGCTGCGCCTGCGCTACGGCTTCGCGGACCGCGCGCTCAAGGAGTCCGCGTCGCTCGCGTGGGAGCGCCCGGGCGGAGTCGGCCTCGCGCTCGTCGTGCGCGATGACTTCCGCGAGGCGGGCGACGAGCCCGAGGCGAGCGGCCTCAAGAACTCGCTGGCGGCGCAGGAGTTCGCCAGCGATTTCACGGACGCGTACCGCGCGCGCGGGGTCGCGCTGACCGCCGACGCGGGGGGACACACGGGCGTGCGGTGGCGGCTCTCGCTCGCGCGCGAGCGGCAGGATCCGCTCGCGGTGCACGCGCGCGCCGTGCGCGGCGCGTTCCAGCCCGCCTTTCCGGCGCAACCGCTCGCGGAGACTCGCGCCTCACTCGAAGGGTCGCGAGCCGACGGCCCCGGCCCCTTCGGCTCCACGCTGCGCGTGTTCGGCTCGATCGCCGCGTCGCGCGCGCGACTCGAGCAGGGGCGCCTCGCCGGCCAGTCGGTCTCCTTCGCGCGCGCGAGCCTGATCGCGAATCTCGAGCGCCCCTTCGGGGCCGACCGACTTGTGCTCCACGTCACATCGGCGGCGGTCGAGGGTCGCGGCGCGCCGGAGCAGGCGCACGTACTCTTTGGCGGGCCCATCACGGGTCCGGGGTACGACTACCACGAATTGCGCGCCAGCGCCGGAGTGAGCGAGCGTCTCGAATGGCGACACCCGGTGACCTCGATTCCGCTTTCGCTGGGCCGTTTTGGCCGTCTGCGCATGCCCGTCACGCTCGCGCCCTTCGCGCACGTGATCTGGGTGGATCGTCTCGGGGCGGGTCGGGAGCAACGCGGCGGGTGGTTCCCGGCGGCCGGCGTGGGGGTCCTCACGCTCTTCGACCTGCTCCGCCTCGACGTCGCCCGCGGGCTCCGGGGAGGGCGCTGGACGTTCGCCCTGGACCTCTCGCGCGAGTTCTGGCGTATCCTCTAGCCAGTCAAGACGTTTGTAGCATCTTCCGAGACGCGTGCTATCTTAATAGGCTGAGCCGCCCGACTTGGTGACGGCGTCCTCCGAGGAGGGGGAATTGGGGCCTTCGGCGCGACCCGTACGTGACGAGTGGATGCTGGTGACGCTCGAGGGTCTGGTGACCCCCGAGCAGTTCGCGCAGCTCCAGTCCGTGCGTGAGGAGAGCTACTGGGAGGCTGCCACGCGCCGCGGCTTCACGAGTGACGACCTGATCCTGACCGCGCTGTCGTCCCGGTTCCGGATGAAGATCGCGAACATCGCCATGGTCTCCCAGCAGGCGAAGGAACTGGTGCCGGAGCAGCTGGTGCGCAAGTACCGGGTCCTTCCGCTCTCGATCTCGGACTCGGTCCTCGACATCGCGACGGCCGACCCGCACGACCTCGACTGCGAGCGCACGCTCGCGTTCGCGCTGGGGCGCACCGTGCGCATGTCGCTCGCCTCGCCGACCAAGATCCTCGAGCGCCTCGACGAGGTGTACCGTCCTGAGAACGTGATTGACGCGATTCTCGAGGGGATGGCCGACAAGTACGACATCGAGTCCATCTCGGAGTCGGTGGACGAGGCGGAACTCGACCTGGGTTCGAAGCGCGCCGCGGCGCGGCCGGTCATCCAGCTCGTGGACCGCATCGTGGCCGAGGGGATCCAGTCGCGCGCGTCGGACATCCACCTGGAGCCCGAAGAGGCGGGCGTCGCCGTCCGGTACCGCATTGACGGCGTGCTGCGGCAGGTAATGATCCTCCCCAAGGCGGCGGGGATCCCGCTCGTCTCGCGCGTGAAGATCATGGCGCAGCTCGACATCGCCGACCGCCTCCGCCCGCAGGACGGCCGCGCGCGGGTCGCCGTCAGCGGGAACCGCGTGGACCTCCGCGTCTCGACGCTCCCCGCGTCGCAGGGCGAGAAGGTCGTCATCCGCATTCTCGACCAGCGCGCGACGGTGCTCTCCCTCGACGGGCTCGGGCTCAATCCTGACGAACTCGATCGCATCCAGCAGCTGCTGCAGACGCGCGAGGGGATCATCCTCGTCAGCGGTCCCACCGGCTCGGGCAAGACGACCACGCTCTACTCGATGCTGCGCCTGATCCAGTCGCGCGGCGTCAACATCGTCACGGTCGAGGACCCGGTCGAATACCGGCTGCAGGGGATCGTGCAGGTGCAGGTGAACGAGAAGGCCGGCCTCACGTTCCCGTCGGCGCTGCGCTCGATCCTGCGGCAGGACCCTGACGTGATCCTCGTCGGCGAGATTCGCGACAAGGAGACGGCGACGATCGCCACGCAGGCATCGCTCACGGGCCACATGGTGCTGACGACGCTGCACACGATTGATGCGTCGAGCTCCGTGACGCGCCTGATGGACATCGGCGTCGAGAGCTACAAGATCGCGGCGTCCCTCAAGGGCGTCGTCGCGCAGCGGCTGCTGCGGCGGCTCTGCGCGCACTGCCGCGAGTTGGCGATCGGTCAGGTGCCCGACCGGCTCCGGCGGTGGTTCCCCGACGGCTCGACCCTCTACCGGCCGGTGGGATGCTCCGAATGCTCGAACACCGGCTATCGCGGGCGGCTCGCCATTACCGAAGTGCTCATCTCCACGCCGGAGGTGGAGCGCCGCATCGCCGGCAACGAAACGGGGGAGCGGCTCGCCGATGCCGCGCGCGAAGGCGGGATGCGCGGGCTGTGGGAGTCGGGCGTCCAGCACGTGCGCGGCGGCATCACGACCGTGGACGAGCTGGTGCGCGTCCTCGAGGTGCCGGGCGAGTCCAGCGCGCGCGCGAGCACCGGCGTGCGGAGCGCGTCGGGCGAGACGGTCACGTACGTCGAGCCCGGGCCGCTGCACGGGCCGCCCACGACGGCGCCGTCCACGCCGCCGCTCCCCGGCGTGATGCTCCCGCCGCCCGAGAAGGGGCGGGTGCAGACCCTCCACAAGCCGCCGCCGTCCACCTTCACCGGCGAGTCGTTCCAGCTCGTGGACGAGGAAAACGTCAACGCCAACGGCGAGTCGAAGAAGGTGCTCCTCGTCGAAGACGAGGACGCGCTGCGCCGCGTGCTCAAGGACCTGCTGGAGCGCGAGGGCTTCACCGTCTTCGAGGCCGCCGATGGCGTCAAGGCGCTGGACGAGATCGACCGGGCCGCGCCCGACATCATCGTGCTCGACCTCAACCTGCCGCGGCTGGACGGGTACGGCGTGCTGAGCCACCTGCGCGCGCGTCCGGCGACGGCCGAGTTGCCCGTGATCGTGCTCACCGCGAAGGGCGATGAGGACAGCGAGGTCCGCGTCTTCGAATACGGCGCGAGCGACTACCTGACGAAGCCCTTCCGGCCCCGCGCGCTCTCCGCCCGGCTGCACTCGCTGCTCGGCCGCGCGAAGAGCTGAGCGCGGGCCGCGCCCCCTCGCCCGACTTCGGCCTCCCGTCTCGTGACCGACGTCCGCGTCGGCGTCGTGGATGTCTATGTCATCCGGTTCCGGGCGAAGCGCGCACGCGTACTCGCGCTGCGCCGCGGCCGCCGCGCGAACACCCGCAGTCCGGGGTCGTGGGAGACGGTCCACGGCACGATCGAGCCGGGCGAGCGCCCGCCCGACGCCGCGCGCCGAGAGGTGCGCGAGGAGACGGGGCTCGAGCCGGACCGGCTCTACTCCCTCACGGTCAATCCGTTCTACCTGCACCGGACGGGCGCCGTGGAACTCGCGGTGGCGTTCGCCGCGGTCGTGCCCGCCGGGCCGGTGACGCTGGGCGACGAACACGACGCGTACGAGTGGCTCTCGTTCACCAGGGCGGCGGGCCGTTTCACCTGGCCGCGCGAAGTCGAAGCGCTCGGGCACATCCGGAAGCTGCTGCGCGACGGCACGGCCGGAGTCGTGGAAGACGTGCTGCGGGTGCTGTAATTACAACGGCAAGTAGACAGCCGTCAGCCATCAGCTGCCAGCTGACGGCTGAAAGCTGACGGCCGTCTACTCGCTCTTGTCGTTCTCCGACCGCTCTACCGACGTCCGCAGCGACGTGTACGCCCCCGGCGGCGCATCCGGCTTGACCCGCACGCTCTTCGCCGGAATCCCCACGTTCACGTGATACGGCCGCACGTCCTTCGTCGCCACGGCCACGGCGCCCACCATCGAATTCGTCCCCACCCGCACGCCGGCCAGGATGGTCGCGTGATAGGTGATCCGCACGCCGTCCTCGAGCACGGTCGGCGCGTCCGTCACGTCGGCCTGATCCACAATGCTGTGCGTGTGGGAGTAGACGTTGACGAAATCGCTGATCGAGACTCTGTTGCCCATCACGATCCCGCCGCGGTCGTCGAGGAGCACGTGCCGGTGCACCACGCAGTCGTCGCCGCACTCGATGTTGTAGCCGAACGAGAACTCGACGTGCTGGAACGCCTTGAAGCGCGCGCCGCACCGCTTGAAGATCTGCGGCGCGAGGAGGCGCCGGAACCGCACGCCCAGCTCCACGTTCTGGCCGCCGGCGGGGAGCCGGTCGAACGAGTACCAGAGCCAGAGGAGCGGCTTGACGCGCTGGAACTTCGCGTCGTCGCACTCCGCGTAGTACTCGGGCTCGAGCGTGACGTTGCGCGGGTCGAGGGCCGAGAGCGTGACGCGCGTGCCGAGCGGGAGCTGCTCGTCCGCGACCGCCGTCTCCCAGTTCGCCGCGTACTGCGGGTACGCGAGCTCACACAGCGTGTCGCGACAGAACCGCGCGCGGTCCGTGGCGGCGTCCGCGAGCGCGCCCTCGACGCGCTCGAGCCACCGCTCGGTGAGTGCCGCGGAGGGACGCGCTCCCAGCGTGCGCAACGGACGCCGCACCATTCGTGATCCCTCAGGGTTTGCCGGCCGCGGCGCGCGACCAGACGAGCGACCGCTCGCGCTCGATCCGCTGCAGCACCTCGCCCCAGGCCGCGCTCTGCTGTGTGCCGATCGTCACGACCAGCGGCTGGTTCAGGTCAATCGCCGGGTCGAACGCGTAGACGGCGTTCTGCATCGCGCGCTGGAGGAGCCGTCCGTCGCCGAAGCCCGCGCGGAGCGGCAGCCAGCGCAACGGGCGGAAATCACGCCCCACGCTCCGGATCAGGAGGTCCGAGGGATCGTAGCGCGCCTCCCCCTGCTCCAGGTTGGAGAACGCCACGTACCACGCCTGCACCGACGGAAGTCCCAGGCGGACGCGCGTCTCCTCCAACGCCTTCGCCTTGTCCTCACGCATCGCGCGGAGCGTGCGATACGAGTCGGGCGCGAGCGTCCGGATCACGCTCTCCTCGAGGGGAAAGGCCTTCACGGTGAGCCCGAGGATCTGTACGGTGAGCGCGATGTCGTCCTGGCGCAGCGATCCGTAGCCGGCGGGGATGAGTCCCGCGCGCTGCGCGCGCGCGGCCGAGTCCGCACCCGCGCTGTCGCGCACGCCCGTGCGGCCCGCCTGCGCGCGCACGGACCGGCTCGCGGCCAATGGCACGAGACACGCGCCGAGCGCGGCGGCCGCGCCCAGCGCGCGCACCGCCCGGGGTGCGTTCACGCCGGGCCCGCCTTCGATCGTCCGAGCAGCGCCACCAGGGCCTCCGCCAGTTCGTCCCGTCCCGCGCCCGTCCGCGCGCTGAAGGGAATGACCTGATCGTCGTCCAACACGAGCTCCTCCGCAAGCGTGCGCACGCGCGCGCCCACCGTGGCCGGCGCGAGCTTGTCCGTCTTCGTCACCACGATGATCGTCGGGAGTCCGAGTTCCGCGAGCAGGTCGAGCATACGCCGATCGTCGGCGGTCGGCTCCCGCCGCGCGTCGAGGAGCTGGACGATCCCGCGGAGCATCGGACTCCCGCGCAGGTACCCCTCGATGAGCGGGCGCCACTCGGCGCGACGCGCCTTCGACACGCGCGCGTAGCCGTAGCCGGGGAGATCCACCAGGACGAACGCGTCGTTGACGCGGAAGAAGTTCACTTCGCGCGTGCGGCCCGGCGTGTCGCTCACGCGGGCGAAGGCGCGGCGGCGCACGAGCCGGTTGAGCAGCGACGACTTCCCCACGTTCGACCGGCCGGCGAACGCGATCTCGGGGAGCAGGGCCGGCGGCCGCCACCCGCGCGGGCCCGTCATCCCGCCGAGAAACTCGAGCGAGCGAATGACGAGCGGATCGGTGCTCAGGCTTCTTTCTTCTGCCGTTTCCCGGACAGCTCGAGCAGGGGCGGCGACTGGTTCAGCACGCACGCTTCCGTCACACGCACGGCGGTGACGTCGTCGCGGCTCGGCAGCTCGAACATCGTGTCGAGCAGCATCTCCTCGAGGATCGCGCGCAGCCCGCGGGCGCCCGTGCCGTGATCAATCGCCTTCTTCGCGATCGCCTGCAGCGCGCTCTCCTCGAACGTGATCGCCACGTCCTCCAGCTCGAAGAGCTTGCCGTACTGCTTCGTGAGCGCGTTCTTCGGCTCCTTGAGGATGCGCACGAGCGCGTCTTCGTCGAGCGACTCGAGCGGCACGGCCACGGGGAGGCGCCCCACCAGCTCCGGAATCAGCCCGTAGCGGAGCAGGTCGTCGGGCTCGACGTCGCCGAAGACGTTCATGCGTTTCGCGCTCTGGAGCCGCGGGTCGGCCGGATTGAAGCCGATCTGGCGCCGCCCCAACCGCGCTTCGATGATCTTCTCGAGACCGTCGAAGGCCCCGCCGCAGATGAAGAGGATGTCCTTCGTGTTGATCTGGATGTATTCCTGCTGCGGGTGCTTGCGGCCGCCCTGCGGCGGCACGCTGGCGACCGTCCCCTCGAGGATCTTGAGCAACGCCTGCTGCACGCCCTCGCCCGAGACGTCGCGCGTGATGCTCGGGTTCTCGCTCTTCCGCGCGATCTTGTCGATCTCGTCGAGGTAGACGATGCCGCGCTCGCACTCGGCGACGTTGAAGTCGCCGGCCTGGAGGAGCCGCACGAGGATGTTCTCCACGTCCTCGCCCACGTAGCCCGCCTCGGTGAGCGTCGTGGCGTCGGCGATCGTGAAGGGCACGTCGAGAATGCGCGCCAGCGTCTGCGCGAGCAGCGTCTTGCCGACTCCGGTCGGGCCCAGGAGCAGGATGTTCGACTTGTCGAGCTCCACGTCGTTGTCACGATGCGTGCCCGAGTTGATGCGCTTGTAATGGTTGTAGACCGCGACCGAGAGCGCCTTCTTGGCGGCTTCCTGGCCGATCACGTACTGATCGAGGACGTCCTTGATTTCCTGCGGGGCGGGGACCTGCGTGACCGCCTCGGCGACCTCCCGCTCCTCGTCTTCCGCGAGGATCTCGTTGCACAGCGCGATGCACTCGTTGCAGATGTAGACCGAGGGCCCGGAGATGAACTTCCGCACCGAGTCCTTGGACTTGCCGCAGAACGAGCAGCGCAGGTGCCGGTCGTGGGACATCGAGGTCATGGAACGCGGACGGGCCTCACCGGGTGAGTGGACAACGGTTGCGCGCGAGCGGCGGCGCATTCGTCCCGACGCGCGACGCGCAGATGAGTAACAGTACCCCGTCCGCGGAGCAAGCGCCCCCTAACCGTGCCGACGGCTTGTGAATGTCTTCACAAGCGGCCGGCCCCACGAGCGTGCCGCCTTCGGCCCTCCGGTCTGCCGCTCCGGCGTGGGCCGCCACGCCCTTACTTCGTCGCCGCCAGCGCCTTCGGCTCCTGCACCTGGTGCGTGATCACGCTGTCAATGATCCCGTACCCCTTCGCCTCCTCCGCCGACATGAAGAAGTCGCGCTCCATGTCGCGCTCGATCTGCTCCACCGGCCGCCCCGTGTGCTTCGCGTAGAGCACGTTCATCTGGTTGCGGAGGTACAGAATCTCCTTCGCCTGAATCTCGATGTCCGACGCGCTCCCCTGCGCGCCCCCCGAGGGCTGGTGGATCATGATCCGCGCGTGCGGCAGCGCCGAGCGCTTGCCCGCGTTGCCCGCCGCGAGCAGGAACGAGCCCATTGATGCCGCCATCCCCATGCAGATCGTGTTCACCGGCGAGCGCAGAAACTGCATCGTGTCGTAGATCGCCATGCCGCTCGACACATTCCCGCCCGGCGAGTTCAGGTAGAGGTAGATGTCGCGCCCCGGGTTGTCCGCGTCGAGGAACAGCATCTGTGCGATGATGATGTTCGACACGTCGTCATTGATCGGCGTGCCCAGGAAGATGATCCGGTCCATCAAGAGCCGCGAATAGACGTCGTAGCTCCTCTCGCCCCGGCTGGAGCGCTCGATGACGTACGGGTTCGGGATGATGGGCATGTCGTCCTCTCTCATGGTGACGCCGGCTCCACGGTGCTCTTCGCCAACAGCCACGCGAACACGCGGTCCTCGGTGATTCCCCGCTCGATCTCGCGCAGCCGGCCCGCCTTCTGCAGCGCCGCGTAGACCTGGCCGGGATCGGCGCTCCGCTTCCGCGCCATCTCGGCCACCTTTTCGTCCACGTCCGCTTCCGTCGCGGCGAGTTTCTCACGCCCGGCGATCGCCTCGAGGATCAGGTCGCGCCGCACCTGCCGCTCGGCCGTCGTGCGAAACTCGCCGGCGAACTTCTCGCGCTCGGTCTCCGGTACGCGGTACGCCTCGGCGTACGCCCCGGTCACCGACCGCACCCACGAGGGCGGCACGTCGAACGCGTTGGCGCTGATGATCTCGTCCATCAGGGCGCCGCGGACCGCCGCGTCGGCCTCGCGCGCGGCCGCCGTCTCGAGATCCTCGCGCACCGTCTTCGTGAGCGTCTCGAGCGAGTCGAAGTCGCCCAGTTCGCGCGCGAACGCGTCGTCGAGCGCCGGCAGCGCCTTGCGTTTCACCTCGCTGAGCGTCACGCGCACCGTCTTGCTCGCCCCGCGCTGCGCCTCGTCCGGGAAGTCGCTCGGCCACTGCACGAGCTGCTCCGCCGTGCCCCCCGGCGCGACCCCCCTGACGAGCTCCTCGATCGCCGCGATCGCCTGGCCCGCACCGAGGACGAGCCGGTACTCCTTGCCCTCGGGGATGGCGCCGGCCGCGTCCGCGACGGCGAGCTGCACGACGACCATGTCGCCCTCGCGCGGCCGCTCGTCCACCGGCGCCCACGTCGCGCGCTGCTCGCGGAGATGCGCGAGCTGCGCGTTCACCATGTCGCGCGTGACCGCCGGGACGGGGCGCTTCACGCGGAACCCGCCGAGCCGCGGCAGCTCGATCACCGGCTTCACCTCGCAGTGCAGCTCGAACGTGAGGGGCTCGCCCTCGGTGTACTTCACGTCGTGCGCGTGGGGTTCCGTGACCGGCTCGAGCTTCTCCGTCTCGATGACGGCCGCGTAGGCCTCGCGCATCAGCGTCTCGAGCGCCTCCTGCCGGATCTCCGAGGCGAACTTCTTGCGCACGACGGCCGCCGGCGCCTTCCCGGGCCGGAAGCCCGGGAGCCGCACCTGCTGAGCGACCCGGCGCGCCGCGCGCTCCCTGGCGTCAGCGACGCGCGTCGCGGAGACGGAGATCTGGAGGCGTCGCTCGACGCCGTCGGATTTCCGCGAGAGGACCTGAATGTCCATGGCGGGAATATAGAGTGCGAAAGCCGGGACTCGAACCCGGACGGGTTGCCCCACAGGATCCTAAGTCCTGCGCGTCTGCCAGTTCCGCCACTTTCGCGTCGCGCGCTCAGCCCCCGACCCGCAGGTTCACCACGGCCGTCGTCCGATTCGGCTGGCCGGGCACCGCGCGGCTGACCATCAGGCTCACGATGTCGCCGTCGCGCAGCTTCCCGAGGATGCGCTGCAGGTCGCCCGGGCTGCGCACGGGCGTCTTCGGTTCCGGGAAGCGCACTTCCGTGATGATGTCGTTCGGGCCGAGACGTCCCTCGGCCGGGCCGCCGAACTCCACCGCCGAGACGCGCACGCCCTGCGCCGACTCGGGAATCCGGTTCGCGCGCACCACCTCCGCCGTGAGCGGCTCGATCGAGATGCCGAGCTTCTTCATCGTGACGGCCGCGCTGCCGGTGTTTTCGTCGTTGCGGTCGCGCGCCGACGAGGCGACCAACTGCTCCTCCGTCGGGGCCTTCCCCAGCTTCACGCGGAACGTCTTGCGCTCGCCGTAGCGCACGACGTCGAGCTCGATGACGTCGCCCGGCTGGTGCGCCCGGATCTGGCGCTGGAGCGCGCTCACCCGGTCCACCGGCTTCCCGTCAATCTTGAGGACGATGTCCCCCGGCTCGAGTCCCGCCTTCTCGGCCGGGCTGTCGTCGGGCGGATTGAACGCCATGATCTTCACGCCCGCGATCTCCTTCAGCTTGTTGACCGCGGCGTCCTCGGCGTTCACCTCGTCAATCCCCGCGCCCATGATCGCGCGCCGCACGCTGCCGTGCGCGATGAGGTCGTCCATCACCGTCTTGGCGAGCGTGATGGGGATCGCGAAGCCGTAGCCCGAGTAGAAGCCGGTGCCGCTCGCGATGGCGCTGTTGATGCCGATCACCTCGCCGCGGAGGTTGACGAGCGGGCCCCCCGAGTTCCCCGGGTTGATCGCGGCATCGGTCTGGATGAAGTCCTGGATCGCGTAGCTGCTCTGGCGGAGGCCGAGCCGGCTGCGCCCTTTCGCGCTGATGATCCCGGCCGTCACGGTGAAGTCGAGGCCGAGCGGGTTGCCGATGGCGATCGCCCACTCACCCACGCGGGCCCTGGTGTCGTCGCCGAGGGAGACCGTCGGCAGGTTGCTCCCGTCAATCTTGAGCACCGCGACGTCGGTCTGCGGGTCGCGGCCCACGATCCGGGCCCGGAACTCGCGACGGTCGGTGAGGATCACCTTCACGCGGTCGGCGCCCTCGATGACGTGGTTGTTGGTGAGGACGTAGCCGTCCCTCGTGACGATGAAGCCGGAGCCCGTCTGCTCCTGGTCGCGCGACTGCGGATCGTCGAACTGGAAGAACTGCTCGAAGCCGGGCGGGAGCTGCGGGCGCTGCTGCTGGCGGGGTTGCGGCGTGACGCGGCGCCCGTCGCGCTGGGCGTCAATTGCGACCACGGCCGGCGTCACGCGCTCGGCCACGGCGACGAAACCGCCCTGCGCTTCGGCGAGCGGCTGGGCCTCGGTGACGGCGGGCTTGCCGCCGGACCGGGCCTGCGCGCCGACGAGGCGCGTCCAGTCCATCGAGGAGGCGAACACGACGCCGCCCGCGAACGCGAGGGCGGCGACGGCGAGAATGCGGGATCTGGTCAGGTGCCTGTTCATGGTATGTGGTTCAGTGCGGAAGTTCTCTCTGTTAGACCCGGGAGCGGGCGGCGAAGTTTCCCCGCCCGCTCCCAATCTAATCTGGACGGCGGTCTACTTCTTGGTCTCGTCCACGATCTCGTAGTCCGCCTCCGCCACGTCCTCCTTCTTCGGCGGCTCGGCGCCCGGCGCGCCGCCCGGCGCGGCGCCCTGGCCCGACCCCGGCGCGCCGGAGGAGGCCTGGGCGGCGTAGACCGCCTGCCCCGCGGCCTGGAAGGCCGCGGTCAGCTCCTCGAGCGAGCCCTTGATCTCGTTCATGTCGTCGCCGCGATGCGCCTTGCGGGCGCGCTCGACCGCGTTGTTCAGGCGCGTCCGCAGCTCCTCGGGCACCTTGTCGGCCCACTCCTTCGACTCCTTCTCCACCTGATAGGCCAGCGTGTCGAGACGGTTCTTGGTATCGATCTCTTCGCGACGCCGCTTGTCTTCGGCCGCGTTCTTCTCGGCGTCCTTCACCATCCGGTCCACTTCGCCGTCCGAAAGCCCGCTCGAGGACTCGATGCGGATCTTCTGCTCCTTGCCCGTGGCCTTGTCCTTCGCCGTCACGTGCAGGATGCCGTTCGCGTCAATGTCGAAGGTCACCTCCACCTGCGGCATGCCGCGCGGCGCGGGCGGAATCCCGGTGAGCTGGAACTTGCCGATGGTCTTGTTGTAGACCGCCAGCTCGCGCTCGCCCTGCAGCACGTGGATCTCCACCGTCGTCTGGTTGTCGTCGGCGGTCGAGAACACCTCCGACTTCTTGGTGGGGATCGTCGTGTTGCGCGGAATGAGCACGGTGGTCACGCCGCCCAGCGTCTCGATGCCGAGCGAGAGCGGGGTGACGTCGAGCAGGAGCACGTCCTTCTGTTCGCCGGTGAGCACCGCGCCCTGGATCGCCGCACCCACGGCGACGACCTCGTCCGGGTTGACGCCCTTGTTCGGCTCCTTGCCGAAGAAAGTCTTGACGATCTCCTGCACCTTCGGGATGCGCGTCGAGCCGCCGACCAGGAGGACTTCGTCAATCTCGCCCGGCTTCATCTGCGCGTCGGCCAGCGCCTTCTTCATCGGCTCGAGCGTGCGCTGGATCAGGTCGTCCACGAGCTGCTCGAACTTGGCGCGCGTGAGCGAGTAGTTGAGGTGCTTCGGGCCCGACTGGTCCGCGGTGATGAACGGCAGGTTGATGTCGGTGCTCATCGTGCCGGAGAGCTCGATCTTCGCCTTCTCGGCGGCTTCCTTGAGGCGCTGGAGCGCCATCGGGTCCTTCGAGAGGTCAATCGCCTGGTCCTTCTTGAACTCGGTGACGAGCCAGTCAATCACGCGCTGGTCGAGGTCGTCGCCTCCGAGGTGCGTATCGCCGTTCGTGGACTTCACCTCGAACTGGTGCGTGCCGTCCACGTCGTAGAGCTCGAGCACGGAGATGTCGTACGTGCCGCCGCCCAGGTCGAACACGGCGACCTTCTCGTCCTTCTTCCCCTTCTTGTCGAGGCCGTAGGCGAGCGCGGCAGCCGTGGGCTCGTTGATGATGCGCAGCACGTCGAGTCCGGCGATCCGGCCGGCGTCCTTCGTGGCCTGCCGCTGCGAGTCGTTGAAGTAGGCCGGGACCGTGACCACCGCCTTCGAGATCGGATGGCCGAGGTAGTCCTCCGCCGTCTGCTTCATCTTCTGCAGGATCATCGCGGAGATTTCGGGCGGCGTGTAGCGCTTGCCCTGCACCTCGACCGACGCGAGGTCGTTCGTGCCGCTCTTCACGGCGTAGGGGACGCGTTTGATCTCCTCGGGCACCTCGGGCATCTTGCGGCCCATGAAGCGCTTGATCGAGAAGACGGTGTTCTGCGGGTTCGTGACGGCCTGACGCTTGGCGATCTGGCCGACCAGCCGCTCGCCGTCCTTGCTGAAGCCGACGACCGACGGCGTCGTGCGCCCGCCTTCGGCGTTCGGGATGACCACCGGGTCGCCACCCTCCATCACGGAGACGACGGAGTTGGTGGTGCCCAGGTCAATGCCAATCACCTTGTCAGCCATGGTGTTCGGTCCTCGGAGTTATCTTGGGATGCGCCGATCCCGCCGATGTCGCGCGCCCAATTTCGGACGCCGGCTTCGGCGGTTTCGCGTGTGTAACGATAGTGGGGGTGGAGCAAGGACGGGGCCACCGTGCTCGGCCAGACTGGCGGAAACTCTTTGCTGGCCTTGGAGATAGTGCCTGACAAAATGGCGCATTCACAACGCGCATCGCCGTAGATGATCCCGCTCTCTGACGAAAACCCCACCATCCGCTTTCCGCTGATGACCGTGCTCATCCTGATCGGGATGTTCACGGTGTGGATCGGCGTGCAGGGAGCCGGGTTCGACGAGCGCGCGCTCGCGTTCAGCGTGTGCAATCTCGGGATGGTACCGGGCGAGCTGACGCAGCTGGCGCCGCTCGGCTCGGGCGTGCCGATCGCACGCGAGTACGACTGCATCGTGGACGCGGAACGGATCAACTATCTCACGCCCGTGCTCTCGCTCTTTCTCCACGGCAGCTGGGGGCACCTGCTCGGCAACGCGCTCTTCTTCTGGGTGTTCGGCAACAACATCGAGGACGGCATGGGACGCGGGCGGTTCCTCGCGTTCTACCTGATCTGCGGGCTCGCGGCCTCGGTGGCGCACATCGCGGTGGAGCCCGCTTCGCCCGTGCCCACCGTGGGCGCATCCGGGGCGATCAGCGGCGTGATGGGCGCGTACCTGGTGCTCTATCCGCGCGTGCGCGTGCGGATGCTCTTCTACTTCCTCATCTTCTTCAAGGTGATCCCGCTCCCGGCGTGGGCCGTGCTGCTCTGGTGGTTCGGGATGCAACTGCTCACGGGGTTGCCCGATATCCTCTCTCCGAACCCGGAGATCGCCGGCGGCGTGGCGGTGTGGGCGCACATCGGCGGCTTCGTGGCGGGCGTGCTGCTCATCAAGGGGTTCGAGCGTCCGGAGTTCCTCGCCCGCCGCCGGATCGCGCTCGCCTCGCTGGGCATTCGGACCGGCTGACGCGCGTTTGCGCGGCTCGTTCACCGCGCGGTAGCTTTCACTTCCCCCACTGACGGCGCGAGCGGCGCCGGAGGCCCCGCACCCGTGCGTCTGATCCCCCGGGACGAAGGATTCTTCGACCTGTTCGAGAGCCTCGCGACGCGCATGACGCGCTCGTCGACGCTCCTCAACGCCCTGTTCACGGAGCCGACGCGGCTCGACCAGTTCGCGGGCCAGATCAAGGAGCTGGAGCACCAGGCGGACGGGATCACGCACGAGATCATGAACCGCATTGATCGGAGCTTCGTGACGCCGCTCGACCGGGAGGACATCCACCTCCTCGCCACGCGCCTCGACAATGTGGTGGACCTGATGGACGGCACGGCGCGCCGGGCGCAGATGTTCCATCTCAAGGACCGGCGCGAGCCCGCGAAGGAGCTGACGCAGGTGCTCCTGCGGGCCACGGAGATGATCGCCTCGGCGGTGAAGTCGCTCCGCGACTCGCACGAGGTGCAGCGCATCGGGCGGGAGATCAAGCTGCTGGAGGAGGAGGGAGACGCGATCTATTCGTCGGCCGTAGGCGCGCTCTTCGAGGGCACACCGAACGCGCTCGACGTGATCAAGTGGAAGGAACTCTACGACAACATCGAACACGCGATTGACGAGTGCGAGGACGTGCTGAACGTGCTCGAGAGCGTCGCCATCAAGAACCGCTGAGCCCACGTGACCACGTACGTCCTCGCGATTGTCCTCATCGCGTTCACGTTCGACTTCATCAACGGCTTCCACGACTCGGCGAACTCGATCGCGACGATCGTCGGGACGCGCGTACTCTCCCCGTTCGCCGCGGTGGTGTGGGCGGCGCTGGGCAACTTCGCGGCGGTCATCCTCGTGGGAACCGCCGTCGCGAAGGCCGTGAGCAGCGGCTTCGTCGTCCCGGCGATCGTCACGCCCAACGTGATCGCCGCGGCGCTGATCGGCGCCATAGCGTGGAACCTCATCACGTGGTTCTTCGGCATCCCGTCGTCGTCATCCCACGCTCTCATCGGCGGCTTCGCCGGCGCCGCGCTCGCCCGGGGCGGCTTCGCGGCGCTCGTGTGGGGCCGCAAGTGGGTCGAGACGCTTTCGGCAATCGTCGTCTCTCCGCTCCTCGGCATGACCATCGGGTTCGTGCTGATGGTGCTCGTCTTCAACCTGTTCCAGAAGGCGTCGCCGCGGCGGGTGGACAAGCTCTTCCGGCCGGGACAGATCATCAGCTCCATGGCGTTCTCCGTGGCGCACGGCAGCAACGACGCGCAGAAGACGATGGGGATCGTCGTCGGGCTGCTGTACGCGTCGCGGGAGCACTTTGCCGGGCGTGAGGGCCTGCTGGGGGTGTTTTACCTCGACAGCGTGAGCCACGTGCCGATGTGGCTGATCCTCAGCGCCCACGCCGCGATCGCGCTCGGGACGCTGTTCGGCGGGTGGCGCATCGTGCACACGATGGGCTCGCGCATCACGCGACTGCGTCCTGTCAGCGGATTCTGCGCCGAGTCGGCGGGCGCGATCGTGATCCTCTCTGCGTCGCATCTCGGCGTCCCCGTCAGCACCACGCACAACATCACGGGCGCAATCGTAGGGGTCGGGGCCACGATCCGCGTCTCCGGCGTGCGATGGGGGATCGCGCGGCGGATCATCTGGGCCTGGGTGCTCACGATTCCCGCGGCGGCGACGATCGCGGCGATCGGGTATCTGGTGCTGGAGCGCTTCGTGGCGCTCTAGCGGAGACGTGCCGGCGCCGCACGGTTCTTCGCCCTCGGTCGTTACCGTACCGTTACGGCGCGCGCGCTCCGCCGTGACACGGCAAGACGAAAGTTCGGCGTACGCGCGGAACGCGGCGCGTCGGCCTCACTTTCGCTTCAGGAACTCACCGATGATCATGTCCCGGCTCTGGTGTCGCGCACTGCCGCTGGCATTCGCCTCGCTCCTCGCACTCCGCGCGGCCCGGCCCCAGTCGCCGGAGACCGCTCGAGTCGGGACCCCGGCCCTCGACTTCAGCGGCGTGATCTACGCCAACTACCAGTACCGGAGCGACTCGGCCACCAGGGCCGCGAATGGGGGGAAGCCGGGGAGCAAGTTCGACGTCGAGCGCGTGTACCTGAACTTCCGGATGCCGGCGGGCGACCGCGCGAGCATTCGCGTGACGGCCGACATCTTCAACAACGGCGACGCCGCCACCAACGGCTACTACAAGGGATGGATCGCGCGGTTCAAGTACGCGTATCTCCAGCTCAACGTCTCCAACGACCTCGCAGGCGTGAAGGGACTCGGCGCGCTCATGCGGTTCGGGATGCTCCACACCGTCGTCATTGACCACGAGGAAGGATTCTGGCCGCGCTACCTCGGCCAGGTCGCGATCGAACGCAACGGGTTCTTCTCCTCCGCCGACGTCGGCGCCGCCGTCGCCGTGACGCTCCCCCACCGGTGGGGCGAGGTGTACGGCACGATCACCAATGGGCCCGGCTACACGGCGTCGGAGTCGGACCGCTTCAAGGACGTCGCGCTGCGGGTGTCGCTCACGCCCTTCGCAAACCGCGAGGCGCTGGGCGGCTGGCTCAACACGCTCACCGTCTCGCCGTGGGCCTACGCCGGACAAACCGCGAGCAAGTTCCAGAACGGCGGGGTGGGGCAGGTGGGCGGTGTAAGCGACGGGCTCGCGAGGAACCGGTACGGCCTGTTTGTCGGCAACAAGGACAGGCGTCTCGCGTTCGGGCTCGACTACGCTCGGCGCACGGAGACGGCCGAAGGCGGCACGAACACGGCGACGAGCCCGCGCACGACGACCGACGTCACGGGCAAGGTGACGTCGGTGTTCGCGATCGCGCGGCCGGCGGCCTGGAAGGACGTGAACTCACGGTCCGCCATCTGGGGCATCATCGCTCGCTGCGACGAGTTCAAGCCCGACGACACGAAGGGTCCGGCCAACCGTTTCACGACCTACTCGCTCTTCTGGGAGCCCACGCCGAGGGTGACGGTCTCGCTCGACGTGCAGCACCAGGCGCGCAAGCGCGGCTCGACGACGCCGGAGTCGAACGTCCTCTTCCTGCACTGGCAGGCGTTGTTCTAGCCGCGGGATGCGCGGCGTGAGGGGCAGCGCGGCGCACCCGCTTTCGCCGCGCCGAGCGCCCCCGCCGTGACGGATCCGTTACATCCGCCACCCACCTTTCCCGCAACCTTTGGGAGTTTCCCGTGCGCACGACGATTCCCGCACTCCTGCTTCCCGCACTCCTGCTTCGCGCGATGGCCGCCCTCGTGGTGTGGGCGCCCGCTGTCCTTCCGGCGCAGATCCAGCTCACCGGGGCCGGCGCCACGTTTCCCTATCCGATGTACTCGAAGTGGTTCGACGAGTACCACAAGCGGCACCCGGACGTGCAGATCAACTACCAGTCCATCGGCTCGGGCGGCGGGATCCGCCAGGTCACCGAGGGCACGGTGGATTTCGGCGCCACGGACGGGCCGATGACGGATGCGCAGCTCGCCGACTTCCGCTCGAAGCGCGGCACGGCGATCCTGCACTTCCCGACCGTGCTTGGCGCGGTGGTGCCGGTTTACAACGTGCCGGGCGTGGCGACCGGCGTGCGTTTCACGGGCGACGCGCTCGCGGGAATCTTTCTCGGCACCATCACGAAGTGGAGCGACGTGGCGATCGCGCGGGCGAACCCCGGGGTGCGGCTGCCCGCGACCGACATCGTGGTGGTGCACCGCTCGGACGGAAGCGGCACGACGTACGTGTGGACGGACTACCTCTCGAAGGTGAGTCCCGCGTGGCAGCAGCGAGTCGGGAAGAACACGTCCGTGAACTGGCCGGTGGGGCTGGGCGGGAGCGGGAACCCGGGGGTAGCCGGGCTGGTGAAGCAGACCGAGGGCGCCATCGGCTACGTCGAGCTGATCTACGCCGTGCAGAACAGGATCGCGTACGGCGCGGTGCGGAACGCCGCGGGGGAGTTCGTGAACGCCGACCTCGCGAGCGTGAGCGCGGCGGCGGCGGGCGCGGCCGCGACGATGCCGGACGACTTCCGCGTTTCGATCACGAACGCGCCGGGAAGGGCGTCGTATCCCATCTCCAGCTTCACCTGGCTCCTTGTGCCGGCGACGATCCCGGATCGCGCGAAGCACAAGGCGCTCGTGGACTTCCTGAAGTGGATGCTCGCGGACGGCCAGGGGATGGTCGAGGCGCTCGCGTACGCGAAGCTCCCCGCACCGGTGATCGCCAGGGAGGCGAAGGCGATCGCGGGCGTGAAATGACGGGCCCGTGAGCGGCGCTCCGGCCGGGCCTCCGCCTCGCGACGCGCGCGCCTCCCGCGGGGGGGCGCGCGCGTTCGCGCAGCGGCTGGTGAGCGGCGACGAGGCCGCGCGACTCGTGGTGACCGTCGCCTCGGGCGCGATCCTCCTCGTGACCGCGCTCCTCGTCTTCGAGCTGTGGACGAACTCCGGGCTTTCGCGCGAGAAGTTCGGCCTGCGCTTTCTCGTGACTCAGACGTGGGACCCGAACGCGGGCGTATTCGGCGCGCTGCCCTTCGCCTACGGCACCGTCGTGACCTCCTTCCTCTCGCTCCTCATCGCCGTGCCCGTGGGCGTCGGCGCGGCGATTTTCCTCTCGGAGATGGCGCCGCCGAAGCTCTCTGACGCGCTCACCTTCTGCATCGAGCTGCTCGCGGCCGTGCCGAGCGTGATCTACGGGCTCCTCGGCGTGTTCGTGATGATGCCGCTCATCAAGGCGCACCTCGCGCCCGGCCTGCGGGCGGCGCTCGGGTGGACGCCGCTCTTTCAGGGGCCGTTCTACGGCGTGAGTTTCCTCGCGGCCGGGATCGTGCTCGCGGTGATGATCCTGCCGTTCATCGTCTCGGTGTCGCGCCAGGTGCTGCTGGCCGTGCCGCCGGAGCAGCGGGAGGGCGCACTCGCGCTGGGCGCGACCAAGTGGGAGACGACGTGGCGCGTCGTGGTGCCGTACGCGAGGCGGGGGATCACGGGGTCGGTGTTCCTCGCGCTCGCGCGCGCGCTGGGCGAGACGATGGCTGTGACGATGGTGGTGGGCAACGCGCCGCAGATCAAGGCGTCGCTGCTCGCGCCGGGCTACTCCATCGCCGCGGTGATCGCGAACGAGTTCACCGAGGCGACGTCGGATCTCTACGTGCACGCGCTCATCGAGCTCGGCCTCGTGCTCTTCGCGCTGACGATCGTCATCAACGGCGTGGCACGGCTCCTCGTGCTGAGCACGTCGCGCCACGCCGGGAGTCCGGCGTGACGAGCGCGGCGCGACTCCGGTACCGGCGCGTGGTGAACGGCGCGATGTTCGGGGCGACGGGCGCGTGCACCGTGGCGATCGCCGGCGTCCTGCTCTTCATTCTCTTCTATCTCTTCGTCAACGGGGCGCGGAGGATTGACCTCGCGTTCTTCACCGAGCTGCCGACGCCGGTCGGGGAGCCGGGCGGTGGGATGGCGAACGCCATCGTGGGGAGCGCGAAGATCCTCGCGCTCGCCACGGTCATCGGCGTGCCGGTGGGGTTCCTCGGCGGCGTGTATCTCGCCGAGTACGGCAGTCGGGGCTTCGCGTTCGCCGTGCGATACACGACGGATCTCCTCAACGGCGTGCCGTCCATCGTCATCGGGATCTTCGCGTACACGCTGATCGTGCTGAAGGCGAAGCACTTCTCGACGCTCGCGGGCGGCGTGGCGCTCGGCATCATGATGATCCCGATCGCGGTGCGGAGCACGGAGGAGTTCCTGCGTGCGGTGCCGAGCGGGCTGCGCGAGGGGGCGCTCGCGCTCGGGACGCCGAAGTGGCGGATGCTGGCGACCGTGGTGGTACCGGCGGCGAAGGACGGGATCATCACCGGCATCATGCTGAACCTCGCGCGCGTAGCGGGGGAAACGGCGCCGCTCCTCTTCACCAGCTTCAGTAACCGCTTCTGGAGTCCGGGGCTCGACCAGCCGACGGCGTCGCTGCCCGTGATGATCTACACCTACGCGGTGTCGCCGTACGACGACTGGCACCGGCAGGCGTGGGCCGCGGGGTTCGTCCTGCTCCTGTTCATTCTGCTGATCAACCTCGGCGCGCGGGTGATCCTCCGGCGCAGGGTCGCCGGCGGGGGGCGCAGTTGACCGCGGCGCCGGCGACGGTCGTGCCGGAAGGCCTCTTCGGTCCGGGCGTCGAGGAGAAGGTGCGCGTCGCGGCGCTCAACTTCTTCTACGGCAAGGCGCAGGCGCTCCACGGCGTCTCGCTCCGCATTCCCACGAATCACGTCACCGCGTTCATCGGGCCGTCGGGGTGCGGGAAGTCCACGTTCCTGCGCACGCTCAACCGGATGTGCGAGACGGTCAAGGACACGCGCGTCGAGGGGGAAGTGCTGCTCGACGGCGAGGACATCTTCGACCTCGACGTCACGTCGCTCCGGCGGCGCGTGGGGATGGTGTTCCAGAAGTCGAATCCGTTCCCCAAGTCCATCTTCGAGAACGTCGCGTACGGCTTGCGCGTGAACGGCGGGCTTACGCGCGCCGAAGTCGCCGAGCACGTGGAGCGGAGCCTGGTGCGCGCGGCGCTCTGGGACGAGGTGAAGCACAAGCTGCACCACTCGGCGTACAGCCTCTCGGGCGGGCAGCAGCAGCGGCTCTGCATCGCGCGGGCGCTCGCGGTGGATCCCGAGGTGCTCCTCCTCGACGAGCCGTGCTCGGCGCTCGACCCCATCGCCACCGCGAAGATCGAGGAGCTGCTCCTGGGCCTCGCCGAGAGCTGCACCATCGTGATCGTGACGCACAACATGCAGCAGGCCGCGCGCGTGTCCGACTACACCGGTTTCTTTCTGCTCGGCCGGCTCGTCGAATTCGACCGGACGGAGCGGATCTTCCAGAACCCGGCGAAGAAGGAGACGGAAGACTATGTTACGGGCCGGTTCGGGTGAGGCGGGCGACGCCGCGCCCCGCGCGCCCTTCCGGGAGCCTCGCATGACCGTCCCCGAACAAGCCACGAGTCATCGCACGTTCCACGAGAAGCTCGATACGCTGAAGCAGCGGCTCGTGGCGATGTCGCAGCAGGCCGAGGAGCTGCTCGACCTCGCGGTCGAAGCGCTGCTCGCGCGCGACGTGGGGAAGGCGGAGGCCGTGCTGGAGCACGACCGCGAGATTGACAAGCTCGAAGTCGAGATCGAGGGCCACGCGATCGCGCTGCTCGCGCTGCAGCAGCCGATGGCGCGGGACCTGCGCTTCATCATCAGCGCCATCAAGATCACGAGCGACCTGGAGCGCGTCGGAGACCACGCGGTGAACATCGCGAACTCGGTGCTTCGCACGCGCGACCTCGAGCCGGCGATCACGCCGCCGCCCGAGTTCCGGGAAATGGCCGACCGCGCCCGCGAGATGCTGCGCGACGCACTCGACGCGGTCGTGCGGGAGGACGGGGCGCTGGGCCGCGACGTCTGTCGGCGCGACGACCACGTGGACGCGCTGCACGAGTCCATCTTCCGTATCCTGTTGACGCACATGGCGGAAGACCCGGCGACCATCAGCGCCGGGCTCGAGCTGCTGCTCGTCAGTCGCAACCTCGAGCGGGTGGCGGACCTGGCCACGAACATCGCCGAGGACGCCGTCTATCTGGCCGAAGGGAAGACAATCAAGCATCATCTGGAGGAGGAGGAAGCCGCCCCGCGACCGGTGCACGCCTGAGCGAAGCGATCCCCGCATGACCTCGACCGCCGTCCGTCCATCCCCCGTGCTGCTCTTGAACCGCGAACTCTCGTGGCTCGAGTTCGAGGCGCGCGTGCTGCACGAAGCGTTCGACGAGCGCAACCCGCTGCTCGAGCGGCTCAAGTTCCTCTCGATCTTCAGCACGAACCTCGACGAGTTCTACATGGTGCGGGTGGCGGGACTCCGGCGGCAGGTGTCGGCGCGCGTGCCGCACACCTCCCCGGACGGCCTCACGGCGCGGGAGCAGCTCGAGCGCATCGAGCCCCGCGTGGCCGACCTGCTCGACCAGGCCCGCCGCTGCCTCCACGACCAGCTGCTTCCCGCGCTCGCGGCGCACGGCGTGCGCCTCCTGACCATGGCGGAGCTGACGCCCGCCGAGCGCGCCTCGGCGGACGCGTTCTTCGAGCACCAGGTCTACCCCGTGCTCACGCCGCTCGCGGTGGACCCGGGCCACCCCTTCCCGTACATCTCGAACCTCTCGCTCTCCCTCGCGGTCGAGCTGCGCGACCCCGAGCGCGGCGTGGACCACTTCGCGCGCGTGAAGGTGCCCAAGTCGCTCCCGCGCTGGGTGCCCGTGGAGGGGCGGCCGTCTCACTTCGTGCCCCTCGAGCAGGTCATCGGCGCGCACCTGGGGACGCTCTTCCCGGGCATGCAGATCCTCGGCTCCCACACGTTCCGCATCACGCGCTACTCGGACCTCGAGATCGCGAACACCGAGGAGCCCGAGGACCTGCTCGCGATGATCGAGGAGCAGGTGTTCCAGCGGCGCTTCGGCGAGGTCGTGCGGCTCGAGGTGCAGACGGGCATGCCGGCGCCGCTCAAGGGTCTGCTGCTCGAGGAGCTGCGTGAGAGCGAGGATCCGGAGTTCGCGCCGCTCACCGAGCGCGAGGTGCACGAGCCGGGCCCGCTGCTCGACCTGGGCGACCTGATGTCGCTCGCCACGCTCGACATCCCCGAGCTGCACGACCCGCCGTTCGTCCCCGTGGTCCCCGCGGAGCTGCGGGACGCGGACCGCTCGATCTTCGACGTGATGCGCGAGCGCGACATCCTCGTGCACCATCCCTTCGACTCGTTCACGGCGTCGGCGGAGCAGTACATCGAGGCGGCCTCCCGCGACGACCGCGTGCTCGCCATCAAGATGACGCTCTACCGCACGT
Source organism: Gemmatimonadaceae bacterium (assembly GCA_035286465.1). Taxonomy (GTDB): domain Bacteria; phylum Gemmatimonadota; class Gemmatimonadetes; order Gemmatimonadales; family Gemmatimonadaceae; genus Fen-1231. Next base: position 85,074 of record DATEDF010000022.1, on the reverse strand, counting down.
CGGGCGACGGCGCGATCGTGCGCGCCCTCACCGAGGCCGCGCAGCGCGGCATCCAGGTGGCGGTGCTCGTGGAGCTGCAGGCGCGCTTCGACGAGACGAACAACATCAACTGGGCGCGCACGCTCGAGTCCTTCGGCGTGCACGTCGCCTACGGGCTCCCGGGGCTCAAGACCCACGCCAAGGTCGCGCTCGTCGTGCGCAAGGAGGCCGACGGCATCCGCCGCTACGTGCACCTCGGCACCGGGAACTACAACTCGAAGACCGCGCGGATCTACACCGACATCGGCCTCTTCACGTGCAGCGAAGCGATCGGCGCGGACGTGAGCGACCTCTTCAACTCGCTCACGGGCTTCTCCCGCCAGCGGGTGTACCGCAAGCTGCTCGTGGCGCCGGGCGGGATGCGGCAACGGTTCCTGCAGCTCATCGAGCGGGAGGCCGAGCACGCGCGCGCGGGCGCGCCGGCGCGCATCATCGCGAAGATGAACGCGCTCGTGGACGCGGAGACGATCGGGGCGCTCTACGAGGCGTCCGAGGCCGGCGTGGAGATTGACCTCGTCGTGCGCGGCATCTGCTGCCTGCGCCCGCAGGTCCCCGGCGTCTCGGAGCGGATTCGCGTCCGCAGCATCATCGGCCGTTTCCTCGAGCACTCCCGCATCTGCTACTTCGCGAACAGCGGTCACGCCGAGTACTACATCGGGTCGGCCGACTGGATGCCGCGGAACTTCGACCGCCGCGTGGAGGCCGCGTTCCCCGTGGAGGACGCGACGCTCCATCTGCGGCTCCTGGCGCTGCTCGAGACGTGCCTCGCGGACAACCGGCAGGCGTGGGAGCTCTCCGCGGACGGCACCTACGCGCAGCACCAGCCGCCGGAGGCTGAGGAAGTCGCCACGCACAAGGCACTGCTGAAGGACTCGTGGGGGCAGGTGCGTGACGGCGCGACGCGGACGTCCGGGCCGAAGGAAGTGCCCGCGGGGGTGTTCGGCTAGCCCGGCTGTTCCACCGCCTCCGCCGTCGGCTCGAACGGTTTCCCGTCCGCCCCGACGATCTCCACGGGCACGCCGATGAGGTCGGCGAGGAGCCCGGCCTTCCGGGAGGCGCCCCAGAGTTCGAGACGCAAGGACTTGGCCTTCGCCACGGGCACGGGCGTGACGCGGAGCGCGCGGGCCATCCAGCGCACTTTCACCCGCTCCACCGCGCCGACGTGCCCGCGGTCGAGCCCGTCGGCGACGCGGAGGACCGCGGCGAGCCGTCGGACGCGCCGTCGCGTGGAGCGGTCGAGCTCGCCGAACTCGCGGTGCTTCTTCTTGTCGGGCTCGCCGCCCCGGTGGTAGCGCGCCACGTGCGCCAGGACCAGCTGCTCGTCCGGTGACATCCCGAGCAGCTCCGCGTGCATGATGAGGTGCAGCGAATGCTTGTGGTGCCCGTCGTAGTTGATGTGGTAGCCCACGTCGTGCAGGAGCGCCGCGTCGGAGAGGAGCCGGCGATCGTCCGAATTGCATCTGAGACGCGCGCCGATCGCGTCGAAAAGCTGGAGCACGAGCCGCTGTACGTGGCGGGCGTGCGGCTCCTCATAGTGGCACCGTTCCGCGAACTCCCGCACCGAGCGCTGGCGCGCCTCGCCCGGGTCGGCGATGGTGGGCATGACGCGCGCGAGTTCGAGGAGGAGTCCCTCGCGGATGCCGTACGCCGAGGCCGCGAGCTCGCGCGGCTCCACGCGGTCGAGCACCTCGGCCGCGACGGCGAGGCCGGCCACGATGATGTCCGCGCGCCCCGCGTTGAGCCCGGGCACCGTGAGGCGCTCCTCGGGGGAGAGCTCCTGCAGCATCTCGAGCACGTGCTCGACTTCCACGCGCGGGATGCGGGTGCCGTGCACCGAGCGCGCGGCGCGCACTTCCTGCCGCGCGAGGTAGATGCCGGCGAGGTTCGTGAACGTCCCACCCGAGCCGATCACCTCCGCCCCGCGCCAATCGCGCAGGGGGAGCGCCTGGCGGATCTCGTCGCGCACGAACTTGCGCAGCTTCCGCACGTCCTTCCCCCGCGGTGCGAGGCCGAGGAACTGTTCGGTGAGCCGGAGCGCGCCGAACGGGAGGGAGATGAGGCGCTCCACGAGCCCTTCGGCCGAAAGCGCGAGCTCGAGGGAGCCGCCGCCGATGTCCATCACGACGGCGCGGCCGTGCCCCAGCTCGAAGTGCGCGAGCGCCGAGCGGAACGCGAGGCGCGCCTCTTCCTCCCCCACCAGAACGCGCACGCGGAGGCCCGTCTCCTGGCGCACGCGCGTCAGGAACGCGGCGCCGTTCTTCGCGTCACGCACCGCGCTCGTCGCGACGGCCTCGATCCGCTTGGCGCCGAGCTGCCGCGCGAGCGTCGCCATCCGCACGACGGCCTCCAGCGCGAGGCGCATCGGCTCGTCGGCCAGCGTGTTGGTCTCGAAGAGCCCGGCGCCGAGCCGCGGCGCGGCCTTCAGCTCGTCCACCACGCGGATCTGGCCGGCGCCGCTCACGTCGGCGACGATCTGGCGGATCGAGTTCGACCCGATGTCAATCGCGGCGTAGCGCTGGACGGACTCGTCCTGGACGGCGCGGTACGGGCCGTCGCCCGGGGCGAGGCGGAGCGGCGTGGGCGTGGGCATTGCCGGGAATGCTAGCGCGGCCGGGCCGCGCGCGGGAGACGTGCCCGGAGCCATCGGCGCGCCGCGCGGCTGCTACGTGAGCGCCTCCGCCCCGGGGAAGCTCGCCGTGACGGTCGTGCCCGCGCCGGCCGTGCTCTCCGCGCGCACCTCGCCTCCGTGCGCGCGCACGAGATGCCGGACGATGGCGAGCCCGAGCCCCGTGCCGCCCTCCTCTCGCGAGCGCGCCGGATCCACGCGGTAGAAGCGCTCGAAGATGCGTGGGAGGTGCTCGCTCGGGATGCCGGTGCCCGTGTCGCGCACGCCAAGCTCGACGCCGAGCTGGGTGCCGTTCTGCGCGAGCGGCCGCGCGAAGATCACGACGCGCCCCGCGGCCGTGTGCCGGACGGCGTTCTCGACGAGGTTGTCGAGGACCTGGCGCACCGCGGTCGGGTCGGCCCACGCCGTCCGCGCGTCCGGGGCGATCTCGGCTTCGAGCCGGGTGCCCTTGGCCGCCGCCGCGTCGCGCGCGGCGGCGATGACGTCGCCGGCGACCGCGGCGAGGTCCACCGGCTGCGGATTCGGCACCCATCCGCCGGACTCGATGCGCGAGAGGTCGAGCAGGTCGTCCACGAGGCGCTGCATGCGTCGGGTGCTGGCGAGGATGCGCTCGGCGAAGTGCCGGCGGCGCTCGCCCGGCGGGTCGTCGTGCGCGAGCGTCTCGGCGAAGCCGCTCACGACCGTGAGTGGCGTGCGCAGCTCGTGCGAGACATTCGCGACGAAGTCGCGGCGGACCGCCTCGAGCCGCCGGAGCCGCGTGAGGTCGAGGAGTGCCAGCACGGCGCCGCCCGAGGCCAGCGGGCGCGCGGTCACGGCGACCGTCCGGCCGAGGATCGTGGTCTCGCTCTCGTCGGTCGTCCGCCCGTCGAAGGCGGCGTCGAGCGCGTCACGCAGCGCGCGATCGCGCGGAATGAGGTCGGCGGAGAAGGGGAGGGGATCGCGCAGCGCGAGCAGGCGCCGGCCGGTCTCGTTGATCTGTACGACGCGGCGCGCGGCGTCCACGCCGACGACGCCCTCGTTGAGCGACTCGGTGAGTTGCTCGAGGAGCGCGTCGTGCGCCCGGCGCGCCGCGCCTTGCGTGAGGAGCTGCTCCGAGAGCTCGCGGAGGGAGAGCGCGAGGTCGCCCAGCTCGCCGGGCGCGGCGAGCGAGGCGCGCCGCGCGAGGTCGCCCTGGGCGATCGCGTGGGCCACGTCGCGCAGCTCGACCAGGGGGCGGGTGAGCGCGCGCGAGAGACTCCACGCGACGACCAGCGCCACGCCGAGCGCGGCGAGCCCCGCGAGCAGCACGGCACGCCGGGCGTCCGCGATCGCGGACACGAGCGAGAACGCCGACATCGAGACGCGCGCGACGCCGAGCGGTGCGCGGAGCGCCACGTACAACTCCTCGTCGCCACGCGATGGGCTTGGCCGCTGCGACACGCCGACGAGCCCGCGCCGCGCCGCGGCGACCTCCGGCCGCCCATTGTGGTTTTCGAGCCGCGCGAGCCCCTCGCGGTCGAAGTCCGTGTCGCCGATGACGACGCCGTCCGGCCGGATGAGCGTCACGCGGTGGCCGAGCGCCGCGCCGTCGGCGTGCGCGAGCGCGAACGGGTCCGCGCTCGGGGTCCAATGCGCGGCGGCGACCCGTGCCTCGCGCGCGAGCCCTTCGATCGCCTCGTCGCGCAGCCGGAGCCCGAGCTGCCGGTTCACGAGGAGCACCATCACCAGCACGTGCACCCCGATCACCGCCAGGGCGCCGAGAAGGACGCGCCGGGTGAGCCTCAAGCGCCGCGCGCCTGCGCCGCCTTCAGGCGGTAACCGAATCCGCGGACGGTCTCGATGAGCGTGCCCGCGGCGCGCAGTTTCGTGCGCAGACGCTGGACGTGCATGTCCACCGTGCGCGTCTGGATGTCGGGCGCGGCTTCCCAGACCGTCTCGAGCAGGTGCTGCCGCGCCTGCACGCGCCCGCGCCGCTCGGCGAGGAGCAGGAGGAGCTTGTACTCGGTGGGCGTCAGCTCGACCTCGCGCCCCTCCACGGTGACCCGGTGTGCCGACCGGTCAATCTCGATCGGGCCGGCCCGCAGCACGTCGCCGGCGTCGGGCAGCGCGCCCACGCGCCGCAGGATCGCGCCGACGCGCAGCACCAGCTCCTGCGGACTGAACGGCTTCGTCAGGTAGTCGTCGGCGCCGAGCGAGAGCCCGCGGATGCGGTCGGGCTCCTCCTTGCGCGCCGTGAGCATCAGCACGGCGATGGCGCGCGTGGCGTCGTCGTGGCGGAGCTGCTCGAGCACCTCGAAGCCCGACATCCCCGGGAGCATCAGGTCGAGGACGACGAGCGCGGGGCGCTCCCGGCGTGCCAGCGCGAGCGCGTCGGGCCCGGCGGCCGCGGTGGACACGCGATACCCTGCCTTCGCGAGATGGTACGCGACGAGCGCGACGATGTCCGGCTCGTCGTCCACGACGAGCACGCGTTCGCCGGGCTTCGCCTGCGCGATCATTCCGGGCCGCCCCGCAGCCGGTGGCGGATCGTCGCGATGATGAGGTCAATCGCCACGGCGTTGTGCCCGCCCCGCGGCACGATGATGTCGGCGTAGCGCTTGCTCGGCTCGACGAACTGGAGGTGCATCGGCTGCACGGTCGTCTCGTACTGCTCCAGGATCTCGTCGAGGGGGCGCCCCCGCGTGCGCGTGTCACGGCGGATGCGGCGGATGAGCCGCACGTCGGCGTCGGTGTCCACGAACACCTTCACGTCACATCGCTCGCGGACGCGCCCGTCCACGAAGAGCAGGATGCCGTCAATCACCACGACGTCGGCCGGGGGCACCGTAACCGTGTGCGTGTCGCGCAGGTGCGAGACGAAGTCGTACACCGGTTTCTCGACCGCGAGGCCGCGTGCGAGCCGGGCGAGCTGCGCGGCCAACAGGTCGAAATCGAAGGCGTCAGGATGGTCCCAGTTGACGCGGCGGCGCTCCTCGAGCGTGAGCTCGACGTGGTTCCGGTAGTAGGCGTCCATGTCCAGGAAGGCGACCGACGCCGGCGTGAGCGCGTCGGCGATCCGCCGGGCGACGGTGGATTTCCCCGAGCCCGAGCCGCCGGCGATGCCGATGATGAGCGGCTTCACGGCGCGGCTCGGCGGCGGCGGGTCACGCGTGAAAGTTCCCGGATCGCGGCGAAAAGGAGAAGCGCAACCGACGTCACGATTGTGTATCGTGGCTCGCGTGCGGCGCTGGCGTCAACCGTCTAGTTTTCGCCCATGGAACGCCGGGCCGCCGCCGTGCTCGTTCTGGCCGCCCTCACCGCGCCGGCCACGGCCGCGCTCACCGCGCTCGCCGCGCCCCAGGACGCGCGTGTGGACCTCGTCGTCGCCGCGACGACCGACGTGCACGGCCGCCTGCGCGGCTGGGACTACTACGCGGACACGGCCGAGGGCGCGCGCGGGCTCACGCGCATCGCGACCATCCTCGACTCGCTCCGCGGCGCGCACCCGGGCCGCGTCATTCTCGTGGACGCCGGCGACCTGCTGCAGGGGAACCCGCTCACCTACGCCGCCGCGCGCCTCGACACGACGGGTCCGCACGCCGTGATCGCCGCGATGAACCTGATGCGCTACGACGCGGCGACGATCGGCAACCACGAGTTCAACTACGGACTCCGCACGCTCGACCGGGCGCTGGGCGCGGCGCGCTTCCCGTTCCTCGCGGCGAACGCGCGGCGCACCCGCGGCGCGGCGCCCTGGCGCCCGTTCACGATCGTCGAGCGCGCCGGCGTGAGGGTGGGGATCGTCGGCGTCACGTCGCCCGGCTCGATGGTGTGGGACCGGGAACACCTCGCGGGCGAGGTCACGATCGGCGACATCGTCCCGGCGATCCGGGGCGCCGTGGGAGCGGCCCGCGCCGCCGGCGCGGACGTGATCGTCGTCGTCGCGCACGCGGGGCTCTCGGGCCCTTCGAGCTACGACACCGTGGACACAAAATTCGGGGGCGAGAACCCGATGGCGCGCGTGGCGCGCGAGGTGCCGGGGCTGGACCTGATCGTCTACGGCCACTCGCATCGCGAGGTAGCCGACACCGTGATCAACGGCGTCCTGCTCACGCAGCCCCGAAACTGGGCGACGAGCGTGTCGGTGACGCATCTCGCGCTCGAGCGGCGTGGCGCCGCGTGGCTGGCCGTAGCGAAGCGCGCCCGCGTCGTGCTCGCCGCGGGGCACGCCGAGCAGCCCGAGCTGGTGACGGCCGTGGAGCGCGCGCACGCGGCCGCCCGGCGGTACGCGCGCACCGTGGTGGGGAGCACGGCGGTCGCCTGGCGCGCCGATTCAGCGCGCGTGGCGGACACGCCGCTGATGGACTTCGTCGCCGAGGTGATGCGTCGTGCCTCCGGCGCCGATCTCGCGTCGGTCGCCGCCTTCTCGCTCGACGTGCGGATCCCCGCGGGACCCGTGACCGTCGCGCAGCTCGCGCAGCTCTACCCGTACGACAACACGCTGCGCGCGCTGCGCCTCACGGGCGCCCAGCTCAAGGCCTACCTCGAGCAGAGCGCGCGCTACTTTCGCGTCACGGGGACGGGCGAGACCGCGACCGCCGCGCCCGATCCGTCCATCCCGGGCTTCAACTACGAGATGGTGACGGGCGCCGACTACACGATTGACCTCACGCGCCCCGCGGGCGACCGGGTGGTGGGGCTCTCGGTGCGTGGCACCCCCGTGCGCGACACCGCCCGGTTCACGATCGCGCTCTCGAACTACCGCGCCGGCGGCGCCGGCGGCTACGCGATGGTGAGCAGTGCCCCCGTCACGCACGACAAGCAGCTCGAGATCCGGCAACTGCTGATCGAGGAGATCACGCGCCGCCGCGCGCTTCGTCCGGAGGATTTCTTCACCCCGAACTGGCGACTCGTCCCCGAGGGCCTCGGTGCCGCGGCGTACCGGGCGATGACGCGCGCCGGGGACTTCGAACGCGTGCGAGCGCCGGCCGGCGCGGAGCCGCCGACGTCGCCGCGCGCGGATTCCCTCCGCGCGGCGTTCGTCGCTCCTCGCAGCTCCACCATCCGCATCATCTCGACGAACGACTTCCACGGCGCGCTCGAGGCGCGCCCCGACGGCAACGCCGGACTACGCGGCGGCGCCGCGTACGTCGCGGCGATGATCCGTCGCGCCGAGGCGGAGTGCTCGGCGAGCTGCGCCTCCCTGCTCGTGGACGGCGGTGACCTCTTCCAGGGGACGCCCGCCTCGAACCTCGCCTTCGGCCGTCCGGTGGTGGACTACTACAACGCGCTGGGCTACGCCGCCGCCGCGCTGGGCAACCACGAGTTCGATTGGGGACAGGACACGCTGCGGGCGCGGCTCGGCGAGATGCGCTTCGCGCTGCTCGCCGCGAACGTGACGATGGCCGACGGCCGGCCGGTGCCGTGGCTGCGCGCCGACACGATCGTGACGCGCGGCGGCGCTCGCATCGGCATCATCGGCCTCACGACCGTGAGCACGCCGCGCACGACGATGCCGCGCCACGTCGCCGCGCTGCGGTTCCTCGACGCGGCGCCGGTGGTGGACGTCCAAGCCCGGAGCCTGCGCGCCCGCGGCGCCGAACTCGTGATCGTGATCGGACACGTCGGCGCGAGCTGCACCGCGGCGTCGTGTGGCGGCGAGCTCATCACGATGGCCCGGCGGCTCACCGAACCGGTTGACGCGATCATCGGCGGCCACACGCACACGATGACCAACACGGAGGTGAACGGCATTCCGGTGGTGCAGGGGCGCTCGAGTGGCCGGGCGATCACCGTGACGGACGTCCCGGTGGACCGCGCGGCGCGCGGGAGTCCCGGTGCCGTGCGGCACGAGGTCCGGGAGGTACGGACGGACTCGATCACGCCGGACCCGTCCATTGACTCGCTCGTGAAGCGGGCGACTGCGAGCGTCGCCGCCCTCGTCGCGCGCCCGTTCGCGTCGGTGGACCAGGACTTCCGGCGGTCAGGCCGCCAGCACGCGCTCGGCAATCTCATCGCCGACGCGCAGCGCGAGGCGGCCGGCGCCGACGTCGCGGTGATGAACAACGGCGGCATCCGCGCCGACCTGCGCGCCGGCGCGGCCACGTACGGCGCGCTCTACGAAGTCCAGCCGTTCGCCAATCTGCTCGTGCGGATGACGGTGAGCGGGCAGGGGCTCCGCGACTATTTCGAGGCGATGGTCGCCCGGCCCGCGCCGGGAGCGCACGTGAGCGGCGTCGTCGTGCGTTACGACACCACGCGCGCCGCCGGTTCCCGCATCACCGACATCCGGGTCGGCGGCGCGCCGCTGGAGGACGGTCGGTCGTACACGGTCGCGATGAGCGATTTCATGGCGGCGGGGGGCGACGGCCTCGCCCTCCGCGAGGCGGTGCAACGCGAGGAACTGCTGGGCATCGTGGACCTGGACGCGCTCATCGCCTGGGTGCGGAGGATGCCTGGTGGAGTCGTTCGCGCGGATCGGGCGCCGCGCCTCATCGTCGAGCCGAGATGACCGAGCCGGAGCTGATCCGCGTGTTCGTGAACGGTTCGCCCGTTGATCTGCCGCGCGGCGCGACCGCGCTCGATGCGGTGCGCGCGCTGGACGCGGCGGCGGCCGACGGCGTGGCCACCCGCGTGCGTGCGATCGCCGACAGTCGCGGGCTCGCGGTGGACCCGGCCGCTCCGGTGTGGGGCGGGACAGTGCTCCGGGTGGTGTCGGCGCGCGCGCCCGAGGACGCGGAGGCGTGAGCGCCGCCCCCATCACGACCGACCTTCTCCGGCGCATCCCGAAGGCCGAGCTGCACTGCCATCTCGACGGGTCCGTGCGCGCCACGACGCTGCTCGAGCTGGGCCGTGAGTACGGCGTCCCGATGCCCGCCGCGACACCCGCGGCGCTCGCCCATCACATGTATGTCCGCGATGCCCGTCACCTCGAGGACTACCTCACTCGCTTCGACGTGACGCTCTCCGTGATGCAGAGCGAGCGTGCCCTCGAGCGCGTGGCCTTCGAGCTGGCGGAGGACGCGGCCGCCGACGGCGTGCGCTACCTCGAGGTCCGCTTCGCGCCCGTGCTCAACCAGCAGCGGGGGCTCTCCGCGCAGGACGCGGTGGAGGCGACGCTGCGCGCGCTGGAGCGGGCGCGGCGCGAGCTGGGCCTCGTGGGGCGCGTCATCATCTGCGCGCTGCGCCATCTCCCGCCCGACCTCTCGCTCGAGCTGGCGCACCTCGCCGTCGCCTTTCAGGGCAGGGGCGTCGTGGGATTCGACCTGGCGGGCGGCGAGGCGGGTCACCGCGCGTCCGCGCACCGCGCGGCGTTCGAGCACGCGCACGCGTACGGGCTCTGCTGCACCTGCCACGCGGGCGAGGGCGCCGGCCCGGAGTCGGTGGCGGATGCGGTGCACGACTGCGGCGCGCAGCGGATCGGTCACGGCACACGGCTCGCGGAGGACCCGCGCCTGATGGACGAGCTGGCCGAGCGCGGCGTCGCGATCGAGGCGTGTCTCACGAGCAACGTGCAGACGCGCGCGGCGAAGGACTACGCGTCGCACCCGCTCCGCACCTATTTCGACCGCGGGCTCCGGGTGTCGCTCAGCACGGACAACCGCCTGATGAGCGGCGTCACCCTCGTGGACGAGTACGCGCACGCCGCGCGCGAGTTGGGCTTCAGCCTCGACGAGCTGTGCGCGCTCGCGCGCAGCGGGTTCGAGTGTGCGTTCCTCCCCGACGCCGAGCGCCGCGCGCTGCTCGCCGAGGTGGACGTCGAGCTGGCCCAGATCAGGGCGGAGCCGTGGTGAGCGCGCCCACCCTGGGCGCCGCGGGCGCGCAGGCCGCCGCCCGCGCGGTTCGCGGCCGGCTCGGGGAGCGGACCCCCGTCGCGGCGATCGTGCTCGGCACGGGACTCGACCGCCTCGCGGATCGCATCGAGGGGGCCGTGCGGCTTCCGTACGCGGACGTGCCCGGCTTTGCCTCGCCGAGCGTCGTCGGGCACCGCGGCGAGATCGTCGGCGGCCGTCTCGCGGGACGCGAGGTGATCGCGCTCGCGGGGCGGCTCCACCTCTACGAGGGACACTCCCCGCGCGCGGCCGCCTTCCCCGTGCGCGTGGTGCACGCGCTGGGCGCGCGCGTGCTCCTGATCTCCAACGCGGCGGGCGGGATCCGCCGCCCGCTGCGCGCCGGCGACCTGATGATCATCGAGGATCAGATCAACCTGACGTGGCACAGTCCCCTCGTCGGCGCGCTCGAGCCGGGGGACGAGCGCTTTCCCGACATGTCGTCGCCGTACGCGCCCCGGCTCTTAACGCTGCTGCGGGAGGCGGCGCGCGCCGCGGGCGTGCCCGTCACGGCCGGCGTCTACGCCGGGCTCCTGGGCCCGAGCTACGAGACCCCCGCCGAGGTGCGGATGCTCGAACGGCTTGGCGCCGACGCGGTCGGGATGTCCACGGTGGCGGAGACGATCGTGGCGCGGGCGTTGCGGATGGAAGTGGCGGGGGTGAGCCTGATCACGAACGAGGCGGCTGGGCTGTCGGGTGCGGCGCTGAGCCACGAGGAGGTGGTGGCGACGGCGGCGGGGGCGGCGGAGAAGTTGGAGGAGGTGGTGATGCGGTTTGTTGCGCTGCTCTGAGAAACAGTGGTGAGATGGGGGAGAGTGGCGAGGGCGAGAAGGAGAGGGGAGCGGCGAGAGAAAGTGGCGAGACGTGTCACGCCGCTTGACTCGCCGCTCTCCGCTCTCTCTCGCCGCTCGCCGCTCCCTCTCGCCGCTCGCCACTCTCTCCCATCTCACCACTCACCCCCTGCGTCTCGGCGGCGGGGAAGGCGGCAACGACAGCAGATGCCGCTTGAACGCCTGAAAGCGTGGCGAATCCTTCGTCAGTCCCCGCAACTCGCTCGCGGGATACTGCGCGATGACCGCGTTCGTCGTCGCGATGCGGTCCTCCTCCAGCGGATGCGTGGTGAACCACGCATCCACGCCGGCCGGACGCTCCTTCCGCTCGTCCAGCAGGATCCGGAACATCTCGGGGATGCCCGCGGGGTCAATCCCGGCGCGCACGAGCGTGCGCACGCCCTCGACGTCGGCCTCGGATTCATCCTGCCGGCTGAACTTCGCGAAGATCGCGCCGCCGGCGATCTGGATGCCGGCCTGGCCGAGGCCCGATTCGCAGATGCGCGTGAGAATGCAGCCGAGCGTGACGCCGAGGTTGGCGCCTTGTGCCTTCTGCATCTGCTGGATAGAGTGGCGCTTCGTGATGTGCCCGATCTCGTGGCTGATGACGCCCGCGACCTGGCTCAGCGACTGCGCGCGCTCGATGAGCCCGCGATTCACGTAGATCCACCCGCCGGGGACGGCGAACGCGTTGACTTCCCTGCTGTCCACGATGGTGAAGTGCCACTCGAGATTCCGCTGATCGGTGACGCTCGCCAGCGAGTCGCCGAGTACGTTGATGTACTGCCTGGCTTCGGGGTCCGCGAGGAGCGGCAGCTCGCGCGCGATCTGCGCGGAGTAGTTCACGCCCATCTCGACCTCCTGCTGCGTGGAGACGGAACAGGCGGCGAACGTGCCGAGCGCGGCGGCGAGAAACGCGCGAGCCGCGCCGCGCGTCTTCGCTCTGGCGAGGTGCGGCGTGCAACGGGAAGTTTTCTTCGGCACCGGGATCACGGTCGGCGGAAAGGCGTGGAACTACTGACCCTAGCCAGGGACCTGAAGCGTCGCAAGGCGCGCGAACGGCGGTTGCTGTTCGTCGCCGAAGGCGTGCGCGCCGTCGAGGAGCTGCTCCGCTCAGGGCTTGCCGTGCGCGGCGCGCTCGCCACGGCGACCCTCTCCGGCACTTCGCGCGGCGCCGCGCTCCGCGCCGCGCTCGCGTCGCGGCAGATCGCGTGCACCGAGGTCCGCGACCAGGACTTTCGCTCGGCCGCCGACACCGAGCACCCGCAGGGGATCCTCGCGATCGCGGAAGTGCCCGCCCACGGTTTCGCCGCCCTCGCCACCACCCTCCCGCCCACCGTGCGCCTCCTCGTCCTCGACGCGGTGCAGGATCCCGGCAATGCCGGCACACTGGTGCGCACGGGCACCGCGCTCGGCGCCACGGCGGTGATCGCGCTGCCGGGCACCGCCGACATCTGGAACGCCAAGGCGGTGCGCGCGGCGGCCGGTGCGCACTTCCGGATCCCCGCGTTCTCTTCTACCGCGCCGGAGCTGCTGGCGTTCCTGGGCGCGCAGAAGATCGCGCTCTGGGGCGCGGCGGCCGACGGCACCCCGGTGGACGCCCTTCGCGCGCCTGAGCGGCTCGCGCTCGCGGTCGGCAACGAGGGGGCGGGACTCAGCGCGGCCGTCCGGGACGCCGCCACGCAGATGGTCGCGCTCCCGATGGCGGGCGGCGTGGATTCGCTCAACGTCGCCGTGGCCGCCGGCATCGCCCTTTACGCCCTCCGCCCGTGACCGCCTCGCTCCTCACGTTCTACCTCCTGCTCTTCTTCGTGGGGGCGAGCATCGGCTCGTTCCTCAACGTGTGCATCGCGCGCTGGCCGAAGGAGGAGTCGGTCGTCCGCCCGCGTTCGCGCTGCCCCAGATGCGGCGCGAGCATCGGCTGGTTCGACAACATCCCCGTGCTCTCCTGGCTCGCGCTGCGCGCGAAATGCCGGTCGTGCGGCCAGGCCATCTCGCCGATCTATCCCCTGGTCGAGGCCACGACCGGCATCATCTGGGTGGCCGCCGCGTGGACCTTTGCCTCGCCCGTCGTCGCCGTGCGCGTGGCGGTGTTCGCGACCATCCTCTTCGGCGTCGCCGTGACCGACGCGAAGCACTACCTGATTCCCGATGGCTTCACGCTTTCGGGGCTCCTCTTCGGCGCGGCCGCGAGCGTCGCGGGAGGGCTGCTCGGATCGCAGGGCCCGTTCGCGGAGCCCATGGACGCGCTCTTCGGCGCCTGCGTGGGCGCGGGCGCGATCACCATCATCGGCTGGCTCGGCGAGGTGGCGCTCAAGAAGGAGGCGATGGGCTTCGGCGACAGCACGCTGATGGCGATGGCCGGCGTCGCGCTCGGGCCCGGGCGCGCGCTCCTCACGATCTTCGTGGCGGCGTTTCTCGCCGCGGTGGTGTTCCTCGTCGCCGTCTATCCGGTCGTCTGGGTGCGGAGCCGCCGCCAGGGCGGGGAGTTCCGGGTGCCGCTCGTGCCCTTCGGCGTGTTCCTTTCTCCCGCCGCCCTGCTCACCCTGCTCTGGGGCGACACACTGATCGGCTGGTACCTCCAGCGCCTGGTGGGCTGAATGCGTTCGCGACTCTCCGCCGCTCTCGCGCTTTCCTGCGCCCTCGTTCCGCCCCTCGCCGGCTGCCAGCCGGACCGCCCGGACAGCGCCGGTCCCTTCGCCAGGCAGGTCGCCGCGGCGATCCCCGCCATCGAGCGGTCCATCGGCCTCAGGTTCAAGTCGCCGCCGAAGCTCGAGACGAGGACGAAGGACGAGGTGCGGAGCTTCCTCGAGCGGAAGTTCAACGAACAGCAGCCGGCGCTGGAGCTCGCGGGCGCCGAGCGCGCGTACAAGCTCCTCGGCCTGCTGCCCGACACGCTCGATCTCCGGCGCTTTCTGCTCGCGCTGCTCGCGGAACAGGTGGTCGGTTACTACGACCCGGCCACGAAAGTCCTGTACGTAGTCGGCGGAGAGGGGTCGCGCGAGGGGGGGCCGCCGCCGGAGGTCGTGAACGTCACGATCACGCACGAGCTGGTGCACGCGCTGCAGGACCAGTACATCGCGCTCGACTCGCTCGAGCGGATGCACGGAGAGAACGACCGGCAGAGCGCGGCGCAGGCCGTCATCGAGGGGCAGGCGACCTTCGAGCAGTTGGCGGTGATGCTGGGCGGCGGCAACTTCGTGACGATGCTGCCGGGGGGATGGGACCGCGTGCGGACGATGATCCGCGACGCGCAGGGCCAGATGCCCATCTTCGCCACCGCCCCGATGCTGATTCAGGAGACGCTGCTCTTCCCGTATCTGAGCGGCGCCGAGTTCGTGCGGAGGTTCAAGGAGCGGCGCCCAGGGGAGGTGCCGTACCGGCCGCTTCCGTCGTCCACGGAGCAGGTGATGCACCCGGAGCGGTTTCTGGATGTGGTGGACGCGCCCGTGCGCGTCGTGCTTCCGAAGCCGGCCGCCGCGACGGTGGTCTACGAGAACGGGCTGGGCGAGTTCGAGACACGGCTTCTGCTCTACCAGGGGTTGCAGGACGTGGGCGCCGCCGCGCGCGGTGCCGCGGGGTGGGCCGGCGACCGGTACGTCGTGGTCAAGACGCGAGCGGGCGCGGGGATCACGTGGGTGACGGTGTGGGACTCGGCGGTGGACGCCGCGGAGTTCCGCGACCTGATGGAGCGCTGGATCGAGGCGCGCTTCGGCACGGCGCCGGGCGCGGGTGGACGGGGCGATGCGCGGCGGTTCGCCGCCAAGGGGCGCGCGGTCGCGCTCGTCACGGCGATGGTGGGGGGGCGGCCCGCGGTGGCGTACACCGACGTGCCCGCCGGGGCGGACACGCGGGTGATCGAGTTGGGCAAAGTGAAGCTGGAGAGGCCATGATGCCGCACGGAATCCGACAACTCTGGAACGAGCTCCGGCGCCTGTGGCGGCCGGCGATGACGCTCGTCGTGGTGCTGGCGGCGTGGAGCCGCTGCATCGAGTGGAAGCAGCCGATGGAGACGGAGGAGGCGAGCGTCGCGCGCTACATCTCGGCCGTCGAGACGGTCGCCGGCGACGCGCGCGCGGTGCTCCGCAGGGGGACGCCGCCGGTGGCGGGCGCGGGCCCGATCGTCACCGCACCCGTTCCCGCCCTCGTCCTGCTCGGTGGCACGGTCCAGGTGACCGCGTCGGCCGCGACGCCGTTCACGACCGTCGCCGTGCTCGTGCCGGGCGTGGACGACTACTGGGACCTCACGCTGACCGGGGCGACCACGTCGGTGCAGGTGCTCATCGTGTTCAGCCAGGAGATCCCGAAGAACGTGTTCGACGTGCGGCTCGGCGGCTCGAACGGCAGCGCCTTCGGCGCCTTCCAGCAGAGCCAGGTGGCGGTGATCTCCGTCGGCACCGGCGATGTGCAGGTCAACATCACGTGGGACTCGAAGGCCGACGTGGACCTGCACGTGATCGACCCCTCGGGCGCGGAGATCTACTGGGCGGGGAAGACGTCGCCGACCGGCGGCCAGCTCGACCTCGACTCGAACGCCGGCTGCGGCACCGACGGCCCGAGGGCCGAGAACATCTTCTGGGCGAGCGGGCTCATCGCGCCGCGCGGCGAGTACGTGGTGCGCGTGGATTACTGGTCGAACTGCAGCGAGGTGAGGACGAACTACATCGTGACGGTCAACGCCAGGGGCAAGCCACCGCAGGTGTTCAGCGGGTTCTTCACGGGACCGGGTGACGGCGGCGGGAGGGGGTCGGGGAGGAACATCACGACGTTCGTCTACTGAACGACACGGACGACAAGACAGTTCACGGTAGACAGTCAACAGTGAACAGTTGACTGTTCTCATCGTGCGGAGGGTCGGCCTCGCCATGCGAAGCCGGCCCTCCGTCGTAGCGTCAACCGCAGCGTCAACTGTCCACCGTCAACTGTGCACTGTCTACCGTCTACTCGCTGTTGCAGTTCACACCCGCCGGAGCACCTCCCCCACCGCGAACGTCACCAGCCCGATCACCGCCCCCAGCAGATAGCCAAGCCGCACGATCACGTCGAGCTCGCGCTGCGTGACGTTCCGCACCAGCTCCTCGATGCGTCGCGTGCTGAAGCCGAGCACCTTCCGCTCGACCATCGCCTCGACGTCCAGCGTCTCGAGCACGCCCGGGAGCTGCGCGACGACCCAGTCCCAGAGCGCCGGGCCTGCCGCGGCCGCGAGGCGCCCGGGCGCGTCGTCGGGAAGCCAGCGGCCGAGGCGCCCGATCGGCTTGTCGAGCGCGGTGGCCAGCGAGGCGCCGGCGGCGGTCATCGCCAGCTCCGCCGCCCGCGGGGAGCGCGCCGCCTCGAGCAGCCACGCGACGATCGCGTCGTCGTCGAGCGGCGCGAGCACTTCGCCCCAGCTGCGCGACTCCGTGCGCGCGAGCGCCTCGCCCACGGTGCGCTCCACGAAGTTCCGCGTGCGCTCCGTCCCGGCGAGCCGGAGCAGGAGGTCGCCGAGTCTGGCGCGCGCCGAGCGGTCCTCCGCCTTGCGCGCGTCCTCGATCAACTCCGTGGCGAGCGTGGCCGCCTGCGAGGCGAGGTCCGCGCGCCGCTCGGGCGTGAGCACCGTGCTCATCGGGAGCGGCGCCAGCTCGTCGCGGACGCGCGCGACGAAGGCGCGCACGCGTGCCTCGAACTCGCGCGAGTGGACCTCGCGCACGTATCCCTCCGCCAGCGACGGCCCGAGGCTCGCGAGCGTGTGCTCGAGCTCCGTGCCGACCGCGCCCGGCAGGATGGCGCGCAGCGAACCCCACTCGCGCGAGAGCAGCGCCGCGATGAACTCGGCCAGCCTGGCGTCCAGCGACTCGCGGAGCCCCGCGCGGCGCAACTCCGAGGCGATGTCGGCGGCCGTGAGGAGCCGCTCGCCGACGGTGCGGCCGATGCTCTTCGCGAGCCGCGCCTTGTTCTTCGGGATCGCGCCGTGGAGCCCGAACCGCCGCTCGTACGGATGAAACAGCATCCACACGGCCACCGCGTTTGTGATCCCGCCGGCCACGGTGCCGACGAGGACGTTGATGGCGAGCTGGACCCAGAGACCGGAGAGATCCATCATCGGTACGGCAGCGGTCAGCCGTCAGCGCTCAGCCATCAGCCGTCGGCTGATCACTGAGGACTGACGGCTGACGGCTGTCCGCTGGCAGTTCGTCCGCCAGCCCCGCCTCCGGTGCCGGCAACAGCAGCGCCGCCAACACCTCGTCCATCGTCTCCACGAGCCGGATCCGCACGCGCTCCCGCACCGCGGCGGGGACCTCGCGCAGGTCCTTCTCGTTGGCCGCGGGGAGCATCACCTCGGTGAGGCCCGACCGGTACGCCGCCAGCACTTTCTCCTTGATCCCTCCGATCTCGAGCACGCGGCCCCGCAGCGTGACCTCCCCCGTGACGGCGACATCGCGGCGCACGGGGCGCCGGCTCATCACGCTCGCGATCGCGAGCGTCACCGCGACGCCCGCGCTGGGGCCGTCCTTGGGCACCGAGCCCGCCGGGAAGTGGATGTGCAGGTCCGTCGCCCTCATCTCGGGGTCCACGATCCGGAGCACTCGCGCCCGCGACCGGACGTACGAGCACGCGGCGTCCACGGATTCGCGCATCACCTCGCCCAGCTGCCCGGTGACCGTGAGCTTGCCCGTCCCCGGCATCCGGAGTGCCTCGATCGTCATCAGCTCACCGCCGCTCGCGGTCCAGGCGAGCCCCGTGACCGTGCCGATTTCGGGCTCCACCTCGGCTTCGTCCACGGGATAGCGCGGCGCGCCGAGCACCTCCTCGATCCGGGCCGGGTCCACGATCCAGGCGCCGTCCTCGCCGGCGGCCTTGCGGCGCGCGCGCTTGCGCATCAGCGCGGCGAGGTTCCGCTCGAAGCCGCGGAGCCCCGCCTCGCGCGAGTAGCCCCTCGAGATCGTGCTCAGCGCCTCGTCGGTGAACTGGAGATCGTGATCCGTGATCCCGTGCTCCGCGAAGAGGCGCGGGAGCAGGTAGCGCCAGGCGATCTCCACCTTCTCCTCGACCGTGTAGCCGGCGATGCGGATCATCTCCATCCGGTCGCGGAGCGCCGCCGGGATGTCGTAGAGGTTGTTCGCGGTGCAGATGAAGAGCACCGGCCGCAGGTCGAACGGCAGGTTGAGGAAGTGGTCCACGAACGCCGCGTTCTGCGTCGGGTCGAGCACCTCAAGCATCGCGGCGAGCGGATCTCCGCTCGGGCCGCCGCCCTGCATCTTGTCAATCTCGTCGATCATCAGCACGGGATCCGAGACCTGCACGCGCCGGAGCGCCTGGAGGATGAGTCCCGGCAGCGAGCCGACGTACGTCCGCCGGTGCCCGCGGATCTCCGCCTCGTCGCGCACGCCGCCCACCGAGATCCGGTAGAACGCGCGGCCGATGCTCTGCGCGATCGCCTCGCCGAGCGAGGTCTTCCCCGTGCCCGGCGGGCCGACGAAGCAGAGGATGGGGCCGTGCGACTCGTGCGCCGAGTGCTTGAGGAGCTTCCGCACCGAGAGGTACTCGAGGATGCGCTCCTTCGCCTCCTCGAGCCCGTAGTGCCGCGCGTCGAGCGCGCGCTCGACCTTTTCGAGCGCGATCTCCTCGTCCCCCGAGCGCGCGTTCCACGGGAGCGCGAGCACCCACTCGACGTAGTTCCGGAGGACCTGGTACTCGCCCGACGCCGGCGAGAGGGCGCGCAGCCGCTCCGTCTCGCGGCGCGCCTCCTGCGCGACCTTCTCGGGGAGCCGGGCGGCTTCGATCTGGCGCAGGAGCTCCTCGGCGTCCGACTCCGTCGGGTCACGCTCGCCGAGCTCCGAGCGGATCGCCTGCAGTTGCTGGCGCAGGTAGAACTCGCGGTGGTGCTGCTCGACCTTGACCTCGGTCGTTTGCCGCACCTCCTCGAGCACCCGCGCGCGGACGACCTCCTTCTCCCACCTGGCGGCGAGGAACTCCAGGCGCTCGGTGACGTCGAGCCGCTGGAGCACCTCGTCCTTTTCGGCGATGCGCAGGTGGCCGTGCGCCGCGGCGAGGTCGGCGAAGCGCGAGGGGTGCTTCGCGGCGCGCCGGAGGAGACCGGGGACCTCCGCGGCAGACTGCTCGTTCAGCTCGACCAGCGCCTCGGCGGCGTCGGCGATCCGCCGGATGAGGGCCCGCGCGACCTCGCCGTCCGGGGCGACCTCGCGCACGGCCTCCACCGCGACGACGGGGAAGGGTGCGCGCTGGGCGAGCGGACCGAGCCGCACGCGCGCGAGCCCCTCGAGGGTGACCTGAATCGTGTCGCGCCCCGGCGCACTCCGGTCCTTCACGCGCGCCAGCACGCCCACCTTGCCCTCGAGGCGCGCGGGATCCTGCGCGTCGTCGCCGACGGCGACCGCGAGCGCGACCAGGAGACCCGTCTCCTCGCGCTGGCGCAGCAGCGCGAGGTTCTCGGGCGCGCCCATCTGCACGGCGATGCTGCCGAGGGGAAAGACGATGGTGCTGCGAAGGGCCAGGAGCGGCAGTTCGGGCGGGAGCGCGATCTCGTCGGGGGGCGCGGTCACACGAGCGAAGCTAAGGCGCGAGAAGCAATTCGGAAATGCGGAACTCTCGACTCCGCATCCGGCATTCCGCAGTTCAGTCTTCCACCCTGCTTTCTCCGCTTCGCCCGGCTAGGTTTAGAGGCTCATGTTCCACGAACTCGCCGAGAAACTCGACGCCGCCTTCGCGAAGCTGCGCGGGCGCGGCACGCTGTCGGAGGCCGACATCAGGGAGGGGCTGCGCGAGGTGCGCGCCGTGCTCCTCGAGGCCGACGTCAACTTCCAGCTCACCCGCGAGTTCCTCGAGCGGGTCGAGGCGAAGGCCGTCGGCATCGCCCAGCTCCGCACGGTGTCGCCCGCGCAGCAGCTCGTGAAGCTCGTCTACGACGAGCTGACGGCGATGCTCGGCGAGCGACGCGAGGGGCTCAAGCTTTCGAGCGTGCCGCCCACGGTGGTGATGCTGGTGGGGCTCCAGGGGTCCGGCAAGACGACGACGGCGGCCAAGCTCGCGCGCCGGCTGCAGGGTGAAGGCCGGCAGGTGCGCCTGGTGGCGGCCGACGTCTACCGCCCCGCGGCCATTGATCAGCTCGAATCGCTCGGCCGCGACCTCGGCGTACCCGTGTTCTCGGACCGCGCGACGGCGGACGTCGTGCAGATCGCGCGCGCCGGGCTCGACCTCGCGCGCCGAGAGCGCGACCGGGTGGTCATTCTCGACACCGCGGGGCGCCTCCAGATTGACCAGGAGATGATGGACGAGCTGCGCCGCGTGAAGGACGCGGTGCGGCCCGACGAGATCCTGCTCGTCGCCGACGGGATGACGGGCCAGGACGCGGTGAGGATCGCGCAGGGATTCGACGCGGCCCTGGGCCTCACCGGCGTGATCCTCACGAAGCTCGACGGCGACGCGCGCGGCGGCGCGGCGCTCTCGATCTGGGGCGTCACGAAGAAACCGATCAAGTACGTCGGCACCGGCGAGAAGACGGAGGCGCTCGAGGAGTTCCATCCCGAGCGGATGGCGGGCCGCATCCTCCAGCAGGGCGACATCGTCTCGCTCGTCGAGAAGGCGCAGCAGACCTTCGACGAGGAGGCCACGCGGAAGCTCGAGAAGAAGGTCCGCAGGGAGGGGATGGACCTGGCCGACTTCCTCGCGGCGATGAAGCAGATTCAGAAGCTGGGACCGCTCGAGGGCGTGCTCAAGATGCTCCCGGGCGTGAACGCCAAGCTGCTCAAGCAGGCGAACGCGGATCCGCGGAGAATGCGGCACGTCGAGGCGATCGTGCTTTCGATGACGCCCGCGGAGCGGCGGAAGCCCGAGCTGCTCAACGGCTCGCGCCGCGCGCGCGTCGCCAAGGGGAGCGGCCGGCCCGTCAGCGAAGTGAACCGGCTGCTGGAGCAGTTCCGCGAGATGCAGAAGATGATGAAGCGGATGGCGGCGGGTGGGGCCCGGATGCCGCCGGGGATGCTGGGAGGGTTTCGATAGTCGTTGGTCCCGGGTGCGCTCCGGAATCGCCGGAGTCGCGATGAGCCCGGTTGCCGCACGATCACCGTTCTGGAGGAGCGTGGCAGATGGCCGTTCGCATTCGTCTTCGCCGCACCGGGCGCAAGGGCGCCCCGTCGTACCGCATCGTCGTCGCCGACTCGCGCGCCCCGCGCGGCGGGAAGTTCATCGAGGTCCTCGGCCAGTACGCGCCCCGGAGCGGTGCGCAGGCGCTCAACCTCCGCGTGGAGCGCGCGAACTACTGGATGGACCAGGGCGCGCTGCCGTCCGACACCGTGCGATCGCTGCTCCGTCGCTCGGGCGTCCTCAAGGCGCGGCACGAGGCGCGGCTCGCGCAGAAGAAGGCCGCCGGCGCCGTGCCGGTGAAGGAGTAGGCCGCGGGCGGCGGTCGGCCGACGGGCGATGTCCGACGCCTCGTCGTTCAGCGTCGTCGGCCGCGTGCGCCGCGCGCACGGCGTGAAGGGCGAGGTCGTCGTCGAGGTGCTCACCGATGCGCCGGGCGACCTCTTCGCGCCGGGCGCCCGTCTGCTCGCGCTGACCCGCCAGGGCGCCGTCGCGCGTGACCGCGCGGGCGGCGCTCCGCTCACGCTCACCGTCCGGACGTGCCGCCCGGTGCGCGACGGCCTGCTCGTCACCTTCGACGGAATCGGCGGCCGGGCGGAGGCCGAGCGCTGGCGCCATCGCGCGCTGGCCGTGCCGGACGTCGCTCTCGCCCCGCTCGAGGAGGGCGAGCTGTTCCTGCACGAGCTCCGCGGGATGCGCGTGGTGGATTCGCAGGGCGCGGAGCTGGGCCGCGTGGCCGGGTGGTACGCCGTGCCGCAGGGCTACATCCTCGAGGTCGAAACCGCGCGCGGCACGCGCGGCATCCCGTTCAACGAGGCGTTCGTGAAGCGCGTGGACCGCGCGGCGCGCGAGCTCACCGTCGAGCTCCCCGAAGGGATGCTAGACTAGTTCCCGTGCTGCGCGTCAACGTCGTCACCATCTTCCCGCAGTTCTTCGAGGGGCCGCTCGCGCTCTCGATCCCCGCGCGCGCGGCCGCGGCGGGGCTCGTGGCGTATCGCCTCGTGGACCTGCGTGACTACACGCACGACAGGCACCGCACGGTGGATGACGCGCCCTACGGCGGCGGCGCGGGGATGGTGATGAAGCCGGAGCCCTTCTTCGAGGCCGTGGAGGCGATCGGCGCCCGGGCGCCCATCGTGCTGCTCAGCCCGCGGGGGCGCCGCTTCACGCACGCGGACGCCGAGCGGTTCGCCGCGCTCGACGAACTCACCCTCCTCTGCGGGCACTACAAGGACATTGACCAGCGCGTCGCCGATCACCTCGCGACCGAGGAACTCTCCCTGGGCGATTTCGTGCTCTCCGGCGGCGAGCCCGCGGCGCTCGCGGTGATTGACGCCACGGTGCGACTGCTGCCGGGGGCGATGAGCGATCTGGACAGCGCGCGCGGCGACTCGTTCTACGAGCGGGGCATCAGCGCGCCGAGCTACACGCGGCCACCGGAGTACCGGGGGCACGCGGTGCCGGAGGTATTGCTCTCCGGGAATCACGCGGAGATCGAGCGGTGGCGCGAGGCCGAAGGCGCGCGGCGCACGCGGGAGCGCGGGGGTAGCGACAACGGCGAGTAGACGGTTGTCGGTCGTCGGTTTCCGGTTTTCGGAGGCACGCGTCCGATCACGAACAGCCGATAACTGAGAACCGTCTACTCGCCCTTGCGCGGCTAACCGCCAAGCTGGTAGCGTAGAAGTTCATACTCCACCCGGAGCGCCCGAGATGACGAAGCGAGCAACCCTCTCCGTCCTTGCCGTTGCCGTGCTGGCCGCGTGCTCCGATCAGCCGACGTCGGTCCGGCGGTCCCCGGATCTCGCGCCCTCCAAGAGCGCCGCGGCTGCCGCGCAGCTCGCCGGTCCGCGCTTCATCGTCACGGTCGTCCCGCGCGAGAATCCGTCGGCGGTGGCGCGCGACCACGGCGTCGCGCCCGACTTCGTGTACACGCACGCGCTGAATGGCTTCGCGGGGAGCATCAGCGACGCCGCGCGCAGCGGACTGCTGCGCGATGCGCGCGTGACGCTGGTGGAGCCCGACGGCATCGCCGAGGCGTGGGACGCGGCTGCGTCCTGGGGGCTGGACCGGATTGACCAGCGGTCGCTGCCCCTGAGTGGCACGTACACGTATGGGAGCACGGGAGCGGGGGTCACCGCCTACATCATTGACACGGGCATCTGGACCACGCACGCGGATTTCGGCGGGCGCGCTTCAGTGGGCTTCGACGCCATCGGCGATGGGCGCAATGGGATTGACTGCCACGGGCACGGGACGCACGTCGCCGGAACGGTGGGCGGCGCGACCTACGGCGTCGCGAAGGGCGTGACGCTCAAGGCGGTCCGCGTGCTCAACTGCTTCGGCTCGGGGACGTGGAGCCAGGTGATCGCCGGCATGGATTGGGTGGCCGGGAATCGGGTCCTTCCCGCCGTCGCGAACATGTCGCTCGGAGGCGGAGCCAGCAGCTCGGTGGACGCCGCGGTGCGTGGGATGATCGCCAAGGGCGTCGCCACGGCGGTCGCGGCCGGGAATGGCAATGCCGCAGGCATCGGCCAGGACGCCTGCAGGTACTCGCCGGCGCGCGTCGCCGAGGCCATGACGATCGGTGCGACGAGCAGCACCGACACCAAGGCCTCCTGGTCGAACTACGGGAAGTGCGTGGACTTCTTTGCGCCGGGCGTCGCGATCACGTCGGACTGGCTGAACGGCGGTACGGCCACGATCAGCGGCACGTCCATGGCAACGCCGCACACGACGGGCGTGGCCGCGCAGTACCTCGCGCTGAATACAGGTGCCACGCCCGCGGCCGTCAGCGGCGCGCTCGCCGCCAACACGACGAAAGGAGTCGTGAAGAACTCGAAGACCGCGAACAACCACTTGCTGTTCACGAACTACTGAGCGAGCGGGGGCACTGCGAAGACGAGTTGACGGTTCTCGGTCGCCAGTTCTCGGTTCACGGATTCTGACAACCGAGGACCGACGACGGAGAACCGTCTACTCGCTCTTGTAGTTCATGGGTTCCGCGTCTAGCTTTCAAGGTTGCGGATCCAACCTTGAACTTGCGCCAGAGCCACCCGTGCACCCCTTCATCGAAACCCAGAAAGAGTGGCTCAAGGCCGTTCCGCCGTTCCGCGCGGGCGACACGCTGCGCGTAAACGTCCGCGTGAAGGAGGGGGACAAGGAGCGCGTCCAGGCCTTCGAGGGGATCTGCATCGCGCGGCGCGGGAGCGGCGTGAGCGCGACCTTCACCGTGCGCAAGATCTCCAACGGCGTCGGCGTCGAGCGCATCTTCCCCGTGCACTCGCCGATGCTCGCCGAGATCGAGGTGGTGCGGCGCGGGCGCGTGCGCCGGGCGAAGCTGTTCTACCTGCGCAACGTCACCGGGCGTTCGGCGCGCATCCGCGAAAAGAAGGTGCGGGTGGTCGTTCCCGAGACCGGCACACCGGAGCAGCCGGAGTAGGCGGCTCGCACCGTGGCGCGCTGGAGCGCGATCGAGCGGACGTTGCGCGCCGAGGGCGCGCTGGTGATCGCCGGAGTTGACGAAGTCGGACGGGGCCCCCTGGCGGGCCCCGTCGTCGCTTGCGCGGTGGTGATGCCGTCCGGCGCGCGCGCGATCCCGCGCGTCGCCGATTCCAAGACGCTGGCGAGTGCGGAACGGGAGCGCCTCGCCGCGCTGATCCGCGCACGCGCCCGCGCGCTTGCCTTGGGCGCGGCGTCGGTGCGGGAGATCGCGCGCCTGAACATCTACCAGGCCACCGCGCTCGCGATGCGCCGCGCGCTCCGGCGCCTCGGCGTGGCGCCCGACGCGGTGCTGGTGGACGGCAAGCCGATCCGGACGCTCGGCATCCCGCATCAGGCCGTCGTGGATGGCGACGCGCGCTGCTACAGCGTGGCCTGCGCCTCGATCGTCGCCAAGGTGACCCGGGACCGGCTGATGACGCGCCTCGCGTCGCGCTACCCGGCATACGGGTGGGGCGACAACGCGGGGTACGGCACGCCGGGGCACCTCGCGGCGCTCCGGGAGCGGGGGCTTTCGGTGCATCATCGGGTGCTGTTCTGCCGGACGGCACTCGGGGGACAGCTCGAGCTCGACCGCGAGTAGACGGTGACCGGTTTTCGGTCATCGGTCGTCGGGGGCCCCGATCCCTAATCCGGCGACCGAGAACCGGTCACTGTCAACCCGCCGCCCCCGTGACCCGAATCACCGCCCAATCCCGACCCGGGCGTTACCCCTCCCGGCGCGGCTCGTCCTGTGACGGGTGGAAAGCCGCCGGGCAGGTCACTTTGCTTGACGGCTTCCGCGCCGGGTCGTAGTTTTTCCGCTCGCGTCGTGCAGTCCTGGCGCGAGCGACGAATGTGGCGAATCGGCCGGCGGATCGCGACCCGCATCAGGGTTGCTGATCCGCGCGATCGTCGCCATATTTCGCGCGATCGTGCAGTCGTGTTTTCCGCACGCGTTCTTCACCCCATGGAGGTTTTTCATGAAAGTCCTTCGTTCAACGCTTTTCGCCGCCACCGCGGTAGTGTTCGCGGCGTGCGGCGACAAGGTCACCGTCACGCAGCCGGCGGCGGCGACGCCACAGGTCCTCAGCGTCTCGGTCGCGCCGTCCACGGCGACGATGTCCGTGACGTCGCCCGCCTCGACTCTCACCTTGACGGCGGCGATCAGCGCTGATGCTGGCGCGACGACCACGCCGGTCACGTGGACGTCGAGCGACGCCGCGAAGGTCAGCGTCGTCGGGACCACGTCCAGCGCCGTCGTGACGGCGCTTGCCGCGACGCCGGGTGTGGCCGTCTGCGCCGCCGTGGGCGGCAAGACCGGGTGCGCCACGATCGTCGTGCAGGCGGCGCCGACTGTGATTCCGGCGTCGGTCTCGATCCAGTCGGTCACGGTGAATCCGGGCGGTGCCCCGGTAGTCCCAACGGCGGTCGCAGGGCAGATTGATGTTCGCGTGAACGTCAGCCCGGGCAACCAGACCGTGCAGCGGGTCGTGCTGCTCGTCGGTACGACGCGCACCGACTCGCAGGTCTTCACGGCGGCCCAGTCCGCGGCGCTCCGCTCGGCCGCCGACGAGGCGATCGCCAACCAGTCCGCGTTCCCGCCGATTCTCTTCAGCGTGAACACGGCGAGCTTCAACGCCACGACCGGTGTGCCGACCTGGACCAATGGAACGGGCCGCACCGTGTCGGTACAGCTGTATGTCAGCACCGCGCCGACGGTGTCCTCGGCGAGCGCGACCTGGGCCTCGGCGCTGACGTTCGCGAACGCGAACACGTACACGCTTACCTCGAGCTTCACCGGCACGACGGGCTCGGCGAACAGCGCCGCGGGCTTCGCGTATCGGCGCGGGTCGCTCTCGTTGTCGGTGCTCCCGGTGATCTACACGGGGGGCATCACGATGGCGGCGGGCACCATCACCTTCGGTAATGGCGCCGCGACGAGCTGCGACCGCTCCGGCACCAGTGCCCGGACCGTCGCGCTGACGGCTCCGGTAGCGCCGGCGACGGCGTGGACCGGGACGATCGTATACACGGACGGGTCGGCCGCCGCGGCTGGCGACCTCGACCTCTACGAATTCGACCAGACGGTTGCCACCTGCCCCGCCGGCTCGATCAACGTCGGTGAGGGCTTCACGGTGACCGCGACGGACAACAACGGCAACGGCTTCCTGGGTGGCGTGGGCGGGGCGAATGCGGCGGCGAACCTGTGGCGGGTGGACAACCGTCCGCCGACCGTTCCGGCCGGTGCGAACAACGCTGGCACGGGCCTGATCCGCATCAATGTCAACCCGTTCGGACGCGCAAACGGCTGGATCAACGACGCGGTCGTCCTGAACGCGGCGGCGACCTCGGCGACGGGGACGACGGCGAACAACTTCCTCTGCGGCTCGTCCGCGGCGGGCTTCGGTGCGGCTTGCATCGCGCTCGACACGCTCCCGCGTGATGCGGGTGTCGGCGGTGCGGTGTACTCGACCCAGGTTGGGACCACCAAGACTCTTGCGACCACGGCGGCGGCCATCACATCGGCGGCCTCCCTCGCGCCGTCGGCTACCAACGCCGGCTATTGCGCGATCGCGTACGCGTCAGACGCGCTGGGCAACAAGACGGCGAGCCCGTCCACGACCACGGCCTGCGCCGCGGAAGTCAACAGCGCTCTCATCGGTGTTGATCGGTATTCTCCGACGATCAACTATTGCGCGGCACCACCGGTCGCCCCGTGCGTCGCGGGTTCGATTGCGGCGAATGCCAGGCTTTCTGGCGGCACTGTCGGTGGCGAGTTCATCGTGACGGTGAACGACACCGGCCTCGTCGGCAACTCCGGCATGCTTCTCACCGCTCCCGTGAAGATGACGATCTCGCGCCGCGCGGCCGGCACCACGCCGAACTCGGCGGGCACGACTACCCTGAGGGATGGCACCGGCGCCGCGACGGTGACGGCGCTCACGGCGACGGGTGTCGTGGCAGCAGCTCCCAACTACTCGACGAGCTTCACGGGCATCACAGGTGCCGCGAATCACGCTTACTGGACCCACAACGCGACGGCGTATGACGCGGCCGGGAACACGGCCTCGGTTGTGCCCCGCGTGATGGTGTACGACGCGACGGCGGCTGTTCCGGGCATCCCGTCGGCCCCGTTGACACTGACGGCCACGGGCTACTCGACCAGTTCGTTCATCAACGAGGATCTCGACATCTGGGATTACTCGTTCGGGGTGACGTACACGGGCGCTCCGGTCATCGTGCCGGTGGTGCTTGGTCAGGCTCCGATCACCGTCAACGGCTTCAACGCCGCGACGTTCAGCAACACGAACTTCCTGGTCACGACGTCGGTCGGCCTCCCACTCTCCATCCAGGCGAACGTGGCTGCTGGTCTGACCAACATGGCCAGCATCGCGACGACGGCCCGCGGTCAGGGCAACCTGTCGGCGACGTCGGGCGCGTTCGCGCCGGCGACGGTGACGCCGGGTACGGCGATTTCGCTCACGAACTTCACGACCTTCGCGGCGGTGGCACTGCCGGCCGGCGTGACGGGCGTGGTGACGGGCAACACGACGGCGCCTTCGGTCGGCGGCGTGCCGCTCGCCTCCAGCGTGGTTCTGACGGCGAACGTCGTTGGCGCGCCGGATGTGTTCAACAACCCGTTCACTCGCATGGACTTCTACATGCTGAACGCAGCGGGCACGCAGTATCTGCTCGTCGGCTCGGCAACGGCGTCGACTCTCAACGACAACGGCCTCACGCGAACCTTCACCTTCACCGCGACGATCAGCGGCGCGACGATCTACACCCAGCTGGGTGGAGCCGGCGCGACGTGGGCCTCGCAGGTCGTGGCGCTCGGCATGAACACGTCGGGCACGATCGGCATGGTGTCGGCGGCGCTCACGGCGCTCAACGTGGTGTTCTAAGCTTCAACGCTCCAGTGGTAACGAAGGGGTCCGGCGAAAGCCGGGCCCCTTCGAGCATTCTGACGACAGCGTTGCGCCGCGCGGTTGCTGACTTACACCAGCGCCGCGAGGTATTTCGCTGCTGACACCACGCGGCGGTTGGCCACCGTGGATATCCGGTCAACACCGCTCGTGTGTACCAGCTGCACGGCCGCGAGCCCGCCGAAGCGTTCCTGGAAGTACGACAAGGGCTCAGCCGGCTCCGTCTCGTTCAACTTGGCTTCGATCAACACCTGCGGCTTGCGACTCTCGGTGACGACGAAGTCCACCTCACGCTTCTGCTTGTCGCGGATGTAGTGCAGGTCGAACTCCCCGAGGCCGAGGTCGTTCCAGCAGTGCACGGCCTTGAGGAGGTGGCTGGCCACCATGTTCTCGAACCTGGCAGCGGGCGGCCTCGGAGTGAGGTTCATCGGCACCAGACGTGAGCCAGATCTCCGGCGGTGCGACCGGCGTCGCGTGCGCGAGCTCGCCGATGGTCAACTCGAGAAAAGCCATGACTTTTTTCAAGTGGCATTGAAACAGCGTGGACAGCCTCTGCCACCGCCGTGTATGTTCCAACGCACGAACAGAGAAACCGGACAGGCGAGGAACGAATGGCGAATCGGGCACGCGACTGGTTTGCGCAGGCCGAACGCGACCTTGACCAGGCACGCTCGTCGCGGCGCGACGGGCGCCACGAATGGGCGTGCTTCGCCGCTCACCAGGCCGCCGAAAAGGCGGCGAAGGCCCTCCACCTCGAGTCCAACCAGGAGGCGTGGGGGCACGTCGTAGCGCGCCTTCTCGAGAGCCTGCGCATCCCCGTCACGCCCGATCTCGTGGACAAGGCGCGCTCGCTTGACGCCGCGTACGTTCCTACCCGGTACCCCAACGGACATCCGGCGGGTGCGCCGTTCGAGCATTACGGCGACCTCCAGAGCAGCCAGGCGATCGAGTATGCCGGTGAGATCCTCGAGTTCGTTCGTTCACACCTGGCCTGAGGCGCGCGAGGTGCTCGCGGCTGCGCGGCGCTGGGCCGACGCCCAGCCGGCGGACCACCCCGAGCTCGTCCGGCTGGGCGTGTTCGGCTCCTACGCCCGGGGCGATGCCGGATTCGGCAGCGACCTCGACCTCGTCGCCGTCGTCCGCGACGCGGACAGGCCGTTCGAGCGGCGCGCGGCGCGGTGGAATCTCAACTCCCTCCCCGTTCCGGCCGACATCCTCGTGTACACGGACGCCGAGTTCCGTACGTTGCAGGCCAGCGAGTCACGTTTCGCGCGTGTGCTCCGGGACGAGATCGTCTGGCTTGTGCAGCGCTGAGCACTCGCATCGTCGTCTGGCACGTCGGTCGGGCGACGACCAGCCACACCGAACACGGCCTGCCGCACTTCCACGCGGTGTATGGCGAGTACAGAATTAGCGTTGAGATAAGTTCCGGCCGTGTTCGCGGTGAACTCCCGTTGGACAGGCTTCGCCGGCTTCGGCTGTGGACGGAGCAGCACCGATCGGAACTCCTCGCGAACTGGCGCCTCGCTCGCGAGGGACACCCGTTGCAACCCGTCAAGCCACTGGACCAGGCAAATGGAGTACGACGTTCTCGAAGCGCGTTACGTCCGTGGCTGCAGCGTCTGGCTCCGTTTCCGTGACGGCACGACCGGCGAACTCGACTTGGGGCCCGCGCTCCACGGTGAGGTGTTCGAACCACTGCGCGATCCTCGCGTCTTTCGACAGGGCGTCGTGCATCCGGAAGCCCTGACCCTCGTCTGGCCCAACGGGGCCGACATGGCGCCCGAGTTCCTCCACGACAACGTGCGCGTGACGGCCTGATTCGTCCTCCGCAAGGGGACAACCTCCCGCGGTTTCCGCCTTGCGAGGACGCCAGTGCTGTGTGATGTTATTAACAGTTGATAACACTGGTGGCCACCCGTGCCTATCCTCTCTGTCTCGATGCCGCCGGCACTCCGCAAGGTCCTCGACGCCGAAGCACGGCGCCAGGGACGCTCCCGCAGCTTCGTCGTGAGCGAGGCCGTGCGCGCCTACGTCGCGCAGCGCGAGCGCGACGCCTTCGCGGACGCCCGCGACCGTACGCTGCGCGAGGGGCTGGCACTCTCGCCGGCCGAGCGCGTGCGGCTCTCCGAGGAACTTTGGCGGGAGTTCGCGCGCGGGCGGGAGCCCGCGCGCGCGTGGACCGCGAGCTTCGACACCTTCGCCGACTACGAGCGCTGGCGGAAGGGCGACGCCGGGCCGGCCGCGTGACGTCACGCGGCTCCTCGCGCCTCGCCACGGTCTGCCGGCTGCTCAACGAGGCCGGCGTGCGGTACGTCGTGGTCGGCGGCTTCGCGCTGGCCCTGCACGGCGTGGTGCGCGCCACGAAAGACGTGGACATCCTCATCGAGCCGACGCTCGAGAACGCGCGGCGCGCCCTCTCGGCGCTCGAAGGACTGCCGTTCGGCATCGCCGGCGACGTGGATCCGGCGGACGTGGTGGCGAAGCCGCTCACCATCGTCGGCGACAACCCGCGCGTGGATCTCCTGACGCTCGCCTGGAGCGTGCGATACGCCGATGCCGCGCCGCACGTGCAGAGGGCGGAGGTCGAGGGCGTGGCGATTCCGTACCCCGACCTCGAGACGCTCGTGCGCTCCAAGCAAACGGGCCGGCTCCAGGATCGAGCCGATGTCGAGGAACTGCTGCGCGTCAAGGAGCTTCGCTCGAGCGGCGGCGAAGCGGGTTGAGCGGGCCCGCCCTCTGCCGTCTCCGCTCTGCCGTCTCCGCTCTGCCGTCCGAGGCGCTACCGCCTCCAGTACTGCACGTACTTGACGACCAGCGCCCCGCGGGTCGGGCGGCCCCACTCGACGCCCTGCGCGCCTCCGGAGAGCCCCGCCTGCCACGCGCTGTTCCACACCACGTACAGGTCGCTCCCCGGGGACCGGGTCCAGCGGAGCCGGGCGTTCAGCGCCACGCGCCGGGACTCGCTGTCGTACTGGCCGAAGAGCGTCGTGGTGAGCCGCGCGCTTGCCGCATAGTCGAGGCGCAGGCGCGCCGTGGCGGCGGTGAAGCCGGCGTCGCCGCGATGGAAGTCGTCCACCTGGTACTCGAGGCTGGCGAGCACGTGTGGCTCCACGCGTCCGCGCAACTCGATGCTCAGCTCCGTCCCGGTGCCGTCGTAGTAGCCGCCGGCGCTCGCCGACACGTCGAACGCGAGGCGGCGCTTCCCTGAACTCCCGAACTGGACTTCGATGCGGTCCCACTGGTACGTGCCCGCGGCGATATCCGTGCCCTCGAACACCTCGAACTCCTCCCGCGGCGCGTCGCGGAATCGCTGGAGGTTCACCTCGAAGTCATCACCGCTCTCGAACTCCGCGCCCAGGGGACGCACCTCGAAGTCCGCGTTGTTGGGCGAGCCATCGAGATTCATCACGACGTTCCACGAGAGTGGCACGAAGCTGAACTGGCGGATGTGCCAGCGTTCGGGTCTGGGCGTGATCTCGGCCTGGCCGCCCAGGCGCCAGATTCCATCCTGCGAGACGAAGCCCAGGGGCGGTGCGAACCCCTCGCCGACGCGGTCCACGCGAACGACGATGTCGGCGTGGTCGTTCGGGTAGTCCACCATGAACCGCGCGTGCGTGGCACCGTGCCCGCGAGCGCTGTCCTGCTGCGCGGCGAAGTTGCCGAGGAAGATCAGGTTCTGTCCCTTGACGATGAACGGGAAGTTGAAGTCCACGCCGCCCGCGGGTGAGGGCGGCGCGTTCTTCGTCTCCTGCAGCGTCGCCATCGCGCCGACGTAGCCACGGCCGAGCACGTCGCGCTTCACACGAGCGACGAGGTCGGTTGCGGGGTCGTCGCCGCCGGTGCGCGTCGCCAGGAGGCCGAGTTGCTGGGCGCCCGCGCGGCCGATGAGACGCGCGCCGGCGAGGAGTGGAATGGCGATCCCGCCTTCCCCCAGGCCGATGCGGCGACTGTAGAAGAGCTGTGTCTGCTGCGTGCGGCCGAAGTCGAAGATTCCCGCGCCCTCCGTGAAGAACGTGCGACGCTCGGGGAAGAAGAGCGGGAAGCGCGTCAGGTTCACCACTTGCCGGTCGGCCTCGGCCTGGGCGAAGTCGGTGTTGAACGTGAGGTCGAGGGTGAGCGTCGGCGTGGGCGCGAGCTTGACGTCGAGCCCCGCGGTTCCGTCAGCGCCGGATGGGGCGATGACGCTGTCTCTGCCGCCGTCGAGGAACGCGCGTTCGGCGAGCCGGCCGGTCGAAGCCAGGTACGGGCGCACTTCCGCGGCCGCGCGGGGCGGAAGGTCGCGCAGGCCCTCCAGCGTGCCCTCGCGCTCGAGGAAGCGGATCCCCTCGGGGCGCCGCCACGCGCGCCAGAGCGCCTCCTCGTTCCGGTGGCGGACGTAACGCTTGAGGTTGAGGCCCACGCTGGCCGCGTTCGCCGGATACCGCAGCGTCTGCCAGGGAAGGAACAGCTCGGCCTGCCAGCCCCAGCTCGTGACACGCGCGCGCGCGTCCCAGATGCCGTCCCAATCGGTGTTCTGACTCTCGAAGGTGACGATCTCGGCGTCGTTCATCGCGCCGTTCGCGTTCACGCTGAAGAGGAAGCCCGAGCGCCGGTCGCGCTGGGCGTCAATCATCAGGGTGAAGGAGTCATCCGTGCCGAAGTCGGCGTCGCGCCGGAGCTGGGCGCGGCGGATCTCGACGGGCTCGGCCTCGTATGCCCAGAGGCCCACCCAGAGCCCCTCGGCGGTGCCGACGAGCCGGACGACGGTGCGCTCGCTGGCCGGCTCGCCCTCGCGCGGGTCGCGCTGCGTGAAGTCGGTGATCGAGTCGGCGCGTTGCCAGGCGGGCTCGTCGAGGAGGCCGTCCAGTCGGAGCGCCAGAGGGGCCCAGGAGAGCCGAGCGGGGGCGGCAGCCGGGGTGCGGGCGGGCGCGGGCGGGCCCGATTGCGCGCGCGCCCCGGATGCCGCGAGGAGGCAGAGCGCGGTGGCGAGTTTCGCGCGGCGGGATAAGGGACAAGGCATGTTTAACGATACACACTACGTCTGGAGCATCAGAGATGATCCACCTCTCCGCCCTCGGCTACGGACTCGCGGCGCTCACGGTCCTTTCTACGGCGGGTCCAGGCCCCGCGTTCGCGCAACAGGCCGGATGGGATTCGGCCGCCACGATTCTCCAGACGGCGGTGACCCGCGCGGACGGTTACGTGCGCTTCAACTTCCCCCGGCGCGACATCGTGCTGCGCGTTCGTGACGTGACGGTGTCACCGGCGGTGGCGCTCGGTGCGTGGTTCGGGTTCGCGGGGACTCCCGCGGCATCGCTCGTGATGGGCGATCTGGTGTTGCTTGGCGACGAGCTGGCCCCCGCGCTCGACGAGCTGAACAAGCAGGGGATCGGCGTGACGGCGATCCACAATCACGTGGTGGGCGAGCCGCAGGTCACGTACGTGCACGTGCACGCGGAAGGTGGCGCGGTGGAGCTTGCGCGGAAGCTCGACAGGGTGCTCGCGCGCACGGGCACGCCGAGGCCTGTCGCGGCCGCCGTGCCGGCGCCGGTCACGATTGACACCGCGCTCGTGTTCCGCACGCTCGGGACGCAGGGGCGCGCGCAGGGCGCGGTGGTGCAGTTCGCGCTCGTGCTCCCGACCGCGCCCGTCACGATGCACGGCAGGGCGCTCGTCCCCGCGCAGGCATACGGGACGCCGATCAACATTCAGATGGTGAACGCCTCCCGCTACGTGGCGACGGGGGACTTTTCCGTGCTCGAGGGTCGCGTGCAGCCGGTGCTCTCCGCGCTGGCGACGCACGGGATCACGGCGACCGCGCTGCACAGCCATCTCATCGGCGAGACGCCGAAGGTCTACTACCTCCATTTCTGGGCGGACGGGACGCCGGCGGCGGTGCTCGCGGGGCTCCGCGCGGCGTTGGACGCGGGGCGGTAGGCGGCGGCAGAGGCGGCCCCGGGGCGCGTCTTTACCGCCGGGCTTTCTTCGCCGCGGGCGCGCTCTTCGCCGCCACCGTGACCTCGTGCCTCGCCGTCGTCGTCCCCGCGCTCACGGTGATCGTCGCCCGGCCCGCCTTCACGCCGACCAGCTCGCCGGGCGCCGCGAACTTCACCACGCGCGGATTCGACGTCGCCTGCACGATCTGCGGCGTCGTCACGCGCTTGCCTTCGTCGTCCACGGCTTCGACGCGCAGGTGCACGGTGTCGCCGACCGCGAAGCGCGGCTTCGCGAGCGAGAGCTGAATCAGGGCGACGGCGTCGGGCGTCACGACGCGCGGCGCTTTGCCGGCGACTCGCACCGCGGCGTCGGCGCCGTGGCCGATCACCACGGAGTCGCCGAGCGCGGCCTCGACGAGCGTGGCGGCGGTGGGGGCGGGGGGCGCGGTGTCGGCGGACGGCGCGGGCGCGGGAGGCGGCGCGGTCCTCGCGCCGCGGCTCATCATCAGTCCGGCGACGCCGACGACCACGATCACGGCGGCACCCGCGACGACGGGCGCCATCGAGCGGCGACGGCGGGGGAGCGGAGCGGGCGTCGCCGGTGCGCCCACTTCCGCGCCGGGCGTGCCCGCACCCGGAGTGACGACGCCTGAACCGAGGGCGGGTTGGGGCCCGCTGATCACCGTGGGCGCGTCGTGCGGGCCGGACAGCACGGCCGCCTCGCCGCTCTTCGCCGCGATCTCGCGCTCGGCGGCGGCCAGCTCCGCGGTGCTCACCGGCGTCGTGACCGCGGACGACCGTACGGAGGGATGCGGGAACGGCGAGACCGGCGTGCGCGATTCGAACGGCGTCGCGCGGCCGAGCCCGACGGGCGTCGGGCTGATGGGCGTCGCGGGGAACGACTTCCGCCGCGGCGTGCTGGAGCGGACGATCGAAACGAGGTGCGTGCGCGGCGCCTCGTCGTGCGGATCGAGCCCGCGGCCGAAGATGGGGATGAGGTGATGGAGCGAGGGCCAGCGCTCGCCGGGGTCCTTCGCGAGCATCTTCATTACCGCGCCGTGCAGCTCGAGCGAGACGTCCTTCCGCAGGTCGCGCAGCAGCCTGGGCGTGTCCTGCATGTGCGCCATCTGCAGCTCGATCGGCGTTCCCCTGAACGGCGGCTCGCCACCGAGAATCTCGTAGGCGAGAATGCCGAGCGAGTACTGGTCACTCGCGGCGGTGGTCGGGTCGCCGTGGCACTGCTCGGGGCTCATGTACGCGGGCGTGCCGATCGTCGCGCCGGTCTGCGTGAAGTGCTGGTCGCCGCCCGCGCGCGCGATGCCGAAATCCATCACGATGCAGTTCCCCTTGTGATCCACCATGATGTTCGCGGGCTTGATGTCGCGATGGACCACACCCTCGCGGTGCGCGTAGTCGAGCGCGCGCGAGACCTCGACGAGAATCGTCTGCGCGACCGGGATGGGAAGCGGCTTGTGCTGCGCGAGAATGTCGTCGAGCGAGCGGCCGTCTATGTACTTCATCACGAAGTACAGGAAGCGGTCCTTCTCCTTGACCGAGTGGATGTAGACGATGTTCGGGTGGTCGAGCTTGGCGGCGGTGCGCGCCTCGGCGAGGAAGCGGTCCCACATCCGCTCGCCGTAGACGAGGCCGGGGAGCATCACCTTGATGGCGACCTTGCGGTTCAGGTGCAGGTCGTGCGCGAGGAAGACGACGGCCATCCCGCCGCGCCCCAACTCGCCCTTGATCTCGTACTCGCCGAGCGTGGCCTGGCGGAGCTTCTGGAGCAGCTCGGTCCAGGGGTCGAAGGTCTCCCCGGAGAGCAGCGCCGAGCCCGTGATCGGCGTTCCGCAGGAACCGCAGAAGCGGTCGCCGGCGGGGACGGCGCTTCCGCAGCCGGGGCAGGTGACGGTGATGGGCATCGGGAACGGGGAATATCGGGGGCGCGAGACTGGTGCGGAAGAGATGGGGAGTCGCGTGGCGAGAGGATGCCGGATTCCGCATTGTGACACGGCCACCGGGTTGGCGCTAAATTGCCCGTTCGACGGCCCGGTAGCTCAACTGGTAGAGCAACGGACTTTTAATCCGTAGGTCGTGGGTTCGAGTCCCACCCGGGTCATTTCCTGCCAGTCGTTGAATGGCGGTGGCTCCACAGAGCGGTCGGCCGCCGGTTGACGAGCGCGGGCGGCGTTCGGCGTCGCCAGTGAGCCGGCCGTGTTGCCCTTGCTCATCCACTGCGGCATTGCCAGCGTTGACCACATGACACCGTCCCACTTGGCGCTCCTTGGCGTCACCGCTTCCGTGCTGTCGCTCGGCGCTGCCGCCACCCCACTGAAGGACGACGCACTGCCGATCATCCGGCGCACCGAGTTCGGCGTGCCGCACATCGTCGCCGGTGATTTCCGCGGCATCGGCATCGGACTCGGTTATGCGCAGGTCGAGGACTATGGCGAGCGGGTGATCAAGGGGCTCGTGCGATCCAAGGGGTGGATGGGGCGCACCTTCGGGCGTGACAGCATGGCGTCGGACTTCGCCGCCGCGCTGGACCAGGCGCGGGTGCAGGAGACCTACCACCTGCTCGATGCCGACACGCGCGCGATGTACGACGGGTTCGCCGAAGGGGTGAACATCTTCATCCGGTCCAATCCGGGGCGCGTCCCCGCGTGGGCCAGGCCGATCTTCACCGGGCACGACCTCGCGGCCATGGACATCGGGAACGTCAACGTGGCCAACGCGCAACGGATGGTGTTGCGCCGCCTGCAAGGGGCCGCGGCGCCCCGGCCCCCGGCAGAACCGGCGTACTCCGAAGACGGATCGAATGCGTGGGCGCTCGCGCCGAGCCGCACCAAGTCGGGACGCGCGATCCTCCTGCGCAATCCGCACCTGGCGTGGACCGCGGGCTATTGGGAGGCACACGTCACGATCCCGGGGAAGCTGGACTTCTACGGTGATTTCCGGATCGGGAGCGCCTTCTCCGTGATCGGTGGTTTCAACAAGGACCTCGGCTGGGCCACCACGAACAACAACCCCGACCTCGACGAGGTGTACGCGCTGGACGTTGATCCGGCCGCGTCCGACCACTACCTGTTCGACGGCGTCTCGGTCCCCTTGCGCCAGATCACCGCGATGGCGGAGTACACCACGCTCGAAGGGCTGAAGACGGACAGCCGTCAGTACTGGACCACGCCCCTCGGTCCCGTGGCGCACCGCACGATGGACAAGGTCTACATCGTGCGCGCCGGGCCCGACGGCGAGTACCGGGCCGGCGCGCAGTTCCTGGCGATGATGCGCGCGCGCAGTCTCGGGGAATGGAAGGCGGCACTCGCGATCCGGGCGCGCGCGACCTCGAACTTCACCTACGCGGACCGCTCCGGGAACATCCTCACCATCTGGATGGGGACGGTTCCCAGGCTCCCGCGGCCCTCCGGTGGCGACTCGGTACCGGTGCCTGCGCACACCTCGGCCGACATCTGGACGACACTCATCCCGCTCGACTCGCTGCCGCAGACGCTGAATCCCAAGGGCGGCTACGTGCACAACGAGAACGACGCGCCGCACTACGCCAATCTGAATCGGCTGCTCGACCCGGCGACGTATCCGGACAACGTCGAGCGCGGGGAACTGCGGCTCCGCAGCCAGCACGCGCTGCAGCTGATCGCCAACAACCGCAAACTGTCGCTGGAAGACGTGATCCGGCTCAAGCACAGCATGCGGATGCTGCTGGCCGATCGCGTGAAGCCGGATCTGCTCGAGGCGGTGAAGGCCGCTTCACCGAATGCGACGGTCGCGGCGGCGGCCGCCGTACTCGAGCGGTGGGACAACACGGCGGCGCCGGAGAGCCGTGGCGGTCTGCTGTTCGAGACGTGGTGGCGGCGCTATTCGGCGCAGGCCCGCGATTCGGCGTACGCGGAGAAGTGGTCGGTCGAGAAGCTGACCTCCACGCCGCGCGGACTCGGCAGGCCGGCACTCGCCGCCGAGGCATTCGCCTGGGCGGTGGATTCCGTGCTGCAGCGATACGGGGCGGTGGACGTCGCCTGGGGCGAGGTGCATCGCGTCCGGCGTGGCAACGTGGACGAACCGGTGGGTGGATGCAGCGGTGCGCTCGGCTGCTTCCGGGTGCTGTCGTACGAGCAGCTCCCCGACGGCAAGCGCGTGGCGAACTCCGGCGACGGCTGGGTGCTGGCGGTGGAGTTCGGCAAGAAGGCGCCGCGCGCATTCTCCATCCTCGCCTACGGCCAGAGCGCCGACTCGACGTCGGCCAACTACTCGGATCAGGCGGCGATGTTCGCGCGCGGCGTCTTCAAGCCGGTGTGGCTCACCGAGGGCGACATCCAGAAGCACACGGTCAGGAAGTACGAGCCGGGGCAAGAGCAGGTGGACATCCTGATCCGCGGCGGCACGGTCGTGGACGGAACCGGGAGCGCACCGCGAGCGGGCGACGTCGGGATCCGCGGCGACCGGATCGTGTTCGTCGGCGACGCCGCCACGTCGGGCG
Source organism: Gemmatimonadaceae bacterium (assembly GCA_035286465.1). Lineage (GTDB taxonomy): Bacteria > Gemmatimonadota > Gemmatimonadetes > Gemmatimonadales > Gemmatimonadaceae > Fen-1231. The sequence continues at coordinate 45,899 of DATEDF010000022.1, read as the reverse complement.
TGACGGCGAGCCGGACGATCGAGGCGCGCGGCGCGATCGTCGCGCCGGGATTCATCGATCCGCATACGCACACGGGGGGCGACCTCTCGAGCCCGGCGCGCAAGGCCAATCTCCCGTATCTCATGCAGGGGGTGACCACCGTCGTCACCAACAACGACGGCGGCGGGCCCATCGAGATCGGCAGGCAGCTCGAGGGGTGGCGGACGAACGGCATCGGAACGAACGCGGCCGTGTACGTGGGGCAGGGTTCCGTCCGCTCCCAGGTGATGGGGATGTCCGCCGCGGCACCGAGTGGTGCACAGCTCGACTCGATGCGCGCGATCGTGCGGCGCGCGATGGATCAGGGCGCGATCGGCCTCTCGACGGGGCTGTACTACGCACCCGGCAGCTGGGCGACGACGGAGGAGGTCATCGAACTCGCCAGGATCGCGGCGCGGCAGGGCGGGATCTACGACTCGCACCTGCGGGACGAGAGCTCGTACACGATCGGGCTCATCGGATCCATCCTCGAGACGATCCGGATCGGGCGCGAGGCGCAGCTTCCCGTCCACATCGCGCACATCAAGGCGCTGGGCGCCGACGTCTGGGGGCAGGCCGACACGGTCATCGCGCTGATCCGCGCGGCACGGGCCGCGGGGATCGAGGTGACGGCGGACCAGTATCCGTACACGGCGTCGGGAACGAGCGTCGGGGCGTCGCTGCTGCCGCGCTGGGCGGAGGCGGGCGGGAGTGATTCACTCCGCGCGCGTGTGGCCGACTCCGCCACCCGCGCGCGACTCGTGCGCGACATGGAAGGCAACCTGCGCCGACGGGGCGGTGCGGCTTCGTTGCTGATGACCTCGACGCGGGACAGCAGCATCCTCGGGCGGACGCTCGAGGAGATCGCCGCGGCGAGGCGGATCCCGCCCGTCGAGGCGGCGATCCAGATCATCCTGAGCGGCGGCGCTTCGGTGGCGTCGTTCAACATGAACGAGCAGGACATCGAGAAGTTCATGGTGCAGGACTTCGTCGCCACCGGCTCCGATGGCAGCGACGGCCACCCGCGGAAGTACGGCACCTTTCCGAAGCTGCTGCGCGAGTATGTGTACACGAAGCAGGTGCTCACGCTGGCGCAGGCCGTGCACCGCGGCAGCGCGCGCCCCGCGCAACAGTTGCGCATCAAGGACCGCGGCACGCTCGCTCCCGGACAGTTCGCCGACGTCATCGTGTTCGCACCCGATGTCGTGGCCGATCGTTCGACCTACCGCGAGCCCACGGCGCTCGCGGTGGGGATGCGATACGTGCTGGTCAACGGCGTGGTCACGGTTGACGACGGCACGTACAACGGGGCGACGGCGGGCCGAGCGCTGCGCCGCTGAGGCTCGCGGCGCAACGCTGACGCCGCTGGCGCAACGCTGACGCCGCCGGCGCAACGCGGATGGGGCGACACCTCCTGCTCGTCAACCTCGGCACGCCGGAGGCCGCGACCGCTCCGGCGGTGCGCGCGTTCCTCGCCGAGTTCCTCAGCGATCCGGCCGTGGTGGACCTGCCGCGGTGGATCTGGGCGCCGATCCTTCGCGGGATCGTGCTGCGGGGGCGACCGGCCCGCGTCGCACGCCAGTACGCGACCATCTGGACCGGCGCGGGATCACCGCTGCGCGTGGCCACCGAGCGGATCGTCGCGGAGCTTCGCGCGCGCGCCGACGGCCGGTTCGGCGTGGGCGCGGCGTACCGCTACGGCGAGCCGTCGCTCGACACGGCGATGCGGCGCCTCGCGCAGGAAGGCGCGGAACACGTGATCGTCGTCCCCCTCTTCCCGCAGCGCACGGACGCGACGACCGGCACCGCGTTCCGGCGAGCGCGCGAGGCGGCGGCACGCGCCGGCATCGCCGACCGGGTCGTCGAGCGCCCGGTCCCTCCCGCCGACGCGGGATACGTCGCGGCGATGGCGGCGCGCTGGCGCGAGTCCCTCGCGCGCGCCCCCCGGCCGCCCGAGCACCTCGTCGTCTCGTTTCACGGCATTCCCGTGCGCTACGACCGGCGCGAAGGCCACCGCTACGTCCGCGATTGCGAGGCGACGATGCGCGCCCTGCTCGAGGCGATCGCGTGGCCCGCCGCGCGCGCGACGCTCGCGTTTCAGTCGAAGTTCGGGCCGGAACGGTGGCTCGAGCCGGACACTGCCGGCGTGCTCGCCGCCCTGCCGCGCCAGGGCGTCCGCACCGTGGCGGTCATCACGCCCGGGTTCGTCACCGACGGCCTGGAGACGCTGGAGGAAATCGCCATCCGCGCGCGCGCGACGTTTCTCGCGGCGGGCGGCTCGGAGCTGCTCCGCGTCGGCGCGGTCGAGGACCACCACGACTTTCTCGACGCGCTGGCGTCGCTGGCGCTCGCCTGACGTGCCGGTCGGGCCGCGCGACTGCGGCGTCCGTCAACCCGCGCGGATCGCTCCCCACACCGGGAAGATCGAGCCGACGATCCACATCACGACGCCCGCCAGGATCATCTTCTCCTTCGGCACCTTCCCGGCGTGCACGAGGCCGAGGGCGAAGAGCAGCGTGACCCAGAGCGTGATCAGGTCCACCCGTCCGACGAGGGCCAGCAGCGCCACGTTCGTGCTCGCCGGATCGAGGAAGCGCGCGACGCCGAGCTGAAGCTGATAATGCGACGTGAGCTTCGTCGTGTCGAGCGCCAGCCCCTGCACGCTCGCGAGCACCGACTCGACCACGCGCGGAATCCAGGAGAACGACGCGATGAGCAGCGCGGTACCGTACGAGAGCGTCCCGCCCAGGGCGCGACCGACGCCGAAGGCAATCAGGCCGAGCACGAGCAGGGCCAGGGGAGGTCCGACGATGCCCCCGACCATGAACGTGACCTCCATGGATTTCCGCACCATCTCGACCGTGACCTGCGGATTCGCCTTCGTGGCCGCCTCGATCCCCTTCTGCATCTCGGCTTCCATGATCGGCCCCATGATGTTCCTGTTCACGAAGAAGAGCACGATCAGGAGCGCCGCCACGACGAAATAGGGGACCGCCGCGCCGGCCTTCGCGCGCCGGGCGAAGACCGCCGCGGGCGACGCGAAGATGTCCACGAAGTCCTCGACGACGCCCGCCTGCTGGGGGGGCGTTTGCGCGGGGGGGATGGCCGGATCGGTCATGGCTGCCTCGAGCGGAGGGGAGTGGGGCCCGAACGCTCGAACAGTGAATGCGGGTGCCCACCGAGCGCAAGACGCGGCGCCGGGGCTCCTCGAGCACCGACGCGGGCGGCGTGCGACGTTTCTCGTGCCCGTTCCTCGTGCCCGTTCCTTGTGCCCGCGCCTTGTGCCCGCGCCTCGCGTTGGGCGGAGTAACGGTGCTCACGGTGCATTCCGCGAGTAGATTCGGGGGGTGGCAGGACCCCTTCCCCTCGAGCGATGCCCGGCGATCTGATTCGTGTCATTCTCGTTGACGACCATGCGGTGGTGCGCACCGGACTCAAGGCGCTCCTCGGCAAGGAGCGCGACCTCGACGTCGTGGGCGAGGCCGCCAACGGCGCCGACGGAATCGCGCTCGCCGAACGCCTGAAGCCGGACGTCATCCTGATGGACCTCTCGATGGCGACGATGGACGGACTCGAGGCGACCAAGGCGATCGTCGCGAAGAAGCTCCCGTCGCGGGTCCTCATCCTCACGATGCACGCGGAAGAGGAGTACGTCGTGCCGCTGATGGAAGCGGGCGCGGCCGGCTACGTCCTCAAGACTGCGCCCGATCGCGACGTCGTGGACGCGGTGCGTGCGGTGGCGCGTGGCGACCTCTACGTGCGTCCCGAGGCCGCGCGGGCGCTCGCGAAGGGATACCAGCGCAAGGACCCGCTCAAGGAGGATCGCGCGCGCTACGAGAAGCTCACGTCGCGCGAACGCGACGTGCTTCGCCTGGTGGCGCAGGGCTACTCGGCGCCCGAGATCGGCGAGCGGCTGAACATCAGCCCGAAAACGGTGGACACGTACAAGCAGCGGATCGAGGACAAGCTCGGGCTCGGGCACCGCCACGACTACGTCCAGTTCGCGCTGCGCCTCGGGCTCCTGCAGGACTCCTAGCAGGGACTCCCGGCTGGACTCCTAGTCGGCCGCGACGGGCGGCATCACGAAGAGCGAGACGCTTGCGGCGCGAATCAGCGTGGTGACGACGCTGCCGAGCACGAGCCTCCCGACGAACGAATGCCGATGGCAGCCGATCGCGATGAGGTCGGCCCCCGAGCGCTCGGCCATCGCCAGGAGCTGGGGTGCGGTTTCACCTTCGAGAGTAACCGCTTCGACGGTGAGTCGCGAGCGCGATGGAAGCGACCGTTGGAGCCGGGCCAGCGCGTCTCCGACCCCGACCTGATAGCTCTGACCCGAGCGCTCGCGGTCGCGTTCCGCGACGGGCGGGCGCACGTGGGCCAGAACGAGTGTGGCGTCGTCGTCGAGGAGCGCGAGCGTCTCGCGCGCCGCGCGCACGCATCCGGAACTGAAGTCCACGCCGACGATGCACCGGCGTGGAAGGCGGTCCAGCGTTGGCGTGACGGCGAGGAGCGGCAGCTCGGCCGTGCGGGCCACGCGGAGGGCCGTTTCCTCACCCGCGATGCGGTCGAAGAGGTCGTGTGGGTGGAGCCCGACCACGATGAGCCCGGCGCCGGTGGTCCTGGCCTCGGCGGAGATGGTCGGCACGACACGGCCGCGGCAGAATGTCACGTCACGCGCGGCGCCGGAGCCGAGGAACGCGGCCACCTGCAGGGCGACCGCGTCGCACGCCCGCCGCTCGACGGCGCCCTGAGCGAACGACGGCGAGGACAGAGTGGGCGCAGGACCGCCGTCAGCGTCCGGGAACACCGACGGTTCGAGCACGGTCAGCGGCCGGATCTTCGCACCCCGCCGACGCGCGAGGAGCGCGCCCACGGCCAGCGCGCCGAGCGAGTCCTCGGTGCCGTCGGTCGCGAGTAGAACGGGCGCCGCGAGCAGGGCGCTTCCGCCCGGATCGCTGAGGGTATCGGCACGCACGGAGTCGGAGGTGGAGCGCAGAGGCGCGATCGCGGTGGCAGTCGCGAGGACGATACGAGCGCCCCGGGGGGTGCGTCAGTCGGGATACCGCCGCACAGGTGTCGGGAACGGCCTGACAGTGCCTAGTTTTCCGGCATATGGCCCTGTCCACGGGCGGCAAGGTCGCTTTCACCCTCGGCGTGGCCCTGTCGGCGCTGGCTGCGCTCGGCGCGATCGCGGCGTGGCGGATCTGGCAGGACGAGCAGCCGCTGCTTGGCACGGTCGTGCTCGTGCTTGTCGGCGTGGTCGCCGCGGTGCTCATCGCCGAGGCGCGAAACGTGCGGCTCGATCTCGCGGAGAACGCGCGCGCGCACGAGGCGCTCCTCGCCTCCGAGGCGCGCGTGGCCGGGCTCGTCTCGATCGCGGCCGACGCCATCGTGTCCGTTGACGAAGCGCACCGCATCACGCTGTTCAACCGGGGCGCGGAGGAGATCTTCGGGTACAGCGCCCGCGAGGTGCTCGGTCGTCCCCTGGCCGAGCTGCTGCCGGGGCGCTTCCGCGCGACGCACGACCAACACCTGGACGTTTTCGCGGCGGCGCCGGAGATGGCGCGGCGCATGGGTGAGCGGGCCGCGATCGCCGGGCTGCGAAAGGACGGGACGGAGTTTCCCGCCGAGGCCTCGATCCTCAAGCAGCGCGTGGATGGCCGGCCCTCGTTCACTGTCGTGCTCCGGGACGCCACGGAGCGCAAGCGGATCGAGGAGTCACAGCGCTTTCTTGCCGATGCCGGCGGCGTGCTGACGCGCACGCTGGACGCAGAGGAAGCGGTGACGGCGGTGGCGCAGCTTCCCGTGCCGCGGGTGGGCGACGTCTGCTTCGTGGACCTGATCGAGAACGAGCGCGTGCGCCGCGTGACGAGCGTCAGCGGCGATCCCGCGCTCGACGCGCGGGTCGCGGCGCTCGCGGACGCGCCGGGGATTGACTCCGCCTCGGCGATCGTGGACGTCCTGCGGACGCGGCGGCCGTTGCTCGTCGCGGAGGTCACGGACGAGTGGCTGCAGGCGCACACGGAGACGGCGGACCTGCTGGAACGCACGCGTTCTCTCGGCGGCCGCTCGGCGATCTTCGTGCCGCTCGTGGCCCGGGGCGAGGTGCTCGGCGTCCTCACGGTCATCTCGACGCGCCCGGAGCGGCGCTACGGCCCCGCTGACGTCGCGCTGATGGAGCGGCTCGCCGACCGCGCGGCGTTCGCGATTGACAACGCGCGGCTCTTCGGGCTCTCGCGGGCGGCCTCGCGGGCGCGCGACGACATGCTCGGCGTGGTCTCGCACGATCTCCGCAACCCGGTGAACGCGATCGGCATGTGCGTGCGGGTGCTGCGGGAGAGCCCGCCGGACGATCCGCAGGCGCGGGCCGAGCTGGTGAACGCCATCGCCGATGCGGTGGAGTGGATGGACCGGCTGATCCGCGACCTGCTGGACGTGGCGAGCATCGAGACGGGACGACTCTCGATCGTGCGGCATCGGGAGGAGGTCCGGCCGATCGTGGACTCGGCGGTGGCGATGTTCGCGCACGGCGCCCAAGCGCGCGGGGTGCGCCTGACGCAGGAGGTTCCGGCGGGGCTGCCGCCCGTGGACGGGGACGCGGCGCGCCTGGTGCAGGTGCTCTCCAATCTGCTGGCAAACGCACTCGCACATACCGAGGCCGGCGGGAACGTGAGCATTGCGGTGGCGGCCGCGGACGGTGAGGTGCTCTTCACGGTGCGCGACACGGGGAGCGGGATCCCCGTGGAGGAACTGCCGCACATCTTCGAGCGGCACTGGCGCGGGCACACGTCGGCGCGCAAGGGTGGCTCGGGGCTCGGCCTCGCCATTTCCCACGGGCTCGTGCAGGCACACGGCGGCCGCATCTGGGCCGAGAGCGTGCCGGGGCAGGGGAGCGCCTTTCACCTGACGATCCCGAGTGGCCCGGCGCATGCGTGAGCGGGCCCGGTCGTCGTTGCGGGGAGCGCGCGGCGGGACGCGAGCGCGGCGTCACCCGCCGGCCGCGGGGCGCTAGATTGGGCGCATGGTGCGCCGAGCGTTGATGGACCGGCTGGCCGAAGGGGACCGCGCGCTGTACCTGCGATGGGTCATCGGGGACCCGGCTTCGCGGGCCACGCTGCTCTTCTGGAGCGCGCTCTCGCACGCCGGCGGAGTCGCGGGGAGCGTCGCGTTCGCGCTCGTGCCGCTGGTGCTCGCGGAGGGGCCGCTCAAGGTGGCGGCCGTGCAGGCGGCGTGGGCGCTGGCGCTCTCGACGCTCATCGTGCAGCTCATCAAGCGGCAGGTGGTCCGCGTGCGCCCGACGGAGCGGCTGCCCGTCAGCGCGCACCTGACGCCGCCCGAGCGTTTCTCGCTTCCCTCCGGGCACGCGACCGCGGTCATGAGCGTCGCGTTCGTCCACGCCGCGACCTTCCACTCGCTGGGGTGGCCGCTCCTGGGGTTCGCGGCGCTCGTGGGGTTCTCGCGCGTGCGGCTCGGCGTGCACTACCCGGGAGACGTGCTGGCCGGGCAGTTGATCGCGATCGCGACGGGCGCCGCGATTCGCGCGCTCTGGTAGCGCGCGGCGCGGCGTGACCGAGCGCACCTCGCGGCCCGCGGTGAGTGCGGCGGGTCTCCGGCTCGCGATCTTCTCCGACACGTTCTCGCCGCAGGTCAACGGGCTCACGCGCACGCTCGACCGGCTGGTGCCGGCCGTCGAGGCGCGCGGCGGCGCGGTGCGGCTCGTGACCGTGAGCGATCCCGACGCGCCGGACGACGCGCGACTGGAGCGCTGGCCCAGCGTTCCGTTCTGGGCGTATCCCCAGCTCCGGATGGCGGCGCCGCTCGTGGGGCGCGCGCTCGACCTGGTGGAGCGCTGGAAGCCCACGCTGGTCCACGCGGTCACGGAGTTCGGCGTGGGACTCGGCGGCCTGTTCGCGGCGCGACAGGCGCGCGTGCCCTTCGTTTCGAGCTATCACACGCACTTCGAGCAGTACATCCGGTTTTACCGGCTCACCGCGCTCGACGCGATCGCGTGGCCGTTCCTCCGGTGGTTCCACAACAGCGGGCTCTGCACCTGGGCGCCGTCGGCGACCGTGGCGGCCGAGCTGGCCGCGCAGGGTTTTCGTCACCTGCGCGTCTGGTCGCGCGGTGTGGAGCACGAGCGGTTCAATCCGGCGTTCCGGTCGCACGAGCTGCGTGCGCGGCTGGGCGCATCGGACGAGACGATCCTCGTGGCGTACGTCGGCCGGCTGGCGCCGGAAAAGGGGATTCACGTGGCGCTCGAGGCGCTGCGGCGCGTGCGCGAGCGCCTCGGTTCGCGCGTGGTGTTCGCGCTGGCGGGGGACGGACCAGCGGAGGCGCGGTGCCGGGCGACCGCGGGGCCGGGCACGATCTTCGCGGGGCGGCTCTCCGGGCGCGCACTCTCGGAGTTCTATGCCTCGGCCGATCTGTTCGTGATGCCCTCGACGACGGAGACGTTCGGCAATGTGCTGCTCGAGGCGATGGCGAGCGGGCTGGCGGTCGTGGCGCCCGATGCCGGCGCGACGACGGAGCTCGCGACGCGGGCGACCGCGCTGCAGGTCGCCGCGCGCGACCCGGCCGCGATCGCCGCGGCGGTGGAGCGGCTGGCCGGGGACGCTGCGCTTCGCCGGCGGCTCGCCGCGGCGGCGCTCGCGGCGGCGCGCGCACGCACTTGGGACGCGGTGTTCGACGCGCTGATCGCGGACTACCGGGACGTGCTGCGCGCGCCGCTCGAGCCCCGGGGCGCGGGCGGTGGCCGCCCGGCGCGCCCGGTTTTAACTTAGGTCGCCTCATGCGAACGGTGTTGGCGTACCTCGCGTTCTTCGTGATGACTCCCCTGTGCGGCGGCCTTGCGCTTCTCGCCGCGTTCGTCAGGGTTCGTGACCGCGAGGGCTCGCTCCTCGACCTCGCCGCCCGGTGGTGGGGCCAGGGAATCCTCCGGGCGTCGGGTGTCAAGGTGGTGATCCACGGAGGCGAACGGCGCACGGGACGGCACATCTACATCGCCAACCACGTCTCGCGCTACGATGTGTTCGCCTTGATGGCGAATCTCCACCAGTTCAAGTTCATCGCGAAGGCCGAGCTCGCGCGCATCCCGTTCTTCGGGCGTGCGGCGCGGGCCATCGGCACGATCTACATCCAGCGGGACAAGCGGAAGTCGGCCTTCGAGTCGTACCGGGAGGCCGCGACCCGGATCGAGGACGGCGCCTCGGTGGTGGTCTTCGCCGAAGGCTCGCGGGGCTTCGAGTACCCGCTCAGGCCGTTCAAGAAAGGGCCGTTCGTTCTTGCGATCAGTGCGGGAGCGCCTATCATTCCCACGGTGGTGTACGGCGGGTTACACGTGCACCCCAAGGGAACGTTCAGGGTCCGGCCCGGTCGTGTGGATGTGCATTTCCTGGAGCCGGTCCCCGTGGTGGGACTCACGTACGACGATCGCGACCAGCTCGCCGTGACGGTGCGCGAGCGGATTGGCGCGGTCTTGCGGGACAGCTATGGCGTGGTCAGCCCGTTCTGGGACCCGCGCCGCAAGCAGGACGGCTGAGTCAGGACGGCTGAGTCAGGACGGCTGAGTACAGTTCACGGCGACCATCCGGGCCCTCTCTTTCCACCCGAGCCTCTTCACCGCCAGCTGGTCGAACGGGGAAAACCTCATGGCGACGCGCATCGCAAGCACAACGGACGGCAACGGGCAGGAGCAGGCGGCGCACGGGTCGGGCGCCGCGTTCTCCGACTACGACTACAGCAACTTCTTCTACTCGTCGAGCGATGACATCTTCGCGATCTTCGACCCGTACGACGAGTGGTGGTACGGGCACGCGCGGTCGAACGGGTATTACCTGTTCTACCAGCCGATGTCCACGCCGCCCGGGCCGCGCATTGACCTGGAGGAGCAGCTCGAAGGGCGGCGCCTGCAGCTCCTCAACCTCGCGTCGTACAACTACCTCGGGCTCTCGTATCACCCCGAGGTGATCGCGGCGGCCAAACAGGCGCTGGAGCACTACGGGCTTGGCGCGGCCGGCTCGCCGACCCTGAGCGGCACGATGGACATCCACGTGGAGCTCGAGCGCGCGCTGGCGCGGTTCAAGCGGAAGGACGCCGCGATGGTGTTCGCCACCGGGTACAGCACGAACGTCGGCCTGATCTCGGCGCTGATGCGTCCCGGCGACTGGATCGTGATGGACCAGAACGTTCACGCAAGCATCGTGGACGGCGCGATCCTCTCGAAGGCGAACGTCCGCTTCTTCCGGCACAACCGGCCCGAGGATCTCGATCGCAAGCTGCACGGGACGGGCGGGAAGCGCCTCGTCATCGTCGAGGGCGTGTACTCGATGGACGGCGACGTGGTGCGGCTCCCGGAGGTCGTCGAGGTCGCGAAGCGGCACGGCGCGCGCGTGATGATTGACGAGGCGCACTCGAGCTTCCTGTACGGCCCGAACGGGCGGGGCGTGGCCGAGCACTTCGGGCTCGAGGACGAGATTGACATCCACATCGGGACGTTCTCGAAGGCGCTGGGCGGGATGGGCGGCTTCGTGGCGGGCTCGCAGAGCCTGTACAACTACCTGATGGGGTTCGCCCGCTCGCGCGTGTTCTCGTGCGCGCTCGCGCCGGCCGTCACGGCGGGCGTCCTGCAGGCGCTGCGCATCGCGCAGCGCGAGCCCGGGCTCCGCGAGAAGCTCTGGGCCAACGTCGCGCACATGCGCCGCCTGCTCGCGGAGGCCGGCGTGGACGTCGCCGAGTCCACTTCGCAGATCATCCCGGTGATGATCCGCAACGACACCAGGATCTTCACCATCGCGAAGGCGCTGCTGCGCGACGGGCTCTACCTGCACCCGATCGTCTACCCCGCGGTGGCGAAGCATCGCTCGCGCTTCCGCATCTCGATCTCGGCGACGCACACGCCGGCGCAGCTCGACGAGGCCGCCGACATCCTGGTGCGGGTGCTGCGGGACGAGGGCGTGCTGTGAGCGGCGCGCCGTCCGGGATGGTGAACTACCACTTCCGGCACGCGATCGGCGGGTTCTTCGAGTTCCCGACGCAGAACGCCGTGCGGATTCTGCCGCCGTTCCTGCAGCCCGTCGAGCTCCATCATGGCCAGAGCGTGCTGTCCGTGATGGCGTTCGATTTCCACGACTCGCCGGTGGGCGCGTACGGGGAGCTGATCCTTTCGGTGCACGTCGCGCCACGCGTGGCGCCCGGCGCGGCGCTGCCGCGGGCGGCGTTCTACCCGTTCCTGCTGGGGACCACGACGCGCGCGTCGCGGGAGCACGCGATCGAGCGGTGGCACCTGCCGCACTTCATGGAGGACATCGCGCTGTCCTTCCGCGCGGCCGACGGCGACATCCACGTCGCGGCCGCGCACGGCGGCTCGGCGATCGTGGATCTCACGATCACCGACTACCAGTGGGACGACGTCGAGCATCATTACCAGTCGTTCATGAGCGACGCGGGCGGTGCCTGGATGGCGAAGATCGTGATGGCCGCGCGCTTCAGCGAGAGCGAGGAAGAGGCGGGTGCGCTCACGCTCGGCCCGCATCCCTTCACCGCCGCGCTCGACCGGGCCGGCGTGAACACGACGCCGTTCCGCGAGCTCTGGATGCGGGACGGCCTGCAGACGTTCCACCCCCTCCAGCCGCTCGCTCTCGCCGCGGTCTGATGGCGGAGCGGATCTGCGTCATCGTGAACCCGGCGTCGGGCCGGGGACGCGGCGTGCGGGCGCTCCCCGCGGTGCGCGCGGCCTTCGGCGCGGTCGGCGTCACCGACGTGCGCCAGTCCGCGTCGCTCGAAGACGAAGGCACGCTCGCGCGCCGCGCCCTCGACGAGGGGTGCACCACGCTGGTCGCCGTCGGCGGCGACGGCACGTGGAGCAACGTGGCGAACGCGATCCTGCACGCGCGCGCCGACTGCCGTCTGGCGCTCGTGGCCGCGGGCACGGGAAACGACTTCGCCAAGACCGTGGGCGCGCCCGCGCGTGACGTCGCCCGCACCGCGCGGCTCGCCGTGGAGGGGCCTGATCGCCCGGTGGACGTCGGCCGGATCGAGGACCGTCACTTCGTGAACATCGCGGGCTTCGGCTTCGACATCGCCGTGCTCGAGGACATCGGGCGCATCCGGTGGCTGCACGGCGACGCGCTCTATCTCTACTCCGCGCTGCGGCAGCTCGCCGGGTACGGCGGCATCGAGATTGACGTCGAGAGCGCGGCGGCCCGGCGCGGGCGCGTGCGGCACCTGCTGCTCATCATCGCCAACGCGCGGAACTTCGGCGGCGCATTCCGCATCGCGCCGGGGGCGTCGCTCACTGACGGCCGGCTCGACGCCGTGGCGATCCGCGACGCCTCGCCCCTCCGGCGGCTGCGGCTCTTCGGCGCGGTCATCCGCGGCACGCACACGACGCTCCCCGACGTGCTGGTCGAGCAGGCTGCGGCGTTCACGCTCCGCTTCCCGTCGCCCCCGGCCTACGAGACGGACGGCGAGTACCGGCGGGCGGCCTCGGCGGAGCTCACGATCGCGTGCCTGCCTCGCGCACTCCGCGTCGTGGTGAGCGAGGAGGCCGTGGAGCGCGCGTGAAGGCCATCACGTTCGCGGCGCCGATCCCCCGGTATCTGACGACGCGTGCGGCGCGGGGGATTTCGGAGGCGCTCGCGGTCGGCGTGCACGCGTGCACCCGGTTCCAGACGGTTGCCGCGCCCGATCTCCCCGGCGACCAGTGGGTGCGGATTCGCACGCGCCTGGGCGGCATCTGCGGAAGCGACCTCGGCATCGTGGCGCTGGACGCGAGCCCGTCCACTTCGCCCTTCTCGTCGTTTCCCTTCGTGCTCGGCCACGAGAACGTCGGCGTGATCGCGGAGCTGGGGCGCGCCGTGCGTGGGTGGGCCGTCGGCGAGCGCGTGACGGTGAACCCGCTCCTCTGCTGCGAGCCGCGCGCGGTCTCGCCGCCCTGCGAGGCGTGCGCGCGGGGCGAGCACTCGCGCTGCGTGCATTTCACCGACGGCGCGCTCCCCCCCGGGATGCTCATCGGCACGACGCGCTCGCTCGGCGGGAGCTGGGGCGAGGAGTTCGTCGCGCACCGGTCGCAGCTTGTACGCGTCGCGGAACAGACGACGGACGCCGAGGCGGTGCTGGTGGAGCCGTTTGCGTGCTGCGTGCACGCGGTGCGCGCAGGCGTGCCGGGGCCGCGCGAGCGGGTGTTCGTCATCGGCGCGGGGACGATGGGCCTGCTGACGACCGCCGCGCTGCGCGCACTCGCGCCGGAGACGCCGGTCACGGTGCTCGCACGCCATGCGTTTCAGGCCCGGCACGCGGGCCGGCTGGGCGCGGCGCGCGTGGTGCTGGCGCGCGGCGACTACCTCGGAGAACTGGCGGACGCCGCCCACACGCGGCTGCTGGCGCCGATCGTCGGTCGGCCCGTGGGCGTCGGCGGCTTCGACCGGACGTACGTGTGCGCGAACGGCGCCCGCGGTGTCGAGGACGCCCTCCGCTTCACGCGCGCCGGCGGCACCATCGTGCTGCTCGCCAACGTGACGATGCTGCGGCGCGTGGACTGGACCCCGCTCTGGCTCAAGGAGCTCACGCTGCGGGGGACGCTCGCGTACGGCGGGCCGGTGCACGGCGGCGCGGACGAGGGCGCGTTCGTGGAGGCCCTGCGGCTCATCGCCGGGGGGCGCGTCCCACTGGGTCCGCTGGTGACGCACCGCTACCCGCTCGCGGCTTACCGGCGGGCGCTCGCGACGGCGCGGGGGAGGGGCGCGCACGAGAGCGTGAAGGTGGTGTTCGACTACGGTGCGGAGGGAAAAGTCCGGGGTGCGGAGTCTACCGGGCGGAGGGAGAGGTGACGAGAGCGGAGTGAAGACTCCGCCTCTCCTCACCTTCTGGTGGCGAACGCGTACACCGCGCGCGAGACGTCCGCGATCAGCGCCTGCGCGTCCTTCCGCTCCGGGATGCCCCGCGTCAGGACGACCAGCACGTACGGGCCGCGCCGGGGCGGGTAGACGATCGCCGCGTCGTGCAGCGTGCCGGTGATCGAGCCCGTCTTGTGCGCGACGGACGTGCCGGCGGGGAGCCCCGCGGGAATCTCGTCGTGGAACTCCTGGCGCAGCAGCACGCGGCGCATCGAGTCGCAGCTCGCGCGCGAGGCCGCGCGGTTCCGCTGGATGGCGGTGAGCAGGACGCCGAGGTCCTGCGCCGTGGTCGTGTTGTTGAGGCCCTGCGCGAACGCCTTGCCGTCCTCGACGCCACGCAGCACCTGAATGTCGCGCGCGCCCAGGGCGCGCGCGGTGGCGTTCACGCGCCGGGGATCGAGAAACTGGATGAGCGTGTTCGCCGCGAGGTTGCTCGACCGGGTGATCATCCGCTCGTTGAGCTCGCCGAGCCGCACGTTCTGCCCGACGAGCGCGTAGAGCGCGGAATCGGAGTCTTCGCCGGCATCGAGCACGTAGCGCGAGCGGTCCACGATCGACTCGAAGACGTTCTGCAGATAGAGCTCGTCCGCGAGCGAGGTCTCTCCGGCGTCCACGCGGCGAAAGAGCTCGATCATCACCGGCAGCTTCATCGTGCTCGCCGCGTGGAACGAGCGTCCGGCGCCGATCGTGAGCGTGTCGCCGCGCGCGAGGTCCTCGAACCAGACGCTTACTTCGGCGCCCGCGACGCGCGCGATGCGCGCGGTGATGAGGGCGCGAAGCGAATCGGCCGGCGGCGCGGCGACCCGGTGGCCGGCGGTGAGCGCGCGGCGGCCCTCCGGCAGCACGGAGGGACGCGCCCCCGGCGTGAGCGCGGGTCCCACGGCGAGGGCCGCGAGCAGTGGCAGGGCTGGCACGAAGCGACGCACGGCCCGAATATACGAGATGCGACGATCGGTGGACGACGGAGTGCGGAGTGCCGCGGGCCTGCTGCTCGTGGCGCTCGGCGCGGCTTGCGCGCGAGTCGCTCCCGCGCCTTCGACGCCCGGCCCCGGGCCGCTGCCGCGCGCGGCGAGCGGGATCGAGCCGTCCGGCCCTCGTACGGTCGCCGCCGGTGCGGTCACCGCCGCTGTCGTCGCCGCCGGTGCCGTCGCCGCGGCTGCGGACAGCGCGGTTGCCGACAGCGCGCGGCCGGCTCCCGGGGGACCAGCGCGCGCCGCCGGACCGCCCGCGCGCAAGCCGGCGGGCGACTCGGTCTCGCTCGACGTCACCTCCGCCGAGATCGTGCGGGAGGTGGCGACGGTCTTCGGGGACTCGGCGCCGCCGCCCACGGACACCAGCGCGGCGCCGCCCGGCGCGCCGGTCTGGGACATTGACGTGCGCTCGTACGAGACGCACGTGCGCGTCGAGCACTTCGTCGAGGCGTTCAGCGGCCGGGCCAAGGCGGCGTTCGAGCGGAGCGTCCAGCGGCAGACGCGCTACGGCGCGCTCATCCGCGAGCGGCTGATGGAGGGCGGGCTCCCCGAGGACCTGACGTATCTCGCGCTCATCGAGAGCGGGTACGACCCCCACGCGTACTCGAGGGCGGCGGCGGTCGGGATGTGGCAGTTCATGGCGGGCACCGCGCGCGGGGTGGGGCTCCGCGTGGACTGGTGGGTGGATGAGCGACGCGACCCCGTGCGCGCGACCGAGGGTGCGGTGCGGCTGCTCAAGGCGCTCCGCGAGCAGTTCGGCTCGCTCTTTCTGGCGGCCGCGGCGTACAACGGCGGCAACGGCCGGGTGGCCCGCGGGCTCGCGCGCTATGCGACGGCGCTCGACGGCGTCGAGGGCGACGACCGCTTCTTCACGCTCGCCGATCGCAGGGTCCTGCGCCCCGAGACGCGGGACTACGTCCCCAAGCTGATCGCCGCCGCGCTGGTGGGAAAGGAGCCCGGGCGGTACGGCGTGGTGGTCGAGTCGCTTCCTCCGTTCGGCTACGATTCGGTGCGCGTCGGCGGAGCCGTGCCGCTCGCGGCGGTCGCCGGCGCGGCGCCGGCCGACGTCGCGATGCTCAAGGAGCTGAACTCACAGCTGCTGCGGGGGATGACGCCGCCGCGCGAGTCGCTCTGGGTGCGCGTCCCGGTGGGCCGGGCGGAAGGATTCGACGCTCGCTACGCCGCGCTGGATTCCGCCGAACGCGTGGCGGTGACGCGCGTGACGTCGAAAAAGGGCGAGTCCATCACGTCCATCGCGCGGAAGCACGGGCTCACGGCGAAGCAGCTCAACTGGTACAACCCGAAGGTCGTGCGCCTCAAGAGCGGGAACCTGAGCGCGGGACAGGCGATTCTGGTGCCGTCGCGCGCCACGGTGCTCGCGGCGATGGACGTGCCGAATCCCTCGATCGAGCGCTATCCACGGCGATCGAGCGCTTCGGCGAGGCGCACGCACCTCGTGCGGCGTGGGGAGACGCTCGACGGGATCGCCAGGCGCTACGGCACGAGCGCCGCGACGCTGATGAGGCTCAACGGGCTCCGGAAGGCGCTGATCGTGCCGGGGCAGTCGCTGGTGGTGCGAGCCCCGCCGGCGCCGCGAGCGGCCGCCGCGAAGTCGAAGGCGCCCGTGAAGACGCCGCCCAAGGCCGCCGTGCGGAAGACGCCCTAAAGGACGCCCTGGCACCCTGAGAGACGGCCCACAGGACGCCCTGGCGCGCTGAGAGACGCCCCGTGAGGCGCCCGGGAGGCGCCTTGGAGGCGCCCGCGGGCCGAGGGGGGAGACGGCGTCAGCCGCGCGGGCCGCGGGCGCGCCAGGGGCCGCTTTTCCCGCCCGTCTTCTCGAGAAGCCGGATCCCCTCGATTCGCATCCCCTTGTCGGCGCTCTTGGCCATGTCGTAGACGGTCAGCAGGGCGACCGAGACGGCGGTCAGCGCCTCCATCTCGACGCCGGTGCGGGCGATGGTGCTGACCGTGGCCTCGGCGCGCACGCCGGGAAGCCGGGCGTCGAGCGCGAGGTCCACGCGTACGTCGGTGAGCGGAAGCGGGTGGCAGAGCGGAATGAGCTCGGCGGTGCGCTTCGCGGCCGCAATGCCCGCCACGCGAGCGACGGCGAGCACGTCGCCCTTCGCGATGGCGTTCGTGCGGATCGCGCGCAGCGCGTCGGCGCTCATCCTGATGCGGCCCTCGGCACGGGCGCGGCGCGCGGTGGGGAGCTTCGCGCCGACGTCCACCATGCGCGCCTCGCCGAGCGCGTCCACGTGCGAGAGGGCGGGTGCGCGCGCGGGTGCGCGCACGGAGGGGCGTGCGCCCGCGGTGCCCGCGCGGCGCGGCGCCGCCCGTCCCGTTCGCTTGCCGCGCCGCGCCGCGGTCACGCGCCCAGCTCCGCGAGCGTGCGCACGAGGTGCGCGGTCACGAGCTGCGGGACCGCGTTGCCCTCGGCCGCGCGCTTGGCCTCCTCGACCGCGCGGACGGCGCGCGCGGAGGCGACGGCGCGGGCCGCGTCGCCCGCGTGGGCAGCGTCGCGTGCTCGCTCGTGGAGGAGCACCGTGAGCGCGTCGAGCACGTCGGTGAAGACGCCGCGCGCCTTGGAGCTGCCCTGCACGAAGGCCGCGCGAAGCGCCTGCTCGCGGCCGCCACGCGCCGCGGCGAGGAGCGCGCGCGCCCGCTCCAGCGAGGCGCCGCGGGCGGCGAGATCGAGCAACGCGCCCGGCGCTCCGTGCGCGAGCCGAACGATCTCGTCCTCGGTCGCGCCGCGCGCCCCCGCGTCCGCGTCCGCGGCCGCGGCCGCCGCCGGGTGGGCCAGGAAGGCGCGCACGTCGGCCTCGGGGAGCGGCGCGACGCGGATCGCGACCACGCGCGAGCGGATGGTCGGCAGGAGGGCGCCGGGCTCGCTCGACGTGAGCACGATCGTCGTGTCCGCCAACGGCTCCTCGAGCAGCTTGAGAAAGGCGTTCGCCGCTTCCGGTGACGCGGCTTGCGACACCATGCGCTCGGCGTCGCCGATCACGAACACCTTGCGCGCGGCGAGCGCGGGCGTGGTGCCCGCCTGCTGCACGATGAGCCGCGAGACGTAGACGAAGATCCCGTGCGAGCCGTCGGGGCGCGCGTAGAGGCCGTGCGCCGCGACGCGCTCGGCGATGGCGTCGGCGTAGTCGAACGCGACCTCCTCGAGGGCGACGTCGGCCTCCTTGAGGCGCGGCCGCGGAAAGTACCATCGCAGGTCCGGATGCACGCCGTCCGCCGCGTACCTGCACTGTTGACACTCGCCGCACGGCGGCGCCGCGCCCGCGCAGAGGAGGCGCGACCCGAGCCAGAGGGCGAGTTGCTGCTTGCCGACGCCGGGCGGGCCCGCGAGGAGCAGGCTCGCCGGGAGCGCGCCACGCGACACCTGCTCGTCAAGGCGCTGGCGGAGCGCCTGGTGGCCGATCAGGGGGAAGAGCGGCATCGTGCGGGGGAAGATACTGCCGGCCGCCGACGGACGCTGTATCTTCGCGGCATGCGCACTCTTCTCTGCATTCTCACGCTCGTCGCACTCGCGGGCGAGCGCGTCGCGGCGCAGGCGCGCGTGCGCGCCCGCGACCTCGGCGTCGCGCCCGGCGTGTTCACGCCGGGCGCCCTGAACGCGATCACCGACGTCGCCGGCGTGCGGGTGGGCCAGGTGACGCTCATCGAAGGCGACCGGATTCGCACGGGGATCACGGCGATCCTCCCGCACGCGGGGAACGCGTTCCTCGAGCGCGTACCGGCCGCGGTGGTGGTCGGGAACGGCTTCGGCAAGCTCGCGGGAAGCACACAGGTCGGCGAGCTGGGCGAGCTGGAGACGCCGGTGCTGCTCACGTGCACGCTCTGCGTGTGGAAGGCGGCCGACGCGATGGTCGAGTGGATGCTCGCGCAGCCGGGGATGGAGCGCGTGCGCTCGATCAATCCGGTGGTGGCGGAGACGAACGACGGGGGGCTGAACGACATTCGCGCGCGGCCGGTCACGGCGGAGGCGGTGCGGCGGGCGCTCGACTCGGCGTCGGGCGGGCCGGTGGCGGAGGGGAGCGTCGGCGCGGGGACGGGCACGTCCGCCTTCGGCTGGAAGGGCGGGATCGGGACGTCGTCGCGCGTGCTCCCGGCCTCGCTCGGTGGGCATACCGTCGGCGTGCTCGTGCAGACGAATTACGGCGGCGTGCTCCAGGTGCTGGGCGCGCCGGTGGGGAAGGCGCTCGGCCGGTACGCGTTCCAGAGCGCGGGGGCGAACGACCGCGGCGATGGTTCGTGCATCGTGGTGATCGCGACCGACGCGCCACTCTCCGACCGGAACCTGCGACGCCTGGCGGCTCGCGCGATGCTGGGCCTGGGCCGCACGGGCTCGAGCGCCTCAAACGGCTCCGGGGACTACGCGATTGCGTTCTCGACGGCGAAGGAGGTGCGGCGCGCGTCGAACGCGCGGCAACACACGACGACGGAGCTCGCCAACGACGACGCGGGCGGCGTGTTCCAGGCGGTCATCGAGGCGACCGAGGAGGCGGTGTACAACTCGCTCTTCATGGCGACGACGGTGACGGGGAACGGACGCACGGTGGAGGCGATTCCGCTGGACCGGGTGCGGGAGATTCTCGCGCAATACGGGATCCCGAACCCGAAGAAGTGAAGCGGATCACAGGATCGTGCGGCGGCAGGGGCTGCGGGGAGCGTCCCCGCGCCGGCCGCCTCAGCGCCGTCCGCTCGCCGAACGCCCCGTGACCTGATCGGCGTGAATGCGGAAGACGACGTTGCGCTCCGGCGTCGGATCCGAATCGTCAAGCGTGTGGGGGACGAGCGAGCGCAGGATCTCGACCGCCTTCGCGTACGCGTCCGCGTGCGCGCCGTCGGGCTCGAGCAGGTAGAGCGCGCCCTTCACGACCACGGAGCGCCATTCCCACATCGCGTCAATCTCGTCGGTCTCGAACGCCACCCACCGGTTGTGCGCGAGCGTGCGCAGCTTGGTGCCGTGCGCGGTGCGGCCGTAGAGCCACCCGTCGGTGAACACGTACGAGATGGGCTCGATGTCCACGTGGTCGCGGTAGCTGAACGCGATGCGGCCGACGTGGTTCTTCGCCAGGAGCGCGTTGCACTCCTCGCGCGTGAGATCGCGGATCGCGGCGGCTGGCTTTTCCGGCATGCGCGTCGCGTGCTTGCGCCTAGGGGAGCGTCTGCGCGAGCACGTCCTTCGCGCGGCTTTCGCGCCACGCCCTGAGCTTCTCGCGGATCTCCGGCCGCTGGGCGCCGAGCATCTCGGCGGCGAAGATCGCGGCGTTGGTGGCGCCGGGCTTGCCGATCGAGAAGGTCGCCACGGGGACGCCACCGGGCATCTGGACGACGGAGAGGAGCGAGTCGAGCCCGTTGAGCGCCGTGGACGGGATAGGGACGCCGAGCACGGGGAGGAGCGTCTTGGCCGCCACCACGCCCGCCAGGTGCGCGGCGCCGCCGGCGGCGGCGATGATGCACTGCAGGCCCCGCTGCTCCGCGCTCGCCGCGTACTCGGCGGTCTCGTCCGGCGTACGATGCGCCGAGAGCACCCTGGCCTCGTACGGAATGCCCAGGTGCGTGAGCATCTCGACCGCCGGGACGAGCTGCTCGTAGTCCGACTTGCTGCCCATCAGGATGCCGACGAGGGGAGCGGTCATGGTCTGAATATGCCGCAGGGCGACGCCGTGTGGGAGCGGGACCCACGGGACTTGAGGCGACTCCGCCGTCGCCGCGCCATATTACGCGGCACACATGAGAGGGGGTTAGATGGTCCGGCAGTTCATCCGGCGGCTGGCGTTGACCGGGGCCGCGTGTGGCGCGGCGCTCGGCGCCGCCCCCGCGCAGGAGGCGGAGCCATCGCCCGCGGGCGCGGGCGCGCGGTTCCCCTGGCTGGCCAGCGGGCCGGGCGGGCGCGTGGCGATGACGTGGATCGAACGCGACGCCGATTCCGTGTCGAGCGTGAAGTTCGCGCTGCGCGGCACGAATGGCGCGTGGTCACCCGCCCGCACGGTGGTGCGCGACAGCCTGCTCTTCGTGAACTTCGCCGATCACCCGTCGGTCCTGTTCCTGCCCTCGGGCGACCTGGTGGTGCACTGGCTGCAGCGCGGTGGCCTCAAGGGGAAGTACGACTACGGCATCCGGGTGGTCCGTTCGACTGACGGCGGCGCGACCTGGAGCGCTCCCGTGGTGCCGTACCCGAGCCACGAGTCGGGGGAGCACGGCTTCGTCTCGCTCTGGCCGGCCCCCGGCGGCGCCGCGGCGCTGAGCTTCCTCAACGGCGTCGAGAGCGGCCGGCCCGGCGGCGCGATGCAACTCGCGTTCGCGGCGCTCGACCGGACGGGAAAGGTGACGGACGCGCGTACGCTCGACGACCGCGTGTGCGACTGCTGCCAGACCGCGGCCGCGCTGACCGCGCGCGGACCGGTCGTCTTCTACCGCGACCGCTCGCCGGAGGAGATCCGCGACATCTACGTGACACGGCTCGTGCGGGGGGCGTGGTCCACACCGGTCCCCCTCGCTCGCGACGGATGGAAGATCAACGCCTGCCCCGTGAATGGTCCGGCGGCGGCCGCCTCCGGCGATCGCCTGGTCGTGGTCTGGTTCACGGCGGCGCGCGACACGGCGAAAGTGCTGGTGGCGTTCTCGACCGACGCGGGGGCGACGTTCGGCACGCCGGTGCGCATTGACGGTGGGAAGCCGGCGGGCCACGTCGGCATCGTCCTGGCCGACGACGGGTCGGCCCTCGTGTCGTGGAAGGAGCGCACAGCCGGCGACGGCGCGGAGGTGCGGGTGCGGCGCGTACTCGCCAGCGGGCGCTCGCTCGCGCCGCGAACGATCGGCGCGGTCACGGGATTACGGCCCTCCGGCTGGCCGGTGATGGCGGCCATCCGGGATGGTGTGCTCCTTGCGTGGACCGTCCCCGGCCAGCCGACGACGATCCGGCTGGCGACGGTGTCGCTGGAGGGCCGGTGAGTCGCGGGTGCCTTCGGTCACTGCGTGGCGCGGTGCGGTGCACGGCGCTCACGCTGGGCGCGGCGGCGTCGCTCGCCGGGTGTGGCGCGGCCGCCGGCGACGCAGCCGTCGTGGAGGTCGGCCGGCGCGTGCCGGGGTACTCCGCCGTTTCCCTCACCGGAGGACCGGCATCACTCGCCGAGCTGCGGGGCAGGGTCGTGCTCCTGAACGTGTGGGCCACGTGGTGCGTGCCCTGTCGCACCGAGATGCCGGACCTGGAAGCGCTTCACCAGCGCTACGCCTCGCGAGGCCTTTCGCTCGTGGGGGTCAGCATTGACGCCTCGAGTGACGCGGAGCGCGTGAAGGAGTTTGCCGCCGAGCGGCGCGTGACCTATGCGCTCTGGCACGACGGCGACGACCGCGTGTCGGGGCTCTTCTACGCGGTCGGCGTGCCGGCGACCTACCTGATCGGGCGAGACGGAGTGCTCCGCTGGAAGCGGCTGGGGCCGCTCGGCAAGGACGAGCCCGAGCTGGACGCGGTGCTCACGAAGGCGTTGGAGGAAGCGGGGCCCATCGCCCGCGACTGACAGTTCGTGGACTACACGCTCTACACGGACTTCACGACGGTCGAGTGCTTCGGACTCAACGAGCAGCTCATCGCGCTCGGCATCACCGACCTGGTGCACTGGCGGGGCGTGCAACACGAGCCCTCGCTGCCGGCGCCGATGAAGCCGCTCGACCGGCGCGCGATGAATCAGCTCGAGGACGAGATCGAGGACGTCCGTCGGCGGGTGGATGGCATCGCGATCGCGCTGCCACGCGGCCGGCCGAACAGCGCGCGCGCGATCGTGGCGGCGGCCTCCGTGGCGCGCGCGTTGCCGTCGAGGGCGGCTCCGTTCCGCGACGCGCTCTATCGGGCGTACTGGCGCGTCGGAGCCGATCTCTCCGAGATGGCGGTGCTGCACCGCGTGGCGGACGCGGTCGGCGTGCCGCGAGCGGTCGAGCTGGACGACCCCGACGCCGCCGATATCGTCGAGAACTGGGAGCTGGACTGGGCGACCGAGCGACTGGGCGGCGTGCCGCGCGTGATTCGCGGCGACGGCAAGATTCTCTGGGGCCTCCGGCCGCGCGGCGAGATCGCGGCCTTCTTCGGGCTCGCGTAGGCCCGAATGGTCTGCTATGGTTGACGTCGAATCGTCACGCGCGAGCCGGCCATGCGAGGCGGCACGTGCCCGCGAGGGAACTCCTCACGCCCGGAGCCGCCATGACCCGCCTTCGTCTCACCCCGCTCGTTGTGGCCTTCGCCATCGCCGGCACGGCCCTCGGCGCACAACCGCCGGCGAAGGCCAAGAAGGAGGCGACGCCGCAGAGCGACAGCATCAAGGCGCTCAAACGCACCCTCAAATACGACAAGGCGGACGCACGCAAGGCGAAGGAGACAGGCGACACGGCGAAGGCACGGCAACTCCGGGAAGCCCTGAAGCTGGAGAAGCAGCGGCTCGCCAAGCTGCAGGGGAAGGACACGATCAAGAAGGACAGCACGAAGAAGGCGAAGAAGCCGCCGCACCAGGGCACCTAGCGCAAGCGGGAGATCGTCCGTGAGCCGCGCAACATCGCTCGCCGGGCTGCTCTCGTTGGCGGGTGCGGTCTCCGTCGCGGCAGCCCAGGAGCGTCCGAACTTCAGCGGCGAGTGGGTGCGAGCCGATTCGGCTGCCGTGCAGGTCACGGTGGCCGCCACGGGCGACGCGTCGTTCCGACGGGGCGACATGGGGAGCGGCTGGGGCTCGCCCTTCACCATCACGCAGCGGGCGGACCGCCTCGTCGTGGAGTACACCTTCTTCTCGGCCTATGACCTGCAGCCGCGGCTCCGGTTCACCTACGCGCTGGACGGTTCGGAATCGCGCAACGCCGTGATGATCGGCCACGCCACGTCGGAGCAGAAATCGAAGGCGTCGTGGGTGGGGAGCACGCTCGTCATTGCCACGACGTACCCTGCGCCGAGCGATGCCGGGGGACGCGCCGTCACCGCTGAAGTGCGTCAGGCGCTCACGCTCGAGTCACCGACGCTGCTCGTGGTCGAGACGACGCGCGTCGGCGTCCTCGGGGGCGCGACGACCACGACCAGGGCGACGTACATCAGGCACTGACCGGCGCCTGGCCGCCACGCGCGCTAAATTGCAGTCATGGCCACGGACCGTAGTGACATGACTGTGCGTGTCGTACCGCTCCACAGTCCCGAGGCGAGCGACTCGCGCGCGGGCGGAACTGCGGCGGAGCGAGTGGCGCTGGTCGCCGAACTCAGCGAAATGCTCTGGACGCGTGCAGGGAAGCCCCTTCCGGCCTACACGCGCGCGACGATGCCGATCGTGGTCACCACGCTCGGCGCCCGGCGCGATCGCGACTAGGTGGCGTGGCCGACGACTTCCGGGACGTCCTCGCTGAACTGGCCAACGCCGACGTCCGGTTCCTGGTCGTTGGTGCGCACGCGCTGGGCGTGCACGGGGTCCCGCGCGCGACGCTGGACCTCGACATCTGGATTGACGCGACGCCGGAGAATGCG
The DNA here is from genome assembly GCA_035286465.1 of Gemmatimonadaceae bacterium. Taxonomy (GTDB): domain Bacteria; phylum Gemmatimonadota; class Gemmatimonadetes; order Gemmatimonadales; family Gemmatimonadaceae; genus Fen-1231. Next base: position 21,516 of record DATEDF010000022.1, on the reverse strand, counting down.
AAACGGGTGTGGGCCGCGTTGGCGGCGTTCGGCGCGCCCCTCGCATCGCTCGCGGTCAGTGAGGACGACTTCACCCGCCCTGATGTGGTCGCGCAGTTCGGCGTGCCGCCGTTCCGGATCGACTTCCTGACGAGCGTGAGCGGCGTGTCCTTCGACGAGGCGTGGAACGAGCGCGTCGTTGCCGGTTTCAACGACCTCAGCGTTCCGTACATCGGGCGAGCGGCATTCATCCGCAACAAGCGCGCGAGCGGCCGCAAGAAGGACCTCGCCGATCTCGAGGCGCTGGGCGAAACGTAGACGCGCTGCGAACCTACGGCCTCCGCGGCGGCGTGTACGGATCCTGCGCCCTGACCGGCACGTTCGGGTATCGCTCCGTGCTCGCGGTGTAGTCCGCGACGAGCTTGTCGAAGAGCCCGATGGCCCACGGGTTGGCGTCCTTGATGTCGGACTCCTCGCGCGGATCGGACCGCAGGTTGAACAGCCGCATCAGCGGCGGCTCGGTCACCCGCGGCTCGGGCATGAAGGCGTAGTGGAACTTCCAGTCCTTCCACTTCACCGCGCGGACGGTGTTGCCCGTGAAGTACAGCGCGCTCTCGCGGTTCGACGTCTTCTGGCGCCCCTCGAGAAACGGAAGCTGGTTCACTCCGTCAATCGCGCGGTCCCTGGGCACGAGGTCGGCGCCGGTCGCCGCCGCGATGGTCGGGAAGAAATCGAGTTCGTGCACGATTTCGTTCGAGATCTGCCCGCGCGGGATGCGCGCCGGCCAGCGGATGACGCACGGAGTGCGGATGCCGCCCTCCATCACGGAGTTGTAGAACCCGCGCCACGGGCCCGACGTTCCGCGCCAGGGACGACGTCCCTCGGCGCCGTTGTCGGTGCACCAGAACACCATCGTGTTGCGCTCGACGCCGAGTCGCTTGAGCGCCGAAAGCACGAGTCCGACGTTGTGGTCCACGTCGGCCATGGCGTCGCCGATGTCGCCGGCGCCCGTCTTGCCCGCGAAGTCGGGGTGCGGGAGGGTCGGGAAGTGAATCTGCGTGATGGGATAGAAGAGGAAGAACGGCCGCCCCGCCCGCACGTTGCGCTCCATGAATCCCACGCTCCGCGTGGCGGCCTCGCGGTCCACCAGCCGCCGGGACGCCGTGTCGAACACGGTGACGCGCTTCGCCGGCTCGCCCGCCTTCTGTTCCCAGATGTACGGCGGCTCCGTGGTGGCCGGATCGAATCCCGGCGTGCTCGTGAATTGGGCCTCGTTGCTCGTGTTGGGGATCCCGTACCACTCGTCGAAGCCCTGATCAATCGGCGTCCGGCTGCGCACCCAGTCGCTGCCCCCAAGGTGCCACTTGCCGAACAGCGCCGTCGCGTAGCCGATGGACTTGAGCGCCTCGGCGATCGTGATCTCCCAGAGTGTGATGCCGCCGGGCTGCGTCGCACCCGAGCGGATGGCGTAGCGCCCGGTGAGCAGCGCCGCGCGCGAGACCGTGCACGAGAACTCGACGTTGAAGTTGTCGAGCCGGATGCCCTGCGCCGCGATGCTGTCAATGTTCGGCGTCGGTACGCCGCGCACGCCGCCGTACGCGCCCACTTCGCCCCAGCCAAGGTTGTCCGGGAAGATGAGGACGACGTTCGGGCGCTGCGCCTGCTGGGCCGCGAGCCGCGTCACTACGAGGGCGACGGGGGCGACGAAGGCGACGAGGCTGACGAAGGCGACGAGGGGCAGGGGGCGCACGAGGGTGCGAAGGTGACGAATCATCTCATCCACTCCGGATGGGGGCGGCAGGGCCGGCCCTGAACTTATCATTCAATCAGGGGATGCGAGCGCGAAGGTCCGACGGACCCGAAGACCTCCGTGCTGTACCAGCCGGTCGGCTTCCCCTCCACCAGGGGAATCGCGGGCGGCCGCCAGCACCGGAGCAGATTGACCCTCGCCGCAACGATTTGGTGACGCTTTCGCGCGGCGCTATGTTTACCCTTGGCGATCACTTCAACCGGTGTGTCGCCGATGCTCATCAGCGCCAGGCTCGCGCAGAAACTCCGCGAATCCTTCGGAGACGAGGCCGCCGAGGAAATGGTGGACTGGATGCACCGGATTGATTCCGAGCGAAGCCACCTCCGGGAATTGAATGAGGCCAACTTCGCCCGCTATGCCGCCTTGCTCCGCGAGCAATTCGCCGAGCACCGCCAGGAAACGCGCGCCGACATCGCCGAGTTGAGCCAAGAGATGCGCGCGGGCTTCGCCGAGCTGCGCCAGGAGATGCGCGCGGGCTTCGCGAAAGCGCACGACGAAACCGCGCAGCTCGAGGTCAAGTTCGAGCGCCGGTTCAACGACATGATGCGTTACTCGCTGCTCTTCTGGGTGACCTCGCTCGGGACCGTCGTCGCGCTGCTGACACTCCGGTAACCCGTCACCGCAAACCCCCATCCGTCAGGTCGCCATGCGCCCTTCTCTCCGGCAACCCGGGCTTCGCGGTTCCGCCCTCGCGCTTCTCCTCGTCCTTCCGTTCGCCGCGCTGCACTCGCAGGCGCGCGTGGAAACGCCGGCCGCCACCCGAGTGGGCGCACCCGCCGGCAAGCGCTTCCTGACCCTCGACGACGGCTTCCGCCTCGTGCAAATCGGCGGCGCGCTGATCAGCCCCGACGGCCGGTGGGCCTTCTACAGCCGCACCACGCGCGACTTCGCCACCGACACGGCGAAGACCACCTGGTGGCTGGCCCCGACCGACGTCTCGACGCCGGCGAAGCAGTTCATCGGTGAGGCCGGCGCGAGCAACGTCGCGTGGGCGCCGGATTCGCGCACTCTCTACTTCCTGCGCACGGTCAACAAGGTGCGCCAGCTGCACTCGATCTCGCTCGACGGCGGCGAGGCGCTCGCGCTCACCGAGTTCAAGGAGAATGAGGGAACGTGGACCCTCGACCCGACCGGCGCGTTCTTCGTCATCCGCCGCGCGGAAAAAGATTCCGTCGCCGAGAAGAAGAAGAAGGACGGGTGGGACCACGTGTACGTGGACGAAGGCCCGAATGGGCAGAGCAGTGAGAGCTGGTCGAACCTTTGGATCTACGACCTGGGGACGAAGGCCCTCACGCGCCTCACGCGACGCGACTGGACGATCGGCGCGTTCGACATCTCACAAGACGGCAAGCGCATCGTCCTCGCCGCCCGCACCGACAACAAGCGCAACACCGGTGGTGCGGCCGAGCTGTACGTGGTGGACCTCGCGACGGAGGGGATCACGGGGATCACGGGGATCACGGGGATCACGCGGCTCACCGACAACAAGGGGCCGGAGGCGCAGCCGCAGTGGGCGCCCGACGGTCGCACCGTCGTGTTCAGCGCGGTGAGCCTGGACAAGTGGGACGCGGGGAATGGCGACCTCTGGTCGCTCGACGTCGAGTCGAAGCAGGTCAAGAACCTCACCAAGGGGCACACGGGGCCGATCGGCGGCGCGGAGTTCACCCCCGACGGACGCTTCATCCATTTCACCGGCGGTTGGGGGACGGCGCGGTGGCCACGCCGGCTCGAGGTCGCGACGGGGAAGATCGACGACCTGGCGACGAGCCGCGGTCTCCTGAACGTCGCGTCGTGGTCGAAGGACCGGAGCACGTACCTCTACACGTACCAGGACTTCACCACGCCGTCCGACCTGTACGTCGGCCGTGTGGGGCCGGTGGGTCAAACGGCCGACCGCCAGCTGCGGCTCACCGACGCCAATCCCTGGGTGCGCGACTCGATCGCGATGGGGCAGGTAGAGGTGATCCAGTGGAAGAGCGCGAAGGATTTCACGATCGAGGGACTCCTCCACACGCCGGCCGGCCGCGACGCGGCGTCGAGGCAGCCGGTCCCGCTCATCCTCAACATCCACGGCGGCCCGGCCGGCGCCTGGACCAACACCTTCTCGCTGATCGCGCACGTCTACAACGGCCTCGGGTACGCGCTCCTCTCGCCCAATGTGCGCGGATCCACCGGGTACGACGACCGGCTGATGCGCGGCAACCTGGCCGACATCGGCGGCGGGGACTATCAGGACCTGATGACCGGTGTGGACGCGGTGATCGCGCGCGGGATCACGGTGCCCGACAGCATCGCCCTCCGTGGCTGGTCGTATGGCGGGATCCTCGGCGGCTGGACGATCACGCAGACCACGCGCTTCAAGGCGGCGAGCCTGGGCGCGATGGTGAGCGACTGGACGAGCGAGTACGGGCCCGGGTTCAACTTCGACGTCACCCTCTGGTACATCGGCGGTGATCCGTGGACCAACGCCAAGGGGTTCCGCGAGAAGAGCTCGCTCACGTACGTGGATCGCGTGAAGACGCCGACGCTGCTGCTCCACGGGGACAACGACCTCACCGACACGCCGGCGCAGAGCATGAACTTCTTCGCCGGGCTGCAGCGATTCGGGGTGCCCTCGCGGTACGTGCGGTTCCCGAACGAGCCCCACGGCTTCGGCAAGATGAAGCACCAGCGCGTGCGCGACACCGAGGAGATCCAGTGGATGCAGCGCTACGTGCGCGGGCTCAAGGATTACGCGTATCCCGAGCCGCCGGGGGAGAAGAAGAAGGCGGCGGCGGCGGCTCGAGCGGTATCTGACGAAGTACGGGGAGGTGTTCGCCGAGATGTGAATGGTGCGGCGGCTGAGTCAGCCGAGCAGCTCGAAGCCGGCCGTGACAAAGTCGCGATCGAAGGCGAAGGCTTGCGCGACGCGGTGACGCCGCATCAGCTCGAAGGTGACGGCGTCGGTGAGTGAGAAGCGCTGGTCGGCGTAGCCGATCAGCCATCGCTCGGTCGCGCCGCGCACGAGCTCCACGGTCGCGTCGTGCCACTCGAACAGCGGATCGGCGAGCAGCGTGGCGATTACGCGCCGCGCCGGCGCCGGGTCGAATCGCCGCAGCAGGTGGCCGTGCAACTCCGCCAGCACCAGCGTGCTGGCCAGCCATCGCCCGCCGCGCCGCCGGAATAGCGCCGCGGTCGTCACCGCCCGGCGGTGATACTGGTCGCGCGAGCTGGCCAGCGCGAGCAGGGCGCCCGTATCGACCGCTGCACGAGTCACCGCTTGCGAGGCCTCTTTCGCGCCGGCCGCTCCCCATACAGGTACTCGTCGTGGCGGGCGGCGAGATCGGCGGGCACGTCCGGCGCCTGATCCAGCACGCCGATCAGTGTCGCGAGCGACGCTCCGGGGCGCGACGCGGCGGGCAGCTCGGCCGCCAGGCGTCGGAGCGCGACGCGGATCACCTCCGATCGCGGCAGGGCGGCGCGTTCCGCGACGGCGTCGAGGAGCGCGCGGTCTCGCTCGTCGAGGTACACCTGCACCGGCTCGCGGACGCGTCCGGGCTTGGGCATCGGGCAGCTCCTTCCATCATTATGCCTGTAAATGTAGTGTGTTCATGACACGCGCGACAGGACCTCCGGCCGTTCACTTGGCGGACGTGTCCGGTTCATGGTGCGAGGCCGCGAATGTCGGCCGGGCGATCGGATCGCGCCGAGTCAGGGCTTCTGTACTTCGAACGGGTAGCGCGTGCCATCCGGCACCGTCGACCCGCCGACCGTAATCGCGAACCGGAGCGTGGCGACGCCATTCGCGGCGGGGCCGAGCGTGGCTGTCGCGATTCCGTTCGACCCTGTGGCGGCGGAGGTTGGCCGATCGGGCCAACGATCGAGCGGGGTTCCGGCTCGCCGGCGCACGGCCATGCGCTGCACGCAGCGGCTAGCGCGTGATGCGGAAGCGGGCGACGTACTGGACATCGTCTTCGTCGAGGACGACCGTGTACACGTTGTCGCCGCGCACGACGAACGGCTGCCAGATGGAGCTATTGTGCACGCCGAGCTCGGCCGTCGCGATGATGCGCCCGTTGGAACTGTAGATGTCGAACGCGATCGCGCCTTTCGCATTCGTGTGGCGGACCCAGAGCCGGCCTCGGTCGTCAACCGTGAGGCGCTCGATGGCGGGTTTCGCCTTCGGAATGCGGCTGAAGTCGAGTCCCGTCGGGCCCTTCGACTCGAGCTCGGCGATCACGGAGTCGCGTTCAAAGGCCGTGACGGGAACCGGGGACGCGCTGCGCGAAATGCGCGTGGTGTCCTTCGCGCCGGCCTTGAGGCGGCGTATCTCGAAGCGCGAGGAGTTCGGGACGCACCATACCTCGCCCTCAGGCCCCAGTGCCGTGCGCGTGCTGGCCGCGTACGGGATCGCGCGATAGCTGCCGCCTCGCGCTGTGCGCGTGATCCACCATCCGGCCTCGGCGAGCTCTGTGGTACCACAGGCGGGTATGTCCGCAAGCGTATCCACCCGCGACATGTCCGTGTGGTAGGCGAGGACGACGTCCTTGCGGGCGCGCCCTCCACCGACGACGCAATCCTCGTCCACGATGCGCCCCGTCCGATCCATCTGCGGATTCCACGCGCCCTGCGAGCTGCAGAACTTCATCGTCCAGCTCTTCTCGAAGTCGCCTTCGGAGCTGAAGAGCGAGAAGCGCGCGTTGGCCGCGTCGCGCACCCACAGCTTGCCATCACGCGCGATCGCGATCCCCTCGGCGTCCCTGAGCTCGCCAGGTCCCGATCCGACTCGGCCGATCACACGCACGAGCTTTCCGTCTGGCCCGAACATCCGGATGTCCTGCGTCCTGCGGTCGTACACGAGAATGCGGCCCCTGGAGTCCGCTTCGATGGACCACGTGGCGAGGAACGACGCCGGCCCAGTCTCCGCTCCGCCGATGCGCAGCGTCTCCGTGAGCGTCCACCGCGCCTGCGCGTGCCCGGTTTCAGAGAAGCCGACGGCCGCCAGCAGGAGGCAGGGGATTCGGAGGCGAGCGAGCGATAGGCGCATGCGAGGGTCAGAAGGTGACAGGATCACTCGGGCCAGGTTGCCGGCGCGCGCAACCATGTAGCACGGCTAGCACCGCGTCAGCTCCAATTCCTTGGTTCGGTAGTGCGAGCCAAACTTCGTTTCTTCTCTGTAATCTCCGCGACGAACTCGACGACGTCCCGAAGCGGCGGCGACTTCCACATGGCCTCGAGCGTCCCCCAACGCCGAGTGACTTCCTGCGGATAAATGTGGCCGAGCAGCACTGCAACAACGAGCCTGAGAGAGCGCTGTACGAAGTGTATAAGGCGCTCTCGCTCCTCGATCTTCTCGTCGGTGCTCGGGAACCCGTAGACGATGACCGGATTCGCCCCGTACTTCGCGGGCCACCTGTTGCTGAAGAACATAGAGGGTACCGCTGCGAGAGACGGACCGAGCAAATCGCCGCGCGCAACGACAAGGGGTCCGTGCTTTGACTTGTTGTAGGCGGCAACTCAGAGGTCCTTCTGGTCGGATCTGCAGTCTAGAACAAAGAACGTGCATGCGAGTAGAAGCGACTTCTGGAGGTCGAGCGTTTGAAACCAGGTCGACCATTGGGCGGGCAGCGCCTCCTTCAATCGCAGGACTTCGTACAGTTGCTCGGCCGTCCGCGCCGAGGCGTTGTCCAGCACAGCCGCCAGAAGAGCCTCACCGGGCTTGTAGCTCTCGAGCACTTCGAGAACGGTCTTTGTCTTTCCTTGACGGACCGAGATCAACGCCTTCAGAATCGCTGCAGCGTCTTCGTAGGCCGCGTACTCAAGCTGAACGAGACTGACGACGTGGTGGTCGCGACGAACCGGATTTGGATCGGCCCTGAATGCCCTGCCGAGCGTATCGTTGAGGTACTCTCGGATCTGACCGGAAAACTGAACGTACTCGCTCAGGTAACGCGGGTCGATGTTCGCAAGTACGTCGGCCTTCGCCGAGGGGCTTACAGCTGCCATTCAATCCACCTAACTCATGATTGTACGGCGGCGCTCTCGTCTCTTCCTCGCCAATCACTGCGAGTTCCTGCCAGATAACACCACGTTGTCGCCCGCCCCCTCCGCTCGCAACCCACTGCGGCCCACTTGGCTTGATTGTGTCGCCCCTTCGGACGCGCTCGGCGTCTTGCTGCGGCGCCTGAACGGCCGGGCTGATCCTTGACAGTTTGTTCTTGGTTGATCCTTTACACTCGCTCGTGATGGGTGTAGGCGTGCGGGTGGTGACGGAAGAGGCGTCCTCGGTCATCGATGATCCGGCCGCGGCGTTCGTCGAAGCGCCCGAGGCGGCAGTGGTGAAAGTAGACGTCCCAGAGGCCGTCGTCGATCGCTTCGAAGCCGATGTACTCCTCCAGCAGAGTGTGGCTGACGGGCACGCGATGGCGATGCCAGCGGATGCCGCCGTTGCGGCTGACGCGCCGCACTTCGAAATGGCCGGGATACTCGGGCGTGAGCAGCCGCGACGGAAACGGGTGGGGCGATGGCCGATAGACGGTCGCCGGCGGACGCTGCTCGAGCGCTTCATGCGGACGCTCCTCATTGTACAGCGTCCGCCAGCGCGTGAAACGGGTTTGCTGCGCGCCGCACGTCGCGGCCGGTGGCCGCGTGGTCTCAGCTTTAAGCGTGCGATGCATGCGTTCGTGGCGGGGATTCTGTTCGGGGTGCCCCGGCTCGATGAGCTCCGGTACGATGCCGAGCTTGATCCACCAGACCGCCAGCGTCGACAACCGCGCCAAGGCCATCCCGGCGAAGGGCGCGCCGTTGTCGGTGCGGATCCGCTCGGGCACGCCGTACTCGCGAAAGAGGCGCTCGAGGGCGGGACGCGTGAGCGGTCCCGTCGGGCGAATGAGCGCGCGGCAGCCCAGGAGGTAGCGACTGTAGGCATCCACGACCGTCAGGGGATAGCAGTAGCGTCCGTCCAGCGTTCGGAAGTGGCCTTTGAAGTCGAGCGTCCAGATCACGTTCGGCGCCGTGGCCTGGGCGAGCGGGCGTCCCGGATGGGGACGCTGCACGCTGCGGCGCCGCGGACGCACCAGCCCTTCCCGCTTGAGCCACGCGGCGACGGTGCTGGGCGCGGGCAGCGACCGCTCGTCTCGTCGCTTCGCGAGCAGCCAGAGGAGTTTCTTGGGGCCCCACGTGGGGTGCCGCTGGCGCGCTTCTCGGACCTCCGCCCACACCGCGGCGGCCGTGGCGTGTGGACAGGTGTGCGGCCGATGCGAACGATCGTACAGCCCGCGCGGTCCCTCACTGGCGTACCGCGCCAGCCAGAGATAGCCCGTCGGTCGGCTGACGCCGTACCGTCCACAGAGCTCGCTGAACGCAAACACGTCACGCTCAGCATCGGCGACGAATCGGGTGCGTTGGTTGACCACAGTGACCTCGCTCCACGGCATGGACACCTCCCGGTGTCCACGAAGGTGGTGCGAGTGTAAAGGATCACCCTAGAATGTTCTGTAAGTACTCAGCCCGGACTGTACCAGGCAGGCTTCATTGACCTGGCGATGGACCCGCGCGACCCGAACACGCTCTACGCAGCGAGCTACGAGCGCGTGCGGAAGCCGGCATTCCTCAGGTCCGGTGGCCCGGGCTCGGCGCTCTGGAAGACCACCGACGGCGGCCGCTCGTGGCGCGAGATCGCGGGGGGCGGATTCCCGGCGACGCCGAAGGGCCGCATGAACATCCAGATCGCGCCGAGCAACCCGGGCATCGTCTACGTGATGGTCGAGGCCGATTCGGTGCGCGGCAAGAAGCCGCAGCAGCTCCTCTCCGGTCTGTACCGCTCCACCGACGCGGGCCGCACCTGGAAGTGGATGAACGCGATTGACAACCGTCCGTTCTACTTCTCGCAGATCCGCGTGGACCCGAAGAACGCCGATCGCGTCTATCGGGGCGCGGTGGACTTCGCGTTCAGCGACGACGGCGGCTACTCGTGGAAGCTCTCGATGCTCGGCATCCACGAGGACTACCACGGGATGTGGATTGATCCCAACGATCCCGAGCACTTCATCATCGGCGGCGACGCGGGGGTGTTCCAGACGTGGGACCGCGGCGGCACGTACGACTCGATGAACAACATGCCGATGGGGCAGTTCTACGGCATCAGCTACGACTACCAGGTGCCCTACCGCGTGTGCGGCGGGTTGCAGGACAACGGCACGAGCTGCGGCGTCACGCGGCGTCGCAACGGCCAGCTCCAGATGACCGACTGGTTCGCGGTCTTCGCCGCCGACGGACTGCAGACCGCGCAGGACCCGGTTGAGCCGAACATCGTCTACTACGAGTCGCAGGGCGGCAACATCGCGCGGCGCAACCTCGCCACGGGCGAGGTGGCGAACATCCGGGCGCGCACGGCCAACGTGCAGCAGTACATCGCGCAGATCGCCCAGATCCGGGGCGACGGCTCGAAGCCGCTCACCGCCGAGCAGGAGCAGCAGGTCGCCGACCTCCGCGCGCGGATCAGGCGCGAGCGGGCCGACCCGCAGGCGGCGGCGCGGTGGAACTGGAACACGCCGTTCATCGTGTCGGTGCACGACCACAACACCGTGTACTCCGGCGCCGACAAGCTCTTCAAGTCGGTGCAGAAGGGAGCGAACCCGCGGGCGATCTCGCCCGACCTCTCGCGCGCGGACCCGACCTGGCTCCGTGTCTCGAGCGGCTTCGACGCCGACGGCAACCCCGCTCCCGACGCCTCGGGCGGGATCACGCGCGACGCGACGGGCGCCGAGGAGAACGCGACGATCGTGAACATCAATGAGAGCACGATTCGTGCGGGGCTCCTCTATGTGGGGACCGACGACGGCAAGGTGTGGCTCACGCGGAACGACGGCGCCACGTGGGAGGATCTGAGCGACCACTTCCCCGGCGTGCCGCCGATGACGTACGTGAGCAAGCTCGACGCCTCGCACCACGACTCGGCGACGGTCTACGTCACGCGCGACAACCATCGCGAGAACGACTTCACGCCGTACGTCTTCGTGTCGAACGACTGGGGGAAGACGTTCCGCTCCATCGCGTCGAACCTCCCCACCGACCGTCCCGGCACGGCGTACGTGATTCGTGAGGACCCGGTGAACCCGAACCTGCTCTACGTGGGGACGGAGACGGGCGTGTACGCGTCGCTGGACAAGGGGCAGAGCTGGTTCTCGATCAGCAACAACCTGCCGGTGGTCCCCGTGTACGATCTGCAGGTGCATCCGCGCGACCACGAGCTGATTGCCGGCACGCACGGCCGCGCGATCTGGATTCTCGACGTGGGGCCGCTGCAGCAGATGACGCAGGCGGTGCTGGCGAAGTCGGCGCATTTGTTCACGCCCACGGTGTCGTTCGTGTACGGACAGACGTTGCCGCCGAGCGAGCCCCGGTCGCAGCGCCAGTGGAGGTCCGACGGCGGGCCGCAGGGGGCGGAGATCGCGTACCGGCTGACGTCGCCCGCGACCGGGGGCGTGCGTGTGCTCGTGGTGGACGCCAGGGGCGACACCATCGCGCGGCTCTCCGGCGACAGCACCGCCGGTCTGCACCGCGCGAGCTGGAACTTCCAGATCACCACGCCGGAGCAGCAGGCGTTGATCGCCGCGGCCGGCCGCGGCGGTGCCGCTGGTGGTCCGGGCGGTTTCGGTGCTGCCGGCCTTGGTGCCGCTGGCGGTGGGCGCGGCGGCCGCGGCGGCGTGTTCAGTGACACCGCGCAGGTGCCCGGCTTCCCGCGCGGGTTCAACCCGCGGCCGGCCGAGTCACTCGGGCCAGCGGATACGAGCGGGAGCCCGACGGCGGTGCAGCGCGCGCTGGCCGAGGCGGCGGGTCGTGGCGGCGTCGGTGGGCGTGGCGGGCGTGGTGGAGGCGGCGGCCGTGGTGGCCCCGCACCGCCGCTCGCCGAGACCGGCGATTACCGCGTGGTGCTCGACGTCGGCGGGCAGAAGCTGACAGCGGCGCTCAGGGTGGTGAGGCTCGTGGGCGGCGAGGTGAGCGTGATGGTGCCCGGGCGCCCGAGGTAGCGCCCAGCCAGTGATGCGCGACACTGAGGTGCCGTGACGCGCCCGCCTACCTCTTCTTCGCCTTGGCGCCCGCGTCGCGCAGCACCGGCTTGTTCTTCTCGTAGACGAACTTGACGCTCGCGCTCTTCTCAAGCGCGGCGACGGCATCCTTCGTCTTGTCCAGCGGGAGGCTCACCGTCACCGGCCGGTCGAGCAGCTCCGTGTCCGGCACGGCCATGTTGAGGTCGAACCAGCGCCTGAACTCCGGCAGCGCCTCACGCAGTGGCTTGTTCGTGATCGTGAAGCGCCCTTCGGTCCACGCGAACGCGTGCTCCAGCACGTCGGCCGACGCCTCCTGCATCGTGCCGTCCTTCGCGACCGCGACACCGCCGCCCGCCGCGAGGGCGCGCGACTCCTGAGGCGACTTGACCGTGACCTGGCCCTCCTTCACCCGCACGATCACCGCGTCCTCACCGGCGAAGAACCGCACGCTGAACACGGTGCCGGAGGCGATGATCGCGATATTCCCCGCACGCACCTCGAACGGATCCAGCTCCGACGCGGTCACGGCGAAGGTCGCGGACCCCTCGAGCTTGACGATGCGCCCCTTCTCCCTGAAGATCGGAGGCACGATGACCTTCGAGTCGGATCCCAGCGTGACCCTGCTGGAGTCGCTCAGCGTCACCATCCCGCGCTGACCCGGCCGGGAACTCTGGGTCGAGGCCTCCGGGGACGAGAACGAGCGATCGATGCTCGACTCCGCGCCCTTGCGGTTCGCCCACCAGAGGCCCACGCTGACCGCCGCGAGCATCACGACGCCGCCCACGACGGGACCCAGTTTCGATCGCGGCGCGGCGACCTCGGCGATGTGACTCGCCGCGCCGTGGAGGGCCGCGTCCGGCGCGTGCTTGTGCGCCGGGCCCGCAGCCGCTTTCGGGGCGTGCAGCGCGGCGGCGACGCGCTTCCATACCTCGTCCACGTTCGCGGGCGCCGGGGCCTGGGGTGCCGCGGGCTTCCCCTGCGCCTCGTGCGGCGCGGCGCGGTGCCGCACCTCGAGAATGGCGTGGCCGTGCACGGCCTGCCGGATCGCCTGCTCCAGCTCCTCGGGCTCCTCGATCCGCGCGCGCTCCTCCCAGAGCTGGAGGATCGCGTTCTGCACCACGCGCGGCGCTCCGTCGCCGCCTCCCATCTGCCTCGTGGCGTCCTCGACCATCGCGGCGTAGCTCTCGCGGAGGATGCGCTCGAGCACCGGCTCCTCCCCCTTGCGCAGCGCCTTCACGGTCTTCTTGTCGAACGTCGGCAAATGCGGCATTTCGTGGTCTCCTGGCGACGGTCCGCATCAAAGATCGTGCGAGCGGCCATCGTGCGCCACTCTCAAGAGTAACCGCAATGCCGAGCAGCGCGCGTCATCCTTGAACGATTGTGCCCCCACGTGGCCGGCGCGCGCGGTTGCCCCCGGACCGCTGCTCGCGCAACATTGGCGCACCCGAGGAGGATCGCCATGCCCGTCGTTGCCGTCTCGCCACGCGCGTTCCCCGCGTGCGGCGCGCTCGCCGCGCCCACAGCGTGTCGGTGCTGATCCGGTGAGCACGCGCGCCCTGGACGCGTTTCGCGTGGCCGCCGTGCAGGCCGCCCCGGTCTTTCTCGACTGCGCGGCGACGGTGGAGAAGGCGTGCGCGCTGACGGCGGACGCCGCGGCCCGGGGCGCGAAGCTCATCGTCTTTCCGGAGGCGTTCGTCCCGGCGTATCCGCTCTGGGTCTGGTGGATCCCCGCCGGCCGGACGCGCGAGCTGCGCGAGCTGTACGCCGAACTCCTCGAGCAGAGCGTGGTCGTTCCGGGGCCCGTGACCGAGCGGCTCGGCGCGGCGGCGCGCGCGGCCAGGGCGCACGTCGTGATCGGCGTGAACGAGCGGAACGCGGAGGCGAGCGGAGCCTCACTCTACAACACCATCCTCTTCTTCGGGCCCGACGGCCGACTCCTGGGCAAGCACCGGAAGCTCGTCCCCACCGCCGGCGAGCGGCTCGTCCACGCGCAGGGCGACGGCAGCACGCTCGGCGTGTACGACACGCCCCTCGGCCGGCTCGGCGGCCTCATCTGCTGGGAGAACTACATGCCGCTCGCGCGCTACGCGCTGTACGCGTGGGGCGTGGAGCTGTACGCGGCGCCGACGTGGGACCGGGGCGAGCCGTGGCTCTCGACGCTCCGGCACGTCGCGAAGGAAGGCCGCTGCTACGTGATCGGCTGCGCGATCGCGATGCGGAAGGCCGACGTGCCCGACCGTTTCGCCTTCAAGGCGAAGTACCTGGATACCGTGCCCGAGTGGCTCAACGCCGGCGACAGCGCGATCGTGGATCCCGACGGCCGGATGATCGCGGGGCCCGCGCACGACGAGGAGACGATCATCGTCGCGGAGGTACGGCGCGAGCAGCTTCGCGGCCCAAAGTGGCAGCTCGACGTCACGGGGCACTACAGCCGCCCCGACGTGCTGCAGCTCGTCGTGGATCGTCGCGTGCGCGGCGTGATGCGCGCGGACGAGCTCGTGAAGGACTCGTCATCGAAGCGGCCGCGGCGAAGATGAGTCGGACATGAGCCGCGGCACCTCCGCAACCGCCTGAGCCGCGTGGCGTCGCCCGGCGCTCGGTTCCTTGCCGGTGTCCTCGACACGCTGGCCCTCGTCGTGGCGCTCGCGCTCGCGCAGCTCGTGCTGCCAAGGATGTCGGTCACGCTCGCGGGCACGCTCGCGATGGCGCTGACCGCGGCGTACTTCATCCCCGCCTGCGGCCCCCTGGGGAAGGGCCGGACGCCCGGCAAGCGCGCACTCGGCATTCGCGTCGCGGCCGCGCGTGGCGGAACGCTCTCCTACGGAGCGTCGGCGATCCGGTGGCTCGTATCGCTCGGTGTCGCGCTTCCGCTCCTCGTCGTCGTGGCGTCGTTCGAGCGCGGCGCGCCGCTGGGCTCGCTCGCCGCGATGGCGATCGCGCTCCCCGTCCTTTTCATCGTCATCGTGGATTCGTACCTGCTCTGCGTCAACCGCCCGTCATTCCAGTCGCTGCACGACCTGGCGGCCGGTTCGGTCGTCGTGCGCGCGGCGCACGGCGGCGAGGTGCCATCGGCACCGCTCGGCCGCGCGCACTACGCGGGGATGGCGCTCGCGTGCCTCGTGACGACCGTGGCGTTCGCTCAGGGATACGGGTGGTTCCGGGTCGTGGGCCCGCGCGCGATCGAGCTGCTGCGCGCGCGTTCGGCGCTGCTCGCGTCGGGCGCGGTGCTGCAGGTGCTCCCATCCACGAACTACGCGACGGCCGGCGCCGACACGACCTGGTACGTGGTCGTCTTCGCGACGCTCGCCGCGCGCGCGCGGGGCGAGGACGAGGCGAACGATCACCGGCGCGCGTTCCTGTGCGCGCTCGCGCGCCGCGCGCCACTGACCTTTCGTTCCGCCGAGGTGGACGCGGCGGTGTCGTTCGCGCCCGGGAGCGTCGAGACGCCCCCGGTCGTCACGTACCTCGCGCAGATGGACCTGACGCCGGCAGCGTGCGCGCAGACGAAGGCGAAGTACTGAGCGTACGCCGGCGCTCCGCCGTCACTGCCGCGTGCCTGACCCGAAGCCGCCGGTGTGTGCGCCCAGGCAGTCCGACCCGGTGAAGTAGAGCAGCATCGTCTCCGAGGGCAGAGTGACGGTGCCGTGCCCGCTGAAACTCCCGGTACAGCCCGCGGTCGTCTCCGTGGCGGTGAACGTGATCATCCGCCCGCTCACGGTGCCGGTCATCGAGAAGCTGCCTCCGGTCGCGAGCGTCGCGGTGCCGGTCAGGGCCGCACCGTTCTGCGCCAGCGTGTACGTCGCGGTCGAGGTGGGAACGAGGCTCGTGTAGAACGAGCCTCTCCACGTGCCGGTGAGCGTCATCTCGGGGCCGGTCGCGCGCTGCGCCGTCCACGTGGCGAAGGTCGAGCCGTTGCACGTGATCGCGGTCACGTCGAGAGTGCCCGAGGCGATCCCGTCCGCGTCCAGCGTCCCGGTCGCGGTGTACGTCCGCGCCGTGCTCGAGCCGAGGATCGTGAAGTCGCCGTCCGTGACCGCGATGGGCTGATTCGGCGGCTCCCTGATGGCGAACGCGAGGATGTCGTCCGTGCACGTGGTCCCTTGCACGCGAAAACCGATCATCGAGAGCACGATTCCGTTGTTCTCAACGAGCAGGTGGAACGGCTTCGATTGTGAGGTCGTACCGCTCCACGCGCCGGTGAAGCTGGCGGCAGGTCCCGTGGCGTCCTTCTTCTTGGAGCAGCCGGCGAAAACGAGCGTGGCAGCGAGAGGAACGGCGACAAGCGCGCGAAGCGAGGTCACGAGTCCGCCCGTGAGAGGGTCTCCGAATATAGCGCTCTGCAACTGGAGCGAAAGCCGATCACCTCCATCGAGGACACGCGCGCGGATCATCGCGCGTTCGCTCAGCCCCGCGCGCGCAGGGCCTCGCCGGGATCGAGCCGCGCCGCCCGTGCCGCCGGAACCACCCCGACCGCGAAGCCGAGGCCGACCGAGCACACGACGCCCAGCACCGCGGCGCCCCACGGCGTCACCAGCTCCCACGGGCCGAGCACGGCGGCGAGGCCGGCGCCGGCGAGGCCCACCACGACGCCGAGCGCGCCGCCGGCCGCGGCCAGCACGGCGCTCTCGAGCAGGAACTGCAGCCGGATGTCCGCCCGGCGCGCGCCGACCGCTCGCCGCAGTCCGATCTCGCGGACGCGCTCCTTCACCGAGAGCAGCATCACGGCCAGGATGCCGATGGCGCCCACCACGAGCGACAGCACGCCCGTTCCGACGATGAGCCGGCTCATGGCCCGGGCGGTGCCGCGTTCCGTGCGCAGGAGCACGGCCTGATTCTGAACCAGGTAGGCCGCGCCCAGGCCCGAGCGCACCCGGTGGCGCCGGTCCAGGATTTCGCGGACCTCCCGCTCCAGCGCGTCGAGGTCGGCGCTCGTCGCCGCCTGCACGAAGAGCGCGTCCACATACGGGACGTTGAGCACGCGTCGCAGCGCGGTCTCGAGTGGAATCGCGACGGTGTTGTCCAGGTCGGTTCCGCCCACGTCGGTCCCGCGCCGGCGCATCACACCGATGACCTCGACCGGTGTTCGACCGATGCGAATCGAGCGACCGATGGGGTCGAGATCGCCGAAGAGATTCCGGGTGACCGTGGCTCCGACCACGGCGACCCGCCGCCGCTCGCGCTCGTCGGCCTCGTCGAAGACGCGACCTGCCGAGACGCCGATGTTCCGGATGCGCAGCCCGTCTGGCGTGGTGCCGAGCACGCTCGTGTTGGCATTGCGTCCTTCCCACTGCGCGACCAGCGTGCGCATCACCGCCGGGGCCGCGCCGACGGCGAGAAAGCTCTCCCGGGCCAGCGCCGCCGCGTCCTGCGGTCGCAACGTCGTGACTCTCGCCGTCTGGCGAACGCGGCCGGCGATGCGCGGTGCCGGCGCGGCACTGACGATGAGCAGATTGGTGCCCAGCGCGCCCACGCGCTCGAGCACGCGCCGCTCCGCTCCGGCGCCCACGGCGGCCATCACCATCACCGCCGCCACACCCACGAGGAGCGCCAGAACGCTGAGCGCCGTCCGGCGCCGGTGCGCCGCGAGCAGCCGGAGCGAGAGCACGAGCGTGTGAGTCAGACGACGCCGCCCGCTCACGGCGCCGATTCGCCCGCCACCACGCGACCGTCCTCGATCACGAGCGTCCGGTCGGCGCGATTCGCCACCGCGCGATCGTGCGTCACCAGGACGATGGTCCGGCCCTGATCGGCGAGCGTGCGGAGCAGGTCGAGAATCCCGTTGCCGCTCTTCGCGTCGAGATTCCCCGTCGGCTCGTCGGCGAGGATCATCGCCGGATCGTTGATGAGCGCCCGCGCGACGGCCACCCGCTGCTGCTCGCCACCGGAGAGTTCCGCGGGGAAGTGGTCTTCCCGGTTCTCGAGCCCCACCATCGCGAGCGAGCGCCGGGCCCGCGCCGCGCCACCGCCGGCGGCGTCATCGGCGTCGTCATCGGCGTAGAGCAGCGGGAGCGTCACGTTGTCGAGCGCCGTGACACGGTCCAGCAGATGAAACTGCTGGAACACGAACCCGATCCGGCGGTTGCGTACCGCCGAAAGCGTGGCGTCGTCGGCACCGGAGAGATCCGCGCCCTCGAACCGGTAGGTCCCGCCATCCGGACGATCCAGGAATCCGAGGAGATTGAGCAGCGTTGATTTTCCGCAGCCCGACGGCCCCATCACGGCGACGAACTCGCCGCGCCGGATCGTGAACGAGACGTCCTTGAGCACCTCGGTGATCGCGACGCCCCTGCGGTAGCTCTTGGCGAGCCGCTCCACCTCGATCACGGTTCCCCGCGGAGCCGGCGACTCAGACGGGCTGTTCACGAACCGACTTCGCGGGATCGAGACGAGCCGCCTTTCGTGCCGGGTGGAGTCCCGCCGCGACACCGATGGTGACCGACGCGAGCAGTGCCGCCCCAAACGGCACCCAGGTAATCCGGGAGCTGGCGAGCCCGGCCGCCGAGAGCCCGAGCGCGACCGCGACGCCGATCGCGGTCCCGAGGATCCCACCGCCGAGCGAGACGACGACGCACTCGGTCAGGAATTGGCGCGTGATGTCGGCCTCGCGCGCGCCGGCCGCCCGCCGGAGGCCGATCTCGTGCACGCGCTGCGACACGCCGGTGAGCATCAGGTTGGCGGTCGCCAGCCCTCCGGCGACTTGCGCGATGATCGAAACCGCGACGAGGAGTGCCCGGAGGGCCGAAGAGGTCTCGACCGCCGCGCGCTCGACATCCTCCGGCTCCCGAACGAAAAAGTCGTCGGCCTCGCCGGGGCCGATGTTGTGACGCGTGCGCAGGAGCGCGCGCACGCGCTCCGCCGTCTCCCGCACCCGCGAGACATCGTCCACGCGGAGGACGATCTGCTCGAGGTACGGCCGATTCAACAGCCGGCGCGCCGACGTCGTGAAGGGAACCACGATGCGGTCGTCCCAGTCATCGCCGCCCGCGCTCGCGCCCATCTCGATGAACACGCCCTTCACGGTGTAGGGATCGTTCGCGACCCGGACGGTCTGCCCAACCGCGCCGCCCTCGGGGAACAGGTCGCGCGCCACCTTCGCCCCCAGCATCACCACCCGTCCCGCCACCGCGAGGTCCGCGTCGGAGAGAAACTCCCCCTCCGCCATCCCCCAGCGCCGGAGCACCATCCAGTCGGAGTCCACGCCGAACGCGCGCGTGGTGACGACCCGGTCCCGCACCACCACCTCGATCCCACGCTGGTTCTGCACCGGGCTCACCATCCGCACGTGTGCGATCTCCGCCTCGATGGCGCGCGCGTCGTCCTCGAACAACACCGCGAGGCCGCGGTCGGCGCGGGGCGCGAAGATCTGGACCTCGGCGCCCGCGCGGACCATCAGCATGTCGAGACTGTGCTTGCTGACGAGCGCCATCACCTGCTCCCGGGCGCCCTGGGTCGTGACGATCACCGTCGAGAGCACCGCCACGGCCGCCGCCGGGCCCAGCATCATCAGCAGGGCGCGCGACCTGCTCGCCAGCAACGAGGTGAGCGCGTCCCGCGTGATCCGCTGCGCGCGATTCATCGTTCGCCCCCCGCGCCAGGCGCCGCGCCAGGCGCCGCGCCAGGCGCCGCGCCGGACGCCGGCGGATCAAGGAGCACCCGCTCCCCTTCGCGAACGCCCTCGACGATCTCGAGCCACGGCCCATCGCGCCAGCCCACGCGGACCGGCCGTGGCTCCGCCCGCCGGCCGGTCACCACGTAGAGCACGCTCCGGCCGCCTTCACGCCGGAGCGCCCTCGCGGGGACCGCCAGGACTTCGCGTGGTTCGAGCGCGATGCGGACGCTGGCGGTCATCTCCGGACGCAACACGTCCGCGTACCGCTCCGCGACGTCGAGCACAACAACGTATTTGACGACGTTGTCCTGGAGCGTGGCGTTCGGGTAGATCGCGCTGACTCGTCCGGAGAAGTCGCGCGCGGGGAAGGCGTCCACCGTGAAGGCGGCGCGCTGGCCGAGTTGGACCTTCCCGATGTCCACTTCATCCACGTAGGCGTGCACCTGGAGCCGGTGGAGATCCACGATCGTGACGAAGGTCGGCGCGCTGAGGCCGGCCGCCACCGTCTCCCCCTCCTGGGTCGAGACCGACGCGATCGTGCCGGCGATCGGGGCCGTGATCACCGTGAACGACTGGTCCACGAGCGCGCGCTGGAGCGCGGCGACGGCCCGCGCGTGCTCGGCCCGCGTCTCGCGGAGTGCGAGATCGAAGTCCCGCCGCGCCGATGCCAACTGCGCCTGCGCCACCAGATGCCGCTCTCGCGCCGCTTCGGCGTCGGCGACCGTGGTCACACGATCCTTGAGAAGCTGCTGCTGCCGGTCCCATTCGGCGGCGGTCAGCTTCTCCGTGGCCTCGGCGCGGGCCACCTCCGCCCGCGCGCGGGCAAGGCCTTCGGGCGAGAGCGTATCGCGGGCGGCGAGCTTCGCGTCCGCCAGCTCGACCTCCGCGCGACGCTCCGCGACGGTTGCGTCCGCTTCGGCGGTCTCGAGTTCCGCGATCACCTGGCCCTTCTGCACCACGTCGCCGATGTTCGCGCGCAGGCGTTGCACACGGCCCGAGATGCGGGAACCGACTCGCACTTCCGCTCCGATCCGCGCCCGCACCGCACCGACGGCGAGAACCGTCGCGACGAAGGTGCGGCGCTCCACCGATGCGGTCTCTCCCGACGCACCGGCGTCGGCGCCGCCGCGCCCGCGCAACGCCGCGACCAAGACGAGCACGACCACCGCGACGACCAGAGCCGGGATGACAAACTGACGCTTGAGCATCAACCTCCAGGGAGCGAGCCGTCCGGCGCCCGCCCATGTCCTCGCGGCGCGCACGGACGCCGAACTACGGAGCGCCCTTCAGCAGCGCCATCACATCGGCCTTCGTCAGCGGCCGGTCCGGGATCGGCGGGTGCACCGGCACGAACGCCTCGTAGTCCAGCTTCAGCCGATCCACGTTCGCGACCAGCGTGGTGAAGAACGGACTCACCGACTGGCCCGCGGCCGGCCAGTTGAAGTCCGCCGTGAAGAGGATCCGCTCCTTCGGCAGGAACGCGACGAGCATCCCGTCCGAGTGCGCGAGATCCCTGACGTGATGCAGCTCAACGGTGCGCGTGTCGTCGCGGAGCACCTTCCGGTCGCCCACGCTCTCGATCCGCGGCTTCCGGTTCGCCTTGGCGAGCGCATCGCCGACCAGTGTGCGTGCGGCGCTCAGCGCGTCCTCGAGAAAGTCCTCGTTGTTGTCGTGCGTGATGACCGTCGCGCCCTCGGCGACGAACGGCGCGAGCCCGCTCGCGTGATCGAAATGCGGATGGGTGTTCACGACGTACTTCACCGGCTTGTTCGGAATCACGCGCTTCGCTTCCGCGATCACCGCGAGGCCGCGCGCCTCGTTCTGCCCGCCCTCGAGCACGAGGATGTGGTCCCTGAACTCGATGGCCAGCGCGATGTACCCGCCGGTGATGCGATAGACGCCGTCCGCGAGTTTCTCCGACCCCACGGCCGGTGGCGCGGGCGGCCCGCCGCCCGCTCCGCCTCGCCCGCCCGCGCCGCCCGCGCCGCCCGCGCCGCCCGCGCCGCCCGCGCCGCCGCCCGCGCCGTTCGATCTTTTCCGCGCAGCCAATCATCTGCCCAAGCATTCCAATGCGACCCGTTGTCCCT
>DATEDF010000021.1:0-56038 GCA_035286465.1 Gemmatimonadaceae bacterium | reverse complement strand
TCGGCGAGCGCGTCGGCTTCCATCTCGTAGGTGTGATTGGGCGCGTTCGACGACTGCGCGCTGAAGCCGATGCCGGGGATGGCGCTCGAGACGCTGCCGGTCTCCTCGTAGCCCTGCGGCTTTCCGGGCTCGGGCACGACGTTCGTGGCGCCGAACTTCTTCATGTAGGCGAAACCGACCTCCGCGAGCGTCGCCACCGAGATGCCGTCGCGCGTCTTGCCGTAGTGGTCAATCTTCACCTTCGTGCCCGTCGCGAGCGCGGCGGCACGCGCGCCGTCGTCCACCATCTTCGTCACCTGCTCGAGGTAGATCGCGTCGGGGTAACGGATGTAGAAGTCAGCGACCGTGCGGTCGGGGACGACGTTCGGCGCCGCGCCGCCCTCCGTGATCACCCCCTGCACGCGCGACTCGGGGCGGATGTTGCTCCGTATGGCGTCAATGTTGTTGAAGAGGTGGATCACCGCGGTGAGCGCGTTCCGCCCGTTCCACGCGGTGAGCTGGTGCGCGGGCGCGCCGCTGAACGTGTAGTTGGTGCCGTCAATGTTCATGCAGCAGGTGCCGAAGCCCGGCGCCGGGCGTGAGGTAGCGCTCGTGGCGTGACTGCGCACGAGCACATCGGCACCGGCGAAGACGCCGGCTTCGTGCATCTGCGTCTTCGCGTTGGGCGGCATCATCTCCTCGCCCGGCGCGCCATAGACGATCACGCTCCCGGGGAGGTTGTTCTTCGTGAGGTACTCGGCCATCGCGACCGCGGCGGCGATGCCGATGGGCCCCTGCGTGGAGTGCTGGTCGCCGTGGAACGCGCCCTTCGTGCCGCGGAGCGCGTCGTACTCGAGGATGATGCCGAGCGTCGGCGCGCCACGGTTCCTGTTGTAGCGGGCGACGAAGGCGGTCTTGAGGCCGGCCACGCCCATCTCCACGTCGAAGCCGTGCGCCTCGAGATACGCGGTGAGTTTGCGCACCGACTCGAACTCGACGAAGCCGATCTCCGGATGCCGCGTGATGTCGTCGCCCAGGGCGAGGAGTTCCCTGTCCATCAACTCCCTGGCGCGGGCGACGACGGCGTCGCGAGCGGGATTGGGGCCGGTGAGCTTCGCGACGAGGCCAGGCACGTCGAGCGACTGCTCGAGTGCGGTCATCTTCTTGAGGCCCTCGCGGAAGGCGTCGCGCTCGGTGGGGGTCTCCTGCGCGGCGAGCGTGGCGGCAAGCGGGGCGGCAAGCGGCGCGGCAAGGGGGGCGGCGAGCAACGCGACAACGGCGAGGGAACGACGCAACATTGGCGCTCCAAGCGACAGGATGGTGGGCTGGAATGTAGCGCGCGTTCGCTGAGAGGAAGGCGAGCCGTGAAGGCCGGGGGTCAGACGGCGAGTGCAAGAGGCCGGGGAGCGCTCGCGGATGCCACTGCCGTTCGACGCATCCACCAGTGATATTCGGTGTTCGTGGGCGGCTGTGCGCCGCCGGGAGACTTCTGCCATCGTGATGCCGTGACCGCTCGCGGGATGATCAGTTGGTTGAAGAACTACGTCGTTCGCCTCAGCGAGCACGTCCCGAGCTGGGTCTCGTGGCGACTGCCGGTCCTGCTGGCGGTCGTCCTCGTCGTACTCATCATCCCCCTCCCCGACGTGTTCGCGATCCCGCTTGGCTACGTGGCCACCAAACTCCTGCTGCTCGGCGTCGCCCTCGCCGTGCTGCGGCCGCGGCGGAAGCGGCGCGAGCTTCCCTCCTCGCCGGAGTCGTAGCCGCGACGAAGGTCTCTCCGCTCACGATCGCATGCGCGAGACTACCAGGGCGAGCGACCGAGCGGCGCTACAGTCGGTCGTACGAGTCCTGCCGGTTGCGACGCCGCTCGAGTTCGCTGGCATAGCGCCTGCCGAGCCGATCCGCGTGAGCCCGGGCCCAGTCGGTCAGCCGCGTCGTGCCGGCCGGCGGCGAGTCCGTTGCCAGCAGGTCGGCCATCAGGCCGGCAATCTCATCGCGGGTCAGCACCACATCGCGGACGAGAAGCCCGAGCACCGCAGCCGTCGCGTACCCGAGAGCCGGAGGCACGGACACGATGGGCCGCCGGCTTCCGATGATCTCCCCCAGACGCTCCACGAGTTCGCGGTAGGTGAACGTCTCCGGACCGATGGCGTCAACGACGCGATTCGGCTCCTGGCGGCCTTCCTGCACCGCCAGCGCGGCGAAGTCCTCGACGTGGATCGGCTGAAGGCGGTAGTTGCCCGTGCCGAAGACGCCGAATACCGGGAGGTGCCGAAGCGCCCAGGCGATGTTGTTGACGAGGATGTCGGGCCCGCCGAAGAGCACGGCCGGCCGGAGGATCGTGTGGGGAATCCCGGAGTCAACGAGCGCGCGCTCCAGCCGCGCCTTTCCCTTGAAGTACTCGAGCGGAGAATCTTCGGAAGGCCTGGTGATGCTCACGTGGACGACCCGGCCGACGCCTGCCCGGCGGGCCGCGTCGAACAGTACCAGCGTGTTGGCGACTGCGTCCGCGTGAGTGAACGACCGGTGGTTGAAGCGCACCCAGTAGGTGTTGTACAGCACGGACACACCGCGCAGGGAGTCGGCGAGGCGCTCGGGCTGGTCGAACGCGAGCGGATGCACCTCGACGCGATCGCCAAACGGGTTGATGCGCCCCATCGAGTTCGTGAGCGTGCGGACCCGGCGGCCTTCGCCGAGGAGCCGGGTGGCGATGAACTGCCCCGAGTATCCGAAGGCCCCGGTGACCACGTGCAGTTCCTCAGCCACGGCCGCGCGATCCGCCGGTCAGTGAACCCCGATCGTTCAACACGCGGTGTGCTAGAGCTTGGGCGGAGCGCCGAGGAGGCGAAGGAACAGCTCGAGCAGGAGCACCGCAGGCACCACACTCGCGAGCGTACCGGCCGCCACGCGGACCACGCGAACCAGCGTGCGCCGGGAGCTTTCCGCACTGGCGGCCCTCGTGAGCCAGCGGTCAGCCAATCCCCAGGATCCGAACGCCGAGATGCCGAGCGCCCAGGCGGCACTCCGCCACCAGCCGAACCAGGCGAACTGTACCGCGAGCGGAAGTGCGAGCTGGAGCAGCTGTGGAAGACGACCCGGCAGCGCCGAGCGCACCTGACGGGACAGCGTGACCGAGAGAGTCGGCTCTGAGGTGGCTGATTGCTTCGCCAGCGGAGGTCTGCTCACAATGCCTCCCCTACCTGAGCCGCCCCCTCAGGAACCCCAGCGTCCGTTCCCACGCCACCTTCGCGCACGCGGGGTCGTACACCTGCACTCGCGTGTCGTTGAAGAACGCGTGCCCCGCGTCGTACTCGTGCAGCTCGAACGAGCCGCCGGCCTTCTGCACCGCGTCGCTGAGTGCACGCGCGGAAGCGATCGGCACGCTGGTGTCCTTCAGCGCGAAATGCCCGAGCACCGGGACCTTCACGCGCGCGGGCTCGATCGTCACTTTCGGGTGAATCCCGTAGAACACCACCGACGCGTCAATCACGTCGGGATGCTCCTGCGCCGCGAAGAGCGCGAGCTGCCCGCCCATGCAGAAGCCGAGTGCGCCGACCTTCTTCGGCGTGACCGCGGCGTGCGAGCGCAGGTAGCTCGCCGCGCCCCGCAGGTCCTTCCCCGCCTCGGCGATGTTGAGCGCCATCAGCAGCTTCCCCGCCTGATCGGGACTCGTCGTGCGCTCGCCGTGATAGATGTCCGGCGCCAGCGCGACGAACCCCTCCTTCGCGAAGCGCTCGGCCACCGACTTGATGTGGTCCACCAGCCCCCACCACTCCTGGATCACCAGGAGGCCGGGGCCCGCGCCCGAGGGCGGGAGCACGAGGTAGCCGTCGGCCGTGCGGCCGTTGGCCTGAAACGTCACCATTGATCCGGACATCGCGCTCCCTCCGTGGCCCTCCGCCGACCTCCGCGCCTCCGTGGTGAGCAGCGACCGCCGCCCCTACTCCCTCGAGTTCTCCTCCCCCGGCACCATCGAAGCGTTCCAGAGTCCCTCGGACTTCGCGACGTACGCCGTCGCCGTGATGTCGCCGAACACATTCAGCGTCGTGCGGGACATGTCGAGGATGCGGTCCACCCCGAGCACGATGGCGATTCCCTCCCCGGGCACGCCGAACATCGTGAGGATGCCGACGAGCAGCGGGATGGAACCGCCCGGCACGCCGGCGGCCCCGACGGCCGTGATCACCGCCATCACGACCAGGATGACCATCTGGCCCAGGCTGAGCGTGATCCCGAACACCTGGCAGAGGAAGATGACCGTGATCCCTTCGAAGATCGCCGTCCCATTCATGTTCATGGTAGCGCCGAGCGGGAGCACGAAGCCGGCGATCTGCGGCGGAAGGCCCAGCCTCTCCTCCGACACCTTCAGCGACGTCGGCAACGTCGCCGAGCTCGAGCTCGTGGAGAACGCCGTGATGATCGCCGACCGGACGCGCGACACGAACGTAAGCGGCGAAACGCCGATGAGGAAGCGGAGGATCAGCGACAAGTTGAGCGCGACGTGCAGTATGAGCGCGACGAGCACGACGACCACGTAGCCGCCGAGGGGCTTGAGCAGCGCGAAGCCGAAGCGCGAGGTCACGCCGAAGATCAGCGCCGTCACGCCGTACGGCGCGAGCTTCATCGCCATCCCGACGATCGCGATGACCACGGCCTCCAGCGCTTCCAGCACCGCGATCATCGGCTTGGCCGTGGCCGCGGGGATGAGCGTGAGGGCCGCCCCGAAGACGAGCCCGAAGAAGATGACCCCGAGCATGTCGAAATCGGCGGCGGACTTCACCGGATTCCGCGTGACGATGTTCACGAACGTCTCGATGCCGAATCCGGTCGCCTGCGACGCCTGGACTCTGCTCGACGCGTCCTGCGCGAACGTCGCCATCAGCTCGGTCTTGACGGCCGGATCGAGCGCGCCGCCCGGATCCACGAGGAGGACCAGCGCGAGCCCGGTCGCCGCCGCGAGGCTCGTCGTGACGAGGAAGTAGCCGAGGGCCCTGGTGCCCACGCGGCCCACGCGGCGCAGGTCGCCCAGCCCGGCCACACCGAGCGAAATGGACGCGAAGACGAGCGGCATCACGATCATGAAGAGCATCCGCAGAAACACCTGCCCCACCGGACCCGTGACATACCGGTGAGTCCAGGCCACGGCCGCGTGATTCCCGCCCAGCTGCGTGTTCGCGAGAACCCCGAGCGTCGCGCCGACGACGAGCCCGAGGAGGATCTTCGTGTGGAGCTGCATCCCCTTGCCGCTGTGGCCCACGGACTCTGTCATTCCGCCCTCGCTTCGGCGCGCGGTGAGCCCGCGCGCAGTGTGGAGTTCCGGTATCCGTACAGGAAATAGAGCGCCAGGCCGATCGCGAGCCAGATGCCGAAGCGCGCCCACGCCTGGGCGGGGAGCCCCGCCATCACGTAGACACAGGCGAGCGCGCCGCCGATGGTCACGGGCCAGACGAAGGGCACGCGGAAGGGGCGCGGTCGCGCCGCATCGAGGTGCCGGAGCACGAGCACGCCCGCGCAGACGAGCGCGAAGGCGAAGAGCGTCCCGATGTTGGTGAGGTCGTACGTCTCGCCCGCGTCCCCGATCAGGGCCCACGACGCCACGCAGAGCCCCGTGATCATCGTGGTGACGTGCGGCGTGCGGAACTTCGGGTGGATCTTCGCCGCGAACCGGGGCAGGAGCCCGTCCCGCGCCATCGCCATGAAGATGCGCGGCTGCCCGTACTGGAACACGAGCAGCACGGCGCTCATCGAGACCACCGCGCCCAGCGAGATGATCCACGAGAAGCGCTGCAGCCCCGCCTGAGTGAACGCCGCGGAGAGCGGGTCGTTCGCGAGGAGCTGCCTGTACGGCACGAGCCCCGTCGCCACCGCGCCCACGATCACGTAGATGACCGTGCAGACGAGGAGCCCGAGCAGGATCCCCCGGGGCATGTTCCGCTGCGGGTTCTTCGTCTCCTCCGCCGCCGTGGAGATGGCGTCGAACCCGATGTAGGCGAAGAAGACGATTGCCGCGCCCTGATGGATGCCGCGGAACCCGTTCGGCGCGAAGGGACGATAGTTCGCCGGGTCCACGTGCTGCACGCCGACGATCACGAAGAGCGCGAGCACGAGCAGCTTCACCACCACCATCGCGTTGTTCACGCGCGCGCTTTCCTTGACGCCGAGCACGAGGAGCCACGTGATCAGGGCGACGATCGCGAATGCCGGCACATTGATGAGCACCGGCACGCCCGCCACGTGCGGCGCGCTCTGCATCAGCGGCTTGAGGGGCGAATCGGGCGCCGCGAGGAGCACCTCGCGATAGCCGTGCACCAACCAGCCGGGCAGCTCGAGCCCCACCCCGGAGAGGAGCGAGACGAAGTACCCGCTCCACGAGATCGCCACGGCGACGTTCCCCACCGCGTACTCGAGGATCAGGTCCCAGCCGATGATCCAGGCGACGATCTCGCCCAGCGTCGCGTACGAGTAGGCGTACGCGCTCCCCGCCTGCGGAATCATCGCGGCGAGTTCCGCGTAGCAGAGTGCGGCGAGCGCGCACACGGCACCCAGGAGGAGGAAGGAGACGACGAGCGCCGGGCCGGCGCCGTAGCGCACCACCGTGGTGCCGTCCGCGGCCATCTGCCCCGCCGCCGCCGTGCCGATGGACGAGAAGATCCCCGCGCCGATCACCGCGCCGATCGAGAGCATCACAAGCGACGGGACGCCCAGCTCGCGACGGAGGCCGGATTGCTCGCCCTCCGACACCAGCTCCGCGATGGGCTTGCGGCTGAACAGAGTCTTCATGCGAAGGAAGCTCCCAACCTGAAGAACTGATGACTGATGACTGAGAGCTGACAGCCGTCGGCTATCAGCTGTCAGCCATCAGCTTCCCACTGACATGTGACGGCTGTCGGCTGCTTTTCATATGAACAACGGCGCCAACACGAGCGTGATCGTCGAGAGCAGCTTGATCAGCACGTGCAGCGACGGCCCCGCGGTGTCCTTGAAGGGATCGCCCACCGTGTCGCCCACCACGGCCGCCTTGTGCGCATCGGACTTCTTCCCGCCCAACTGGCCGCTCTCGATCCACTTCTTGGCGTTGTCCCACGCGCCGCCGCCGTTGTTCAGGAACCCGGCCATCAGGATCCCGGCCACGGTGGCGATCATCAGGAAGCCGGCCACGGCCTCCGCGCCCAGATGCGCTTCGCGGGGGGCCAGGAAGCGAAACACGACGCCCACCGTGATGGGGAACGCCAGCACGAGGCCGCCCGGGAGCACCATCGCCTTGAGCGCCCCGATCGTGACGATGTCCACGCAGCGGCCGTAGTCGGGCTGCTCCGTACCCTGCATGATCCCCGGCCGCTCCTTGAACTGCCGGCGCACTTCCGTGATCACGGACTGTGCCGCCTTCGACACGGCGCGGAGCGCGAGCGACGTGAACCAGAACACCAGCATCGCGCCCATCAACGCCGCGACGAACACCGGCGGCTTGGAGAGATCCACGTGCATCTCCGCCGCCGTGTAGTTCCGTACTTCGTCGAGGTACGCCGAGAAGAGCAGGAACGCCGCGAGCGCCGCCGAGCCGATCGCGTAGCCCTTGGTGAGCGCCTTGGTCGTGTTCCCCACTGCGTCGAGCCGGTCAGTCTTCGCCCGGATGCTCTCCGGCTGGTGCGACATCTCGATGATGCCGCCGGCGTTGTCGGTGATCGGCCCGAAGACGTCCATCGCGAGGATGTAGCCCGCGGAGCCGAGCATCCCCATCGTCGCGACGGCGGTGCCGAAGAGCCCGCCGGCGGGCTCGCCGTTGATCGTGATGCCGCTCGCCTGTCCGAGCAGGTAGCTCGAGACGAGCGCGATCGAGATGGTGAACACCGGCATCACGGTAGACTCCATCCCCACCGAGAGTCCCATGATGATGTTGGTCGCGGGACCCGTCTTCGACGCGTCCGCGATCGCTCTCACCGGGCGGTAGCGGTGCTCGGTGTAGTACTGCGTGATGAAGACGAACGCGACCGACGTCGCGACGCCCACCATCGCGCAGAGGAAGAAGTGCCACCACGCGTCGGGCGCGTCGGGCGTGACGAGGAGCCATTTGCACGCGAAGAAGACCGCCACCGACACGAGCACGGCGGTGAGGTAGTAGCCGCGGTTGAGCGCGTCCATCGGGTCGGCGTCCTCCTTCGTGCGCACCGAGAGGACGCCGATGATCGAGGCGACGAGCCCGAGCGAGCCGACGACGAGCGGGAAGAGGATCCCCGCGGCGCCGAATGCCTGGTAGAGCACCACGCCCAGGATCATCGCGCCGATGGTCTCGGCGGCGGTGCTCTCGAAGAGGTCGGCGCCACGGCCCGCGCAGTCGCCGACGTTGTCGCCCACGAGGTCGGCGATGACCGCCGGATTGCGCGGATCGTCCTCGGGAATCCCGGCTTCGATCTTCCCGACGAGGTCGGCGCCGACGTCGGCGGCCTTGGTGTAGATCCCGCCGCCGAGCTGCGCGAAGAGCGCGACGAAGCTCGCGCCGAAGCCGTAGCCGACGATGAGGAAGGGGATCTTCTGCGCCCAGGCGCCCGGGTCCACCCCCGCGGGGACGAAGGCCGAGAGCGCGGCGAAGAGCCCGCCGACGCCGAGGAGCGACATCGCGACGGTGAAGAGCCCCGAGACCGCGCCGCCCCGGAGCGCCGTCTGGAGCGCCCCGTTCAGCGAGGTGGTCGCCGCCGCGGCGACGCGGATGTTGGCGCGGATGGAAACCCACATCCCCACGAAGCCCGCGATCCCCGAGGACAGAGCGCCCAGGAGGAACGAGAGCGTGATGTAGAAAGCGAGCACCCAGCGGTCACTCACCGGGTCGGTGGGGGCGCTCGCGCGGATCACGCCGTACCCCGTGGCGAGCGCAAGCGCGACCAGCACGGCGAGCACCGCGATCGTCTTGTACTGCCGCGCGAGGAACGCCTCGGCGCCCTCCTGAATCGCGTCGGAGATCTTGCGCATCTCGGGCGTGCCGGCGCCGCGCGCGAGCACCCACCGCGCCAGGCCGACGGCGAAGACGAGAGCGCCGACGCTCAGGCCGAGAACGAGCACCAACAGGGAGGATTGAGTCACGAGGGCGAAGAGCGAAGGGACAGGGCGAAGAGCGAAGGGACAGGGCGAAGAGTGAAGGGACAGGGCGAAGAGCGACGGGACAGGGCGAAGAGCGAAGGGACAGAGCGAAGAGCGAAGAGCCGAGCGAAGGGCGAAGAGACGGCAGCTACCGCGCGGCGCGACGGCGCCAGAGGTAGAACACCGGAACGCCGAGGAGCACGAGGACGAGGCCCGAGAGCGCCTGCGCGCGCGTCTTGTCCGCCACGAGCAGCGTCAGCGCGACGCCGCCGGCGAGGAGCACGTAGAGCGCGGGCAGCACGGGATACCCGATCGCGCGGTACGGGCGCGGCTCGTCCGGGCGCTTCACGCGGAGCACGAAGAGCCCGATCGTCGTGAGCGCGTAGAAGAGCAGCGCGGCGAAGATGACGTAGTCGAGGAGCTGCCCGTACGTGCCGGAGAGGCAGAGGAACCCCGTCCACACCGACTGCGCGACCAGCGCGTAGCCGGGCACCGCGTTCCTGTTGAGCGCGCCCGCGCGCGCGAAGAAAAGCCCGTCCTTCGCCATCGCGTAGTAGACGCGCGCGCCGGAGAGGATGAGCCCGTTGTTGCAGCCGAACGTCGAGATGAGGATGGCCACGGCCATCATCGCCGCGCCGTTCGCGCCGAAGATATGCTCCATCACGGCCGTCGCGACGCGATCCTGCGTGGCGTGGTCAATGCCGCGCGCGATGACCGAGGCGCCGTCGGCCGCGCCGTGAATCGGCAACACGCTCAGATACCCGACGTTGGCCATCACGTAGAGGACCGTCACGAGTCCCGTGCCGAGGAGCATCGCGCGCGGGAGGTTGCGCGCGGGGTTCTGCACCTCCGCCGCCGCGAACGTCGGCGCGTGCCAGGCGTCGGCCGAAAAGAGCGAGCCGACGAGCGCCGACCCGAAGGTCACGGCGAAGAGCGGACCCAGCGTGGGCGCGCCTGCGAAGAAGTTGCCACCGAAGTTCTGCGCCACGGCCTCCGCGTTCCGGCCGACGGTGACGGCGAGGAGAATGAGCGCCGCGAGTGCGCCCGTCTTGATGACCGTGAGCGTCGTCTGGACGAACTTCCCCTCGCGCACGCCGCGCAGGTTGATCCAGGTGAGCACGGCGATCGAGGCGAGCGCCACGAGTCGCTGCGGCGAGAGTCCCAGCTCGATGAGGCCGCCGGGCGTGCTGATGTTCAGGTGCGGGAACCACGCGAATCGCTCGGCCGTCGCCGCGGGCCAGAGCACGCCGAGGAACTTGGCGAACCCGACGGCGACCGCGGCGATGGTGCCGGTCTGGATGACGACGAAGAGGGTCCACCCGTACAGAAAGCCCATGAGCGGACCCATCGCTTCTCGCAGGAAGGTGTACATCCCGCCCGCGCGTGGGTACATCGCGGCCAGCTCGCCGTAGGCGAGCGCACCGAGGAGCGTCATCACGCCGGTGAGGACCCAGGCGGCAAGCAGCCAGCCGGGCGCCCCGACCGTGCGACCGATGTCAGCCGAGACGATGAAGATGCCGGACCCGATCATCGAGCCCGCCACGAGCATCGTGGCGTCGGTCAAGGTGATGGCCTTGACGAACTCGGGCTTGCCGGCGGAGGTCACGAGGCGAGGTTTTTGTCGGCGATAGAATCGGGGGAAGTTAGTGTGGGGGCGAGGGTTAGGAAAGTCCGAACCGCAATGCGGCATTCCGCATTCGCCGTTACAGTGGTGCCTCCGCCGTGAGAGCGCAGTCCGTCACCTTCACCGGTGTTCCATCCCACCGCACCGCCGGACGGAAGCGCACCTCATCGAGCATCGCCTTGATCCGCCGGTTGTAGTCGCCGTCCTTCGACGGATTCCAGGAGATGAGCCTGGCCTTTCCCGTTTCGTCCACTTCGAAGCAGGCCGTCAGCTTGTACGGCTTGACCTTCGCGGGGACCGGGATGGGAAGAATGGCGAGGTTCGTGACCGTTGGCGGATAGATGCGCCCCTCTCCGCCGCCGGTGCCGGGCCCGCGGCCGGAGCCGCGCCCCGTGCCCTCACCGGAGCCCGCGCCGCCCCCGGTGCCGGGGCCCGTTCCGGCGCCGCCGTCGCGCCCGGTGCCGCCGCCCGTGCCCGTCGCCTGCGACGCGTCCTTCGGCGGCTCGAGCGGCGGCAGCGGCGGCAGCGGCGGCAGCGGCTTGGGCGGCTCGGGCTCCGGCTTCCGTACCTCCGGTGGCGGAACGAGCGGTGTTTCCGCCGGCTTCGGCGCCGGCGGCGGCTTCACTTGGAGGAAACGCACGCTCTCCTTCACGAGTCCGCCACTCGCGTTCCGCCCGCCCCCGCCCCCGCCCGTCGGCCCGCGGCCGCCGGCGCCTTCGGCGGCCACCAGGGCGTCGTGCACGAGGATCGGCCCCAGCACGAGAAACAGAATCAGCGCGTGGAGCACGAGCGACGCGAAGACGCTCGCCACGCGACTCTGCCGGGGCACGGGGACGCCGACCGGCGGCCGGTAGCGCCGCCGCCGAGGCGGCGGCGAAGCGGTGGGTTCGGGCATCATCTAATGATACGGCGGACGAACCCGAAAGGGTTCGTCCGCCGCTCCCGCGGGGCGTCGTGCGGCCCCGTGCTACTGCGAGCCCCCCGCTCCCTTCGGCGTGGCGCCGATCACCTTCACGCCGGCGCCGCGCGCCACGTCCATCGCGAAGATGACGGCCTCGAACTTCACCGTCCGGTCGCCGCGGATGAACATGATCTTCTCGGGGCGCGGATCGTAGGTCTCCTTGAGATAGCTGAAGAGCTGGTCCTTCGCGATCGGTTTCTTGTTGACCGCGAACTGGTCGCCCGGGAGCACCTCGAGCACGATCTGCTGCGCGTTCTTCGGCGGCGGCTGCTCCGGCGGCTTCGGGTCGGGGAGCTGCACGTCAATCGCCTTCCGCCCCATCGGGATGATGATCATGAAGATCACGAGGAGCACGAGCAGCACGTCAATCATCGGCGTGAGGTTGGGCTCGTTCTTGAGGCCTTCCCCGCCCGCTTGCATGGACATCAGGGCGCCCCTCCCTTCTTGAGGATGTCGCCGAGTTGGTCGCCCGCGACCGTGGACTTGGTGCCCGGCTTCTGGTCAGTGATCATCCCGCTCAGGCGGACGCCGGCCTTGGCCGCGACTTCGAGCGCGTCCTCGATCTTGCCGTACTCCAGGTCCTTGTGCGCCTTGAGGTAGAGGATCTTGTCCTCCTCGCGCACGTCGTAGATCCGCCGGAGCCGCTCGTAGAGCTCGTCGTTCGGGATCGGCTTCTTGTCGAGATAGTACTGCCCTTTCGAGTCAATCCCGAGCACCCGGTCGGTGTCTTCCTCGGGGTGCGACTTCAGGTTCACTCCCTGAGGCGGCACCGCCTGGAAGCCCGCAGCGATCGTCGGAATGACGATCATGAAGATGATGAGCAGCACGAGCATCACGTCAATCATCGGCGTGACGTTCGGCTCGGCCTTGACTTCGCCCGCACCACCAACGGACATCGCCATTTCAGAGGCTCCGAGAAGGTGAGGCCACGAGCTCAGACGGCGGGCTTGCCGGCTGCCTGCGCCGCGGTGTTGAACTCGCGCGTGAAGCGCGAGCGGCCGAACTCGCCCGAGACGCCCTTGATCAGGTAGTCGATCATCTCCTTGGAGGAGTAGGTCATCTCGGCCGTGATGTTGTCAATCTTGGTCGTGAAGTAGTTGTAGGCCCACACCGCGGGAATGGCGACGAGGAGGCCGAACGCGGTCGTGATCAGCGCCTCGGCGATGCCGGCGCCGATCGTGCTCAGGCCGCCGCCGCCGCCGGCGGCGATGCCCTGGAACGCGTTCACGATGCCCATCGTGGTGCCGAGCAGTCCCACGAACGGCGCCGTGGCGCCGGTCGTGGCCAGCACGGCGAGCCCGCGCTTGACGAGCACGATGGTCATCAGCATCTCGCGCTCGACCGCGCGCTCGGCGGAGTTGATGTCCGCGACGGTCACCGAGCCGTCCTGGATCAGCGGCTTGATTTCCGCCAGCGCGTTGCCGAGCACGCGGGCCACGTGCGACTTCTTGTAGCCCTCGGCGAGCTTGATCGCCTCCGTCAGGTTGTCCTCTTCGAGGAACTGCGAGAACTCGGGGGCGAACTTCCGCGTCTCGCTCTGCGCGCGCCGCAGAAACCACCACTTCTGGATCATCACCGTGAGGGAGTACACGGACATCAGCGCCAGGGTGTAGACGATGCCCTTGGCGAAGTTGCCCATCGTGTTATACATGTCTACTAACGACAGTTCCATGGCACGAGCTCCTGACGCGTGGTGGAGGAAGCGAGCGAACCGCGGGGTCGGGTTATCTCGAGATCGCGAAGACGAACGGCTGCTGCACCAGCTGCTTGACCTTCTTGCCGCCGACTTCGGCGGGGATGAAGCGCATGTTCGGGAGGGCGCTGCGCACGGCGGTCGCGAAGAGCTCGTGCGTGGCCTTGAAGACCTTGAACGTCTCGGGCTCGGCACGCCCGGTGGTGTCCACGACGAACTGGGCGAGCACCTCGCCTTCGACGCCGGCCGACTTGAGAATCTCCGGGTAGCGCGGGATGGCGGAGTTCGGCGCCTGCATCACCGGCTTCTCCACCTGGAACTCGAAGTAGGTCTGCTCCTGGTTGACTTTCTCGACGATGGGCCCCTTGGCGAGGCCGCGCTCGACGCCCTTGCCCGAGAAGTCGGCTTCGTCGGTGAGCTTCTTCGTGAGGTCAATCTCCGGGAGCACGTCGGGGATGTTCACCGGCGCCGTGAGCACCTGGAAGCCCTTGGGCGGCGGCGGCGCCTCCATGATCGGCGGCGGCTTCGGCGGCTCGGCCTTCTTGACTTCGACGAACTCGACCTTCTCTTCACGCTTTTCCTTCTGCTGCGTCGCGTGGAGCGTGGCGTACGCCGCCGCCGTGATCACCGCGGCGTGGAAGGTCACGCTGAAGATGAACCCGCCCAGCGTGCGCTGTCGCTTCGCCTTGGACTCGAGAAGGTTGTTGAACAAGTCGGTACTCCTCAGTGGCGTGGTGAACCGAGAAGGCGGACTGGTGCGGGTGAAGAAAGTAGCCCCGCGTTCCGTTCACGGTAAGACACGAAGATTAACTTTCCCTTAACCACGGGTTAGAAATCGGGTTCACACTCGCTGGTCGGTCGGGGGAGCGCCGGCGAAGCGGCCGCGCCGTCCCGTGTCATACGATACCCCCGCCGGATGAAGCGACGCCCCCTTCTTTCGTGAGGATTCGCTCACGCGCGCATTACGCTTCGATGGGCGGGGCGAGCGCAGGGATTGTCACGGCGAAGGTGCTCCCCCGGCCGAGGCGCGAGGCGACGTTGATCGAGCCGCCGTGCGCCTGCGTGATCCATTGCGCGATCGCGAGACCCAGCCCCACGCCGCCGCGCTCGTCGAGACGCGAGCGCGCGCGGTCCACGCGCCAGAAGCGGTCGAAGATGTAGGGGAGGTCGGCGCCGGCGATGCCGACCCCGGTGTCCTTGACCGTGAAGACGGCGGTGCCGTCCCTGGCCTCGAGCGAGAGTTCCACGCTCCCGCCGCGCGGGGTGTACTTGATCGCGTTCGTCACGAGGTTGAGGAAGAGCTGGCGCAGCCGTTCGGCGTCCCCAAGGACGGTTACGGGCTGCAGCAGCGGCGTGCTCACGGTGAGCCCCGCTTCCTCGCCGAGGATGTGCGCCGTCTCGCCCACGTCCTTCACGAGCGCCTCGAGGGCGACGGGCTCGCGCTGCAGGCCGAGGCGGCCCTCGTCGGCACGCGCGAGCGTGAGCAGCGACTCGACGAGCCCGGTCATCCGGGACGTTTCCTGCAGGGCCTCCTCGAGCGCCACGAGCTGCTCGGTGCCGCGCGGCGGCGCGGTCATCGCGCGCTCGATGTCGGCGCGGAGCACCGCGAGCGGCGTGCGCAGCTCGTGGCTCGCATCGGCCGTAAAACGCCGGAGCGCGGCGAACGACGCCTCGAGTCGCTGGATCATCGCGTTCAGCGTCTCGCCGAGCCGGCCGATCTCGTCGCCCAGATCCTCGACGGGGACACGCCGGTGGAGCGAGCGGCCGTCCGTGATGGCCTCGACGTCGTTCACCATGTGCTCGATCGGCGACAGCATCCGGCCCGCGAGAAGCCAGGCCGTGCCGACGGAGACGAGGAGGATGAGTGGCCCGATGACGACCGTGAGCACGAAGACCGGCGCCGAGGAGACGCCGCCGGAGCGCGAGGAAACGCCGGCAACGACGCGGCGCACGCCGCCCACGGCCTTGGGCACCGTGTAGCCGCCGGCGAGGAGCACCCGGTCGAGCAGACTGTCGAGCGTGACCCAGGACTGCCGCGTCGAATCCACGTCAAACGCCGCCGTGGTGAGCCGGTCGAGGTCGCTTCGCCACAACCGCTGCACGGAGGGCGAGGCATAGAGCACGCGGTTGGAATCGAGCACGAAGACAAAGCCCGGCAGCGCGTCGAGGTAACCGCGCAGGCGCGGCGCGATCTGGCTCCCCACGAGCACCGCGGTGTCAATCGCGATCTGCTCGCCGGCCTGGCGCGCCTGCTGGAGGATGCGGGCGGCCAGGAGCGC
Source organism: Gemmatimonadaceae bacterium (assembly GCA_035286465.1). Lineage (GTDB taxonomy): Bacteria > Gemmatimonadota > Gemmatimonadetes > Gemmatimonadales > Gemmatimonadaceae > Fen-1231. The sequence continues at coordinate 40,430 of DATEDF010000021.1, read as the reverse complement.
GTTGGACGACGCGCGCTCGTAGAGCGCGTCGGTGGCGACCTTGTTCCGCTCGTACCCGACGGCGACGGAGAAGGCGAACATCGTCCCAGCGAGGGCGACCGCGTAGGTCGCCGTGATCCGCGCGCGGATCGAGGCCATCGGCGTGCTCCTACGCCTTGATCACGTACCCGACGCCGCGCACGGTGGTGATGAGCTTCTGGCCACGGCTGGCGTCGAGCTTCTTCCGCAGGTGGTTGATCACCACGTCCACGATGTTGGTGCCGGGGTCGAAGTGGTAGCCCCAGGCGTACTCGGTGATGAGGGTGCGGCTCATTACGCGCCCGGCGTGGCGCATCAGGTACTCCAGCACGAGGAACTCCTTGGGCGTGAGCTCGATCGTCCGGCCGGCGCGACGCACTTCGCGCGCGTCGAGGTCCACCTCCAGGTCGGCCACCTTGAGGAGCGGGGAGGCGAGCGCGCGCGGGCGGCGGGCGAGCGCCTGGACGCGCGCCAGCAGCTCCTCGAAGGCGAACGGTTTCGTCACGTAGTCGTCGGCGCCGGCGCGCAACGTCTCGACCTTGGCGTCCACAGCGTCCTGCGCCGTGAGGACGAGCACGGGATGCTCGAAGCCCTTCGCGCGCAGGTTGCGCAGCACCTCGAGGCCGCTCCGGCCGGGGAGCCGCATGTCGAGGACGACGAGGTCGTAGGGCTGGCTCATCGCGAGCCGTTCCCCTTCCTCGCCGTCGGTCACGAGGTCCGCGGTCCAGCGCTGCTCCTCGAGTCCGCGCTTCACGAACTGCCCGACCGTGGGGTCGTCTTCGATGACGAGCACCTTCATGCGGACGTCGGGCTCTGCGGACGCCGGAAGCCGTACTCGCGGATCTTCCGGTAGAGCGTCTTGGGCGAGATGCCGAGGAGCCCTGCGGCCCGGCCCTGGTGCCAGTGGACGCTCCGCAACACGGCGGCGATGTGGCGGCGCTCGACCTCCGCCAGCGAGCAGGGCGCGTCGCCCGTGCGCGCGTCACGCGCGTCGTGGGAGGCCCTCGCGAGCGGGAGGTCGCGCGCGTGGATCACGCCGGCGTCAGCCACGAGGACGGCGCGCTCCAGCACGTTCCGGAGTTCCCGCAGGTTGCCGGGCCAGTCGTAGCGCTGCAGCGCCTCGACCGCCTCGGCGGCGAGCGTGGGGGCACGCGCACCGCCCAGCTCGCGCACGAACTCGTGCGCGAGCACCGGGATGTCCACCGCGCGCTCGCGGAGTGGCGGCAGCGAGATGGCGGCCTGCGCGAGCTGCGTGAGCAGTTCCGCGCGGAAGGCGCCACCCTTGACGGCGGCGCGCAGGTCCACGCTCGTGGTTGCCACGAGCCGCGCCTCGAGCTCGACGCGGTGACGCGCGCCCGCGCGGCGGAAGGCGCCGTGCGCGAGCGCGTCGGCGAGCGCGGATTGCGCCGCGGGATCGAGCGCCCCGACGTCGTCGAGCACGAGCGTGCCGCCCGCGGCGAGTTCCGCGAGACCGCCGGTCGGGCCGCCGGGCGCGCCGCTGCCGCGACCGGCGCCGGCGGCGCCGGCGGCGCCGAAGAGCTCCCCCTCGGCCTCGCCGGCCGCCATCGCCCCGCAGGCGACCTCGACGAGCGGGCCCTCCGCCCGGGCCGACCGCCAATGCACGAAACGCGCGAGCTCCGACTTCCCGGAGCCCGGCTCTCCCGAGATCAGCACGGGCGTACCGCCCCGCGCCGCGCACCGCGCCAGCGCGAGCACCGAGAGCATGGGCGCGTACACCGACGTGAGGTCCCGGGCGCCGTCCACGAACCTCAGCCGCGACGCGAGCCGGCGGTTGTCGGCCAGGAGCCGCCGCTTCTCCCACGCGCGGCGTACCAGCACGTCAATCTCCGCGAGCCGGTACGGTTTCCCGACGTAGTCGTACGCGCCGAGCCGCATCGCCGCGATCGCGGTGTCAATCGTTCCGTGGCCGGCGAGGATGATGCACTCCGGGGGCGCCGGCCCCTCGCGCACCTGGCGCAGCACCTCGAGCCCGTCCAGTTCCGGCATCACGAGGTCCAGCAGCGCCACGTCGAACGGCTGGGCGCGCAGGGCGTCGAGGGCCGCGCGCCCGTTGTGCGTCACCGTCACCCGGTGCCCGCGCCCCGCCAGATGGCGCTCGAGGAGGTCCCCCAGATTGGCTTCGTCTTCGGCGATCAGGACCCGGACGGGCGGCGCACCGCTCACCGGCGCTCCACCGTCGGGAGAATCACGCGGAAGGTGCTCCCCTGCCCCAGCACGCTCTCCACCTCGAGCCGCCCTCCGTGTTCCTGAATGATGCCGTAGCAGATGGAGAGGCCCAGCCCGGTTCCGCGCCCCGCCGCCTTCGTGGTATAGAACGGCTCGAAGATCTTCGACAGCTCCGACCGCGCGATGCCGTGGCCCTGATCCGCGACCTCGGCGACGGCGCCCTCCTGCGCGGAGTTCCCGCGCTTCGTGCGGATGGTGATGGCGCCGCGGTCGCCCATCGCGTCCATCGCGTTCAGGAGGAGGGCCATGAACACCTGCACCAGTCCCTCGCCGCTCGCCTGCGGCACGCGCGCGAGCGACGGATCGAGCTCCGTGCTCACGGCCAGCTTCTTGAAGCGAACGTGGTGCTTGAGCAGGAGGAGCGTGCGCTCGACCACCTCGTTCAGGTCCACGCGCTCCTTGAGCACCTGCTTCGGGCGACTGAAGTCCAGGAGGCCATCCACGATCTGCTTGCAGCGCGAGACCTCGTTGTCAATGATGTGCAGGTATTCCGCTGCGTCGGCCGGCATCGCGCCCCCGGACTTCTGCGCGTCCGAAAGCTTGAAGCCGAGGCTCTCGGCGCACGCGGCGATCGTCGCCAGCGGGTTGTTGATCTCGTGCATCACGCCGGCCGCGAGCTGGCCGATGGCCGCGAGCTTCTCCGCCTGCGAGAAGCGCTGCTGGGCCTCCTTCCAGTCGGTGACGTCCTCGCCGATGGTGATCACGTGCGTCACCGCCGAGTCGCCGAGTCGCATCGGGATCTTGGTGATGCGATACGTGCGCAGCTCGCCGGTCGCGAGCGATTCCATCTGGTATTCCTGGATGCGGCCGGTCGTGAAGACGTCTTCGAACTCGCGCCGCAGCATGTCGTGCGGCTGCCGGTGCAGGATCTGGAAGATGGTGCGGCCGATCGCCTCCTCGCGCGAAACGCCCTGCATCCCGGTCTCGCGCTTCCGGTTCCACGCGTGAATGCGGTATTCGCGGTCAATCACGTACAGGCCCACCGGCAGCGAGTCAATGATCTTCTCGGTGAAGCGGCGTTCGCGGTCGATCTCGGCGGTGCGCGCCTCGACTTCGACCTCCAGCTGCCGGCTTCGTTCCGCGTGCGCCAGCTCGGGGGCGAGCAGGTTCGCGACGGCGGTCACGAGCGTGCGCTCGTCGCCGTCGAACTCGCGCGTGGACCGCACCGCGAGCGCGCCCGAGCGGCGGTCGTTCGAAGCGATGCGCGCGACGGTCAGGCCGCGGGCCGGGCTGCCCGGCGTCGCGATGAGCGCCTCGATGTCGGCGGCCGCCGTCAGCGGCTCGCCGGCGCCCCACGCGCGCACGAGCCCCGCCGGCCCGTGCAGCCAGATGGAGCACTCCGCGGCCCCGAGCGCCGTCCGCAGCGACTCGAGCGACCGCGCAATGCTCTCCTCCAGCACCTTGCTCGACGCGAGCTCGGCGATGATCCCCGCCAACGCCGCGAACGCGCGCGGGGGAGCGGGAGCCGAGCCGGGGGCGGATGGGGCGAGCGGGGAGCTCACGGGCGGAAAGTGGAGGTTGGGGGCAAAGTACGACGGGAACGGAGACGGGACAAGATGACCGAAGAGGCAAGGAGTAGGGACAAGTGAGAGGGACCAGGGACAGGAACTGCGCGCTGAGGGCGACGGGGACGGGGTGCAGGGAACAGCCCACACACGCTCCCTCCCGGACGCTGCGTCCTGCCCGCTGGATGAGGTGCCTTGTCCCTCGTCCCTCTCACTCGTCCCTAGTCCCTGATGATGATCTGCGTCCCGACCGAGCCCCTCTCCTCTCCTCCGTCGATCCGCACGACCACCTCATCCCCCGCGATCACGACCTCCAGCTCCCTGCCTCTCACCAGCACGCCGCGCACCTCCACGCGCTCCAGTCCGAGCGGAAGCGGATCCACCGTGACGCCGTCCGCGCGCGGGCCGATTCCCATCACGTGTGTGAGCATCAGGTCGGTCATCGAGCCGGCCGTGGGGTCGTCGGTGCCGCACACGAGCGCGGCGTGTCCCGTCAGCGGGTTGTAGTGCTCCTGGACGTTCACTCGGTGGAGATCGCCGGCGTGGAACATCGTGCGCACGAAGCGGCGCAGAAGCGACGCGGCCGGCTCGCGGAGGTGGGGGGCGTGCGTGCGAGCAGTGTGCGCGAGCGCGTCCACCAGACGGCGGCTCAGCGCGGGCCAGGCACGGCCGTTCCACGGGCGTTGGAGCACGCGCCCCTCCCAGATGCCCTCGGCGCTGAAGCGCGGATCGCCGGCCGAGAGTGAGGGTACGGGAAACGCCGTCGCGAACTCGGCGGGATCGAGCAGGTGCCGCTCCAGGCCCGGGATATGATGCGGCTCGACCAGGTCGGTGCCGAAGGGAAGGAAGCACACGGCCGCGCTGACGCCGGTCGCGGCGCCCGTCGCGGCGTTGACGTCACTGAACATCCCGCGTGTTCCGTCCCACATCCGTGCGCGCAGCGCCGCGCGCGTGCGCGCGGCCAACGCGGTCCAGCGGGCAGGATCGGCGTCCGCGCGCGGCGCCAGCATCTCGAGCGCGCGGAAGAGCGCGTAGGCGTCCACGGTCACGTCCACGCCCTTGAGGCGTGCGGCGCGCTCGGCGCCGTGCGCGCCGGCGCGCACCGGGAAGTCGGGGGCTTCGACCGGCAGGTCGAAGAGGCCGCTCTCCTCGGCGTCGCGCGACTCCACGAGGCGGTCCGCCGCACGGGCGAGATCCGGGTGGAGCTCGCGGATGAGCGCATCCTCGGGCGCGGTCGCATCGAGGGCGGCCAGCGCGACGGCCGCCCCGGTGGACCCCGCGCGCGCCAGGCGGCGTACCGCTTCCCGCGCGGGACCGCGATCGCGCAGCCAGCGCAGGTCGCGCGCGGGCGCGCGCCCGCCGTGGAGCCGCACGCAGTACCACCCGTACCAGTACGAGGTTTCCAGGTAGGGATCGGAGGAGCGGAATTGCGGGACCGACGCGAAGTGCTCGCTCCACCGCCGGCGGCTGACGCCGCCGAAGGTGCCGAGCCTGGGCGCCGCCGTGGCGTGCACGGCGGCACTCCGGTGCGCCGGTTCGGCCACGACGAGCCGCATCGCGAAGGTGGCCGACGCCCCACCGTAGTCCACCGCGAGCGCGCGGTGCACGGCGGCGTAGAACGTGCCCTCGGTGGCGGCGCCTTCGGCACCCACCGCGCGCGGGAGCGCGAGCGCCTGCCAGCACTCCGCGAAGGGCGTGAGGTGCCACGCGGGCCCGCCCGGCTCGCGCTCCGCGCGGAGGGCGTGCCAGGAGGTCGCGCCGCCGCTCACGCCGAGCTCGGCGCGGAACCGGCGCGCCGCGCCATCGCCCTGTTCGACGGCGCGCGTGAAGGCGAGTGCGCCGGTGAACGCGGCCGAACCGCGCTCGACGAGCGCGCCGGGCTGCGCCGTCCAGGCCACGAGATGGATGCGCGCGGGCCGATACGCGGCGAAGCGCCACTCGGAGACGAAGATCCCTCCCGGATGCGCCGTGCGCACTTCGGTCGCGGTGAGCCCCTGCGCGAGCCGGTATTGCACCGTGAGCTCCGCGGGCGTCCAGCGCCGTGCGGTGACGCGCGCCACGCGTTCGCGGCCGTCGTCGTCGAGGACCGTGACGGTGAACAGTGGCGCGATCGCGGTGCCGTCCACGGTCGCTTCGTCCCAGAATCCCGGGACGTCGAGCCACCGCGGCAGCGGGGGCGCGAAGCGTCCGCCGTCGCCCGCGCCGAGCTGCCACTTGTCGTCGCGCGCGAGCTGCTCGACGGGATCGGTCACGACGTGGCCCGCCGGCGGCTCACTCCGCGAGCCGCGCGACCTGCGCGAGGATCTCCGCGTTCTCGCGCCGCTGTCCGTTCACCGACTCGACGTGGGTCCAGCGCACCACGCCCTTCGCGTCCACGAGGAAGTACGAGCGCTTCGCGGTCCATTTCTCCTCGTTGAGCACGCCGTAGACGCGCGCCACCTCGCGGCGCAGGTCGCTCGCGAGTTCCACGGAGATGTGGTGCTGTGCCTTGAACGCCTTGAGGCTCGGGAGCATGTCCACGCTGATCGGAATCACTTCGACGCCGCGCTCGACGAACTGCGCATAGTCGTCGGTGAAGCTGCACAGCTCGGCGGTGCAGGTACCCGTGAAGGCCAGCGGAAAGAAGGCGATGAGGACGTGCTTCTGGCCGCGGAAGTGCGAGAGGGTGACCGACGTGCCGGCCGTGGTCTCGAGCGTGAAGTCGGGGGCGGCTTCTCCGACGGCGGGAGGGCGGAGCGTCATGGCGGACTGCGGGCGGCGGGGTGTGGGCGCACGGGAAGCGAACGAGCGGCGGGCCGCCCGTGCGGCGGCCCGTCTCGGGCCTATCGAGGGAACATAATGCGACCCGGCCCGCCGGCACCGCCCGGTCGTCGTCCGCCGCTCAGGAAGTGAGCCCCTTCCGCACGCTCGTTCGGCCCTTGTCGAGCGCCGAGTCCGAGGGATGGATCGGGCCGGCCGGCGGGGCCCCGCCGCGCTCGCGGATGCCCGCGAGCGCGCTGTCGGCGAGCGCCTGGTTGCCCGTGGCGCGCGCGACCATGTAGACGCCGAAGAGCGGCGCGGCGTGGCTCGGCGCCCTGGCCGACGCGAGCCGGTACTGGGCGAGCGCCCGGGCGTACGCCTTCGTGCGGAAGAGCGCGTTCCCGCTGTCAAGCGCCGCCTGCGCGTCGGCGCTCAGCCCCGCCGGAACGACGCCCGCGGGGTCCACGCCCGCCGCGCGATGGGCACTGTCCGCCCGGGCCTGCGCGAGCGAGACCTTCGGCGCCTCGTCCTTCGCGTCGCACGCGACCGCCGTCGCGAGCACCAGCAGCAGTGCGCGCGCGCGTCGCGCCGTCTTCATCGCCATCGCGATCCTCCGTGAACGTGCGCTCACTTCCCCGCGAGCGGGTCCTTCAGGTGGCAGCGCACGCAGAGCGTCGGATTTCGCCGGTGCATGCGCGCGGCATCAAAGGTCGGCCCGTGCGGGCTGACGCGCCACCCGGCGTCGGAGTGGCACGCCATGCAGTAGCTCTGCTGATGGCAGGACGCGCACGTGCTCAGTTCCTGCCGGGCCGCGCGGCCGTGCTGGAGGAGCCACCGCGGCTGCGCGTTGTGGTAGCGCGTGCTCCGACTCCCCGTCTTCGCCGCGAGCCCCGTCTGGCGGTGGCAATCCCGGCAGAAGGCCTCGGTCGAGTGACAGCCGCTGCAGGCGACGTCGCGGCTGTACGCCTCCGGTGCGTGGCGCGACGCGAAGTTCGCCGGGTGATAGCGCCGCGCATTGCGCTCGCCGGCGTGGCAGTCCGCGCAGAAGCGCCGCGCGTGGCACCCGGCGCAGGTGAGCGCCTCGGTCGCCGCCGCCGCGCCGTGGGAGCGCGCGAATCCCGCCTGGTGCACGCGCACACGGCCGCTCCGGTGGCAGGTGGCGCAGTTGTTGCCCTGGGCCTTGTGCGCCGTCGCCTGATGCGCGTGACAGGAGAGGCACTTCTCCGGTGTCGCGCGCGCGACATTCATCGCGCCCGGGCCGGCGGCGTGGCAGGTCTCGCACGTCGCCTCCTTGCCGGCGCGTTTCGCGTGCGCGGGATGGGAGAAGACGAGCACCCCGCCGCCGCGCGCGGCTTTCGGCGTCCAGTCCACGCGCTTCTCCGCCGCGCCGTCGTGGCACACGAGGCAGTCCGACGCCGCGGGAAAGGCGCGCGCGCTGTCGCCCGCGGGGATGCCGGCGTGGCACTCGAGGCAGCTCGTGAAGAGCGACGCGTGCCGCGCGTGCGGAAAGGCGCCGCCCGCCTGGGCGGCGAGCACGCCGGGAACGAGCAGCGCGAGGGCGACGCAACCGGCGCGCATCACGGCGCCTTCCCGCGAACGACGCCGGGGTCCCGTCCCAGCGTCCACTCGAGTCGCGCGGACGCCCGTCGCTGCGTCCAGTCGGGGCCCAGCGCGCCGTTCGACCGCGCATGGCGGTAGACGCCGGCATCGCACACGAACCGCACGTCGCTCGAGAGCGACACGGCGCCGTCCACGGCCGCGCCGAACACGCGGCCCGTGCCGAGGCGGAACTCGTAGATGTTCTGGAGCGCGGAGCCCTCGACGCCGATGGTGGCGCCGGACGGCGACGTCCAGCGCACGCGCGCACGGCCGTCGGAGCGCGAAGCGCCGAACCCGATGTCCACGTCGTACGAGCCCGACAGGGACAGCGCGCCCTCGCCGAACCAGCTCGCATCGGCGCCGGCCCGCCAGCCATTCGTCCGGAGATCGAGCCCGGCGTTCGATTCGCCATAGCGCCGGTATCCGCCGTGGAGGCCGAACGAGACCGCCGTGGCGCGGGGCCGCCAATCCACCGTGGCGCGCGCCTCGTCGAAGCCGACGGGCGCGAAGGCTCCCCAGATCGTCCACAACTCGAAGAACGGCCGCGAGTGGCGCACCTCGACGGAGTACCCGACGCCGCTCAGCTTCGCCGTGCCGAGGCGCGCGCGCACCTCATTCCACGCGGCGCCGGCGAAGTCGTACGCGAGCGCAAGGTCCACCACGGCGCCATTCGCCTGGTGCGAGGCATCGAAGGCGGCGCGCTCGGAATACAGCCCGCTCCGGTCGGCGACGAGCACACGCTGGTACTGCAGCGTCATCGTGCTGCGCGGACCTGGACGCAGCCGCACACGCCCGCCCGCGACGTATCCGTCCTGGTCCGGCGGGCGGCTCTCGACCGCCGCGAGCTCCGCGCTGGTGTGGCTCTCGAACAGGCCGGCGGCGAGCGCACGCCCGCCCCACCCCTCGGCGCTGAGCCGCCCGCGACGCAGCACGAGGCTCGCGCCGTCGAAGTCGTACGCGCCCAGCCCACCCATCACCCACTGGCGCCCGAGGCGCGCGCGCCCCCAGCTCCGCTCGAGCTCGGCGTAGGCATCGAGCAGATCGAAGCGGTCGTTCGCCCCCGGATAGACGAGCCCGTCGGAGGCGAGCTGCGTCCGCACGCGCGCGTTCGCGTGAAAGCTGAGCCCCTGCGCGAGCCCCCACGCCGCCAGCGTGAAGTCCTGAAGGAACGGTGCCGCATTCACGAGGGCGCCGGAGCGCTCGACGCCGGCGGAGTCCACGACGAGCGGTCGCAGCTCCACGAGCTGCGCGGACGACACGCCCGACACGCGCACCCCCTGCCCCGCGGCAAGAGCCGGGAGCACCGACAGCAGGACCGCGAGCAGTCGCCGCGTCATCCGCGCCGCGACCGGGCCGAGAGCCCGCCGGAGAAAAGACGATCGCGCATCAGCCCCACGATAGCGACCGCGCCGCGTCTCACTCAGGGGGTGATGCGGAGGTGACCTGTCGGAGAAAACGCTACACACACGTAAGGAGTTCGAGGTCTCGACGCCGCGGCTGGAGCACCCGCCCGCCGATGTCACCGTCTCTCGCGTGATGCCGCACTTTCCCGGCGTAACGCTTCATCCGAGATTAGTGTACGAGAAGTCAACCGAGATTCACGATCGTCCTTGGCATGAGCCACAACAAGGAGAGACTCATGAAGCAGGCGGTGGTTCTTCTGGGACTGGTGGCCTGTGTGGCGTACCCGGCCGCGTCCGGCGTGGCGCAGGCGAGCGCGGGCAGCACGTACGTCGGCGTAAAGGCGTGCGGACCGTGCCACAAGACGGAGAAATCGGGGAATCAGCTCGGGCTGTGGGAGAAGTCGAAGCACGCGCAGGCGTACACCGCCTTGACGACGGCGCAGGCCAACGACATCGCGAAGTCGAAGGGCCTCGCGAAGCCGGCGGCCGAATCGCCGGAGTGCCTCGAATGCCACGCGATCACGGCAAAGGTCGCCGCGGACTCGAAGATGGATCCCAAGGACGGCGTGCAGTGCGAGGCGTGCCACGGGCCGGGCTCGGGATACCGGAGCCTGAGCGTAATGAAGGACCGGGCAAAGTCCATCGCCGGCGGGATGACGGCCTACAAGGACAAGGCCGCGATTGAGGTGCAGTGCCGGAAGTGCCATAATGAGCGGAGCCCGACGATGAAGGGCTTCAAGTACGACGAGAGTTGGGCGAAGATCGCGCACCCGACGCCGAAGACTCCGTAAGGGCGCGCGCGTCGCCGAACGCAGCGATCCCTGACGCTCCTGCCGGTCGTTCCGCGATTCACCAGGTGACGGCCGGCAGGATTCTGTTGGACAAGTTCCTCGTGAGGCGAGGCCGGCTTGCCATGAGACTGCGCCCGTTCCTGGTGATGTCCTGCGTGGCGGGCCTCATCCCGCTCTGCGCCCCGGCCGCTCGCGCGCAGACGAGAGCCGACTGCCTCACCTGCCACGAGGACCATTCCCTCACGAAGGAACGGGGCGGCAAGCAGGTGTCGTTGTGGACCGACGAGGCGGTCCTCAACAGGTCGCCGCACGCGAAGCAGGTCTGCGTGGCGTGCCACACGGGCTTCGACCCCGAGAATCTCCCGCACAAGGAGAAGATCGAGCCGGTGGACTGCCTGCGTTGCCACGCCGACGTGCCGTTCAAGCACGCGTTCCACCCGCAGCTCGCGCGCGCGATCACCGCCCGCCGGGAGCCCGACGTCTCCTGCAAGGACTGTCACGGCCGGCACGACGTCGTGTCGCCGGCGGTCCCGGGCTCGAAGTTCCACGAAAGCCGCCTGACCGAATCGTGCGGCGAATGTCACGGCGACGTCGCCGAGAAGTTCCCGACCTCCGAGCACGGCCGGGCGCTGGCCGCGGCGGTGAAGGGCGCGCCGAACTGCCTCACCTGCCACCGCCACTCCATCACCCTGGCGCACGGAAAGGCCGATTCGCTCGCCACGAAGCAGGCCCAGGCGAGACTCTGCCTGTCGTGTCATCTCGACAACCCGGACGTCCGGGCGCGGACGTCACCCACCGCCGGGTTCATCGCCGTCTACGAGACCAGCGTGCACGGCGCGGCGCTGCACCGCGGCGATGCCCGCGCGGCGAACTGCGTGAGCTGCCACGGCAGCCACGAGATGAAGAAGGGCGCAGACCCGGGATCGCTGGTGCATCGCGTCAACGTGCCCGCCACCTGCGCGAAGTGCCACGCGCCGATCGAGCGCGAGTTCCGCGAGAGCGTGCACGGCGTGGCGCTGAGCCGGGGGAACGCGGACGCGCCCGTCTGCACGACGTGCCACGGCGAACACACCATCCTCGCGCCGTCGGATCCGCAGTCGCGCGTCGCGGCGAAGAACCTCTCCGCCCAGGTCTGCTCACCCTGTCACACCTCGGTGCTGCTCTCGGCGAAATACGGACTCCGGAGCGACCGGTTCCAGACGTACACCGACAGCTATCACGGCCTCGCGATTCGCGGGGGCTCGATCGAGGTCGCCAACTGTGCGAGCTGCCACGGCGACCACAACATCAAGGCGTCGAGTGATTCCACCTCGATGACCAACAAGGCGAATCTCGCCGTCACCTGCGGGCGGTGCCATCCCGGGGCGAACGAGCGCTTCGCCATCGGCTCCGTGCACGTCGCGCTGACGCCGCAGCAGGAGCCCGTGCTCTACTGGGTCGCCGCGGCGTACCTCACCCTCATCGTGGTGCTGGTCGGGGGGATGGCCCTCCACAATGTCCTCGACTTCGTCCGGAAGGCGCGGCGCAAGCTGATGATTCGCCGCGGGTTGATCGTCGAGGAACCCGTGGGCCACGGCCTCTATCTCCGGATGTCGCTCAGCGAGCGCGTGCAGCACGCCGTGCTGGTGGTGAGTTTCGTGACGCTCGTCATCTCCGGATTCGCGCTCAAGTTCCCGGACGCCTGGTGGGTGGCGACGTTGCGGCAGATCAGCCCCCTCACGTTCCTGATCCGGAGCCTCGCGCACCGCGTCGCCGGCGTGGTGATGGTCGCGGCGGGCCTCTACCACTGCTATTACCTCTTCGCCACGCCGCGCGGAAAGCAGCTGCTGCGCGACCTCCTGCCGACGCGCCAGGACGTGCGCGACGCCATCGCGGTGATGAAGTACAACCTGGGCCTCTCCCGGTCGCGGCCGCAGTTCGGGCGCTTCAGCTACATCGAGAAGAGCGAGTACTGGGCGCTGGTCTGGGGCACCATCATCATGGGCGCCACCGGGGCGATCCTCTGGTTCGACAACACGTTCATCGGTCTGCTCACCAAGCTCGGCTGGGACGTCGCGCAGACGGTGCACTACTATGAAGCCTGGCTCGCGACGCTCGCGATCATCGTGTGGCACCTCTATTTCGTCGTGTTCAACCCCGACGTCTATCCGATGAACCTCGCGTGGTTGACCGGATCGCTGACGGAGGAGGAAATGCGGGAGGAACACCCCGCGGAGCTGCGGCGGTTGAAGGAGGAGCCCCCCGCCGAATAGCCGGGGAAGGCGCGCGCGACGGCGCGGCGCGGGCGACGCGGACACTGCTGAACGGGGCGATCAGCGGTACGCGAAGAGCATCGCGTAGACGATCCAGATGACCATCAGGAACCCGATGGCGAGTGCCGTCCAGGCGAAGGCGCGGATGGTCCTGATCACGATGGGCGGGTACGGGACCACCAGGTGTTTCCTGAGGTCCCGGCTCGCGATGAGCGCGTCATACTCGAGCGGCTTGTCGTGCTTGAGCTCCTCGACCGTCATGCGCCCGGTGAACACGACGATGTCCATCGGGAACTTCTCCGGGCGCAGGTGCGTGTTGAAGAAGTGCACCGTGAAGATGAAGCCGGTGGCCAGCAGCGCCTCGTCGCTGTGGATGATGGTCGCCACGTTGAGGAACCAGCCCGGGACGAGCCGCGTGAAGACGTTCGGGAACCAGAGCATCAATCCGGTCGAGCCGATGATCGCGATCCCCCAGAACACGGCAAAGTAGTCGAACTTCTCCCAGTACGTCCAGCGTCCGTAGCGCGGACGCTCGCCGCGTCCCAGGAACCACTTCAAGGACCCCTTGAAGTCCGCCACGTCCTTGCGGGTCGGCAGCATCGTGTCGGGCCCGAGCAGCATCTGCTTCCACGAACGGCGTTCCCGCCGCTTCCGGCGCGCCAAGTCCACGAGATGCGCGATGAAGATCGCGACCATCAACACGGCCGAGGCGCGGTGGAGGTAGCCTGCGGTCTCGAATCCTCCGAGCAGGTGCGAGAGGGTGGACGCCCAGCTGGTGTACGAGAACTTGAGCGTCATCCCGGTCGCGGCCAGGCTGAGGAAGCTGACGATCATCGTCACGTGCAGCACGCGGTTCAGGCGCGAGAACCGCTCGAACTCCATTTCGTGCCGGGACGTGCTCGGATGCCTCCCGAACTCGCGTCGGATCTTCAACGCGCGCGGAAGCCAGAGGAGCGTGTGCGCTCCCCCCGCCGCGAAGGTCCCGATCAGCAGGCCGGTCATCCCCCAGAAGGACCAGAACAGCCAGGGGTACTTGGCGGGGTCGTGATGGGTGGCGTGCGTCAGGTAGCCGGCGAACCGTCGCGTGGCGCCCGGGTGGCATTTCTGGCACGTGGCCACGACGTTCGCGCGATTCAGGTGCGAACGCGGATCCCCGACCGGCAGGATGTCGTGCGCCCCGTGGCAGTCGTAGCACTTCGCCGTCTTGGTGTAGCCGAGCTGCGAGACCTTGCCGTGGTAGGTCTCGAAGTAGGTCTTGGCGATCTGCTCGTGGCACCGGCCGCACTGGCTCATGATCGTGAGCTTGAATCCCTCCTCGTCGGTGCGGCGGATGGTGTGCGCGCTGTGACAATCGTTGCAGACCGGCAGCGGCTTCTGCGTGCGGGTCACCGTCGGCGAGTGAATGCTCTGCTCGAACCGCTCCTGGATGCCGGCGTGGCAGGCACCGCAGGTGGCCGGGATGTTGCTGACGTGCACGCTGGACAGCACGCTGTCGCGCGGGAGCACGCTGTGCGCGGTATGGCAGTTCGTGCACATCGCGGTCACGACGAGGCCGCTCTTCAGGAGCCCCTTGCCGTGAATGCTCTCGGTATAGTGCTCGACGATCTCGGTCTCGGGTCCGGCATACCGGACGGCGGCCTTTTCGCCCGTCCGGTGGCAGCGCGCGCAGAGGGCGGGAACGCGAGTGGGATAGGTCGGCGACGCCGGCGATCTCCTGCCCAGCGTACCGTGGGTTCCGTGACACTCCTTGCAGGTGGGGGCGTTGGGGTCCTGCTTCGCCTCCAGGCGGCCGTGGGCACTCTCGCGGTACTGCAGCACGAGTTCGGCGTGGCAGGAGGCGCAATCCACTTTCTGCGTCAGCGTCTCGCACGGCCGCATCCGTGAGGGAGTCACACCGGCGTGGCACTGGCTGCACGCCTGTTTCACGTGGATGGAGCCGCCCACCACGGCGCTGTCCACCCAGAGCGAGCGGCCATCGCGCGACGCCCGGATGTCCCGTCGCTCGTGGCAGCGCAGGCAATCGCGGTCGGCCATCCCCTGGTCGTAGAAGACCCGGCGCACCTTGTGGGGCTCATGGCAGTCCACGCAGGCGGGGAGCACGTGGGCCTCCTGCTCCCAGAGCTTGCCCTGGATGACCTTGCGATGCACCGCTTCGATCTGCGCGTGGCACTGAGCGCAGGTGGCCGCGATGTTCCTCCGCGCGATGGAGGACGCCGCGTCGGTGTGGCGCAGGATCCGGTGGGCGGTGTGGCACGAGACGCACGTCGCCGTGACCACCAGTCCCTTCTCGATGAGCGCCACGCCGTGCATGCTCTCCGAGTAATTCGCGAGGATGTTGGACTCGTGGATCACACGCTGCCGCTGCACCGGCGCGCCTTCCTGATGGCACCTGCCGCAGAGATAGGGAATGCGCGCGGGAAGGACCGGCGAGCGCGGGTCCTTCGCCGCCACGATCTCGTGGTTGCCGTGGCAGTCGGCGCAGCGCGGTGCAAGTGGGTCTCCGCGGGCGACCGCCTTGCCGTGGAGCGACTGGGCGTGCTGCTTCTCCTCCTCGGCGTGACAGCCGCCGCACGCGACGCGGGCCAGTTTCTCGGCGTGCGGCAGCTCCTTCTTCTCCAGGTCCGCGTGGCAGTCGGTACACGCCGCCTGAGCGTGCATCGAGGCGGCGAACTTCGCCTGATCCACGTAGAGGGAGATGGTCGCGCCGTTGCGCTTGCCCTTCAGCGTCTTGTCGCTGTGGCAGGCGAAGCAGTCGTCATTCGCCTGCGCGCGGGCGCACACGGGGAGCGCCGCGAGCAGCGCCGACGCCGCCACGACGATAAAGACTCGCGGGCGCCCCGGCGTCACGGCGCCGCTTTCGGGACGCGTGTCGCGATGCCCGCCGGGTTATGGCACTCGCTGCAGTTCGTCTCCTTCCACGCGTTCCCGACGTCCACGGGGTGCCGGTACTCGATCCCCTCGAGCGAGATCCGGAGCGCGCCGCGCTCGAACTGCTGGGCCAGTATCGCGTGGCAGGAGTTGCAGTCCTTCGAGAGCACCTTGCCGTCGTTCGAGACGTGCTTGCCGTCGTGACAGCGGAAGCAGCCGAGGTAGTACAGGTGCCCGATGTTGTCCGGAAACGCCCTCCAGTTCACGCGCATCTCGGGAAAGTAGTTCCGGCTGTAAATCTTCTGCACCTCCTCGATCATCCGCGCGATCTCCGCCTGCTTGGCCGACGCGACCGCGGGGAAGTTGGCCGAATAGAACTCCTCGATGATCGTCTTGATGCTGTCGGTCGCCGCCGAGCTGCTCGAGTAGGGGCCTTCCAGCGCGTGCACCGCGATGCTCTTCGCGTTCGGCAGCGACGGATCGATCCACCCGAGCGTCATCAGGTGGTTCACCGAGCGGGCCGGCGGATGGTAGATGTGGCTCGGGCGGTTGTGGCAGTCAATGCAGTCCATGCGCCGCGACGGCAGCGTCCGGACTTCCGCCTCCGAGAGCGGCGTCTCGGTGCTGTTGTAGACGGTGACCGTTCCATCCGGCAGCTCCGAGCGAACCCACGGAATGGACTGCCGCGACGCATCGGTCGGGATGTAGGTCACCTTGTTGTTGAGGTTCATGTGCCAGTGGATTCCCGAGGTCGGCCCCGCCTCGATGTTGCCCCCGCCGATCCGGATCAGGAGATCCAGCGTCCACTTCGTGGCCTGCTCGCCGGTCGTGAAATAGGTGCTGGCTTGCAGCTTCTCGCTGTAGAAGTGCTTCGGCCAGTGGCACTGCTCGCACGTTTCCTGTGCCGGACGCAGGTTCTCGATCGGCGTCGGAATCGGGCGCGGGTACTTGTTGAATGCCACGGCGTACATCTGGTAGCTCCCCGAGAGCTTCGACCGCACGAACCAGCCCGCGCCGGAGCCGATGTGGCACTTCACGCACCCCACGCGCGCGTGAGGAGAATACTGGTACGCGGTGTGCTCCGGCTCCATCACCTTGTGGCAGATCCCGCCGCAGAACGCGTCGGAGTCCGTGTGCTCGTAGGCCTTGAAACTCCCGAAGGCCGTGAACAGAAGGAGAAGGATCGCTCCGCCCGACACGAGCGAGAATGCCGTCTGGTGCCGCGGGTTGTTCAGGTCAATCTGCGGGAGCCTGTGCTCGGCGCTCGTTCCCATGCGCCGGCGCCGGTGTTCCCGACGGATGCCGAACACCGCGATCGCCAATCCCGCGATGAGAATGCCCGGAAGCAGCACGAACGCGATGATCCCCATGTACGGCTTGGGGGTCTCGGCGAGGAACTCGAGCAGCATCAGGAAGAGGATGAGTCCGAAACTCACCCCCGCGATGGCGGCACCGAGAAGCGTGAGGGGGTTCTGGAACGAAGCCGGGAGTCGTCTCAGCATGGGAGGAAAGTGTCATCGCGGGGGCGCAAACGCGACCGCGGGATCGGAGCGCCCGAACGGCACCTCTCCGATCCCGCGTCCCTGCGCCCCGCCGTGGCCGGGAGCGGAGCGCCCCCTAGCGGCTGCCTCCCTGCGCCGCGCGCATTCGCGGCGGCCGCTGGAGTTCCGGCTCGAGATTGATGCTCGCCGAGACCGTCACGCCGTAGTCCGCCTTCACGCGGGCGATGCTGGCCAGCAGCAGCCTCTCGACGAGGAACGGGTTGTGGATGATCGAGCCGGGCCGTCCCGCGAGATTCGCGTTGAAGCTGATGCCGTTGCAGGTGGTGTACGCGCCGGGGAACGGGAAGTTGCACTCGGCCTTGCGCGGGCCGGCCTTCACGAGCGTGATCAGGCGGTTGGCCTCGGCGATCAGGTTCGCGGCACGCAGCTCCGCCGTGGTCATGGACGAGCGCGCCGCGTTCTCGCTGCCGTGGCAGCCGCCGCCGACGCACGACCGGAAGGTCATCGCGGACTCCGTGCAACTCTGGTCCACGGTGGGCTGGCCGTTCACGTCCACGCACGGGGTCGCGAGGAACCGGTGTCCGGTGCTCTGGAAGACGAACTTCCCGGTCGCCTTGTCGTTCACGGTGAAGCGCTGGACGTGGCACCCCGCGCAGAGCTTCGGGTTCTTCGACTGCGTGCCGTGCGTGCCGATGATCGAGTCGGCCGCGCTCATGCCGGGCGGGAACCAGCCCGCGGTGCCGAGGAGCGTCGGGCCCTCGGGCGAGTGCACGCTGTTGCGCGTTGTCACCTGCGCCACTTCGCCTCGGCGCTGGTGGCACCGCATGCAGAGATTGTTCTCGAGGTTCGCGGCGCTGATCGAGAATCGGAGCTGTGCGGAGTTCGCCGACCCGTGCGGATCGTGGCAGGTCGCGCACACGACGTCGAGCATCGGGCCGCTCTTCTCGACGTAGTTCTCGTTGGAGCCCATCGCGAGAATCGCGCCCTGGGCGGTGTGGCAGGCTTGGCAGTCGGCCTCGGTGCTGTTGTGCGAGGTCTCCCGCGTCTTCGAGTGCCCCGACAGCTTCCACTCGTCCACGAAGGGCTCGTGCGTGCCGGTGTGGCACTCGCCGCACCCGTTCTGGAGCCCCACGTCCACCTTGATGGACGCGAGTGGGCGGTTGCTCGCGACGGGCGAGCTCGCGTGCGTCAGCCCCGCGCCGTGGCAGCTCTCACACTGGACGTCGTGGTAGCGGGCGTCCTGCGTCGAGTTGTAGCCGGAGGTCGTGCCGGTGGCAGCGTTGCCGAGGGCGTTCGTCGTGTGACACGCCTTGCACAGATCCTGCATCTGGCCGCTCGACTCGAGGTGGTTCCAGGCGCTGGCGTGCTTGGTGCTCACCCACCTGGTCTGGAAGTCCACGTGGCACGAGCCGCAAACCGTCTGCTTGGCCGCGGCGTCGTAGTAGCCGATGAAGTTGGCGGCGGCCGCCGGCGGCGCGGGGAAGTTCGAGCCGCTGCGATAGACGATCTTCTCATCGGTACATCCGAGCGTGAACGCCGCGGTCGCCAGCGAGAGCAGCGTCAGGGCGTGAACAGTAGAGTGCCTCATGCGTCGTCGGTCCTCCGAGGACCCGTCTCAGTTGGTCGCGTGGGAGCATCGAATGCTGCTGCCCTGCAACTTCACGAGACGCGCGGCGGCGTAGAGTAGGGAGACGCCTGATTTAAACGGATGCGATGCCTGACACCGTGGTCGGGCTTCACCTTGCACGGTTTTTCACAAGGATAACCGGTTTCCGGATAACGAGTTACACTTCGCGAGAAGCCTCAGTGAATGCCGTACTTCTCGAGCCGGTACCGCATCGTATCACGCGTGAGGCCGAGGAGGCGGGCGGCGCCTGTCTTGTTCCCGTCCGCGCGCTCGAGCGCCTGGCAGAGCAGCTCCCGCTCCAGCTCTTCGAGGTCCAGGCCGGAGGCCGGGAGCACCAGCATCTTCCCCGCCTGGGCGGCCGTGCCCCGGATCTCCGGCGGGAGCTGGTCCGCGTGCACCGCGTCGGCGTCCTCGAGCAGGAGCAATCGCTCCAGCACATTCCTGAGCTCGCGGGCGTTCCCGGGCCACGGGTAGCGCTCCAACGCGGCGAGCGCCTCGCGCGAGAGTTCGCGAGGGGGCTGGCGCAACTCCCGGCAGAGCAGCTCGATGAAGTGCACGGCGAGCGGCCCGATGTCTTCCGGCCGCTCGCGCAGCGGAGGGATATGCACCGGCACCACGTTGAGGCGGTAGAAGAGGTCCTCGCGGAAGGCGCCGCCGGCGACCGCGTCTTCGAGGTTGCGGTTCGTCGCCGTGATCACGTGCACGTCCACCTCGATGTTCCGCACGCCACCGACGCGCCGGAAGGCGTGCGTCTCGAGGAAGTGCAGGAGCTTCGACTGCATGGACTTCGGCATGTCGCCGATCTCATCGAGGAAAATGGTGCCGTTGTGCGCGATCTCGAAGAGCCCCCGCTTCGTCTCGCGCGCGTCGGTGTAGGCGCCCGCCTCGTGGCCGAACAGCTCGCTTTCGACGAGCTGTTCCGGCAGCGATGTGCAGTTCACGCTGATGAACGGCTGTGCGCGGCGCGGCCCGCGCGCGTGGATCGCGCGTGCGACGATGTCCTTGCCGGTGCCGCTCTCGCCGCGCACGAGGATGTTCACCGTGGATCCCTTGGCCCCCACGCGCGTGATGAGCTCGGCGATCCGGCGCAGCGCGGCGGAGCGTCCCACGAGCGCGACGTCGGCGAACTGCCAGCGATACCCCTCGCGGTAGCGGTCCACGTCGCTCCGGAGCTGCCGCGCCTCGAGCGCCTGCTCGATCAGGAGGAGCAGCTCCGCGAGCGTGATCGGCTTCTCGAGAAAGTGGAACGCGCCGGCGCGCACGGCGGCGACCGCCGTCTCGACCTCGCCGTAGGCCGTCATCATGATGACGGGGAGCGTGGGATCGAGCGCCTTGATCCGGGGAAGGAGATCCATCCCCGAGCCGTCGGGGAGGCGGAGGTCGAGCAGGACGAGGTCGGCCGGTTCGCGCGCGAGTGCCGCGAGGAGGCTCGCGCCGTCGGCCACGTCTTCGGTGCGGAGCCCGGACTCCCGGAGGCGCTCGCTCAGCCACAGGCGGATCAGCATCTCATCGTCGCAGATCACCACGCGCGCCGCGTTCATTCGACCCGCACCTCCTCCGCCGCGCGCCCGACCGCCGCCTCGACGTGCCGCAACGGCAGGTGGAGCGTCACCGTCGTGCCGACGCCCACCGTGCTCTCCAGCGTCACGCCGCCGCCGTGGCGCTGGGCGACCTCGCGCGTGATGGACAGGCCGAGCCCCGTGCCGGTGTGGCGCGTCGTGAAGAACGGCTTGAAGACGAGCTCCAGGTCCTCCTCGGGGATGCCGCGCCCCGTGTCGGCGATGATGATCTCGACCCGCTCCGTCGTCGAGCGGGTCGTGACGGTGATGCGACCTCCGCACGGCGTTGCCTGCAGCGCGTTCATGAACACGTTGACGAGCGCCTGGTACAACATCTCCTCGTCCGCGTCGAATCGCGGCAGCGCGGGATCCACCCACATCTCGATGCGGACGCCGGCACGGTCCGCGGTGGGCTGCAACAGGCGGATGGCGCGCTGCACGATGTCGTTGCCGCTCACCGGCGCCAGCGCCGGCGTGGCCGGACGGGCGAAGGTCAGCAGCTCCTGCAGCGTCTGCTGGATGCGCGTCAGTTGCCGGGCCATCTCGTCCATGATCGGGGTGAGCGCCGGATCGGGTCCCAAATGGCGGCGCACCAGATCCAGGCCATGGGCGACGCCCACCACGGGGTTCTTGATCTCGTGGGCGACGCCGCTCGCGAGCTCGCCGACTGTCGCGAGCTGCGACGCGCGCTGGATTTCGTGCTGGTGCAACTGGCGCACGCGCGACGTGGTGTCCTCGAGCGCGGTGGTCATTTCGTTGAACGCGCGTCCCAGCTCGCCGATCTCGTCGCGTTGGGGGATGTCCACGCGCACGCGGAGGTCGCCGCGGCCCACGCGCCGGGTCGCGTCCACGAGGCGCCCGAGCGGCGCCACGATGTCGCGCGCGACGAACCAGGCGGTCGCGCCGAGCACCATCACCAGGAGCAGCTCGAGGATCAGCGACAGCCGGCCCAGACTCTGCAGGTCACCGAACGCCTCAGCGGTCGGCAGCTCGGCGATGAACCGCCACCGCGAGCCGGGAACCGCCGCGACGGTGGCCAGCACCTCCTCGCCCTGCGGGTCGGCGTACCGTTCGAACACCCCACCGGGCCGCGTGGCCAGGGGCGAGGCGAGTGGTGCGGTGAAGTCCACGTCCGAGTGCTCGTGCGAGACAAAGAGCGGCCGGCCCCGCTCGTCAACGATGAAGCTCTCGATGTGGCCCGCCAAGTGAGGAGGCAACTCGATCAGGCTGCGGAACCCGGTCGCGCTCAGCGTCGCCCCAAGGAAGGCCACGACCGTTCCGTCGCCGGCGCGCACGGGCGCCACGAAGCGAAAGAGGGGCCGGGCCGCGGCCGCGCTCCGGACAAGCGTCGCCGACACCGAGGAGTTGTTCGGCGTGGCCGGCGGCGTCGTCACGATGGCGTCGGCCCTCCCGGCCGCGCCCACCACGCGTCCCTCAGGCGTGAACAGGTAGATCGCGTCGAGTTCCACGGTCTCTTCGAGCTTGTGCTGAAGCAAGTGCTCGATTGAGGCCCGGTCGGAGACCGTGCCCATCTGCCCGGCGGGGCGTCCGAGCGAGCGGAGGGCGCCGGCCGCGAGGAACTCATTCCCGGCCACGATCGCCTCGAGCATCAGCGTGCTCCGCTCGATGCGATCGTGCACGTGCTGCGCCTGGGTCTGCGCGATGGCGGAGAGGTATCGCTCCACGAACCGCCGGAGGATCACCGAGGTGCGGCCGTATCCCACGGCGTTGGTGGCGAGCAGCGGCACCAACGAGAAGAGCAGGAGCCACGCGAGCAGGCGCCGGCTGAGGCGGCCGCGACGCAGTTGCGTCAACGGCGGCGTGTCCAGCGCCCGCTGCCCCCAACGGGTCATTCGCACCCCCGATCGGTTCAAGCTCAGCTCCCGGCAGAAGCAAGTTGGACGCCCCGCCCTGCGCGGCGCTCCAACATCTTTGTTTCCAATGAGTTGGGCGAATGCTCCGCCCGGAACACTAGGTGATTTACCCCAGAAGGGGAAGCACTTCCGATCCGTAATCGGGGGATTTCCCCCACGGACGGTCGGCGATCTCTGAGCGCAACGTGCCACTAACTGCGCTGCGCGCAACGCGTTGGTGGAACGACGGATGAACGGAACGCGGCTTGCCTCTCCGTAGGGGGCGCGCCTCGCCTCGCCGGTTAGTTCGGGCGAGTCATCGCGGCACGCGACTCGCGTTCCCCCTGAAGCCGAGTGTGTGATGGCCCTGCTCCAATGGCGAGAATCGAAGCTCCCGAGCCCTCCCGAGCCGGGTCCCGCCCTGATGCCGCGCCGCGGGTTTCTGGAGTTCCTGAGTGGCGTGTGTGCGGCGATCGCCGCCGTGTTCATCGGCTTGCCGGCGGTTCGCGCGTTCTTCTCGCCCGCGCTCCCCAAGCCGAAGGTGGACAGCTGGGTCAGAGTGGCCGACGACGTCGCGCTGCTCGACGTCGGCGTGCCCATCCGGCTCGACTTCGTGCAGACGGTGGAGGACGCGTGGGTGGAGAGCCGCACGCTGAACAGCGTGTGGCTCTACACGGAGGACGGCGAGCGGTTCAAGGCGTACAACGGGCACTGCACGCATCTCGGCTGCAGCTACGTCTTCAACCAGGAGCGCAAGAACTTCTTCTGTCCCTGTCACGGCGGGGAGTTCGACGTGAAGACCGGCGAGGTCATCGCGGGGCCGCCGCCGCGCGCGCTTGATGACCTCAAGGTGGAGATCCGCGACAGCGCGGTGTACGTGGACTACCGGGACTTCCGCCTGGGAGTTCCGGAGCGCGTGGAGGCCTGAGACCATGCTCGACGCCTTCCGATGGCTGGACGAGCGGATTGACGTCGCGGGGCTGCGGCGCGCGCTGCTCGACCGGAAGATGCCGAGTGAGCTGTCGTGGTGGCACACGCTCGGCAGCGCGACGCTCACCGCCTTCATGGTGCAGGTCGTGACGGGTGTGGTGCTGGCGATGTACTACGCGCCGTCGCCCGATCACGCGTACGACAGCATCCGCTACCTCGAGCGCGGCGTGATGAGCGGTGCGTTGTTGCGCGGCATGCACCATTGGGGCGCGTCGGCGATGGTGGTGCTCGTGCTGGCGCACATGGTTCGCGTGTTCACGATGGGGGCGTACAAGTACCCGCGCGAGATCAACTGGCTGCTCGGCGTCGCACTGCTCTTCATCGTGCTCGGGTTCGGGTTCACGGGCTACCTGCTGCCGTGGGACCAGAAGGCGTACTGGGCGACGGCGGTGGGGACGAACATCGCCGGCACGACGCCCGTGGTGGGCGGGATCCTGGTGAAGCTGCTGCGCGGCGGCTCGCAGCTCGGCGCCGCGACGCTCGCGCGATTCTACGCACTCCACGTGCTGCTGCTGCCGATCTCGCTCGGCGCGATCGTGCTGGTGCACATCGCGCTCGTGGTTCGCCAGGGGATCGCGCCGCGCCCCCATGTCCTCGAGACCGGCGCGCCGCAGCGCACGGACCACCCGGAGTACGCGGCGTATTACCGCACGACGTACCAGCGATCCAAGAGCGCCGGCGTCCCGTTCTGGCCGCAAATCGTCGCGAAGGACCTCGTGGTCGGGGCCGGCGTCGTGCTGGTCATCGCGCTGCTCGCCGGCATCTACGGCGCGGGCCTGGAAGCGCCGGCGGACCCGACGGACGCGTCGTACGTCCCGCACCCGGAATGGTACTTCCTGCCCTTCTTCGAGCTGCTCAAGCTCGTCCCGGGCTCGATGGAGAGCGTGGTGGCGGTCGGCGCGCCCGCGGCGATCGTGCTCGCGCTGCTCCTCTTGCCGCTCTTCGATCGCGGGAGCACGCGCTCACTGGGGCAGCGGCCCGCGTCCCGCTTCGGGATGTTCGCGATCCTCGGCGGCATGGCCATGCTGATCGGCTCCTCCGTGCGCGAGGAGGCGCCGACGGCCGTCGCGCCCGAGGTCGGGCGTCCGCTCACCTCCGTCGAGCGCGCGGGACGCGCGCTGTTCAAGCGTCAGCAGTGCGGCGGCTGCCACGCGGTGGGGAGCGAGGGAGGCGCGGAGAAGGGGTCGGACGCGCCTGACCTGACGGAGGTCGGGCTCCGGCACTCGGGCGCGTGGCTGCACTCCTTCCTCGAGCAGCCGGAGCGGTTTCACCCCGACACGAAGATGCCGGCCTACGGGCCGCCGTCGCTCTCGCACCAGGAGATCGAGGAGATCACTCGCTACCTCGCGTCACTCCGCGGAAAGAACTGGGCGACTGCGACGCCCGAATTCCGCGACACCTTCCCCGAGACGGACCAGCGCAAGGAGAGGAAGCCATGAGTCGCCTGTTCACGATCGCCGCCCTGCTCGCGGCCGCCGGAGGGCTCTCCGGCGCCGCCGCGCAGGCGCCCGACGGCAAGACGCTCTACGAGGACCACTGCAAGAAGTGCCACGGCGTGCTCGGGACCCCGCCTCAGATGATCAAGAAGAAGTACCCGAAGATCGCCTCGTTCGACGCCAAGTTCGTGGCCGCGCACTCGGACGATTCGGTGGTGAAGATCCTGACGCGCGGCAAGGGCGAGGACATGACGTCGTTCAAGATGAAGATGAGTCCGCCGGAGATGGCCGCGGTCGCGAAGTACGTGAGGGAGCTGGGCTCGAAGGCGAAACCGTAGCCCGGCAGGCGCAGGTCACACTTCAGCGCCGGCCGCCACGCGCGCCGGCAGAGGATGCCTGACATGCACCACATGCGAGAGGGGAGATGGCTTCTGCTCGTGCTCGGCCTGCTCTTCGTCTCACGCGCCGCACCGGCGCAGCAGCAAGGATACGCCGGCAGCGCGGCGTGCGTGGACTGCCACAAGAAGGAGGTGACGCAGTTCGGCGCCACCACCATGGGCAAGGTCCTGCTCGCGCGTCCACGGACGGAGCACGAGAAGCTCGGATGCGAGGCCTGCCACGGACCCGCCAGGGACCACGCGGAGTCGGGCGGCGAGAAACCGGGCGCGCTGGTCGCGTACGGCCGGAAGTCGAAGACGGCGGTCGCCGATCGCAACGCCACGTGCCTGCGCTGCCACGAAACGACGGCGCGCATCGGATGGAAGGGAAGCCAGCACGAGTCGCGCAACGTGGCCTGCACGGACTGTCACGCGGTCATGCACCCCGTGTCGGAGCGCGCCAATCTGCAGAAGCCGACGGTGCTCGAGACGTGCGCGCGGTGCCACCTGCAGCGCAAGATGCAGTCGCTGCGCTTCGCGCACATGCCGGTCGGCGAAGGGAAGATGGAGTGCACAAGTTGCCACAACCCGCACGGCTCGCCGAACGAGAAGCTCCTGCTCGCGACGTCCGTGAACGAGACGTGCTTCGCATGCCACGCCGAGAAGCGCGGGCCGTTCCTCTGGCAGCACGCTCCGGTGATCGAGAGCTGCGCCAACTGTCACGACGCGCACGGCACAGCCCACGAGAAGCTGCTCAAGGTGCCGAAGCCGCGTCTCTGCCAGCAGTGCCACAATCCGACGCAGCACCCGACGCAGCCGAGGGGGACCACGGAGGCGGACGCGCGGTTCGTGAGAGGACGGCAGTGCATCAGCTGCCACTTCGCCATCCACGGCTCCAACCATCCGTCGGGCAAGCGGTTCACGAGGTGACGCCATGAGCCAGAGGAGAGAACCCATGCGAACCAGGATCATCGGCGTCGCGATGTGCCTCGCCGGGTCGGCCGTGCTCGCCTGGCCCGTGACTACTCCGGGCCAGGCGGTGAAGACGTCCGGGAAGGTCACCGTCGCGGCGGAGGTTGGCGCACGCAGCTTCACGGAGGACCCGTCGCTGCGGGACCGGGCCAAGTTCGAGGAATACAAGGCCACACCGTCGGGCCTCGTGGTGCAACAATTGTTCGTCGGCTACACACCGGCCGACAGCTTCAGGCTGTTCCAGCTCGTCGCGCGCAATGTTGGCCAGGCCGACCAGAGCGTGTCGCTGCGCGGGATGCAGCCGGGCCTGTTCGATCTCCAGCTCCGGTGGGACCGGATCCCGCACGTCTTCTCCACGAACGCGCGCTCCCTCGGGACGGAGGTGAGTCGCGACGTGTTCACCCTGCCCTCCCCGCGGCCGGACACCGCCACGTGGAATCGCACCGCGCCGTACCTCGCGCCCGTCCGCTCGAACTGGGACGCCGTGCGGCTGGCCGCCGTGTATTCGCCGACGCCGGAGTGGGACGTCAAGGCCGAGATCACGAGCATCGGCAAGAAAGGGCAGCGGCCGGTGGGGATGTCGTTCGGCTCGCCCGGCAGCAACTTCCGAGAAATCCTCGAGCCGATTGATCAGACGCAGCAGGGAGTGAGGATCTCGCAGGCATTCAGCCGCGAGCGATTCCAGCTCTCGGCGGCGTACGATCTCTCGCGCTTCCGGAACGCCATCCCCTCGGTGACGGCGGACAACCCCGACGTGTTGCGCACCACCGACTCGCCGACCAGCGGGTCGTCCCGCGGACGTTCGGCGCTGCCGCCGGACAATCTGGCGCACACCGCGGTGGTGAACGGCGCCGTCAATCTGCCGTGGCACACCCGGGTGAACGCCAGCGCGTCGTACGCGTGGTGGAAGCAGGACGCGGCGTTCATTCCGGTGACGATCAACAGCGCGATCGTGGACGCGCGCATTGATTCGCTGCCCAAGCATCTGGGCGGCGCCTCGGGGACCTCCGCGGTCAGCTTTTCGGCCACCAGCCGTCCGTGGCGCCCGCTCTCGCTCTCATACCGCTTTCGCGTCTTCTCCTTCCGCGAGCACGCCGAGGTGGAGGAAGTGCCCGTGCGGATCGTCAACGACCGCTCGATCTCGGGGGCCGCGGAACGTCACGACCATCCGTTCACGAGGAAGAACGCCGACGTGAGCGCCACCTGGCGGTTCGACCAGGCGCCCGTGACGGTCAGCGCGGGCTATGGCTGGGACCACTGGCTGCGTGACGAGGAAGCGCGCAACATGCACCGGCTCACCGAGGACATCGGGCGCGCCAGCGTGGATTACGCGCCCTTCGATTGGCTGAGCATGCGGACGTCGTACTCGAGGGGCTTCCGCCGCGGCAGCGATCCGTACATCCAGAACGCGCCCGTGGATCTGCCGGAGCACCGGCGTTTCGACCAGGCCGACCGCGACCGCGAAAGGACCGTCGCCAAGGCGCTCGTGATGCCGCGCGACGAGCTCAGCTTCTCGGTGAACTGGGAAGTCGGGAAGGACGAGTACCCTCATACGCTCTACGGCACGCAGAGCGACCAGACGACCCTGATCGGCGGCGACGTCTCCTGGGCGCCGGGACACCGCTTCTCACTCGATGCCGGCTACGGGCGCGAGACCTTCCTCACGCGGATGCGGGCGCGGTACCGCACCACCGGACAGCTGACCAACCTGTCGTACGACTGGGTGGCGAACAATCGGGACGTGGTGACGACCACCAACTTCGGGTTCACGGCAGTCATCGTCCCCGATCAGTGGGAGGCCGGCGGACGACTCGACATCGCGCGCGCCCGTTTCGTGATGGCAACCTACAATCCTACGACGCCCACGGGTGGTACCGCCGCGCAGATCTTCGCCGCGACGGCGTCCGACCTGCCGGAAGTCACGCAGACGATGCAACCGATGACGCTCTACGTGCGCTATCGGTACTCCGACGAGTGGGCCGCGACGCTGCGCTATCAGACCGAGCGCTACGACCAGAACGACTTCCGGACGCTTGGCCTGAGGCCCGCGGAAAGCACCGGCATCTTCCTCGGGAACAACTTCAACAACTATGACGCCCGCTTTCTCACCTTCACCGTCAGCTACCGGCCCGCGCTGATCCGGGTCGGACGTTCCGCGATGTAGCCGCCGCGCGCCCGCATGCACACGCTTCGCGAGGAGACACCGCACCGATGACCATGGGACGCCGGGAGTTCGTCAGGGCGGGGCTGCTGGCCACCGGGGCGGCGGCCACGGGGCTCGCGGCCAGGAACGGGGCCGAGCCGGCCGGCGACGGCAAGAACCCGTCCGGGGAAGGCCCGCCGGAAACCGTGGCGCTGACCCCGGACGGCCAGCTGGTCGCGGTGCGGGAGGCGAAACCGGCGCCCGCACCGCGGGAGGACTGGACGGAGATTCGCCGCGGCATCCCGGGCCGGAAGTGGGTGATGGTGTTCGACCTCGCGAAGTGTGACGGGTGCGGCGCGTGCGTCGAGGCGTGCAGCAAGGGGCACTTCACGCCGGCGGACCGTGAGTGGATCCGGCTCTACAAGATGCAGGATTCGCCGGAACTGGCGCCGTACTGGTTCCCGAAACCCTGCTTTCACTGCGACAACCCGCCGTGCTGCAAGGTCTGCCCCGTCGGCGCCACGTTCAAGCGCGACGACGGCATCGTCCTGGTGGACAACACCCGCTGCATCGGCTGCCGGTTCTGCATGGCCGCCTGCCCGTATTCCTCGCGCGTGTTCAACTGGACTCGTCCGACGAATCCGACCGGGCCGGGGCACGTCGCCACGGGGCCGGGAACGGGGTTGCCGCGCCGCATCGGCACCACCGAGAAGTGCGATTTGTGCGAGTCCCGGCTGCGAGAGAGTCAGCTGCCGCACTGCGTCGCGGTGTGTGACATGAACGCCGTCTACATCGGCGACGAGCACGAGGACGCGGTGACCAACGCCGCGGGCGAGACGGTGCAATTCTCCAAGCTCCTGCGGGACCGCGCCGGCTACCGCCATCTCGAAGACCTCGGCACCCATCCACGCGTGTTCTACCTGCCCCCAGTCGGTCGCCGCTACGCCGCGCCCGGCGAGCCCGGCGCCGAAACCGGCGACGTCAACGCACACGCGGGGAGGAAACCATGAGCTGGACTTCCCGTGAGGCCCCGAAGAAGTCGCCCTACGCGCAGCAGGTCGAGACCGAAATGCTGGCGACGCTCGAACCACTGGGTCGCGGCGGCCGGCTCTGGATCGCGGCGCTTCTCGCCGTGTGTGGCTTCGCGCTCTTCGCGTACATCACGCAGTTGGTGAATGGGCTCCGCGTGACCGGCATGCGCGACTACGTCTCGTGGGGCCTGTACATGACGAACTTCGTGTTCTTCATCGGCATCAGCCACGCGGGTACGTTGATCTCGGCCATCCTGCGCGTGACGCACGCGGAGTGGCGGCGGCCGATCACGCGCATGGCGGAGGCGATCACGGTCTTCGCGCTCATTGTCGGCGCGGCCATGATCATCATTGACATGGGGCGCCCCGACCGGCTGCTCAACGTCATCGTCCACGGCCGTCTCTCGTCGCCGATCCTCTGGGACGTCTGCTCCATCATGACCTACCTGACGGGGAGCTTCATCTACCTGTACGTCGCGATGATCCCGGACATGCCGATGCTCGTGCGCGCGGCAGAGAAGCGCGGGCGACCCCGATGGCTCGTGCAGCTGTACCAGGCGCTCGCGCTCGGCTACAAGGGCACTCCGGCACAGGAGCGGTTCCTGAACCGTGCGCTCGGCGCCATGGCCGTCATCATCATCCCGGTCGCGGTGTCGGTGCACACGGTGGTCTCCTGGATCTTCGGCATGACGGTCCGGCCGGGGTGGCACAGCACGATCTTCGGGCCGTACTTCGTCATCGGCGCCATCTTCTCGGGCACTGCCGCGCTCATCACCGCCATGGCGCTCTTCCGCCGGGCGTATCACCTCGAGCGCTACCTGACGGACGATCACTTCCGGAAACTGGCCACGCTGCTGGTCGCGCTCACGCTCCTCTACACGTACTTCACGCTGAGCGAATACCTGACCACGTGGTACGGCGGGCTCGCGACGGAAGCTCGGCTGATCAACCTGCTCATGGGCGCGTCGCCGTACGGCGCCGCGTTCTGGTTCTGGGCGGTGACGGGCCTCTTCATTCCCCTCGGCCTGCTGATCATGCCGAGCAAGCGGTCGCTCGGGGCGATCATCACCGCATCCGTGCTGATCAACATCGGCATGTGGCTGAAGCGCTTTCTGATTCTCGTGCCCACGCTCGAGACGCCGTACGTTCCGGCGCAAGCGGCCGGCGTCACGCCGGGCTACACTCCCACGTGGGTCGAGTGGGCGATCACGGCCGGCGGCTTCGCGGCGTTCATGCTCCTGTATACGCTGTTCTCGCGACTCTTCCCGATCGTCTCGATCTGGGAGACCGCGGAGGACGCCGGGACCACGGAGAAGGTCCCTGCAGCGCCGCCACGCGGACGCTTCGCGCGCCCGACCTTCGTGCCGATCCGCGCTCTGCTTCTGGCCGCCGGCCTTGGTGCGCTCGCCATCGGCGGCGCCACACGGGTCCACGCACAGGCGGCCGGACCGGGCGACGCACGCGTGGCCTTGACGAAGGAGGTCAGGGACGACGAGGCGCAGCTCGTCGCTACGGTCACCGCCGATGGTCGCCCGCTCAAGGGCGCGCGGATCAGTTTCTCCGTCAAGCGGATGTTCAGCCCCATGACGCTCGGGGAAGAGGTCACGGGGTCCGACGGCAGAGCTTCCGTGCCGTTCCCGTCCACTCTGCCGGGCGGCGCCAAGGGCGAACTGGCGGTCCTCGCCGAGATCGTCTCGCCGGACCGGTTGGCAGGGATGCGCGGCGAGGCGATCACGGCGGGTGCGCGCACGGTCCGCGGTGAACCGACAAGCGCCGGGCCGCCCCGCGCCCTCTGGTCTTCCCGAGCGCCGGTCGGAGTGATCGCCGCGATCTCGTTCCTGCTGGCCGTCGTGTGGAGCACCTACGTGTTCGTGGTCCGCCAACTTGTCTTGATCAAGAGGGACGGCGAAGAGAAGAGAATCAGCTACGTGAGGTAGTCATCGCGCCATCCGGATGCCGGCGGATGGCGTTGCGCACCCACTTCCGAGCAACACGAGGAGAGAATAGTCATGAGTGCCACACTCCCGACCTGGATCGGCGCCGCGATCGTCGCCGTGGGGATTCTCGGGCTCGCCGTGCGGATCGTACGGCAGTACGAGGGCGGCGTGGTCCTGCGATTCGGACGACTGCTCAACGTCCGGACGCCGGGACTGAACTTCATCATCCCCGTTGTTGACCGGATGTACCGCATTGACATGCGGGTGGTGACCCTCACGGTCGAGCCGCAGGAGGTCATCACGCGCGACAACGTCACGATCAAGGTGGACGCGGTCGTGTACTTCGCCGTGGTGGACTGCGCGAAGGCGCTGCTGCAGGTGGTGGATTTCGGGAAGGCGACGTCGCAGATCGCGCTCACGACTCTGCGGAGCGTGCTCGGCCAGTCCGAACTCGACGAGCTGCTGGCTCACCGCGAGAAGATCAACCGCACGCTGCAGCAGATCATTGACCAGCACACCGAGCCGTGGGGCGTGGTCGTCTCGGTGGTCGAGGTGAAGGACGTGCTGCTGCCGGAGGCGATGCAGCGGTCCATGGCCGCGCAGGCCGAAGCCGAGCGGGAGAAGCGGGCAAAGGTCATCAGAGCCGACGGTGAGTACATGGCGGCCGAGACGCTGGGCAAGGCCGCGCGCATCATCCGGAACGAGCCGCCCGCCCTGCAGCTCCGCTACCTTCAGACGCTGGTGGAGATCGCGGGTGAGCGGAACAGCACCATCATTCCGATTCCGCTGGACATCATGGAGGGACTGAGGGGAGTGCTGGCCGGCGCCGGGCGCAGCGGCGAGAGTCCGGCTCTCCCCGTGGGACGCGCGTAGGCCGCTGGCGAGAGTACAAGAAGCGAGGGGGGCGGCATCGCGCCGCCCCCCTCGTTCCCGATGTGCCCGACCTTCGGACCGGGCGTCAGAAGTTGATCATCAGCTCGGCGGTGAACCCGTGCTTCTTGAAGCTCCCTGTCGCCTGCGGGATGTCGAGCGTGTATTCGGCCGCAAAGCGCAAGTACTCCGGCAGGCTGAACGGCAGCACAGTCCCGAGCACGAAGCGTGACGTGCCCGCCTTCGCGACGTCCCTGTTCGGATTCACGAACTCATAGCGGCTGAACAGGGTCAGGTTGGGGTCCTTCGCCGTATAGCCGCCGTACACCCAGAAGCCGGTGCCCTTCACGGAGGAAGCGGTGAACGCGCCTCCTGTGACGACCGGGAGGTCGCTGTCCTGGCCGGAGACGTAGCCGGCCATGACCTCAGTTTGCTTGTAGATCTTGTTCGCGGAAATCGCGAATCGCGTGAACTTCGACTTCACCGAGGCGGCTTTCGGATCGGCACCGACGAGCTGGCCGAAGTAGGCGACCGCCGTGATGCCGGAGCCGTTGTCGTCGAGCAGGTACTGGTCAATCAGCACGAAGTCCTTCGCGAGGTCGCCCCCCCCGCCGCCGCTTCCCGCGGCGTTGATGCCGTTCAGCACTTCGGCGGAGAAGCGGTTCTTTCCGCTCACCCAGAATCCCTCGAGTCCGAGCTGATCGGTGCTGAAGGTGAACGGCAGGGCGCCCTTGGTCAGCTTGCCGGAGAGCGGAGTGGGCGTGGCGATGCCGGTGGGGCGATCAAAGCCCGCCGCGGAGCCGCGCAAGAGCCAGTGCATCAGGCCCACGCGGAACCCCTTGTAGTTGTCCTCCTTGCCGAAGACGCCCGTAAAGTGGTTGACGACCTCGACTTCTCCGCCCGCGGTCTCGAGCTCGATGAACGCGCCGTAGTTCTTGCCCAACGAGCCGCTCGCGAAGAGCGTGGCATCGTTGAAGACGAACTCGCTCCTCGAGGGCGACGACTTCTCCGTTTCGCTGAAGGCGTACCGCACACGGAGACGGGCAGCCATCGTCTCGCTGATGTTCTTCACTTCCTGCTTCTCGCCGATCTCTTCCGGCATCCGGTAGCCGGCCCACCTGAACATCAAGCCCTTCGCATTGAGGCGCGGGGCCGCGGGCGCGTGGCATCCGCTGCAGTTCATGTTGTACTTCCGGGCCCACGCCGGAATCGCCGACGCGGTGGCCGGCAAGCTTACGAGGAGCGCCGCCGCCAGAGCAGCAGGCACGATCTTGCGCATTGCATCCTCCGTCAGGGTGATGTTCAGGTGTGTGGTTGCCGCGACGCCGCGGCGTCGCGGCATCCCGCCGCCGCCACGCTACTGCGACTTGACCGAAAGCGTTCGAACGTACTTGGCGATCGCAAGCATCTCCGCAGGCGTCAGCTTGTCCGCGAAGCCCTTCATGTCCTTCTCGTTGTTCACTCCGCGCTTGATGACCGCGACGAGCGAGTCATCAGTGCGCTTGGCGATGAAGGACGCATCCGACAGATCGGCGAGCTTCTCGAACTTCGCCTTCATCGTCTTGGGCGGAACTCCAAGAGTGCCGTGACATTGCCGGCAATTCTTGAGATAGAGCGCCTTGCCATCGGGCTGCTCCTGCTGCTGCGCCCGCGCGACGGCGGTCGTGGCGACGAGCGCGAGAGCGACGCACGCCGCCAGAGACAGGGCACGCTTCACCGACCCTCCGATAGTTGTGGGTGAGAAGTCCTCGAGATAACGCGTTGCTCCGTGCGGCACGCGACTGACCGGACGAAGCCCCGGCAACATACGAGCCGGTTGCGATGGGGATGTCAGGGAATCCCCCGAGCGCATGCCAGCGATTTCCTCAGGGTCTGCGGGAATCCTCCCCCACGTGGAAAGGGGCTCGAAGACCATGAGAGGGGTTGTCTCGCGTGTGCGTGAGGAGACGTCCGCGCCGGAGGTCGTCGCACGCCGCCTCGACTCGTCGGGCGAATCACGGCGAGTCACGGCGAGTCACGGCGAGTCACGGCGAGTCCTCCGCGTAACTCGGAAACCCCGCATCCGGTTTTCGACGAGCGAGCTCCGCAGGCAGTACACGAGCGACGCCCCGGACGGATATCTAGCGGGATGCCTCCGGCGCCCGTGTCCACCGGCGCACGAGAAGCACGATGCCGCCGAGCCCGCCTACCACAAGGAGCACCGGGAGCACGTAGACGACCAGATTGAATCCACGCGCCCTGGGCTCAAGGAGGATGAACTCGCCGTATTTCGAGACGAAGTAGGCCTTGACTTCGTTTTCGCTCTTGCCGGCCCGGAGCTGTTCCTTCATCAGCGTTCGCATCTGTTGCGCGAGCTCGGAGGGCGAATCCTGGATGGAGAGCCCCTGACAGACGGCGCAACGGAGCTGCGCGGCGACGGCCGAGGTGCGTGCCTCGAGCACGGAGTCGGCCGCCTGTTGCAAGGCGGAGTCGGCCGGCTGCGCCGAGGCGGAGCCGGCCGGCTGACCGGCCGGGCGAGCCGCCGAGGCGAGCACCGCGCCGACGAACACCAGCGTCGCGAATGACCGCGCGACCGCAGGGCTCACGGTCCTCCCTTGAGCGGGGCGGGTACCGCGCCGGGCGCGCCGGAGCGCGCCGCCACAGTCAGCAGCGAGTCCACGACCCGCACGAGCACTCGCGCGCTCACCGGGCCGGTGTGCTTGTACGCCACACGCCCCGCCGCGTCGAGCACAAACGTCTCGGGCACGCCATAGAGCCCGTAGTCAATCGCCGTGCGCGCGCCGGGATCGTGGACCGACGGGTAGTTCTGGCCACCCATCTCCGCGATCCACCGCGTGCCTGCGGGCGGCTCGTCATTGTACAGCACACCAAGGAAGCGCACGGGACGGTCCGCGTAGTGCCGCGCCGTCTCGGAGAGCGCCGCGTGCTCGTCCTGGCAGGCGAGGCACCAGGACGCCCAGAAGTTGAGCACGACGACCTGGCCACGCAGCTCGGCGAGGCGCACCGTGTCGCCGATCGCGCGGGCGAGCGGCGGCTCCCCCGGCGCGAAGACCGCGAGCGCGAAGGCCGGGGCGTCCTTGCCGGGGAGCGGCGAGGGAATCTCGCGCGGGTCCTTCGTGAGCCCCCAGGCGAAGAGGGCGATGAGCGGCGCCGACGCCGCCGCGGCCACGAGGGCGCGCCTCCAGTTCACGCGGGCTCCTCGCGCACGCGCGGGAGCGCCGGCGCCGCCACGCCCGCCCCGGCGCCCGGCACGGCGCCCGGCACGGCGCCCGGCACGGCTCCCGGCACGGTGCCCGGAACGGCTCCCGGAACGGTGCCCCCGAGCGTCACGGCATCCTCCGCCACCGCCTCGCGCCCGCGGCGCGACGGCGCGATGCCGATGAGCGCGCCGAAGACCACCACGAGCCCGCCAAGCCAGATCCACGGCACGAGCGGCTCGTGGATGAGCTTCACCGTCGCGTTCGATCCGTCGGGCCGGAAGGCCTGCAGGTTCGCGTAGAGATCACCCAGCGGCGTACTGCGCACGTCGGGCGTCGGCACCGGCTGCTGCTGTCCCGGATAGAAGTTCATCCGCGGCTCGATGGTCCCGCGCACCTGGCCGGCCTCGATGATCTCGAGCGTCGCCCCGACCACCGAGCGCTGCGGCTCTTCCCGTCCCCACACATCCTTGAGGCGCACCGTGCGACCGGCGACGCTGAGCGTCTCACCCGGCTTGAGCGTCGCTTCGCGCTCGGAGCGCAGCGACGAGGAGGCGGCGACGCCGAGGGCCACGAGGCAGACGCCCAGATGCGCGACGTACCCGCCGTAGCGCCGCCGATTCCCGCCGACGAGCCGCACGAGCGCCGTCCCCCACCCTTCCCCGTGCGCGGTGTGGCGCGCGCTCATCCCGATCCAGTACTCGCGGAGGTTGGCCGTCACTGCGTACCCCACGAATGCGAAGGCCAGGATCCCGTAGGCACTGCGGACGCCCACGAGGAGCGCGAGCACCGTGAGCACGGCCGCACCCGCGACGGGCGGGAGCAGCTTCTCGCGCAGTTCCTCGCGCGTCGCGCTCTTCCACGGAAGCGCGGGACCCACGCCCATCAGCAGCAGCAGGGTGACGACGAGCGGCAGCGACATCCGGTTGAAGAACGGCTCGCCCACGCTCACCTTCACGCCGCGCACC
The DNA here is from genome assembly GCA_035286465.1 of Gemmatimonadaceae bacterium. Lineage (GTDB taxonomy): Bacteria > Gemmatimonadota > Gemmatimonadetes > Gemmatimonadales > Gemmatimonadaceae > Fen-1231. The sequence continues at coordinate 4,546 of DATEDF010000021.1, read as the reverse complement.
GCCTCGGCGACGAGCGGAAAGAGCGTCCCCACCAGCACGGTGAACATGAACGCGGTGAGGAAGAGGTTGTTGAGCAGGAAGACCGTCTCGCGCGAGGCCGCCGAGTCGAGCCGTCCCGTCGTGCGCAGCCGCTCGGAATTCCCCGCGATCATCGCGAGCGTGGCGAGCAGGACGAGCGCGATGAAGGCGAGGAAGAAGTAGCCGATGGTCCCGGTGGTGAAGGCGTGCACCGACGAGATGATGCCGGACCGCGTGAGGAACGTGCCGAGGATCGTGAGGACGAACGTCCCCACCACCAAGTTGAGGTTCCAGAGCCGGAGCATGGCGCGCCGTTCCTGCACCATCGCCGAGTGCAGGAAGGCCGTCGCGGTGAGCCACGGGATGAACGACGCGTTCTCGACGGGATCCCACGCCCAGTAGCCGCCCCAGCCCAGGACCTCGTACGACCACCACATCCCCGCGATGATCGCCGCGGAGAGGAACCCCCATGCGGCGAGCGTCCAGCGCCGGGTGAGGCGGATCCAGTCGTCGCTCTCCACTTCGCCCGAGAGCATCGCGCCGACGGCGAAGGCGAAGGGCACGGACATCCCGACGTAGCCGAGGTAGAGGAGCGGCGGATGCACCGCCATCAGGACGTGGTTCTGGAGGAGCGGGTTCGGCCCGGGACCGTCACTCGGCACCGGAGAGACCTCCAGGAAGGGATCCGCGGGGCCGACGAGCAGAATCGCGAAGAAGAACGAGACGCCGAGGAGCGCCGTCGCCGCGTACGGGACGAGGTTGCCGGGCCGCCGCCGGTTGATCCATACGACGAGCGCCCCGTAGAGCGCGAGCACCCACGCCCAGAAGAGGATCGAGCCCTCGAGCGCGCCCCAGAGCGAGATCATCGTGTAGAAGAGCGGCGTGGCGAGGCTCCCAACCTGCGCCACGTACGACACCGAGAAGTCGTGCCGGACGAGCGCCACGACCATCGCGATTGCGGCGACGGTCACGAGGACGAAGTTCGTGTAGACGGCGGCGAAGGCGAGCGGCAGCCAGTCGCGCCGCCCACGCCGGATCGCCACCGGCGCCACCAGGGCGCCAAAGACAATGACGGCGAGCGAGACGAGGAGCGCGTCGTGCGCGAGGAGGCGCGTCACGAGCCTGTCCCCTTGATCAAGGTCTTGTACATCTCCTGTGGCCGCTCACCGGCCTTCGGCGCGCGGTACTCGTTGGAGTGCTTGACGATGAGATTCGTCGCGTTGAACACGCGGTCCCTGCCGTAGCGCCCCTCGACGACGACGCCCATCCCGTCGCGGAACATCTGCGGCGGCGAGCCGGTGCTGCGGACGGCCACCTCGCCGGCCCCGCCGGTGTCCGTCACCGCGAAGCGGAGGTCGAGCGACTTCTCGTCCCACTTCACCGAGCCCGGCTTCACCTGGCCGCCGAGTCGCACCGGCACGTCATAACCGGCGGCGCCCTTGGTGAGCAGCTCGTTCGGCGTGAGGAAGAAGACGATGTTCTTGTCGAGGCCGCCGTAGAGCAACCACGCGAAGGCGCCCACGAGCAGGGCCACCGCCACGATCGCCCATCGGCGGCGATTCGAGTTCGCGGCCATCAGGCCTCCCCCGGCCGGCTCGCCGGTGCCGCTGTCGCGTGATCGTACGCGCGACGGGCACGGCGCACCGCCGCGTGCACGTGCGCCCAGTAGCCGAGGATCATGATCCAGGTGGCGACGTAGGCCGCAGCCACGAACGCCCAGTTCTGTTCGGCCATCCTCACCGCCCTCCGAGCGCGACGGCTTCCGCCGCGTGCTCCGCGGCCCGTTCGAGGCACGCCGCCTCGTACCGCCGCCGAATGAAGTAGATCATCACGAAGAGAAACGCGAAGGCGTTCAGCCTGACTCCGAGCACGTACGCAGGATCCATCGTGGACGGGCTCGACTGCACCTGGTGCAGCGTGCGCCACCACTTCACCGACATGTACACGATCGGGGCATTGATCGCACCGAGGATCCCCACGGCGGCGCTCCACTGCGCGCGGCGCTCGGGGTCCTCGACGAACGCGCGCAGCGAGAGATAGCCCACCAGGATGAGAAAGAGCACGAGCATCGAGGTGAGCCGTGCGTCCCACACCCACCAGACGCCCCACGCGGGGCGGCCCCAGAGCATCCCGAGCACCAGCGTGAGCCCGCTGAAGACGGCGCCCACCTCGGCCGCCGACGCCGCGAGCAGGTCGTCTCCTTCGCGGCGCTTCCAGAGGTAGCGCAGGCTGAAGACCAGCACGGCACCCGGCGCCAGCAGGCTCATCCACGCGGACGGCACGTGAACGTACCAGATCTTCTGAAGGTCGCCCATGTCACGGTCCGGAGGTGACGTGAGAAGGGCGAACGCCTGCGCACCGGCGAGGAAGAGGAGCGCGAAGACGCCGAACCACGACCAGCGCCGATTGTTCGGGCGCGGCAGGTCGCGAATGGCGGCGGGATCGGTCATTAGGAGTCGTCGGTGCGAGTTGGCGTCAGGCCTCGATCACCTGCTCGAACGCGAGGTGCGTGGCCATCAGGAAGATCACGTCGTACGCGCAGAGCATCTTCATCCACGCGCCTGCCTCGTGCATCAGGTCGCCCCCCAGGAGCGCTTTCGAGGCCTCCATCGCGGCCAGGAGCACGGGGACGAGCATCGGAAAGAGGAGGAGCGGGAGGAGCACTTCGCGCGCGCGGCTGCGGCTCGCCATCGCGGCGTAGAAGGTGCCGAGCGCGACGAGTCCCACGGCGCCGAGCGCGAGGACGCCGACGAGCGATGGCCAGGCCGCCGGCACGCGCACCTGGAACAGGACGATGCCGACGAGCACGACGATCACGAGCATCAGCCCGACGAAGGTGAGGTTGGCGAGGAGCTTGCCGGAGAAGATGGTCCAGCGCGAGCCCGGGTAGAGCAGGAGCTGCTCGAGCGCGCCGGTCTCCAGCTCGACCTGGTACGAGCGATTGAAGGCGAGCACGCCGGCGAAGAGCACGGCCAGCCAAAGCGCGCCGGCCGCGGCGGCGCGGATGGCCTGCGCGTCCGGCCCGAGCGCGAAGCCGAAGAGGACGAGGATCGTCACGCCGAGCGCGACGACGCCGTTGAACCCCGCCTTGGAACGGCGCTCGGTGGTGAGGTCCTTCCACGCGATGGTGCGCACGCGGCGCCAGTCGTCGCGCCAGGCCATCAGTGCACGCCCGCCGCGACGCGCGGCGCCGCGCGCGCCGTGCCGCCGAGCGGCTCGGCGAGGCGCCCGTCCTTGATCGTCACCGTGCGGTCGAGCACACCGGCCGCCGGGGCGAGCTCGTGCAGCACCACCAGCGCCCCGCCGCCGGCACGCACGGAGTCGGTGAGGACCCCGTTCATCAGCGCGATGCCCTCGGCGTCGAGATTGGCGTAGGGCTCGTCGAGAAGGAGGAGCCGTTTGCGCGTGAGGAGGAGACGCGCGAGCGAGAGCCGGCGCTGCATGCCGGCGGAGAAGCCGCGCACGCGGTCTGTGGCGACGGCCGCGAGGCCGACGCGCTCGAGCACGGCGTCCACGCCGCCGGTGTCGAGGCCGAGCATCGCGGCGGCGAAGGCGAGGTTCTCGCGCGCCGTCAGGTCGTCGTACAGTCCAGGAGTGTGCGCGAGAAAGCCGACGCGCGAGCGAATCTCGTCCGCCCCGCGCCGGAGGTCGTGACCGAAGACGCGGGCCTCCCCGGCGTTGGGCCTGAGCAGCGTCGCGAAGATGCGGAGCAGCGTGCTCTTGCCGCTGCCGTTCGCGCCCAGGAGGCCGACGATCTCGCCCGGCCGGATCTGCAGGGTGACGCCGCGGAGGACCCATCGCGCGCCAAAGCGCCGCGCGACGCCGTGCGCGTCAATCGCCAACTCTTCTGATGGAGTGTCCGCCATGCGGAAGCCCATGCGCGCGAGTGCGTTCGGTGCGCGTACGGCTGCCGGCGCGCACGGGTGTGAGTGGAGCGGACCGGATTCGAACCGGCGACCCCCTGGTTGCAAACCAGGTGCTCTCCCAACTGAGCTACCGCCCCGCACCGCAACAATCTATGCGGGGCGTAACCGGAGGATAAAGGTACGCGGGGGTAACCGAAGTCGGAGGTTGCCTGAAGGGGTGTAGGGGGAGTTCGACGGTGAGGGGTGATGGGTGAGGGGTGAGGGGGTGGGTGAAGGGTGAAGGGCGAATGGTGAAGGGCGAAGGGTTGGTGAGGGGTGAAGGGCGAAGGGTTGGTGAGGGGCGAGTGGGAATGAACCGGGCCGCAATGAGGGGGTGACGGTTTGCGGGTCTCCGGGTGCGATCGTAGACCATGAACCAGGCAGAGCGCGACGAGAGGTTGGAGACGTGGAGCCGGAGCCAGCCGCTGGACATCACTGAAGATCCGATCTGGCGGCTCGACTGCTACCGTGAGGCCGCGTACCTGTTCGCGCTGGCGCGGGACGACGCGCTCGTGCTGCGCGATGACCGGCCGTTCGGCGCTGTGGGTGAGCAACTCCTGCGCTGCGCGGGCTCAATCGCGGCAAACGTCGCCGAGGCCTACGGCCGCCCCACAAGCGGCGAT
>DATEDF010000020.1:0-3946 GCA_035286465.1 Gemmatimonadaceae bacterium | reverse complement strand
CGGCCTCCGACGACGAGCGCGCCGAGGACGAGAACGCCGGAGCCGATGAGGACCGGCGTCTTGTGGTCGTGGAGCCAGCGAAGGATCTGCGTCGTCGTCATCGTCGTCGCGCCGCCGTGAGCGTAGCAGGCGGCGGACAGGTCAGGACGTAGTAGCTGCAGGGCCAGCCGCCTTCGATATCCGCCTCGCTCTCGTCGAAGATGCGCGTTCCTGCCGGCCGGCCGCGACCGGGGGGCACACAAACTGCGCGTCCCTTCTGGACTTGTTTGCGCCAAAAGCTCTCGCTGTAGTCGGTGCGCGCGAAGTCGCTCGCCAAAGGAAAGCCCTCGGCACAAGCCAGGCGTGCTGCGGCTTCGTAGAGCGCGGTCCCGACACCCAGGCGACGAAACTTGCTGTCTACCCGAGCGTCAGTGACACGCGCGACCGGATCCATACCCAGTCCAAATGCGCCCGCCAAAGTCCCAACGTGCTCGCGTCCGATGTACGCATCGACGTAGAAATGCTCGCGAGTCTTCTCGACTACGATCTTGATGCGGCGAGTCATCGTCACCGGCCGATCCTAGCCGAAGATCACTTCGTCGAAGATCGCCATCTGGAGCCAGGCGTCTGCGTCCCCCGCGTCGTAGCCCTCCTCCCTGATCCGCTTGTAGATGTGCGGGTACGCCTTGGCGAGCTTCGGCGCGGCCTCGCGCATGCCCTTCGGCGTGAGGTAGTAGACCTCGCCCTCTTCCTTGATGACCTCGTTCGGCTCGAACGCGATCCGCCACTTCACGCTGGCGGGCAAGTACGCCAGCATGGCGTAGAGCGGGACTCCCTGCGGCGTCTTCCAGAGATCCTTCTCCTCGAACGGGAGCGCGTCCCAGGCAAGCTGCTTGAGTTCCGCCTTCGACATGCCTGCCGGCGGCTCGTACTTGGCCACCTCGACCCAGTAGTTCGAGCCTCCCTCCCAGGCCGTTATGAGAAGGTCGGACATATCCTTCTTGCTGAGAAAGACACCCATGGCTCAATCCTCCTCGACGTGTCGGTAGAGATAGAGCGGCGTGTTCGGCCCCATCCACGCCCCCACGACGTTGAACTCGAAGTACTCGACGGCCTCCTCGTAGGTCATGCCGTCGCGCGCGATCAGGATCTCGAGGCACTTGTCGGTGTCGTACGTCACGAGCGTCGGCTGGCCACAGCGGCGCGCGAGTCCGATGAAGGCATCCTCGAAGCCGTCGGCCAGGAGAGCGTCGGGATTCTCGTCCGCGACGAGAGCGGCAAGGTCTTCGCGACTGCGCTGCTGGACGTAGAGCTTCCTCTTGGCGGCGGTCTTCATACGTAGGGATCAGGGCCTGGACGTAGCAGTTCACGCACGTCGAGCTGCAGACGGTGGCTTGCCTTGCCCACGAGATCGTCCAGGCGCTTCAGCTCGGCCAGCATGTCCTTGACCTGAAGGCCCCTTCTTCTGCTCATGCTCACGTAGGCTTGCCCATGAGCATACGCCTTCCCGTAGGCGTACTGCGCCATCTCCGACAGCACGAGTGCCTCGACGAGATCAGATTCGCGGAGGGACTTGTTCGCGCTGTGCTTCGCGTCCTCGAGCGCCTCCATTGCGTGGTCGTAGTGCTCGCCCGCCAGCAGTCCCAGATCGCTCATCCCTTCCTCACCTTTCGCCCGACCGGGCACGCCCCCTTCGGAGCCTTCGTCATGATCTTGTGCGCTCGCGTCCCGACCTTGCACCGCTCGGTCTTCGCGTTCCACTTCCCCCGAGGACATCCGATCAGGATCCAGCTCTTCCCGCTCTTCTTCCACCGGAAGCTGCGCTTGTCGAAGCGCGACTTCGGCGCTTCCTTGCGCTCGCAGTAGGTGCCTCGGATCTTCTTGCGCCGCGCCGGCATGGCGTCAGCCCGCAGGGTACTGCGTTCGTGTGCGTCTGTTCCACGCCTTCAGCGCATCTGCCAGTTCGACGGCGAGGTCGGCCAGCTCCCAGGCAGTGTCCTCCTCGCGCGGGTCTTCTTCGTCCAGCTCTTCGATGGCGAGGATCGTTTCTAGGATGCTCTTCGGCAGCATCAGCTCCTCCTTCCCTTCCACAGCGCCCAGATCCCACCCACCACGATCCCGCCCGCGATGATCGCCGGCCAGGGGCTCTTCCGCACCGCTACGGGCGGCGGCGCAACAGCACCGGGTTCTGCGATCTCCACTCCCGCTTCGATGCGTGCGGCCTTGAGCTGCTCGGGGAACCGCTCCGCTTCCTGGTAGAGCCGGTCGTACGCACTGCCAGGCGACATGAGCCTACGCGTGTTCGGCTCGTCGGCCGGCTCGTCCGGGTCGGTGAAGAACTTGTACATGATGCCGCGCGCCTTCGCCCATGCGCCCCAGGGGGACTTGATCTGAGCCCAGGTGATCTCCTTGAACGGCCGGTCGAGCGAGCCGGCGTAGAAGCCGGTCGCCTTGAGGAGGATCGCGACGCTGCCCGAGATCACGGACTCGGCGTCGGCCGGGATGAGGATCTGAGCCGGCGGCGGGGGGGCCAGCACTACAGGCGGCGGGACGACCGGCTGCGGCTCGGCCTGCGGGCGCTTCATGCCGCCCGACACGAGCGCGAGGAACTCGGCCCAGGCCGCCAGCGTGACCTCTTTCGAGATGCCAGGCTTGCTGCCGGGATTGATGGTGACGGTCTGCGCGCCCTCACCCTCGGCCACGGTGAACGTCTCGTCCCACCGACCGGCAATCTCCATGAGGGCGAAGAGGTCGTCGATGGCGTAGTTGCCGGTCAGCCGGACGGTCGCACACGCGCGGCAGACGCCCGCTCCGGTGATGAGCCAGTTCTGGAGCTGCCAGGCGTCGAACTGGTAGGAGCCCACCTGGCCGAGGCCGCGCAGCCAGCCACCGAGACCGAGAAGGCGGTTGCCGTCGCCTTCGATCCAGGCCGTGCGGCGCAGGCGGGGGATACCGGACTCGCGGATCGTGATCGTCATGGTCTAGAAGCCCCTTCCCTTCAGTCGGTCGTGCAACCTGTCGGCGTACTGGATCGTACCTTCGACGCTATCTGCGAGACGTGCCAGTACGTCCTCGGCCTGGTAGCGCGACTCGCCGTGCAACTCGGTGGTCAACGTTTCCCAGAGCTTGTCCAAGTGGTAGGCGGCGGCCTTCAACGCCTTGAGGAGTTCGTCGTTGCGCGCCAAGGCGGCGACTCTCGCGGCCGGTCTCATCGTGTCAGCTCCTTCGCGTCCTTGACGCACTTCTTGAAGTCGCGCGTGCCTCGCCCGAACTGATCGCACTCGTTGACGTTCTCCCAGCAGCCGGCGTCGAGGACGCCGGCCTTCGTACAGACCTTCGTGGCGTAGGGGTTCTCCTCGCGCAGGCTCTTCCTGGGACGGAGCACCATCCGCAGCACGCTACCGCCGACGAGCACGCCGACTGCGATCCCCACGTACGCCCACGGGCTCATGGTGCTCCCATGACGTGGAGGATCGCACGGCTGCCGAAGACGAGGCCACCGACGAGCGCGATCACCCGCACGGCCTGATTCGTCGCAGACACGGCCGGGGCGGCAGGAGCTGCCGCTGCTGCGGCGCGACGACGTCGAGGCGCTGCCGGCGGCGGTGGCGCAGGCGCACCAGGCGGCGGTGGCGGCGCAGGCACACCGGGTTGCGCCACAGGAGCCGGCGCGCCAGGCGCGGCGGCAGCCGGCGTGATGTCGCGGAACGAGATGACCTGGGACGGGAGATCGACGTCCTGGTCCGCCCCCATCCACGTCGCCTGCCCGGCCATGTTGTGCGTCCCCGCCGCCACCTCGCGGACGGACACGTTAACGAAGCCCTCTGCGACGAGGCGCGACCGCACCTCGGCCGGCGAGAGGAGTAGGTTCCTCGTCAGCGGGTTGCGTGGGATCTGCGCCGCTGCGGAGTACGTGTGCCCTCGCTGGACGAGTACCCCGAGGTCGCCGTGGATGACCGAGACGACC
>DATEDF010000019.1:0-91247 GCA_035286465.1 Gemmatimonadaceae bacterium | reverse complement strand
GATCGAGTATCTTTCGGCGAAGGTGATCTGGTGATACGTCATGGGTGGCTTCCTTCTCTTGGCGGAGAATCGAAGCGTACCGTATCCCAGGTCACCTTTCTCGTTCGGGCATCTGTTGCACTTACTTTATGAATTCGCGCCATCTAACGATCGCTGCACCTGACGGGCGAGCTAAGGATTGCGCCTGCTGCGCAGGCTCTTTGATTTGATTCGCCCGCAGGTGAGCTCGGGCGTTGGGCGGCTGTTCGACCGAGCATTGCCGGAGGAACGGAATGAAGAAGGCCCTTCTCGTCGTCAGCGCCGTCATCGGCGCCGCGCTGGTGGTCTTCCTGGGAAGTTCGTTCTTCTTCGCTCAGCGCGCTGACTACGGCTGGGATCCTGCTGTTGCGCAGCCATCGTTCACGAGCAAGCATCCGCGCGTACTCTTCGACGAAGGACACCACAACGCCTCGAGCGCTGGCTTCAGCGGCCGCTATTGGCCTTTCGCACGGCTGCTGCGCGCCGACGGCTACGCCGTCGAGCGGGGTCACGGCACGTTCACGCCCGCCTACCTCGACGGCGTGCAGGTCCTGGTAATTGCCAACGCGTCCGGTGCACCCAAGCCTCAGCTTTTTGGCATAAACCTGCCGGTTGCCACCGACAAGCCGCGCAGTGATCCAGCGTTCACGGCACCCGAGATCGAGGCGGTCCGCGCGTGGGTCGAGGGTGGCGGGTCGCTGCTCCTGATCGGTGACCATGCGCCGTTCGGCGAGGCCGCGTCCGCGCTCGGCGATGCGCTCGACGTCACGATGCATAAGGGCTTCGTCGAGGTGCCGGGCGAACCGTCGGACCCGCTGCTGTTCTCGGTCGGGAACGGTCGCCTCGGCGACCACCCAATCATCACCGGCGATCGATCCGGGACCAAGCTCGCGCGCGTGATGACCTACACCGGGCAATCGCTCGACGGCCCACCCGGCGCAACGGCGTTGCTCCGCCTTCCGGACGCGGCTGTGGAGTCAGTGCCGATCGGCGGCGACGTGCTGGCCCAGCGTCCCGCTGGCCGAGCCCAGGCGCTGGCATTCGAACTCGGCCGAGGTCGAATCGTGGTCCTGGGCGAGGGCGGCATGGTGACCGCGCAAGTGAGCGGTCGCGTGCTGTACGGTATCAACACGGGCGACAACGACAACCGCCAGTTCGTGCTGAACGTCATGCACTGGTTGTCACGGCAGCTGTGAGATCGGTCGACCGTCGCAGCCGGCACCGCCCAACAACCGGTTGCAGCGGACGGCGCTACGCGCCGCCGCTGAGCCGGAGCTTATCCGGCCCGAACGGGCTGTGGCCTTGCGAGGCGACCCTGCGTGTGTTACATTGTAGCACATGAAGGCATCCACCGTTACCATTCGTCTCGACGCCAAGATCCAGCGCGAGCTTGACCGATTGAGCCGCCAGCTCGGTCGCAGTCGGAGCGATATCGTCCGCGACGCGGTCCGGCGCCAGGTCGCCTTGCTGCGATTTGAGCGGTCCCGCCGCGCATTGCTGCCGCTGGCGGAGGCGCAGGGCATTCTCACTGACGAGGACGTGTTCCGCATCGTGTCGTGAGGATCTTCCTCGACACGAATGTGCTGGTCAGCGCGTACACGGCGCGTGGCATCTGCGCCGATCTGCTCAGGCACATTCTGGCTGAGCATGCGCTCGTGACAGGCGAGGTCAATCTCGCCGAGTTGCGTCGCGTATTGCGCGATCGGTTCAAGGCCTCGCCGCAACGCATTGACAGCGTCGAGGCCGAGCTCCGCGACGAAACCATCATTCCGAAGCCCGCACACCCCTCCCCGCTGCCGATCCGCGATCCGGACGACGCTTGGGTGCTCGCCTCGGCTGTCGCCGCTGACGTCGACATGCTTGTCACAGGCGATCAGGACTTGCTGGCCGTACCGTCGGGTGCCCCGGTGCCGATCGTCGATCCGCGCGGCTGCTGGGATCGGCTCCGTGGTTGACGCGGCGCGGCCGCATAACCCCGAATCGGAGCAGCCGGCGCTCGGGCACTCGTCCTGGCGTGGCGCTCGCCACCACTTGGATGCAGAATGGATGCGTGCGCACGCCGTCCTGGCGCGCCGCAGCTCAATTCGAAGTCGTTATGCAGAGGCACAGGCAGTCGTTATTATGAGAGACGCCCTTTCGCCGAGTTTCCCGTGACGTTTCAGATCGCCACAGAGCAAGAAACTGACGGCCGTTGGCTGGCCGAGGTCGATGTGTTGCCGGGCGTCATGGCCTATGGCACCACGCGCACGGATGCGGTCGCCAAGGTTCAAGCGCTCGCCCTGCGAGTCTTGGCCGACCGACTCGATCACGGCGAGGCGGTGCCGGAACTCCTCAACGTGTCGTTCCAGGCCGCATGAGCACGTGGGGTGCCTCGAAGGCCAAGCGGGTCTTCGCGGCATTGCTCCGAATCGGATGGGCCGTGAAGCGCACTTCGGGTAGTCACACGACGCTGAGTCGCACTGGCTGGCCGGACTATGTCTGGGCGTTTCATGACGGCGACGAAATCGGCCCGCGGATGCTCGCTCGCGTCGCTCGGCACACGGGCCTTCGGCCTGAGGATCTGTGAGCGCCCTGCATAACCAGCGGCTGATGCTGGCGCCGCGCGGGCAGGCATGCTCTGGTTGCGCCTTCAGCATCGGCGCGGCAGCATCAAGGTGCGCGCCCGCGCACTGCGGCGCAGCATAGCCGCATTCCGTTCGGCCGACACCCGGACCGTTGTGAGACCGCCGTTATGACACGCGATCTGTCGACGAACACTTCCGATGAAGTCCAGATCACGTGGGGCACCCTCGGGCAGGCGCTGACCCGGCCGTACCGGGTGACTATTCCCATGGTCCTGCTCGTTTCGCTCGTCCCCTTCTACCTTGTCATTGCGGGGCGAGCGCGAGGCACTGCGGTGCACGCGCCCGAGCTGGCGTTGGACCGTTTCCTACCCCTCACTCCCACGTGGGCGCTGGTGTATGGAGCGCTCTACCTCTTCCTCATCGTGCTGCCGGTGTTCGTGGTCCAGCAGGAGGAGATGATCCGCCGCACCGTGTGGGCATAGCTTTCGGTGTGGACGGTGTCGTACACCTGCTTCCTGCTGTATCCGACCTTCGCTCCGCGTCCGGCCACGGTGACGGGAGATGGCTTTGCCGTCTGGGGCCTGCGGTTCCTTTACGACGCCGACCCGCCGATAACTGCTTTCCTTCCCTCCACGTCGCGCACTCTTTCGTGTCAGCGCTGGCCTGCTATCGCGTGCATCGCACACTTGGACTCGTCGCAATCTCGTGCGCCGCGCTCGTCGCGATCCCTACATTGTTCACCAAGCAGCATTATGTGGCCGACGTGATCGCAGGGATACTCATGGCCCTGGTGGCCTACGCGGTCTTCCTCCGCAACCATTCTCGCGCGAACGTCCCCGAGCTCCACCGTCGCCTCTCACCGGTCCTCGCGCTCTGCGTCGGCGGAATCGTCGGCCGCGGCTTCGTCTGCTTTTGGGTGGCATACCAATCAGGGTTCTCGGTGTGATGCGTGAGCGATGCCTGACCAGGTTGGTGCAGACGGCCGTGCGCCTCATGACGGCGTTGGTGGCGGCACAGGCGCTGATCGGGCGGCCGTCGCTCGCCACCGCGCAGATCACGGCGCCGCCGGCCGCGTCGCAGAATCCCTCGCCCATGGTGGAAGGGACACGCGCACACGAGCGCCTTGCGCCGAGGGAGGTCGGAGGCGTCGTGCGTTCGTTCGTCGGTCCTGCGGGGAGCCCCGTCGAGCTCCTGGTGCCCAACCGCGTGCGAACGCGCGACCTTGTTGATCTTGTCGTGCACTTCCACGGTGCCGCCTGGCTTGCGGAACAGGCCGTCGCCGGCGTTGGCGATCATACGGTGACGGCGGTAGTGAACCTCGGGGCCGGCTCGGGCGTCTACCAGCGCGCCTTCGCCGAGCCGGCGGCCTTCGACTCGCTCCTGGCGGGCGTGACGCGAGAAGTTTCGGCGGTGATCGGGAGGGCGGCGCAGACCGGGCGCGTGACGCTGGTGGCGTTCTCCGCCGGGCACGGGGCGGTGCGGACGATCCTCCGCGAGCCCCGCCACTTCGCGACCGTGGACGCGGTGCTGCTGCTCGACGGCATGCACACATCGTACGTGCCCGATGGCACGGTGCTCGCCGCCGGTGGCACGCTGGACAGCACCAACCTCGTGGCGTTCGCCGACTTTGCCCGAGCTGCGGTACGCGGGGAGAAGCGGTTCGTCGTCACGCACTCGGAGATCTTCCCCGGCACGTTCGCCAGCACCACGGAGGCGGCCGACTGGCTCCTCAGCGTGCTCGGCCTCCGCCGCACGCCGGTCCTGCGCTGGGGCCCCCGCGGCATGCAGCAGCTCAGCGAGGTCCGCGCAGGCCGCTTCGAGCTGCTCGGCTTCGCCGGCAATTCGGCCCCGGATCACGTTGACCATTTGCACGCGATGCCCGAGCTCCTCATGCGGGTGCTCAGGCGGTGATGAACGGCCCGATGAACAAAGAGACCTGATCGTCGCCGAGGTCCGTGCGCCGCTTCGAGCAGCGGCCGATGGGGAGACGTTGGACCACAGGCACAGCCAACCACAATCATGATCGAACCCTTTCGCATCCACGTGCCCACCGAGACGGTCGACGATTTGCGTGCTCGCCTGCGCGCGACCTGTTGGCCTCGAGGGATCAGCGAGACCGGCGGCATTCCGTTGAGCGACATGCAAGAGATCACGCGCTACTGGCTCTCCGAGTTCGACTGGTTCGCCCAGGAGCGCGAGATCAATCGTCTGCCTCATTTTCGAGCCGAATGTGGTGGTCTGCGTCTTCACTACATTCACACCAGAGCGCCGCGTCCTGACGCGACTCCGCTCCTGCTTCTCCACGGCTGGCCAGGATCGTTCGTGGAGATGCTGCCCCTCGTGCCCAGGTTGGCCGAGCACTTCGATCTCATCATCCCATCCTTGCCAGGCTTCGGGTTCGCGGACGCCGCGTCGTCGGCCGGCATGTCCAACCAGCGTATCGCCACACTCCTGGCCGAGTTGATGTCCGTCCTCGGCTATGAGCGATTCGCGGTGCATGGGGGCGATGTGGGCGCGGGGATCGCCACGTGGCTCGCCCTGCGTTTCGGCCGGCATGTGCGCTGCGTTCACCTGAACTACATTCCCGGTTCCTATGCACCATTCGTCGAAAACGTGCTGTCCGACGAGGAGGCGGCTTTCCTGAAGCAGCGCGTGCAGTGGAGTGAGGAGCATGGTGCCTATGGGCACGTGCAGCGCACCCGTCCGTTGACGCTCGGATACGCCTTGAGCGATTCGCCCGCGGGGCTGGCCGCCTGGATCGTCGAGAAGTTTCGCGAGTGGGCCGATCCACGGAGCGCGATCCCGCTCGATGTCATCCTGACGAATGTCACGCTCTACTGGGCGACAAACACGATCACCTCATCGATGCGGCTGTATCTCGAGTCCGCGGGCACACCGTTACGTTTCAGCGAGGGCGAGCGAGTTCGGGTCCCGTGCGGGATCGCGCGGTTTCCCTACGAGGCACCTTTCCCGCCGCGGTCGTGGGTCGAGCGCGCGTACGACGTCACTCACTGGACGGACATGCCGCGGGGCGGGCACTTCGCTTCGCTCGAAGAGCCCGAGCGCCTGGCCAGCGACGTGATCACGTTCCTCAGCACAGCGGTCGCGTAGTCCGCGTCTCTTACTACGCGTTCTTTCCAAGAGGCAGGCCACCATGCGCCGGGTCATCCGTGCATTCCTCGCGATCCTCCTCGTCGCGCCTGCCGCGCTGCGCGGTCAGTCGGCATCCTCCACCGCGAAGGCCTTCTTTCAGGCACAGACCGACAAGCGGTGGCAGGCAATGGCTGACTTCGTTGATAGCGCTTCGCTGAAAGCGCTGCGCGGTATCGCCGACAGGATGACCCTTACGATGTCGACGTTATCGTCGCCAGAAGGGCGAGCGAGGATGGACTCCGCGGGAGTCTCCGACATGGCCAAGGCCCTGGAGGGGCTGCAGGCCATGCTTGGCGGACCGGGTTCCATGCTTCGCTTCACGTTTGCGCGCGTGACGGACGCCGCCGAACTGCAGGCCATCTCCGACCGGGAGCTCATGGGCCGGTGGTTCGAGGCGAAAAGCGCCGGGTATCTCGCGGGGCTCACAACGGACGGCATGCTGAAGGGGATGCTCGACAAGCTGCCGCCGTCCGCGGGTAACGAGATGCGCGCCATGCTCGACAAGATCGAGTCAACGAAACTGAACTGGGAGATCGTGGGCGAGATTGCCGAGGGCGACGGTGTTTCGCACGTGGTGTATCGCGTTGCCGGAATGACTCCTCAGGCTCCGACGGGCATTCTCACATTCCGGGCCTCCGGTAGGCGCTGGTACATTCGGTTTGCGAGCCCCAACGAGCAGCTCGGCCACATGGCGACGCTGGGCACGGCCGCACAGCAAAGATGGCGGCCGTAGCGGTGTCGCCGCGAGTCGCGAGGTGCTGCCATGGTGAACGAGAGTGCTCGCGTAACCTCTGAGCTACTGTGGCGAGCCACGGCAATCGCCCTGCTCATTGACATTCCGTTGCTCTTTCTCGTCGGCCGCTTCGTATCCTCGGAACTCTTCCGCCACCTGAAGTGGTACCTCGGCGGAGTTGCATTCGTGGTTTACGCCGTGCTATGGGGCGTGTTCGGCTCGGTGTATTTCTGGGACTCCGTTTACCAGGCAGTGTTCCCGGTGTGGTCACGCTGGTTGCTCCCGCTCTGGTTCGGCGGGCTGTTCGGTGTGGCCGCCATTGTGTTCTGGCGGATCAGCGCGGCGGCGAGGCGGTGGCAGGCCGTGTGGTTCGTCCTGCTGTGCGGCCTAGTGTCCCTGGTGGGCCACGGAATCGGGATCAGGCGAGGTCTGCTTCGTGTGCCGCTGCTGTCGGAAGCCAGCGCCGCATCCGCCCTCGTCTTCGGAGTGACGGAGTTCATCTTCTACTGGTGTGGAATCGTCGCGTTGGCCGTCGCGGTGAGAGCGAACGCGGGCCGGGTTTCCTTTCGTTGAACTGCTCGCACCGGCACACCCCTGTGACCGTGACTCGCCGCTTGCTCACGGCGCGAGGACGTCGCATACTCGACGAACCGGGATTGCGGGCGCTGTAATTCAGGCAGGCGGCCGGCAGCCTCGTCGTCAGGATGGCGCTGCTGACACGACTCGGCGATCGCGAGTCAAGGCCGTCCCCACCCGTCTTTCACAGATGCTCTCTCATGGACACAACAGCGGCTCGCAGTCAGGAGTTCATTGATATCGAAGAGCAGTACGGCGCTCACAACTACCGCCCGCTCGATGTCGTCATCGAGCGTGCCGAAGGAGTGTGGGTGTACGACGTGGACGGCAAGCGCTATCTGGACTGCCTGGCCGCCTATTCGGCGGTCACTCAGGGGCACTGCCATCCGCGCATCATGCAGGCGATGCTCGAGCAGTCGAAGCGCGTCACGCTGACGTCACGCGCGTTCCGCAACGACCAGCTCGCCCTGCTCTACAAGGACCTGCACGACCTCACCGGCATGGACATGTCGCTGCCCATGAATTCCGGTGCCGAGGCGGTCGAAACGGCGCTGAAGGCCGCGCGAAAGTGGAGCTACACCGTCAAGGGCATCCCGGCCGGCAAGGCCGAGATCATCGCCTGCCAGAACAACTTCCACGGGCGCACGATCACCGTCATCAGTTTCTCGACCGAGGCACAGTACACGGATGGCTTTGGTCCCCTGACGCCGGGGTTCCGCATCATTCCCTTCGGCGACGCGGCGGCGCTCGAAGCCGCCATCACGCCGAACACGGCGGCGTTTCTCGTCGAGCCCATCCAGGGTGAGGCCGGCATCATCATCCCGCCGGCCGGATACCTGAAGAAGGCCGCGGAGATCTGCAAGCGGCACAACGTGCTGCTGGTCGTGGACGAGATCCAGTCGGGGCTCGGCCGTTCCGGCAAGCTCTTCGCCCACCAGTGGGACGGCGTCGAGCCGGACATGGTGATCATCGGAAAGGCGCTCTCGGGGGGCTTCTACCCGATCTCGGTGGTCCTGTCGCGGCGTGAGGTGCTGGGTGTCTTCAGGCCCGGCGATCACGGCAGCACGTTCGGCGGCAACCCCCTGGCCTGCGCGGTGGCACGCGCGGCGCTCAAGGTGCTCGTTGACGAGAAGCTCGTCGAACGATCCGCCGAACTTGGCGCGTACTTCCTGGCCCGGCTCCGCACGCTCAGGAGCCCGATCATCAAGGACGTCCGCGGCCGCGGGCTCTGGATCGGCCTCGAGCTGACCGTTGCGGCCCGTCCCTATTGCGAGTCCCTGAAGGACGCGGGACTGCTCTGCAAGGAAACGCACGACCGTGTCGTCCGGTTCTCGCCGCCGCTCGTCATCACGCGCGACGAAGTTGACTGGGCATTCGAACGCATCAAGAAGGTCATCGAACGGTAGCCACCCAACGGTTACCTGTGACCCCGGCTGCTCAACGAGAGCGTGCATGAAACGCACTCGCACCGTCATCATGGGCGCCGCGGGGCGCGATTTCCACGACTTCAACGTCGTCTACCGCGACGATGCCCGCTACGACGTCGTCGCGTTCACGGCGACACAGATTCCGAACATCCACGGCCGGCGCTATCCCGCATCGCTCGCGGGCAAGCACTACCCGAAGGGCATCCCCATCCTGGCCGAGGAAGACCTCGCGTCCATCATCGGCAAGCTGAAGGTTGACGAGGTCGTCTTCGCGTACAGCGACGTGCCCTACGCCTACGTGATGGAGCGCGGATCGATCGTCAACTCGGCCGGCGCGAGCTTCAGGATTCTGAGCGCGGCGGAGACGATGCTGAAAAGCACCAAGCCGGTGATTTCCGTGTGCGCCGTCCGCACCGGCTCCGGCAAGAGCCAGACCACCCGCCGCATCGCGGGCATTCTCCAGGCGCACGGGCTGAAAGTCGCCGCCATCCGGCACCCGATGCCGTACGGGGATCTGGAGCAGCAGCGGGTCCAGCGATTCGCGTCAATGGCCGACCTCAAGAAGCACAAGTGCACGATCGAGGAAATCGAGGAATACGAGCCGCACATCGTGAGCGGCACCATCATCTACGCAGGCGTGGATTACGGCGACATCCTGGCGCAGGCGCAGGCGGAAGCCGATGTCATCCTCTGGGACGGCGGGAACAACGACACTCCCTTCTACACGCCGGACCTGCACATCGTCGTTGCCGATCCCCTGCGCGTCGGCAACGAACTGCTCTATCACCCGAGCGAGACCAACCTGCGGATGGCGAATGTCGTCATCATCAACAAGGTGGACACCGCCGACATCAACGCGATCAACACGCTGCGGCGGAACATCCGGCGGGTGAACGGCCGGGCCACCGTGATTGACGCCGCGTCGCCCATCCTGGTTGATCACCCCGAGCACATCACCGGCAAGCGCGTGCTCGTCGTCGAGGACGGCCCGACGCTGACGCACGGCGAGATGAGGTTCGGCGCGGGCGTAGTGGCGGCCCACAAGTTCGGCGCGTCTGAAATCGTGGACCCGCGTCCGTGGACCGTGGGGACGATTACCGACACGTTCAAGAAGTACCCGGACGTTGGCACGCTGCTGCCCGCGATGGGCTACGGCGACAGGCAGGTGAAGGACCTCGAGACGACCATCAACAAGGTGCCCTGCGACACGGTCATCATCGGCACGCCGATTGACCTGAACCGCCTGATCAAGATCAGCAGGCCGACCGTGCGGGTGCGCTACGAATTGCAGGAGATCGGCAAGCCCGACCTGATGGACGTGCTGGCACCGTTCATCAAGAAGCGCACAGCATGACCACAATCGGGCGGCAGGACGAGCCTGCACTGAACGTCTCCTGAGGTCAGCGGCGGCGGAGGTACCATGGAGACCGTGGCGCGTCACCTCTGGATTGGCTCCCTGTTCGCCGTCGCCGGCCTGGCCTGCGGCGCCGGCAGGACCGACCTTCAGCGCGGCGCGCGCGATTGGGACGCCGAGCGCCGGCGCATGGTGGACGAGCAGCTCCGTTCGCGCGACATCCGGAGCGCGCGGGTGCTCGACGCGATGCTCAGCGTGCCGCGCCACCTGTTCGTTCCCGAGCCGCAGCGCGCTGAGGCCTACGGCGACTGGCCGCTGCCGATCGGCCACGGTCAGACCATCTCCCAGCCGTATATCGTCGCGTTCATGACCCAGGCGCTGGACGTCGCTCCCGGGCATCGCGTGCTCGAGGTGGGAACCGGATCCGGCTACCAGGCGGCAGTGCTCAGTGTGCTCGTGAAAGACGTGTATACGATCGAGATTGTGCCGCCACTCGCCGAACAGGCACGCAAGACACTCTCGGCCCTCGGCTATCGCAACATTCACGTGCTTACAGGAAACGGTTATCTGGGGTGGCCCGAGCACGCGCCGTACGACCGCATCATGGTGACGGCGGCGCCCGACGAGGTTCCACCCGCCTTGCTGCAACAGCTGAAGATCGGGGGCTTGATGGCGATTCCCGTGGGAACCGTGTCTCAGGAACTGCGGATCCTGCGCCGCACCGTCACCGGCACGGTGACGCTGAGCACGCTTCCCGTGCGATTTGTACCGATGACGCACAAGCCGAGAGAATAGGCGGCGCGCGCGGCCCACACCACGAGCAGACAATGGGATTGTACGGCAAGTACATCCTTCCGAAGGTCGTCCACTTCACGTGTGGCTTGAGGCCGAACATGCGCCAGCGCGAGAAGGTGGTGCCGCGCGCTCGTGGGCGCGTGCTCGAGGTCGGCATCGGCTCCGGCCTGAATCTCCCGTTCTACGATCCTGCGAAGGTCACGAAGCTCTGGGGCCTCGATCCGTCGCCCGAGATGACCCGCATGGCCGAGGAGCAGGCGCGCTCGCTCCGCTTCGAGGTGGAGTTCATCGGGTTGCCGGGCGACGCGATCCCGCTTGACGACCGCAGTGTGGACACCGTGCTCGTGACGTACACGCTCTGCACCATACCCGACACCACCCCGGCATTGCAGCAGATGCGTCGCGTTCTGCGGCCAGGCGGCGAGCTGATCTTCTGTGAGCACGGGACGGCGCCGGATGCGAGCGTCCGCCGTTGGCAGAATCGCCTGAATCCGATCTGGAAGCGGTTCAGCGGCGGGTGCCACCTGAACCGGCCGATCCCCGCGCTGATCGAGGCGGGAGGCTTCCGGATCGAGCGCCTGGACACGATGTACCTGCCGGGCTGGCGCCCCGCGAACTTCAACTACTGGGGCACTGCCGTTCCTCGATGAGCACCGCAGCAGGCCGCCCGGCCTGACGCTTCGTCACCCCGCGCCGGCCCGAGTGTCGGGGAGAAGGCCCCCCTCCGCCGTTTTCGGTGCCACCTTCTGCAGGAACGCGGTGACCATGTCAATCGGCACCGGGAATATCGTCACCGAGTTGTTCTCCGTCGCGATCTCGGCAAGCGTCTGGAGGTAGCGCAACTGGATGGCGGCTGGCTGCCGCTGAATGATCTCCGCCGCCTGCGCGAGCCGGGTCGAGGCCTGGTATTCGCCCTCGGCGTTGATGACTTTCGCCCGCCGCTCGCGCTCAGCTTCCGCCTGACGCGCGATCGCGCGCTGCATTTCCTGGGGCAGGTCCACGTTCTTCACCTCGACCACGCTCACCTTCACCCCCCAGGGCTCTGTCTGCTGGTCAATGATGTGTTGCAGTTCCTGATTGATCTTCTCCCGCTCGGCGAGGATCTGGTCGAGCTCGGCCTGGCCGGCCGTGGCGCGCAACGTGGTCTGGGCGATCTGCGACGTCGCGTAGAGGTAGTCCTGCACCTCGACGATCGCCCGGGGCGCGTTGACGACCCGGAAGTAGATCACGGCGTTGATTTTCACCGAGACGTTGTCGCGCGTGATCACGTCTTGGGGCGGCACGTCCATCGTCACCGTGCGCAGGCTCACGCGGACCATCCGATCCACGACCGGAATGAGCAGCACGAGGCCAGGCCCCTTCTCACCGATCAGGCGGCCCAGCCGGAACACCACGGCGCGCTCGTATTCGCGCAGGATCCGGACAGCGCTCGCAAGCGCCGCGACGAGAATCAGGACGATCGGCAGCAGGAGCTGCCCAAGAAACGGGTCCATCTAGTCCCCCTTTTGGCTGCGCGCGCGGACCTCCAGCGTGAGGCCCCGCACCCGTGTGACTTCCACCTCAGTTCCCACCTCGAGCGGCCCGGTCCGGCTTTCGGCCTCCCAGATCTCCCCGTGCACGCGGACGCGGCCGCGAGGGTCGAGCGGCGTGATCGCCTCACCGATTTCGGCGAGCATCCCCTCGGCGCCCGTCGTCACCGGACGCCGCTGCGCACCGAGCGCCTTGCCGACGACGAATGTGAAGAGCGCCGCGGTCGCCGTGGTCGCGCCAAGCACGATCGGCAGCGACACGCGAAAGAGCCGTCCCGGCCCCGGCTCGAAGAGCAGGAGCGAACCGAACAGGAACGCGGCGACGCCCCCGACCGCGAGCACGCCGTGTGACTGCACCTTGACCTCGAGAATGAAGAACGCCATCGCGAGCAGCATGAGCACGAGACCGGCGATGTTCACCGGAAGCATCTGCAGCGCCACGAACCCGAGGACGAGCAGGATGGCCCCCGCGACGCCCGGCAGAATCGCGCCCGGGCTCTGCAGCTCGAACAGAATGCCGTAGAACCCGAGCGTCAGGAGGAGGTAGGCGACGTTCGGATTCGCGAGCCACGAGAGCACGCGATGGCGGCGCGTCGGCGTGATCTGATGAATCTCCGCGCCGGCGAGGTCCAGCCGGAGTGGCCCGCCGGCAAGCTGCACCGTGCGCCCGCTCGCCTTCTCCAGCACCCCGCGCAGGTCCGACGCGACGAAGTCCACGACGCGCAGGCCGACCGCCTCGTTCGCGCTCGCCGACACCGCTTCGCGCACGGCCTTGACGTTCCACTCCACGTTTCGCCCGCGCGTCTCCGCGAGGCCCTGGATCAGCGCGGCCGCGTCGGACGTGGCTTTCTTGGCCATCGTGGTGTCGGCCGGCCCGCCGATGCTCACCGGCGACGCCGCGCCGAGGTTCGTGTTGGGGGCCATCGCCGCGACGTGACTGGCGGTTACGATGAAGAGGCCCGCGGACGCCGCTCGCGCGCCCGGAGGCGACACCCAGGTCACCACGGGAATCCGGCTGGCGAGAATCGCCTTCACGATCGAGCGCATGGACGATTCGAGGCCGCCCGGCGTGTCCATCACCAGCACGAGCGCCTGCGCGCCGTCCGCGTCGGACCGCCGCAGTTGGGACTCGATCTGCTCGACGGTAATCGGCGTGATCGCGCCGGTCACCTCGATGACGTCCACGAACCGGCGCACCGAGTCCTGAGCGGACGCCGCACCGGGGAGACCGCGCTGCCCGGTCTCCGTCGCCAGCGCGATCGCCAGCGTGACCGGCAGGATGAGACCGAGCGCACGCCTGGGACGAACTGCGGGGGGCATGTTCATTGCCGCCGGGAAGTCGGCCCCGAGCGGGCCGACACCGGCAACATAGGGAGGTCGCGTCGCTTAGGCCAGCCACGTACGGAGTGAGGCGATCTCAAATCGGCCGAAAGAGCTCCATCAGCTCGAGCACGAACGGCTGCCGCGCGCCGTCCGGGTGCCAGACCAGGCGCTCGCGCTCGACAGCGGGGAACCGCACGTCGGGCGTCCAGACCTCCACCTCGCGCGCGTCGGCGTCCACGACCCAGTAGCGCGGGATGCCGACCTCCTGATAGAGCCGGCGTTTGGTGAACCGATCGGCCCGCGTGCTCGAGGGACTGAGGACCTCGACGTTCAGCACGAGGTGCTTCATCGCACTCCACCGCAGTGGCCTGACCTCGTCTCTCGGCAGCACGAAGAGGTCCGGCCTCACGAGCGAGTCGTCGCTCCACGAGATGTCCGAGGCCGAAGCGAAGAGGAAGAGCGACGGCACCGGATCGAGGTAGTCGCCGAGCTTGCGGTGCAGGCGATTCACCACCACTTGGTGCCACGGCGGCGGCGCCGGAGTCACGAGCAACTCCCCGTACACGCACTCGTACCTGTTCCCATCGTCGGGGAGCGCGCGGACCATCTCCGCGGTCCAGTAGACCGGTGCGGCCATGCCCATACGATCGGCTCGCCGAGAACGGGAAAGCAAGGGGGGCACCTTGCATGTCGGTTAGATCCTCGGCAGCGTGATCCCCACCTGCGCCTGGTACTTCCCCTTCTTGTCCTTGTAGCTGACCTCCGGCTCCTCATCGCCCTCGAAGAAGAGCACCTGCGCGATCCCCTCGTTCGCGTAGATCTTGGCGGGCAAAGGCGTCGTGTTCGAGATCTCGAGCGTCACGAATCCCTCCCACTCCGGCTCGAACGGCGTGACATTCGTGATGATGCCGCAGCGGGCGTACGTGGACTTGCCCACGCAGATCGTCATGATGTTCCGTGGAATGCGGAAGTACTCGACCGACATCGCGAGCGCGAACGAGTTGGGCGGCACGGTGCACACGTCGCCCTCGAAGGGCACGAACGACCTGGGGTCGAAGTTCTTCGGGTCCACGACGGAACTCGCCACGTTCGTGAAGATCTTGAACTCTCGCGCCACCCGCATGTCGTAGCCGTAGGCGCTCACCCCGAAGGAGATCACGCCCGAGCGCACCTGTCTCGATGCGAAGGGCTCGATCATCCGATGCTCCTTCGCCATGCGGGTGATCCAGCGGTCGTTCTTGATGGACATGACGAAGAGTGCGGTGTGCCGGTTCAGGGTGCAGCGGACGTGCGGGGGGGCCGGTGCAGGGTGCGGCGGGAGAAGTGCGGGGAATGTATCGCCGGCGCGCTCCGTTGACACCATTTCGCCCCGCTCCCTAACTTTCCCTCCGTTCGTGAAACATTTCACGAGCAACCATATAAATGGACCGCACCTACCTCCCGGTTCTCCTCCTCTTCGGCGTCGCCATCCTGGCCGCCGCGGGGATGCTCGCCGTCTCGGCCCTCACGGTGCGGGCGCGCCCGACACCGGAGAAGCAGACACCATACGAGTCGGGGATCCCACCCCTGGGCGACGCGCGGGAACGGTTCTCGGTGAAGTTCTACATGGTCGCGATGCTCTTCATCATCTTCGACATCGAGACCGTGTTCCTGATCCCCTGGGGCGCGTACTACCGGCAGCTCTCCTGCGCCGTGCCCCTCGTGGCCGGCGCGTGCCCCGCGGCCCAGATCTCGTTCTTCGGACTCGGCGAGATGCTCGTCTTCATGATCATCCTGCTCGTCGGCTACGTCTACGTCTGGAAGAAGGGCGCGCTGCAATGGAACTGACGCGGCGACCGGAGCTGCCGGTGCGACCGGCGCCGGACACGATCGCGGTGTCCCGGGGCGGCGATCCGTGGATCACCACGAAACTCGACTTCCTCGTCAACTGGGGCCGCGCCAACTCGCTCTGGCCGATGCCGTTCGGCACCGCCTGCTGCGCCATCGAGTTCATGGCGACCGCCGCCAGCAAGTTCGACCTCGCGCGGTTCGGCATGGAGCGGATGGGCTTCTCGCCGCGGCAGAGCGACGTGCTGATCTGCGCGGGGCGCGTGCCGTTCAAGCTGGCGCCGGTGCTCCGGCGCATCTGGCAGCAGATGCCGCAGCCCAAGTGGGCGATCTCGATGGGCGCGTGCGCATCCACCGGCGGGATGTTCGACAACTACGCCGTCGTGCAGGGGATTGACACGATCATTCCGGTGGACGTCTACGTCCCCGGCTGTCCGCCGCGTCCCGAGGCGCTCCTCTACGGGATCATGATGCTCCAGCAGCAGATCAAGACGGAACGAATGCGCGACAAAACGCTGCGCGACGAGATGGAGCCGGACCCGTCGAGCAAGCTCTACATCCCGCCCGACCTTATTGACGAGCTGTCGGAACCGTTCGGCAACTCGGTGCATCAGACGCGGTCGGCGCCGTGAGCGACGGGTTCGCGGTCGTCTATCCGGGCACTGGAACGAGCGCCGAGCCCGCGACGCCGCGGCACGTGCCCAACCGGGGCGGTGCCGAGAACCCGTCGGCCGCGGCGCTCCGGAAGCGGTTTCCGGGCGCGGTCAAGCGCGTGGACGTCGTCTGGGGCGAGACAAACGTCGAGATAGCAGGGAGCAGAGCGGAGGAGATCGTGCGCTGGCTGCACGACGACCCGTCGCAGAGTTACGAGTATCTCTCCGACGTCACGGCCGTGGAGCACCGCGATCCCTCGCTCCCGATCGAGGTCGTCTGGCACCTGCGCTCGCTCAAGTTCCGGCGCTTCCTGCGGCTCAAGGCGCTGCTTCCGAAGGGCAAGCCGCTCGAGGTGCCGAGCGTCTGGCCGGTGTTCAGGAGCGCCGATTGGCTGGAGCGCGAGTGCTACGACATGTTCGGCATTCGCTTCACCGGTCATCCGGATCTTCGCCGGATCCTCCTCTGGGAGCAGTACAAGGAGGGCTTTCCGCTCCGGAAGGACTTCCCGCTGCGCGGGCGCTTCAGCCGCTCGGAGCAGCTCCGCCAGGCGCTCGCGGCGAATCCCGAGGCGCGCTACTCGATGGAGGAGCTGTCCGTGGCCGACGCGTTCGAGGAGTTGCCGGTGGACGTGCGGACGCGGTTGAAGGGCGGGGAGAGGACGGGCGAGTAGTGCTGCTGAGAACCGACCACCGATAACCGAGAACCGTCAACCCGCAGTGGCGACCAAGCGCACCGTCGAAGTCGAACTCTCCACGACCGGCCTGGACGCACAGGGACGGCCGCAGCGCGTGCCGATCGTGGCCGAGGCGGAGAGCGGCGTCGGCGTGGCCGTCGAGGCCCCGCCCACCATCGAGCCCGAGTTCGAGGGTGAGCACATGCTCATCAACATCGGGCCGCAGCACCCGGCGACGCACGGCGTGCTCCGGCTCGTCCTCGAGCTGGACGGCGAGACCATCGTGCGCTGTATCCCGCACGTCGGGTACCTGCACTGCGGCTTCGAGAAGATGGGCGAGTACCGCCAGTACAACCAGATCATCCCGTGGACCGACCGCGAGGATTATCTCAACTCGATCGGGAACAACGTCGCCTTCGCGCTGGGCGCGGAGCGGCTGTTCGGCATCGAGACCACCGAGCGGTGCACGGTGCTGCGCGTCATCGCGTGCGAGCTGTCGCGCATCGCCTCCCATCTCGTCTGGTTCGGCACGACGTCCATTGACATCGGCGCGTACACGCCGTTCCTCTGGTCGTTCCAGGAACGGGAGAACATCTACAACCTGCTCGAAGGGTGGGTCGGCGCGCGGCTCACGACGAGTGCCACGCGCGTCGGCGGGATGGCCGCGGACATCCCCGACAAGTGGCTTGAGGGACTCGACGGTTTCATCCGCACGTTCCCGAAGACGATCTACGAGTGCGACCGGATGCTCACCAGGAACGCGATCTGGGTGGGCCGCACCGTGGGGCTCGGCGTGATGACGCCGGACGAGGCGCTGAACTACGGGCTCAGCGGCGCGATGCTCCGTGCCTCGGGCGTCGCGTACGACGTGCGCCGGGACTTTCCGTACCTCGACTACGAGACGTACGACTTCGACGTGCCCGTCGGGACGCACGGGGACGTCTACGACCGCTACCTCGTCCGCATGGAGGAAATGCGCCAGTCAGTGCGCATCCTCGAGCAGGCGGTGAAGCGGCTCCCCGACGGTCCCGTGAACATTGACGACCCCCGCGTCATCCTGCCGCCCAA
The DNA here is from genome assembly GCA_035286465.1 of Gemmatimonadaceae bacterium. Taxonomy (GTDB): domain Bacteria; phylum Gemmatimonadota; class Gemmatimonadetes; order Gemmatimonadales; family Gemmatimonadaceae; genus Fen-1231. Next base: position 73,553 of record DATEDF010000019.1, on the reverse strand, counting down.
GACCAAGGCGACGAGCGAGATGGAGTCCATGATCCATCACTTCAAGAACGTGATGGAGGGACCGCGGCCGCCGATCGGCGAGTGCTACGTGGCGGTCGAGAGTCCGAAGGGGGAGAAGGGCTACTACTTCGTCTCCGACGGCACGTCGAAGCCCGTGCGTTGGAGGATTCGACCGCCGTCGTTCGTGAATCTGTCGGCGATCCCGAAGATGGTCGAGGGGCACCTCCTGTCCGACGTCATCGCCATCAACGCCAGCATTGACATCGTGATGGGGGAGATTGACCGATGACGCACGCGACGACCGCGCCCTACGAGCCGGTCTTCATCGGAACGCGCAAAGAGGAGCTGGATGCCGTCCTCACCCGCTACCCCACGAGGATGGCCGCGCTGCTTCCCGCGCTCTGGATGGTGCAGGAGGACCGCGGGTGGGTGAGCGAAGAGGCGATGACGGAGGTCGCGGGGGTGCTAGGCCTGACGCCGGCCTGGGTGAAGGGCGTCGTCACGTTCTACACGATGTTCCACCAGCACCCGGTGGGACGGTATTTCGTGCAGGTGTGCACGACGTCGCCCTGCCTCTGCTGCGGCGCCGACAAGGTGGTCGAGGCTTTTCTCAGGCACACGGGCTGCAAGGAACCCGGCATCACGTCACCCGACGGGAAGTACACCGTCATCGAAGTGGAATGCCTCGGCGCGTGCGGATTCGCCACGCCCGTGCAGATCAACGACGCGACGATCGAGAACGTGACGGCGGACAAGGTGCCGCAGATACTGGCGGGGTTGAAGTGAGGTCATTCCAACAAGCACACCGCAGAGCACGCAGAGCACGCAGAACTGCGTCGCGACCGTCGCAACACGGTTCTGCGTGTTCTGCGTGCTCTGCGGCCGGCGTGTAGAAACGAGTCCATGGGTTACCCTCACAGGTCCCACCCGCGCGAGACCGCGATCCTCTCCAAGCACTTCGGCGAGCCGGACGCGCGCACGCTCGACGGCTGGAAGCGGCGCGGCGGCTACCGCGCGCTCGAGCAGGCGCTCGCGCTGCCGCCGGCGGAGATCGTGGAACTCGTGAAGATCTCCGGGCTGCGCGGCCGCGGCGGTGCGGGCTTCCCGTGCGGCCTCAAGTGGTCATTCATGAAGCCCGGCGACGGCAAGCCGCACTACCTCTGCTGCAACGCCGACGAGTCAGAACCCGGCACGTTCAAAGACCGCGAGATCATGCGGTGGACGCCCCACGCGATGATCGAAGGGTGCGCCATCGCCGCGCACGCGATCGGCGCGGAGACCTGTTACATCTACGTCCGCGGCGAGTTCGTGGAACCGATCGAGCGGACCGAGGCCGCGCTGCGCGAGGCATATGCCGCGGGGCTGATCGGCCCGAACGCGATGGGGTCGGGAACGACGATCCACGTCCACGTCCACCGGGGCGCCGGGGCCTACATCTGCGGTGAAGAAACCGCGCTGATGGACTCCCTCGAGGGGAAGCGCGGCAATCCCCGCATCAAGCCGCCGTTCCCGGCGGTCAGAGGCGTGTTCGGGATGCCGACGACCATCAACAACGTGGAGACGCTGGCCTCGGTGCCGCACATCCTCCTGAACGGCGCCGAGTGGTACAAGGCGATGAGCCTGTCGAATCCGAAGAGCACGGGCACCAAGCTCTTCTCCGTCTGCGGCAACGTCGCCCGGCCGGGCAACTACGAAGTCGTGATGGGGTTCCCGTTCAAGGACTTCCTCTACGACCTCTGCGGCGGCCCGCGGTCGGGCCGGAAGTTCAAGGCGGTGGTGCCGGGCGGCGCCTCGGTCCCGATCCAGACGATGGAGGAGGCCGAAGCGACGCTGATGGACTATGAGGGGTTCATCGCACAGGGCACGATGCTCGGCTCCGGCGGCGTGATCGTCTTCGACGACGCACAGTCCATGCCGCGTCAGATCGCGCGCCTCACGCGCTTCTTCGCGCACGAGAGCTGCGGGCAGTGCACGCAGTGCCGTGAGGGCACCGCGTGGACGACGAAGATCCTCGATCGGATCGTCGCGGGGCAGGGGACGTTCGAGGATTTCGACACGCTGCTCGAGATCGCGGAGAACATGACCGGCAAGACGATCTGCGTGCTCAGTGACTCGTGTGCCGCGCCGGTCGTGAGCGGACTGCAGAAGTTCCGGAACGAGTTCGAGGCGCTCATCACGGGGAAACGGTCGTCGAGCGTGGCGGTTCCGGAGGGCCGGAAGCCGGAGACGCTCGGCCGGCACGGCGCCGGCGCGGGAGCGACCGCCTGATGAGCGCGACCACGACCGTCAACCTGACCATCGAGGGCCGGCGGGTCACCGTCCCGGCGGGCACCTCCATTCTCGAGGCGGCCAAGGTCGCGGGCATCCTGGTCCCGCACTACTGCTACCATCCCGGCCTGCCCGTGGCGGGCGTCTGCCGGATGTGCCTCGTCGAAGTCGAGAAGGCCCCCAAGCTGGCCCCGAGCTGTGCGACGCCCGTGGCGGAAGGGCAGGTGGTGCACGTCTACACGGAGAGCGCGCTCGAGGCGCGCAAGGGCGTTCTCGAGATGCTGCTCATCAATCATCCGCTCGACTGTCCCATCTGCGACCAGTCGGGCGAATGCGAGCTGCAGAACTACGTCTTCCAGGAGGGGCGCGCGGACTCGCGCTTCCGCGAGCCCAAGCGCTTCAATCCGGTGGAGGACTTCGGCGGCGACGTCCTCTACGTGCCGAACCGGTGCATCCTCTGCACGCGCTGCGTGCGCTTCATGGAGGACGTGCACCTGGACCCGGTGCTCAACGTGAGCGAGCGCGGCGACCGCGCGTTCATCGGCAAGGCGCCGGACGTGGACCTGACACAGCCGTGGGCGGGGAACGTCGTGGACCTCTGCCCCGTGGGCGCGCTCCTGTCGAAGGACTTCCTCAACAAGGCGCGCGCGTGGGAGCTGGACCGTACGGCGTCGGTGTGCACCGGGTGCTCGCAGGGATGCAACATCGTGCTCGAAGTACGCGACAACGTCGTCGTCCGGCTCAAGCCGCGCGGGAACGACGACGTCAACAAGTACTTCATCTGCGACCACGGACGGCTCAACTACCGCTGGATGAACCGGCCCGACCGGCTCGAGACGCCGATGGTCGCCGCGGCCGGCGGCGCGCTCGCGATGGTGGACTGGGAGATCGCGCTCGAGGCCGCGGCGAAGGCGCTCCGGGGCAAGCGGGCGTACGTGGTCGCGAATCCGTCGCTCTCCAACGAGGCGCTCTTCCTGCTCAAGCGGCTCGTGGCGAAGACGGGCGGCGCGGGCCACTTCCGCGTCGCGGTGGGCGCGGAGGCGCCGCTCCCGGGCGTCGAGGATCTCGCGTTGCGCGCCGACCGTGCCGCCAACGTCTTCGGCGCCGAACTGCTCGGGTTCGCCCGGAGCGAGCACGTGCTCGCCGGCCTCCGGGACGGCGACGTGCTCGTGCTCGCCGACGACGATCTCGCGGGCGTGCCGGCGGGCGCCATCGCCGGGGCCGGAGCCGTGATCGTCCTCGGCACGGTGATGCCGGCGGCCGTCCGCGACGTGGCCGTCGTCCTCCCGATCGCCAACATCACGGAGGAGGAGGGCACGCTCACCAACCTGCGCGGGCGCGTGCAGCGCTTCCTCCAGGCGAAGGCGGCGCCGGGACTTGCGCGGCCGAGCTGGTTCGCCCTCGCCGATCTCCTCACGGCGATGGGCGAGCAGGCCGGGTTCCTCACGGCGAGCGCCGTGTTCGACGCGCTCGCGGCGTCGGAGGGCGCCTTCGGCGGGCTCTCGTACGACGCCCTCGCGCTGAAGGGCGCGCCGGTCAGGGGCGCGCTGGCCGGAGCGGCCACGTGACGCCGCTCCCGATGCTCCTGCAGGTGGCCGACCCTCAGGGTCCGCCCACGACGGGCATCTTCATCGTCGCGACGCTCGTGAAGATCGTCGTGATCTTCACGCTGTACATGCTGTGCGTCGCGTACACCACCTTCGCGGAGCGCCGCGTGGCCGCGTGGATCCAGGACCGGCACGGTCCGAACCGCGTGGGCCCGCAGGGGCTCCTGCAGGTGATCGCCGACGGCGTCAAGAACTTCATGAAGGAGGAGACGTACCCGAGCCACGCCTACAAGCCGCTTTTCATCCTCGCGCCGGCGCTGGCGTTCGTGCCCGCGATGCTCACCTGGTCGGTCATCCCGTTCGCCAGCCCGCTCCCGACCCCGTGGGGACGCGTTGACATGGTGGTCGCCGACCTGCCGGTGGGATTCCTCTTCACGCTCGCGATCAGCTCGCTGGGCGTCTACGGCCTCACGCTCGCCGGGTGGAGCTCGAACAACAAGTACGCGCTCCTGGGCGGGTTGCGCGCGAGTGCGCAGATGATCTCCTACGAGATCGCGATGGGGATGGCGACGGTGTGCGTGCTGCTGCTGGCCGGGAACGTCGTCCTCGCGGAGGTCGTTCAGCAGCAGGCGGCGATGGGGTGGAACGTGCTCCTGCTCTCGGTGGCCTGCTTCATCTTCCTCGTGGCCGCGTTCGCCGAGACCAACCGCCTCCCCTTCGACCTGCCCGAGGCGGAATCGGAGCTCGTCGCGGGCTACCACACCGAGTACAGCGCGATGAAGTACTCGCTCTTTCCGCTCGCGGAGTACGCCAACATGATCACGGCGAGCGCGCTGCTCGCGACGCTCTTCTTCGGCGGGTGGGACATCCCGTTCACGCGCTGGGACAACGTGCCGCCGTGGACCGTGCTCAAGACGCTGCTCACCTTCGCGGCCTTCTCGGCGAAAACGGGGTTCTTCGTGTTCTCGTTCATCTGGGTGCGCTGGACGCTGCCGCGCTTCCGCTACGACCAGCTGATGTCGCTCGGGTGGAAGGTGATGCTCCCGCTGGCGCTCGCGTACATCACCATCGCCGCCGGCGTGATCCTCGCCCTCGACCGCTCGGGGCTCGCGCGGGGGTACACGTACGGCGCGATCCTCTTCGGAATGAACGTGGTCCTGCTGGTCGTCCTCTTTGTCGTGCTCGACCGGGGGCGGATGGTGAGCCCGGCGTACGCGCGGCTCGGGCCGGCGGCCGTCGCACGGCTCCGCGCGCAGAGCGCTCCCGCCGCACCACCCGCCGGCACCGGCACCGGCGCCGGAACCGGGGGGAGGTGAGCCGATGCCGATCAACGTGAAGGTGGTCGAGCGGCCCGTCGAGGACGTGAGCTACGTGCGCGCCACCCTCAAGGGGCTGGCGCTCACTCTCAAGCACCTGGTGGACCCGCACAAGGTGACGGTACAGTACCCCGAGGAGCGGTGGGATATCTCGCCGCGGTGGCGCGGCACGCATCGCATGCTGACCACGGAGGACGGGAAGGCGAAGTGCGTCGCGTGCGGCCTCTGTCCCACGGTGTGCCCGGCCAACTGCATCAAGCTCGTCCCGGGCGAGGATGAGGAAGGGAATCGCTACCCGCTCGTGTTCGAGATCGACGAGTTCCGCTGCATCTTCTGCGGCTACTGCCAGGAGGTGTGTCCGGAGGAGGCGATTCACGTCGGGCGCCATTACGAGAACTCCGAGTACAGCCGCGACCGGTTCGTCTACGACCTCGCGCGGCTCACGCAACAGACGCATCCGGTGTGCGAGATGTGGGATCCCGCGGACCCCAGGGGCGAGTGATGGGCAACGAGCTCCCTTCGCTCTTCTATTCGTTCCACTTCTATCTCTTCGGCCTCGTCGCCCTGGCGAGTGCGATCGTGTTCGTCACGCGGAAGAGCCCGGTGGCGGCCGCGATGTGGCTCGTCGTCACGATGTTCGCGCTCGCCGCGCTCTACGTGCTGCTCGACGCGCAGTTCGTCGGCGTCATGCAGGTGCTCGTCTACGCCGGCGCGATCATGGTGGTATTCCTGTTTGTCATCATGCTCCTGAACCTCGGGCACCCGAGCGAGCTGGCCGACATGCGCGGCAAGTGGGCCCGGTTCGCCGCCGCCTTCCTGGGGCTCGCGCTCCTGGCGGAGATCCTCGCGCTCTCGCGGACCACGCTCGACCTCCGGCTGCGGGTTTCGCCCGTGCCGCCGAGCGCGACCGCCACCGGCGGCATCATCGGCTCCGTGGCCGGGCCGCTGTTCCGGGAGTACCTGCTCGCGTTCGAGCTCACGAGCGTGCTCCTCATCGCGGCGATCGTCGGCGCCGTGGTGCTCGCCCGGAAGAAGGGCTGAGGGCGACCGCGATGCTCGCCGAATCCCTCGCGCTCTCCGCGGCGCTCTTCGCGATCGGCGTCGTCGGCGTGCTCACGCGCAAGAACGCGATCATCATCTTCATGAGCGTGGAGTTGATGCTCAACGCCGTGAACCTCTCGTTCGTGGCGTTCTCGAAGCTCTACGGCGCGACGGGCCAGGTGTTCGTGATCTTCGTGATGACGGTCGCCGCGGCTGAGGCCGCGGTCGGCCTCGCGATCATCATCGCGATCTTCCGGCACAAGAAGACCGTGAATCTCGAGAACATCAACCTGCTCCGCGGTTGACGATGCAGAGCGCCGTGCCCCTCGCCGCCCATCCGCTCGCCGACACCGCCGCGCGCTTCCTCTGGGTCGTGCTGGCGCTCCCGCTCCTCGGATTCCTGGTCAACGGCGTCCTGGCGGTGGTCGCGGCGGCGAAGATCGGGCCGGCGGATCCGTCCAGCGTGACGTCCTCCGGGCACGACGCGGCGGGCGGCCACCCGCCGGGCACGGGTCACGAGCCGCCGGACGCACCCGACCACGACGACGCGCGCCAGCCCGGCCGCCACAAGTTCGCGGCGTGGGTGAGCATCATCGGGCCGGGCGTGCTCATCGCCGCGTTCGCGGTGGCGGTGGCAATCTTCGTCGCGATGCGCGGCGCGTCAGGGGAGGACGCGCACCAGCCGTTCATCCAGACGCTCTTCCGCTGGATGCCGGTCGGCGACCTCCGGCTCGACGCCGCCCTCCAGCTCGATGCACTCTCGATGGTGATGGTCCTCGTCGTCACCGGCGTCGGCGCCCTCATCCACGTCTTCAGCGTGGGCTACATGGGGGACGATCCGGGGTATCCGCGGTACTTCGCGTACCTCAACCTCTTCGTCTTCTTCATGCTCCTGCTGGTGCTGGGCGCGAACTACCCGGTGATGTTCGTGGGCTGGGAGGGCGTGGGGCTCTGCTCGTACCTCCTGATCGGCTTCTGGTTCAGCGAGAAGGTCAACGCCGACGCGGGGAAGAAGGCGTTCATCATGAACCGGATCGGCGACTTCGGGTTCATGGTCGCGATGTTCCTGCTCTTCGCGAACCTCGGCACGCTCGACTTCACGGGAATCGCCGGGCAGCTCGACAAGCTGCCGGCGGGCGGCACACTGGTGACCGCCATCTGCCTCTTCTTCTTCCTCGGCTGCGTGGGAAAGAGCGCGCAGATCCCGCTCTACACGTGGCTCCCCGACGCGATGGCCGGCCCCACGCCCGTCTCCGCGCTCATCCACGCCGCCACGATGGTGACGGCGGGCGTGTACCTCGTCGCGCGCAGCGCGGCCCTCTTTTCGCTCGCGCCGGCCGCGTCGCTCACCGTCGCCCTCGTGGGCGCCGTCACCGCGATCTTCGCCGCGACGATCGGCCTCAAGCAGTGGGACATCAAGCGGGTGCTCGCGTACTCCACCGTGTCGCAGATCGGCTACATGTTCGTCGGCGTGGGCGTCGGCGCGTACGTCGCGGGGATGTTCCACCTCGTCACGCACGCGTTCTTCAAGGCGCTGCTCTTTCTCGGGTCGGGCTCGGTCATCTACGCGCTGCACGCCGCGTACCACGCGACGCACCGGCACGATGACGCCCAGGACATGCGTAACATGGGCGGCCTCCGCCGCTTCCTGCCGATCACCTGGATCCTGATGTGGATCGCGACGCTGGCGATCGCTGGGATCCCCGTCTTCTCGGGGTTCTTCTCGAAGGACGAGATCCTCTCGGCGGTGTTCGCGCGCGCCCACGGCTCGCCGCTCGCCGACGCGAGCTGGCTCGGCATTCCAGGCGGCACGGTGCTCTACGTCATCTACGTGCTCGGCCTGGCGGCGGCGCTCCTCACCGCGATCTACATGACGCGGATGATGCTCTACACGTTCCATGGGCCGAACCGCACGGGCGACGCCGAGCGCGGGCACCTGCGCGAGGCGCCGTGGGTGATGACGGGGCCGCTCGTGCTGCTCGGCGTCGGGAGCGCGCTCGGCGGATGGCTCAACCTGCCGGCGCTCCTCACCGACGCCGCGCCGGTTGGGCCGACGGGGTTACTCGACCGGTGGCTCGAGCCCGTCACGGGCGCGGCCGCGACGCGGCTCGCGGGCCCCGCCCACCTCGCCGCGACGACCGAAGGAGTGCTCGTGGGCGCCGCCGTGACGATCGCCGTGGCGGGCATCGTCTTCGCGGTGGCCCGCCTCAAGCCGGCTGCGCTCGTACCGAAGGCCGAGGCCACGGAGCCGCACGGCATCGCGAAAGTGCTCGAGCGCAAGTACTACGTGGACGAGGCGTACGACGCGGCCCTGGTGCGCCCGACGGTCGCCGTGTCGCGCGACGTCCTCTGGAAGGGCGTGGACAACGGGCTCATTGACGGCCTGTTCGTCAACGGCAGCGCGCTCCTCGCCCGCGCGATGGGTTGGCTCGGCTCGCAGCTCCAGACCGGTCAGGTCGGGACGTACGCCTGGGTGCTCCTGCTGGGCGCGCTCGCGCTCCTCGGCGCCTTCACGCGGTTCCACTGAGCACCCGGCACGCATGGACGCGTTCCTCGCCTCGATCCGCTACAACGACTGGATCCTTCCGGTCCTCCTCGCGCTCCCCCTGGTCGGCGCGGCGGGCGTGCTGCTGCACGGCTGGCTCGCGCCCAGGGCGGCCGGGAACACGCCGGAACGGCTCGCGACCCAGGTGCGCGTGATGGCGCTGGGGTACTTCCTCGTCGAGTTCGTGATCTCCGCGGGGCTCTGGTGGTCGGTGGACCCCAACTCGGCGACGTGGCAGGCGTACGTCAACGTGCGCTGGATTCCGTTCTGGGGCGCGCGCTTCATCCTCGGCGTGGACGGCATCGCGCTGATGCTCATCCTGCTGACGACCTTCCTGATGCCGCTCGCGGTGCTGGGCGGCTGGACGAGCATCCGCGAGAAGCACCACAGCTACTACGCGCTCCTCCTCGTGCTGACGACGGGGATGCTCGGCGTCTTCATGGCGCTCGACCTGCTGCTGTTCTTCGTGATGTGGGAGCTGATGCTCGTGCCGATGTATCTCATCATCGGCGTGTGGGGCGGGCAGCGCCGGCTCTACGCGAGTCTCAAGTTCTTCCTCTACACGATGCTCGGCTCGATGGTGATGCTCGTCGCCATCCTCTATCTCGGGATCGAGAATCCGGACGCGATGGGCCGCCCGATGTTCAGCTACGACACGCTCGTCGCCAGCGCGACCGTGAGCCGGACGGCCTCCTTCTGGCTCTTCGGCGCGTTCTTCCTCGCGTTCGCGGTGAAGGTGCCGATGTGGCCGTTCCACACCTGGCTCCCGGATGCGCACGTCGAGGCGCCCACGGCGGGGTCGGTGATCCTGGCGGCGATCCTCCTCAAGATGGGGACGTTCGGGTTCATCCGCTTCTCGCTGCCGCTCTTTCCCGCGGTGGCGTCGCACCCGGGCGTGCGCTTCGTCATCCTCTCCCTCGCGGTCGTCGGCATCGTCTACGGTGCGCTCGTCGCGATGGTGCAGCCCGACTTCAAGAAGCTCGTGGCGTACTCCTCCGTGAGCCACCTGGGCTTCGTGATGCTCGGGATCTTCGCGCTCACGGTGCAGTCCATGCAGGGCGCGCTCATCGTGAACCTGAGCCACGGCATCTCGACGGGCGCGCTCTTCCTCCTGGTCGGGATGATGTACGAGCGCCGGCACTCGCGCCTGATCGAGGATTACGGCGGCCTCGCGAAGGTGATGCCGCTGTTCGCGACGGCGCTCTCGATCGTCTCGCTCAGTTCCATCGGCGTGCCGGGGACGAACGGCTTCATCGGCGAGTTCCTCGTGCTCGTCGGCTCGTTCCGGACGCAGCCCTGGTTCACCGTGATCGCGGCCACGGCGGTGATCTTCGCCGCGGCGTACCTCCTCTGGGCGCTCCAGCGCATCATCTACAACCCGCTGAGCAAGCCGGAGAACCGGCGGCTTCCCGACCTGAACTGGCGTGAGATCGCGCTGCTCGTGCCGATCATCATCACCATCTTCTGGATCGGCCTCTATCCGGCGCCGATTCTCGAGAAGACGCAGGCCGCGGCCGCGCGCCTCGTGCAACGCGTGGAGGCCGCCAGCCTCGGCGGCATCCCGGTCGGAGGCCGCTGATGGCGTTCGACCTGTCCGTCCCCACGCAGCTGCTCGAGGCGCTGACACCCGACCTCGTGCTGATGGGCGGCGCGATGGCGCTGATGCTCGTCGCGGCGTGGCGTCCGGAGAGCGAGGCGCACCAGCGGCGCGTGGGATTCGGCAGCCTCGTCGTGCTCGCCGTCACGCTCGCGCTGGTCGTCTGGTTCGCGGCGCGGGACGTCAGGAGCGGCCCGGGCGTCATCGCCGTGGACCAGTTCCGGTGGGCCGCGGACGTCATCTTTCTGCTCGCCGCGCTCGGCACGGTCGCGCTGACCATCGAGTACAACCGCCGCGAGGACATCCGCAGCGCGGAGTCGCACGTGCTCGTGCTCTTCGCGACGTCGGGCATGATGATCCTCGCCGCGGCGCGCGACCTGATGATCGTGTTCCTGGGCATCGAGTTGATGTCCATCTCCGTCTACGTGCTCGCGGGGCTCAACCGCCGGAGCGTCCGCGCGGCCGAGGGCGCGATCAAGTACTTCCTGCTCGGCGCGTTCTCCACGGGGTTCCTGCTGTACGGCATCGCGCTCGTGTACGGGGACACGGGGTCCACGAACCTGCCCGAGATCGGGCGTCGCGTGGTCGAGTACGCGCTCGTCCGGCAGCCGATGCTGCTCGTGGGCGTGGCGCTCCTCCTCGTGGGATTCGCCTTCAAGGTGGCCGTCGTCCCGTTCCACATGTGGGCGCCCGACGTGTACGAGGGCGCGCCGACGCCGACGACCGCCTTCATGGCGGCGGCGGTCAAGGCGGCGGCGTTCGCGGCGTTTCTCCGCGTGTGGCTCGAGGCGTTCGGCCCGCTCGACTTCGCGTGGTTCGCGCCGCTCTGGTGGATCGCCGCGGTCACGATGGTCGTCGGGAACGTCGTCGCGCTCGCCCAGCGCAACATCAAGCGGCTGCTCGCGTACTCGAGCGTCGTGCACAGCGGGTATCTGCTCGTCGCCGTCGCGGCCGGCACGCGCTTCGGCGCGTCGGCGTTTCTCTTCTATCTGATCGCCTACACGCTCGCGACGCTCGGCGCGTTCGCCGTCATTTCGGCCGTCGGGCAGCCCGGGGAGCGCGCGCTCGCCATCAGCGACTACGAAGGGCTCTGGACCGTGCGCCCGGGCCTCGCGGTCGCGATGGCGGTCTGCCTCCTGGCGCTGCTCGGCTTCCCGGTCTTCGGCGGCATCGGCTTCTTCGCCAAGTGGTACCTGCTGCAGGCCGCGCTCTCCGCGCCGCGCGACCTCATTCCGCTCGCCGTGCTCCTGGTGCTCACCTCGGTCGTCTCGGCGGGGTACTATCTGCACGTCGTGCGCGTGATGTTCATGCGGCCGCGGCCCGAGGGCGCCGTGGATCCCGCGCGCGTGGGCACGATGACGCGGGTCGTGCTCGTGAGTGCCGTCACGCTCATCCTCGCGCTCGGCCTGTTGCCGAGCCGCCTGGCCACCTGGACCCGCAACAGCCCGCCGACGTATCCGGTGAGCGTCGGCGCGACGAAGGCGCCCTGATCGCCCCGGGGATCTTCCGGCAGTACGACATCCGCGGCGTCGTGGGACAGGACCTCACCGCGGAGGCCGCCGAGGGAATCGGCCGCGCCTTCGCCGCGCTGCTCGCCGAGCGCGACATCGCGCGCGAGGTGGTCGTGGGGCGCGACAACCGCCCCTCCAGCGGGATGCTGCGCGACGCGCTCGTGCGCGGCCTCCGCGGCAGCCGCACGAACGTCGTGGACATCGGCGAGGTGCCGACGCCCGTGCTCTACTGGAGCCTCCATCACCTCCCGGTGCAAGGCGGCATCCAGATCACCGGCTCGCACAATCCGCCCGAGTTCAACGGATTCAAGCTCTGTGTCGGCACCGACTCGCTGCACGGGGAGGGCATCCAGCGGTTGCGCACGCTGCTTGAGGCGGGGCGCTTTCCCGCGGGCGAGGGCACGGCCCGAACGGAGCCGGTGCTCGACCGCTACGTGGACGACGTCGTCGCGCGCGTCGGCCGGATCAGCCGCCCGGTCAGCGTCGTGATCGACTGCGGCAACGGGGTCGGCGCGCTCGTCGCGACGAAGCTCTTCCGCCGGCTCGGCGTCAAGCCCGTGCTGCTCTTCGCCGACAGCGACGGCACGTTTCCGAACCATCATCCGGACCCGACGGTGGTGGAGAATCTGCGCGACCTGATCGAGACCGTACGCCACCGCGACGCCGAGCTGGGGATCGCCTTCGACGGCGACGCCGACCGGCTCGGCATCGTGGACCGGACCGGGACCATCGTCTGGGGCGACTATCTGCTCATCATCTACGCGCGCGACGTCCTCGCGCGCACCGGGCGGGGGCAGCCGATCATCTTCGACGTGAAGTGCTCGCAGGCGCTCCCGGCGGCCATCGAGGCCGCGGGCGGCCGGCCGGTGATGTGGAAGACCGGCCATTCGCTGATCAAGGAGAAAATGAAGGCGCTGCGCGCGCCGCTCGCCGGCGAGATGTCGGGGCACATGTTCTTTGCCGAGGGCTTCTACGGGCACGACGATGCGCTCTACGGGGCCGCGCGGCTCCTCCGGATCATCGCCGACGCGGGCCGGAGCGTGGACGAGTTGCTCGCGGACGTCCCGCGCTACGTCTCGACACCCGAGATTCGCGTGCCCTGCGCGGATGAGCGGAAGTTCACCGTCGTGGAGGCCGCGACCAGGCATTTCTCCGCGCTGCACGACGTGATCGCGGTGGACGGCGTGCGCATTCTCTACGGCGACGGATGGGGACTGATCCGTGCCTCGAACACGCAGCCGATTCTCGTCGTGCGCTTCGAGGCGCTGACGGCGCACCGGCTCGAGCAGATCCGCGACGAAGTCGCCGGTTGGCTCGCGACACAGGACGTCGCGTTCCCCGGGGCGTGACGTGACCGCGCGGCGCTGGCTCCTCCTCTCGCTCGCCGCGCTCGCGCTGCTCCTGGTCGTGGGGCGCTTCCTCGCCGCGGGGTACGCGGAGTGGACGTGGTTTGCCTCCATGGGAGCGCTTCCGCTCTATCGCAGCCGACTGGTCCACGAGACGGCGCTCCGCGGCGGCGCCGCGCTCGTCGCCTTCCTGTTCGTGTTCGCGAACCTCTACGCGGTCCGCAGGTCCATCGTCTCCCTCGTCATGCCGCGCCGGCTCGCCAATCTCGAGATCGGCGAGGCGGTGCCCGGCCGGCGCCTCACGGGGCTCGTGCTCGCCGTCTCGGTCGTGCTCGCCGTGATTCTCGCGCTCCCACAGGACGCCTGGACGACTTTCGCGCTCGCGCGGCTCGGCGAGCCGTTCGCCGAGCGCGACCCGTACCTCGACCGGGAGTTCGGGTTCTACGTGTACTGGCTGCCGTTCGAGCGGTCGCTCTACGTCTGGTCGCTCGTCGCGGTGCTCGTCGTGAGCGCCGTTGTTGTCTTCCTCTATGCCATCACCCCGAGCCTGCGTTGGGAGCGGGGCAGGCTCTACGTCTCGACGTACGTCCGCCGGCATCTCGCGGTCCTCTCGGGGCTCGTGCTCGCGCTCGTGGGGTGGAGCTACCGCCTCGACGGGTTCTCGTTGCTGGCCGCCGGTTCCGGAACGACCGGGGCGTTCACCGCCTTCGATCATCGCGTCGCGCTTCCCCTTCTCACGGGGCTTTCGCTCGGCGCGTTCGTCGCGGCGGTCGTGGTGGTCTGGTCGTCCTGGCACGGGTACCACCGCGTGACGCTCTTCATCCTGACGCTCCTCATCGTCGCCGGTCCGGGGTCGAGGGTCGTGCTCCCCGCGACGGCGCGCTGGTCGTCCACCGAGGCCGAGCGCCGCGCGGCCGAACGCCCATATGCCTCCACACGCACGCAGTTCACGCGGCGCGCGTTCGGGCTGGACGAGATCCTCGACGCCGACCCCCGACGCGCGGATGCGGCCTCGCCGGAGGCGCGCGCTCGCGGCGTCTCGAGCTGGGACCCGGTCGCCATCGTCCGCACCGCCGACCTCCGGGACCGCGGACTGGCGACCGTGGCGCTGGCGTGGATGCCCTCCCCGGGCGGCCTCGCCGCCCTGACGGTGCAGCGCACGAGCACGGGCACGGGGCCGTGGACCCTCGCGCTCGCCGATGTGACGAACGCGGATGAGCGCGGCCGCCCGCTCCCCTACATCGGTGACCCGCCGCGCACGGAGGTCGCGATCCCGCCGGTGCTCGTCGAGCCGGACGCGCCCCCGTTCGCCGTCGTCGCCGACAGCCAGGGACAGCTCGCGGCACCGGCGTTCGAGTCGTGGATCGAGCGCCTCGCGCACGCGTGGAGGCTGCGCGCGCCGCGCCTGCTGGCCCTCGAGCCTCCGCTGCCGAGGCCACGCATCGTGGTCCACCGCGACGTGCGCGAACGGATCGGCGCGCTCGCGCCGTTCTTCACGGTGGGCCCCACGCTGCAGGCCGTGGTCCGCGCCGACTCGCTCTACTGGGTGGCCGAACTCTTCTCGACGTCGGGCGACTATCCTCTCGCGGAGCCGGTGTTTTTCGCCGGCGAAGAGCGCCACTACGTGCACCACGCGGCGACCGCGCTGGTGCAGGCGCAGACCGGCCGCGTCGCGCTGGTGGCGGACCCGGACCCGGACCCCATCGCGCGCTCGTGGATGCGGCGCTTCCCCGGGCTCTTCATCGCGCCATCGTCGCTCCCCGCCGCACTCGCGGCGCTCCTCCCTCCTCTCGTGGACTGGGCGACCGTGCAGGGCAGCGCGCTCGTCCGCACGGGGTTTGCCGGGGACACGCTGTTCCCCCGTCGCCTCGCCCTCTCGGACAACGCATCGCCGGACCTGGCCGCGGGCGCACCCGCGCTCAGCACGCCGCGCGTCGGCCCCCTCACCTGGAGCGTCGGCGTGCTCGACGCCGACGATCGCGTGATCGGCGCCCTCGTCGCGCGGGGAGGGGAGGTGCCCCACACCGAATGGCGGCGCGAGGCGCGGCACGTGCGCTGGAGCCACGTGCTCGACACCCTGCTCGTCGTCGCGCGGGCAGGCAAGCTCTCCGCACAACCGCGGGCCGCCGAGCGCATCGGCCGCGTGCAGCTCCTCCCCACGCGGACCGGGCTCACCTTCGTGCAGTCGTTCTACCGGTGGCCGGCCGACGCGCCGCCATCGCTCGCGGGCGTCGTCGTACTCGAGGGCGATCGCGTGAAGAGCGGCCCCACCCTCGCCGAGGCGCTTGGAGTCGGGCGGGCTGTGGGGGTGGGCGGCTCCGCCGCGCTGCGTGCGCGCGTCACGGCTCTCTACGAGGAGATGAGCGCCGCGATGCGGCGGGGTGACTGGACCGCATTCGGGAATGCGTTCGCCGCGCTGGGCCGCCTCCTGCGTTCGGCGCCGTGATTAGCTTTCCCCGCCGAGCGACCATTCCCTATGCCCTCGCCCCCACACGCCGCGGTCCTCGCCCTGGGCGGCAACGCGCTCGCCCCCGCGGGCGAGACACCGACCATCACGAATCAGTTCCGCCACACGCGAGAAGCGCTCGGCCCGATCGTCGAGCTCGCCCTCGAGGGCTGGAACGTGTGCGTCGTGCACGGCAACGCTCCGCAGGTCGGCGACGAGATCGCGCGGCACGAGCTGGCGCGCAACGAGGCACCGCCGCTCCCGCTCGGCGTGCTCGTGGCGGCGACGGCCGGCTGGATGGGTTACATGATTCAGCAGTCGCTGGAGAACGCGCTGCGGCGCGCGGGGAGCGACCGCAAGGTCGCGACGATCATCACGCAGGTGCAGATCAACCCCGACGACCCCGCGCTCCGGAATCCCACCAAGTTCATCGGGCAGGAGGTGACGCCCGAGCGTGCCCGGGAGCTCGCGGCCGAAGGACACGTGGTGAAGCGCGATGGACACGGCCACCTGCGACGCGTCGTCGGGAGCCCCACACCGCTCGCGATCCACGAGATCGGCATCATTCGCCGCCTCCTGGAGGACGGCACGCTCGTCGTGGCGGGCGGCGGCGGCGGCGCGCCCATCTACTTCGACGACCGCCTGCAGGGATGGGAGGGGATTGACGCCGTGGTGGACAAGGACCTCGTCGCCGCCGTGCTGGCGAAGGGCCTCGACGCCCAGCTCCTCCTGGCCCTCACCGACGTGGACGCCGTCTACGCGGACTGGGGAACGCCCGCGCAGCGGGCCCTGCGCTCGCTCACCATCGCCGAGGCCGACGCCTGCGATCGGGCCCGCGCATTCGGCGAAGGCAGCATGGCGCCCAAGGTGCGCGCCGCGGTGGACTTCGTGCGCGCCACCGGCGGCCGCGCCATCATCACCGCACTCAAGCACGGCATGGACGCGGTTCGCGGCACAGCCGGCACGACGATCACGCGTTGAGTCCGCCCTTCACACACCTGCCATAGGTTCCGGCGCTCATGAACCTCCACGAATACCAGGCGAAAGAGATCTTCCGGCGCTTCGGCATCGCGGTACCGCCCGGCGAAGTCGCGACGTCGCCGGACCAGGCCGAGGCCCTCGCGAGGACGCTCGGTGGCGCGGTGATGGTCAAGGCCCAGGTTCACGCCGGCGGCCGTGGCAAGGCGGGCGGAGTCAAGTTGTGCCGGACCCCCTCGGACGCGAAGGAGAAGGCCGCCGCGATCCTCGGCATGACGATCAAGGGACTCACCGTCAACAGGGTGCTCGTGACCCCCGCGTCCGACATCGCGAGCGAGGCCTACGTCGGCATCATCGTGGACCGCGCGCGGAAGAGACCGGTGTTCATGGTCAGCGGCGCCGGCGGCATGGACATCGAGGAGGTCGCGGCCAGGACGCCCGAGAAGATCCGCTACCTCCCGGTGGACGTGCGCTATGGTCTCCAGGCGTTCGAGGCGCTGCAGCTCGGTTTCTTCCTCTACCCCGACGTGAAGCTCGCGCGGGCCGCCGCGCGGGTGATGCAGCAGCTCTTCGCCGCGTTCGCCGCGAGCGGGTGCTCCCTCGCGGAGATCAATCCGCTCGTCGTCACGAAGCAGGGCGACGTCGTCGCGCTCGACGGCAAGATGGTCATTGACGACAACGAGCTCGACCGCCGCCCCGAGATCGAGGCGCTGCGCGACGAATCCAGCGAGGCGGCGAGCGAGGTGGACGCGCGGAAGAACAGCCTCACCTTCATCAAGCTCGACGGGAACGTCGGCTGCGTAGTCAACGGCGCCGGCCTCGCGATGGCCACGATGGACCTCGTGAAGTACTACGGCGGAGAGCCCGCGAACTTCCTCGACATCGGCGGGTCCTCGAACCCGGAGAAGGTCGTGAGCGCGCTGCGCATCATCCGGGCCGACGCGAACGTCAAGGCGATCCTCTTCAACATCTTCGGTGGCATCACGCGCACCGACGACGTCGCCAACGGCATCGTGGCCGCGACGAAGGGCAAGCCGCTCCAGGTACCGGTCGTGATCCGGCTCACCGGAACCAACGAAGAGATTGCCGTCAGGATCCTCAAGGAGAGCGGGTTCACGGCCTCGAGCGACATGGACGAGGCCGTGCAGCAGGCGGTCCGCGCGGCGAGAGCGGGAGGAGACGCCGGATGAGCATCTTCATTGACAAGTCCACGCGCGTGGTGGTGCAGGGCATCACCGGACGCGACGGCTCGTTCCACACGCGGCAGATGATGGAGTACGGAACGCGCGTCGTGGCCGGTGTCACGCCCGGCAAGGGCGGGCAGCGATTCGAGGAGAAGGTCCCGATCTTCAATACAGTCGAGGACGCCGTCCGCGCCACGGATGCCGACACGAGCGTGATCTACGTGCCGTCGGCCTTCGCCGCCGACGCGATGATGGAGGCGGCATCGAGCGGGGTGAAGCTCGTCGTGTGCATCACCGAAGGCGTCCCCGTGCTCGACATGACCCGTGTCTACCCGTTCGTGAAGGAGCGGGGTGCGCGGCTGCTGGGACCCAACTGCCCGGGACTCATCACGCCGGGGGAGTCGAAGGTGGGGATCATCCCGGGACGCATCTGCGCGGCCGGGAACGTCGGGGTCGTGAGTCGCTCCGGCACGCTGACGTACGAGGTCGTCTACCAGCTCACGCGCGCGGGCCTAGGCCAGACGACCTGCGTCGGCATCGGAGGCGACCCGATCAACGGCACGAGCTTCATTGACTGCCTCGAGGCGTTCGAGGCCGATCCGCACACGAAAGCCGTCGCGATCATCGGCGAGATCGGCGGCACCGACGAGCAGGACGCGGCCGACTTCGTGAAGAAACGGATGAAGACCCCGGTGGTCGGGTTCATCGCGGGCCAGACCGCCCCGCCCGGACGACGGATGGGGCACGCGGGCGCGATCATCTCCGGCTCCGCGGGCACCGCGGCGGAGAAGATCGAGGCGTTCGAGGCCGCCGGAATCGGAGTCGCCCGGCGCCCCATAGATTTCGTGGAGCTGATCACGGCGCGCCTGAAGTGACGCGCACCGTCAGCGGCTGACCGCCTCCCGTCCACTCGCGCCCAGATGCCTTCCAACCGGACCCTCGCCATCGTCAAGCCCGACGCCTTCGCGTCCGCCCGGACGGGTCTCATCCTGGCGCACCTCGAGAAGGCCGGCTTCACCATCGTCGCCGCGCGCGTGATGCGCCTGACCCACGCGCAGGCCGGTGAGTTCTACGCCGTCCACCGCGGACGACCGTTCTACGCCGAACTGGTCGAGTTCATGACCAGCGGCGCGTGCATGCCGATCGTGCTCGACAAGGCCGGCGCCGTCGCCGCGCTCCGCGACACGATCGGCGCGACCGACCCCGCCGAGGCCGCGCCGGGAACCGTGCGAAAGCTGTACGCCGAGTCGAAGGGGCGAAACGCGATCCACGCCTCGGACTCGGACGAAAACGCCGCGCGCGAGATCCGGTTCTTCTTCGCCGACTCCGAGTTGATTCGCTGAAGCTCGTTGACCCCCGAGCTGGAGGATCCCCATGGAACAGCTGGATTGGTTGCCCATCCTGGTCGCCGCCGCCGCGTACTGGCTGCTCGGCGTCCTCTGGTACTCGGTGCTTTTCGGCGGCCTCTGGAGCCGGGGGCTGGAGAAGCAGGGGGTCAAGCTCGCGAAGCCGTCGCGGGGCGAGATGGTCACGAAGTTCATCGGCAGCTTCGTCGCGAACCTCGTGGTGGTGATCGCCATCGCGTGGCTGGTGGACGCCCTGCACCTCGTCCGCTTCGTGGGCGCGGTGAAGCTCGGGCTGCTCCTCGGCGTGGGTGTCTCCGGGATGGCGCTCGCCACGTCGTACTCGTGGGAGAGCAAGCCGCTCACCAACCTCCTCGTGGACGCGAGCTATCACACCGTGGGCCCCATCGTGGCGGCGGTGATCGTGCTGGCCTGGAGTTAGTGCGCAGCGTCTAACTCGTGTCGCCACGCAGAGTTGACCACGCTCGTGTGGGCGGGTAGATTGCGAAGTTATGCTGTCGTTTCCCACCCGGTCCCTGTCGCAGGGTGCGGTTCAGGTCCACGGCGACCTCGATCCCGATGACAGGGTCTGGCTGGAGGGTGATCAGCGCCCGAGCGAAGGTCTCCGCGTGACCGGGCGCCTCTCCGGGGCCGGAGCGGGACGCTTTTACTTCAGCGGCAGGTTCTCTGGCACGGTGCTGGGGGAGTGCCGCCGGTGCCTCGTCGAGGTGAAGTCGAAGATCGGCGCCGAGGCGATTCTGCTCTTCGCCGAAGACGGCACGGAGGGTGCCGACGATCCGGATGTTTTTCCGCTGGGCCGCGGCCGCAACGGCACGGAAGTGGACCTGCGACCGGCGCTCCGGGAGCAGTGGCTCCTCGAAGTGCCCGCGTTTGTGCTCTGCCACGCCGACTGCAAGGGGCGTTGCCCAACGTGCGGCGTCAACCTGAACCAGGGCGCCTGCAGTCACGCCCGGAAACCGATTTCCAACTGACGAGAGCGACATGGCCGTCCCGAAGCGACGTACCTCCAAGCGGAAGAAGCGCGCGCGCAACACGCACAAGCGTGCCGCCGGCATCATCATCCAGCCCTGTCCGAAGTGCGGCGCCGTGAAGCGTCCTCATCGCGTGTGCGAGGAGTGCGGCTTCTACGCCGGTGAGCAGCGGGTCGCGGCGAAGGAAGCCTGACCTTGGCGCGCATCGCGCTCGACGCGATGGGAGGGGACCACGCGCCCGCGGCCACGGTCGCGGGCGCGTTGCTCGCGCTCCGCGAGTTCGCGGGCAAGCACACGCTGCAGCTCGTGGGCCGCCGCGACGTCGTGCACGGTGAGCTCGAGCGGCAGCTCGCCGCGGGGCCCGCCGACCCCGCGCTCGTGGCCGGGCACCTCGAGCTGGTGGATGCGCCGGACGTCATCAAGATGACGGACAAACCGACGGTCGCCATCCGCGGCAAGCAGAAGAGCTCGATGGTGGTCGGCATCCGATTGCAGCCGGAGGGCAAGTCGGATGCGTTCGTCTCGGCCGGCAACACCGGCGCGCAACTGGCGGCATCCACCGTCATTCTCCGGCTGCACGAGGGGCTGACGCGCCCGGCGGTGAGCACGCTCTTTCCGACGATGAAGAACGAGGTCGTCGTCGTGGATTGCGGCGCCAATGTGGACTGTTCCGCCGAGGAGCTCGTGCAGTTCGCGCGCCTGGGCGCCGTGTACGCGGAAGACATCCTCGGCCGGCGCAACCCCTCGATCGGGCTGCTCTCGATCGGTGAGGAAGCGGAGAAGGGGAACGCGCTCGTGAAGGAGGCGCACGCCCTCCTCGTGGAAGCGCGGAGCGAGGGACTGAACTTCCAGGGCAACGTCGAGGGGCGCGACATCCCGCTCGGCACGTCGGAGCGGGGTCCGATTGACGTGGTGGTCTGCGACGGGTTCGTCGGCAACGTCATCCTCAAGTTCTACGAGGCCGTTGCACCGATGATCTTCGGCGTGCTGTCGCGGCACGGCGTCACGCAGCAGCAGCTGGCCGAGGCACTCGAGGACTTCGACTACGCGGCCACCGGCGGGGCGCCCCTGCTCGGCGTGCGCGGGGTGAGCGTCATCGCGCACGGCGAGTCGTCGCCGGTCGCGATCAAGAACGCGCTGCGCATCGCGGCGCGCACCGTGGAGTCCGGGATGAGCGATCACATCGCGAAGCGCCTCGCGCAGAGTGCGGCCAGGCACCAGGGCGCCGCGTGAAGCGCCCCGTCGCGATGATCACGGGCACCGGCCACGCCGCGCCCGAGCGGGTGCTCCGGAACGACGAGTTCCCCGCGCTGGGCATCGACACGAGCGATGCGTGGATCCGCGCCCGCACGGGGATCCGCGAGCGCCACATCGCGGGGAAGGGCGAGACGCTCACCTCCATCGCCGTCGAGGCCGCGCACCAGGCGATGTCGGCGGCGCACATCACCGCCCCCGAGATCGACGCGATCATCTTCGGCACCTGTTCGCCCGACAAGCTCCTGCCGGCGACGGCCGTCGAGGTGCAGGCCGCCCTCGGAGCGTCACGCGCCGCGGCGTTCGACGTCAACGCGGCGTGCAGCAGCTGGCTCTACGGCATGCAGGTGGCCGAGGGCCTCCTCGCCGCCGGGAGCGCCGAGACGATTCTCGTGATGGGTGGAGAGCTCCTGAGCCGCATCGTCAACTGGAAGGACCGCAACACGTGCGTGCTCTTCGGCGACGGCGCCGGTGCCACGATCGTGCGCCGCAGCACGAAGCACCGCGGCATGCTCTCGGCGTACATGCGCAGCGACGGCACCCTCGCCAGGCTCCTCTGGCGCCCGAAGGGCGGCGCCGCGGAGCCGATGACGCCGGCGATCATCGCGGAGGGATCGCATTACGTGCACATGCAGGGACGTGAGGTCTTCAAGAACGCGGTGCGCTCGATGGCCGATGCGTGCGATCGCGCGCTCGACGGCGCCAAGCTCTCGGCGTCGGACATCAACCTGCTCATCCCGCACCAGGCGAACGTCCGGATCATCGAGGCGACGGCGAAGCACGCCGGCATCCCGATGGACCGGGTGTTCGTGAACGTGGACCGCTTCGGCAATACGTCCGCGGCGTCCATCCCGATCGCGCTGGACGAGGCCGTGCGCCAGGGCCGGATCACGGAGGGCACCACGGTGATGTTCGTCGCGTTCGGCGCGGGCTTCACGTGGGGCGCGATCGTGGTGCGCTTCTAGCGCAGTCTGCCGAACCGAATCGGCGCGGACGGCGGCCGCCCCGCATGGAAGTCCTCCTCCTCTTTCCTGGCCAGGGCTCGCAGAAGCCCGGGATGGCGAAGGACCTCGCCGAGGCCTATCCGGCCGCGCGCGACGTCTGGACGCGCGTGGACGACGCCCTGGGGACGACGCTCTCGACGGTCGCGTTCGACGGTCCGGCCGACGCGCTCACGCTGACGCACAACGCGCAACCCGCGCTCCTCGCGCACGGCGCCGCGGTCTGGGCGATCGTGCGGGACCGCATCGCGCCGCGTGTCCGTGCCGCCGCGGGGCACTCGCTCGGCGAGTTCAGTGCCTTTCACGCCGTGGGCGCGCTGCCGCTGGAGGACGCCGTGAGACTCGTACGCCGCCGCGGCGAACTGATGCACGAGGCGGGCACCACCCGTCCCGGCGCGATGGCGGCGATTCTCGGCGTGCTCGAGCGTCCGATCGAGCAGATTTGCGCGGAGGCCGGCGCGGCGGGAGTGGTCGTCCCCGCCAACTACAACGCGCCCGAGCAGGTCGTCGTCTCGGGCGAGATCGCCGGCGTTGACCGCGCGATGGCGCTCGCCAAGTCGGCCGGCGCCAAGCGGGCGGTCCGCCTCAATGTGAGCGGCGCGTTTCATTCGCCGCTGATGGCGTCCGCGCTTCCCGGACTCGCCCTCGCGCTCGCCGGAGCACACTGGGCCGACCCCTCGTACCCCGTCTACTCGAACGTGACCGGCGAGCGCGTCGCCGGCGCGGCGCTGGCGCGCGAGCTTCTCGGCAGGCAGCTCGTCAGCCCCGTGCGCTGGGTCACCCTCATCCAGGCGATGGCGGCCGATCATCCGGGCGCGCTCTTCGTGGAGATGGGCCCGGGCAACGTGCTGACCGGCCTCCTGAAGCGGCTCGCGCCGCAGCATCGGGCCGTGCCCTGCGGCACCGCGTCCGAGGTCGAATCCCTGCTCCAGCTCGCGTCGTGAGCGATGGACGCCGCCTCCGCCCTCCCACCCTCTACCCTCCCTGCCATGCACATCGACCTGTCCGGAAAAGTCGCGCTCGTCACGGGTGGCGGACGCGGCATCGGCCGCTCCATCGCGGTCGCACTCTCGGCGACCGGAGCGAAAGTCGCAGTCGTGGACCTCAACAAGGCCGGCGCGGACGCGGTGGCGGCGGAGATCGGCAACGCGCGTGCCTTCCACTGCGACGTGAGCGTCCCCGCGGACGTCACGAGGACGGTGCAGGACGTCGAGGACCAGCTCGGCTCCTGCGACATCCTCGTGAACAATGCCGGCATCACGCGCGACAGTCTGATGGTGCGGTTGAAGGACGAGGACTGGGACGCGGTGCTCAACGTGAATCTGCGGAGCGCGTTCGTCGCGATCCGCGCCGCGAGCCGCGGCATGATGAAGCGCCGATGGGGGCGGATCGTCAACGTCGCCAGCGTCGTGGGGATGATGGGCAACAAGGGACAGACGAACTATGCCGCCAGCAAGGCCGGACTCATCGGCCTCACCAAGTCGGTGGCCAAGGAGCTCGCCTCGCGGAACATCCTCTGCAACGCGGTCGCTCCGGGATTCATTGCGACCGACATGACGGCCGCCATGACCCCCGAGGCGCGCGCGACGCTGGAGGGCATGATCCCGCTGGAGCGCCTCGGGACACCCGCCGACGTGGCCTCGGCGGTGACCTTTCTCTCGAGTGAACTCGCCTCCTACATCACGGGCCAGGTGCTGGTCGTGGACGGTGGCCTCCTGATGTGACGAGCGGGGAAGCGGCGACTATATTTCACCGGTTCTTCCACCCTACCGCCCCGAGGTCTTTCGTCATGGCTGATCATTCGGAGAAGGTCAAGGATATCATCGAAAAGGAGCTCGGCGTCGAGCGGGAGAAGCTGACGAACGAGGCGAGCTTCATCGAGGACCTTGGAGCCGACAGCCTCGATATCGTCGAGCTGGTGATGGAGTTCGAGAAGGAGTTCAACATTGACATCCCCGACGAGGACGCCGAAAAGCTGCGCACCGTAGGTGACGCGACCGCCTATCTGAACGCGAAGATCGGGGCCTGATGCGGCGTCGCGTCGTCGTGACCGGCATGGGGTGTGTCACGCCCGTCGGGAACGACCAGGCGACGACGTGGGCCGCCATCCTCGCGGGCACATCCGGCTCGGCCCCGATCACGAAGTTCGACGCGTCGGGCTTCGACGTCCGCTTCGCCTGCGAGTTGAAGGGCTTTGATCCCCTGAAGTACATGGACCGCAAGGAAGTGAAGCGGGCCGACCCGTACACCCACTACGCGATGGCCGCGGCGGTCATGGCGATGGACGACGCGGGCCTCGCCTCCGGGGGGTACGACCCGGACAGCACCGGCGTGATCCTCGGCAGCGGCATCGGCGGGCTCAAGAGCTTCGAAGAGGAACACGACGTGTACCGGCGGCACGGGCCGGGGAAGATCTCCGCGTTCTTCATTCCGAAGCTCATTGCGGACATCGCCGCGGGCATCGTCTCGATGCGCTTCGACGCGAGGGGCCCCAACTTCGCGACGGTCTCCGCCTGCGCGACGAGCGCGCACGCCATCGGCGAGGCGTTCCGCACGATCCAGTACGGCGACGCGGACGTGATCATCGCCGGGGGCGCGGAGGCGACGGTCACACCGATGGCGATCGGCGGCTTCACGAACATGAAGGCGCTCTCCGAGCGGAACGACTCCCCGGAGACCGCCAGCCGCCCGTTCGATGCGACGCGTGACGGATTCGTGATGGGCGAGGGCGCCGGCATCGTCATTCTGGAAGACCTCGCGCACGCGCGCCGCCGCGGGGCACGCATCCACGCGGAGCTCGTGGGGTACGGCGCGACCGCCGATGCGTACCACATGACGGCGCCCGCGCCCGACGGCGAGGGCGCGCAGCGGGCGATGCACCGCGCGATGCGGGACGCGGGCGTCGGCCCCGCCGACATCCACTACATCAACGCCCATGGCACGTCCACGCCCGCCAACGACCTCAACGAGACGAAGGCCATCAAGGCGGTCTTCGGGCCGCACACGAGGCGCCTGAGCGTCAGCTCCACCAAGGGCGCCACGGGGCACATGCTCGGCGCGGCCGGATCGGTCGAGCTCATCCTCGGGACGCTCGCCATCATGGACAACGTGGCGCCGCCGACCATCAACTACCGGACACCCGATCCGGAGTGCGACCTCGACTACACGCCGAACGCGCCGGTGAAGCGGCCCGTGGACGTCGTGCTCAGCAACTCGTTCGGGTTCGGTGGCCACAACGCCTGTCTCGCGATCCGGCGCTTCGCAGAGTGACGGCGTGAGCGACGTCGCGAGCCGGCTCGCGGACGCGCCGTCCGATCTCGACCTCGGGCGTCTCACCGATCCCGCCCTGCGCCGCATCGCGGAGACGGTGCTCTCCGGCGGACGGCTCAGCGGCGACGACGGGCTCGCGCTCTTCGCGTCCGGTGACCTCCTCGGCCTCGGCCTGCTCGCCGACGCGGTGAACCGCACGAAGAACGGCGACACGGTGACGTTCGCCGCGAACCAGCACATCAACCCGACCAACGTGTGCGTGCTGCGCAGGACGTGCACGTTCTGCGGCTATGCCCGCCTCCCCAGGGAGGCCGGCGCGTATCGCTACACGCTCGACCAGGTGCTCGCCGAGGCGGCGCAGGCGGCGGACGGACTCACCAAGGAGTTCCACATCGTGGGCGGGCTCGACATGAAGGCGGGGCTCTCCTACTACGCCGAGATGTTCCGCGCGCTCAAGGCGAACTTCCCGCACGTACACATCAAGGCGCTCACCGCCGTGGAGATCGCGCATCTCGCGCGCATCGAGAAGATGCCGTGGCGCGAGGTGCTGCTCACCCTGCGTGCGGCCGGGCTCGACACGATGCCCGGCGGCGGCGCCGAGACCTTCAGCCTCGCCGTGCGCGAACAGATCGCCGGCAAGAAGCTTGCGGGCGCCGACTACATCGGCGTGCACCGCACCGCGCACGACCTCGGGATCCGCACGAACTGCACGATCCTCTACGGCCACGTCGAGAGCGCACGGGACCGCGTGGAGCACCTCACGATGCTCCGCGACCTGCAGGACGAGACGGGCGGCTTTCTCGCCTTCATCCCGCTCGCCTATCATCCCGACGACAACGAGCTGGGGCGGCAGCTTGGCCGGCAGGGAACGGCGACGAGCGGCGTGGACGACCTCAGGATGGTCGCGGTGAGCCGTCTGTTCCTCGACAACTTCCGCCACGTCAAGTCGCACTGGATCATGGTCACGCAGTCGCTCTCGCAGGTCGCGCTGCACTTCGGCGTCAACGATCTGGAAGGGACGGTGGTGCGGGAGAAGATCTACCACGCGGTCGGGGCGCAGACACCGCAGGCGATGTCGCTCGACGGGCTCCTCCGGCTGATCCGCGGCGCGGGCAAGGTGCCGGCCGAACGAGATTCGCTCTACCGGGTGATCCGGACGTTCGATGCGCCGGCTCCCGCGCCGGCGGCGGCGTGACGATGCGCGTCGGCCGCATCCCCTACGTGAACTGCTTCCCCGTGTACGGCGCCGTGGACCGCGGCGTCGTGCGGCTGGGGGCCGAGGTCGTGGAGGGCGTGCCCACCGCGCTCAACGCGCTCATGGCGGCCGGCGCGCTCGACGTGAGCGTGGTCTCGGCCGTCGAGTACGCGCGGGCCTGGGAACGCTACCTCCTCCTTCCCGATCTCGCGATCTCCTGCGACGGCCCCGTGCGCAGCGTCATGCTCTTTTCGAGACGGCCCGCGGCCGAGCTGGGTGGCGCGAGGGTGCTGGTGAGCCGAAGCTCAATGACGAGCGTGCACCTGCTCGAGATGCTCTTCGAACAGGTGTGGAAGGCGCGGCCGGAGTTCGTGCCGGGCGACGCGGAAGCGGCGGATCTGCGTCGGGCGGACGCGGCCGCGGACTGCGCGGCACGTCTCGTGATCGGCGACGCGGCGCTGGTCCTGCGCTCGCACGCCATCGTCGAACCGTACCCGTTCGCCTACGATCTCGGCGAAGAGTGGAAGGCGTGGACGGGACTGCCGTTCGTCTTCGCGGTCTGGGTGGCGCAGCGCACCGCCGAGACCGCGCAGGCGCTGGCCGTGCACGCCGCACTCATCGAGTCGCGCAACTGGGGGTTGCGGCACCTGCACCTGCTCGCCGCCCAGGCGCACGAGCGCACCGGCGTTTCGGTCGGCGCGTGCCACGAGTATCTGAGCGGCCTCGACTACGGCCTGAGCTACCCGCACCTGGGCGGCCTCACCGAGTTCTATCGCCGCCTCACGCTCGCCGGCAAGGTCGCGCCCGGCCGCCTCGCCTTCCTCTCCGCCGCGTAGCACACGCGCACGGTCTCCCGTCTCCCGTCTCCCGTCTACTCGCCGTTGTCGTTTCCCGATGCGTGACCTCCTTGACTGGTTCAAGCGCGCCCCGCTGCTCGAGCTCGGCTCCGAAGCCGACCGGGCGCGCCGCGCCGCGCATCCGGACGACATCGTCACGTACATCGTGGATCGCAACATCAACTACACGAACGTGTGCGTCGCCGACTGCGGCTTCTGCGCATTCTACCGGCGCCCGAGACACGCGGAAGGGTGGACGCTCAGCTACGAGCAGATCGGCGCCAAGATCGACGAGGTGAAGGCCCTGGGCGGCGTGCAGATCCTGATGCAGGGCGGTCACAATCCGTACATCCCCTTCGCGTGGTACCTCGATCTGCTCCGCTACATCAAGCGGCACCACCCGATCCACGTGCACGGATTCAGCCCGAGCGAGGTGGATTTCTGGAGCACGCTCTACCGGATGGACGCGCGCGAGATCATCCGCGAGCTCATCACGGCGGGGCTCGACTCGATTCCCGGCGGCGGCGGCGAGATCCTCGTGCAGCGCGTGCGCGACCAGGTCGCGCGCAAGAAGGCCGGCGCCGACCGCTGGCTCGAAGTCATGGAGATCGCGCATCAGGAGGGACTCAAGACCTCGTGCACGATGATGTACGGCATCGGCGAAACGCTCGAGGAGCGCTTCGAGCACCTGCGTCGCTTGCGCGACCTGCAACACCGCACAGGCGGGTTCACGGCGTTCATCTGCTGGCCGCTCCAACCGGAGAACACGCCGACGATGAGCCACCAGCCGAAGACCGACGCCGTGGACTACCTTCGCACGACGGCGTTCGCGCGCGTGGTGCTCGACAACATCCCGAACATCCAGGCGAGCTGGGTGACGATGGGAATGAAAATCGGGCAGACGGCGCTCCATTTCGGGTGCAACGATTTCGGGTCGCTGATGCTCGAGGAGAACGTCGTCTCCGCGGCCAACACGACTTTCCGCACGTCCATCGGCGAGATGGAGCGGCTGATCCGCGTAGCGGGGTTCACCCCTCGCCGGCGGCAGCAGAACTACCAGCTCCTGGACGACCCAGCCCCGGCCGCCGCGTGAGCCGCCGGCCGTGACCACGCGCGTCGGAATCGGGTATGACTCGCACCGCTTCGCCGAAGGCGACGGCGTGCTCCTCGCCGGCGTGAAGATCCCGGCCGAGGTCACCCTGGTCGGCCATTCCGACGCCGACGCCGTGGCCCACGCCGTGACGGACGCGATCCTGGGCGGCGCCGGCGTCGGCGACATCGGGGAGCTCTTCCCCGACACCGATCCGGCCAACGCGGGACGCGACTCCATGGAGATGCTCCGGCTCGCCGTGCGCCGCGTGGCGGAGGCGGGGTGGCGTCCAACCCAGGCGGACGTCACCGTGATCTGCGAGCGCCCGGCGCTCAGCCGCCATCGCGACCGGATGCGGGCCAAGCTCGCCGGCGCACTCGGCGTCGAACCCGGCGCCGTGATGGTCAAGGGGAAGACGAACGAGCGCATGGGCTGGATCGGCAAGGGACGCGGACTCGCCGTCATCGCCGTGGCCACGCTGGAGCCGGTGTGAGACGCTTCGCCGTTCGCCGCGCCGCGACCACCTGCCGCGGCCGTCCGCCGTCCGCCGTCCGCCAGCGCTGACATGTCCGAGTTTCTCGACGCCGTCTCGCACTGGCTCTCGACCATCCCCATCGGCGCCCTCTACGCCCTCCTGAGTTTGATGGCGTTCATCGAAGGCGTCTTCCCGCCGGTCCCGGCCGACGTCGTGGTGGCACTCGGGAGCTTTCTCGCGGCGCGCCGTGGTGCCGACCTCGGGCTGACCACGGGCGCGATCGTCCTCGGGAGCGTCACCGGCACGATGGTGGTGTACTCGGCGGCGCGCCACTTCGGCGCCGACTGGCTGCACGCGCGGCTCCGGAAGGCCGGCATCGAGAATCTCGAGCAACGACTGGAGGTGATGTACTCGCGGTACGGGATGACCGCGCTTTTCGTGAGCCGCTTTCTCCCCGGGCTCCGCGCGCTCACCCCACCGATGGCCGGCGCCACGCGCGTGCCGCCCGTGCGCACCGCGTTCGTGTTCCTCGTCGCATCCGCCATCTGGTACGGCGCGATCGCGTGGATCGCCTTTCGCCTCGGCGACGACTGGGATTCGGTGCGGGCGGGCGTGAAGCGCTTCGTGCGCGAGGCGGGCGCCGTCGCGCTCGTCGCCGGCTTGCTCTTCGCGATCCTCGTCGTGGTCGCGATGCGCCGGCGCGCCGCGCGGCGCGTGGCCGACGCGCGGGACGCGCCCGTGCCGAAGGACCACTGATGCTCCCGGACGGCGTCGCGCGCGCCTTCCTGTTGGAGTCCTTCCACGAGTTCCTGGCGACGGACGAAGGGGCGTCGGCCCGCACCCTCGAGGCCTACCAACGCGACCTCGCGCGCCTCGCGGAATGGGCAACCGTGAAGGGCCTCACGGCCCCCGAACGACTCACTCCCCACTTCCTGCGCGAGTTCGTGTACCACTTGAAGGACATTGGCCTATCGCCTGCCAGCATAAGGCGTTCGATCTCGGCCACCAGGACCTATTTCAAGTTCCTCCTGGGGGAGGGCCGTCTCCAGAGCGATCCGAGCGAGCGACTCGAGGCACCGAAGAAGTGGCACACGCTGCCCGAGGTGCTCACCGTGGACGAGGTGAGGCGCCTGCTGGCGGCGGTCTCCGTAGACGAGCCGCTCGTCTTTCGCGATCGCGCGCTCCTCGAGCTCGCGTACGCGGCGGGTCTCCGCGTGAGCGAGTGGATCACGCTCGGACTGCAGGACGTGCGGCTCGACGACGGCGTCGTGCGCGTGTTCGGCAAGGGGTCGAAGGAGCGGCTCGTCCCGATCGGGCGCTCGGCCATCGGCGCCGTCGGGATGTACCTCCGGGAGACGCGCAACCGGTTGGAGCGCGGGGAGGGGAAGGGGCGGCTCTTTCTCAACGCGCGCGGCCGGCCGCTTTCGCGGATGGGCGCCTGGAAGATCCTGCGCAAGTACGTCGAGCGAGCGGGCATCGAGAAGCGTGTGAGCCCGCACACGCTTCGGCACTCGTTCGCGACGCACTTGCTCGAGGGCGGGGCTGACCTGCGCGCGGTGCAGGAGATGCTGGGCCACGCGGACATCTCCACGACGCAGATCTACACGCACGTGGACCGCGAGTACCTCAGGAGCGTGCACAAACAGTTCCACCCCAGGGGCTAGGGGTCGCAGCGCCGCGCGGCGCCGCGCGGCGCGGAGCGATTTGACTCCGCGCGCCCTCGCGCGGAGATTCGGGTGCACCCCACCCCTTCACCCCGAGCGCGGAGCGTCACCGCCATGCCGCGAAAGAAACTCACTCGCCGTGACTTCGTCGCCGACTCCGTCCGCCTCACCTTCGGGGCGATGGCGGCCGCGCCCGGCTTCCCGATGATCGTCCCGCGGCACGTCCTCGGCGGCCCTGGCCGCCGGGCCCCGAGCGCCACCTTGAACTTCGCAGTCGTCGGCTTCGGCGGTCAGGGCTCGGTCAACGCCCAGGCGCTCGCGGGCGCGGAGAACCTCGTCGCCGTCTGCGACGCGGACCTCGCCTTCGCCGACCGGAACGCCGCGAGCAAGAACGAGCGCAACCGCGACGGCACGCCGAACGCCGACGCCATCCGGCTCAAGGAGCAGTACGCCAAGGCGGCGAAATACACGGATTGGCGGGAGATGCTCGACAAGCAGAAGGACATTGACGGCGTCGTCATCGCCACGCCCGACCACGCTCACGCGGTGGTCGCGAAGGCGGCGATGGACCTGGGGAAGCACGTCTACGTCCAGAAACCGCTCTGCTATTCGGTGCACGAGGCGCGCGTGCTGCGCGAGACCGCACTCAAGAATCCGACGCTCGTCACGCAGATGGGAAACCAGGGCCACTCGAGCGAAGGTGCGCGCCTCATCAACGAGTGGATCGCAGCGGGAATCATCGGCCCGGTGCACGAGGTGCACGTGTGGACGAACCGTCCCGTGGGCTTCTGGCCGCAGGGCGTACCCCGCCCGAGAGACGCCGCGACGACGCAGCAGGGTCCGAACGCATTCGGCGCCTCATGGAACCAACGCCGCGTCAACGACGCGCTCGCCGGCGCGATGGGAACGGTGCCCCTGCCCGAGGGATTGCGCTGGGACCTCTACCTCGGCCCGGTCGCCGAGGACATTCCGTATCACCCGATCTACCATCCCTTCAACTGGCGCGGGTGGATCGACTTCGGCGTCGGCGCGCTGGGCGACATGGGCGCGCACCTCATTGACCATCCGTTCTGGGCGCTCGGGCTCACCCATCCGACGAGCATCGAGGCGACCTCCAGCCCGTGGGGAACGATGCCCATTCCGCCGGCCGATCCGACGGCCGCACCGAACACGCCGGCGGGCCGCCCCCGGCAGAAGCCCGTCTCCTACCCCGTCGCGATGACCGTGCACTACCAGTTCCCCGCGCGCGGCGCGCAACCGCCGGTGAAGCTCTTCTGGTTCGATGGAGGACTCTATCCGCCACGCCCGGACGTCCTGCCCGACAGCGAGACGCTGGTCGCCGAAGGCGGCGTGATCTTCATCGGCGAGAAGGGCATCCTCATGAACGACACGTATGGCTCGAATCCCCGGATCTTCCCGCAGTCACTGATGGAACAGGCCGCGGCGGTGCCGAAGACGACGCCGCGCATCGCCCTTCCCGGTCAGTCGCTCGACACCGTGCACGCGCAGAACTGGGCGCGCGCCTGCCGGGGTGAGGCGCAGGCCAGCTCGCCTCTCGAGTACGCGGCGCAGCTCACCGAAACCATGCTGCTCGGAATCGTCGCGCTGCGCTCGGGGCAGGGGAAGAAGATCCTCTACGATAGCGAGACGAGCCAGATCACGAACGTGCCGGACGCAAACCAGTACCTCACGCGGGAATACCGCGCGGGCTGGGCCATCTAGGCGGAGCTTTCGACGAGGGCGAGGGGCGGCCTATGTTTGAGCGTGCTCCTCGTCCTCGACAATTACGACTCGTTCACCTACAACCTCGTCCAGTATCTGGGCGAGCTCGGCGAGCGGCCGCACGTCGTCCGCAACGACGCGATCGCGGTCGAGGAGATCGCTGCGCTGGCGCCCCGAGCGATCGTGCTCTCCCCGGGGCCGCGCACACCGCGCGAGGCGGGAATCTGCGTTGCGGCGATTCAGCGCTATGGCGCCGAGATTCCGATCCTGGGCGTCTGTCTCGGTCACCAGGCGATCGGTGAAGCGTATGGGGGGCGCGTCATTCGCGCGCCGCGCGGCGTGATGCACGGCAAGACGTCGAAGATCCGCCACGACGGCCGCGAGCTCTTCGCGGGCGTGCCGAGCCCGCTGGAGGTCATGCGATACCACTCCCTCGTCGTGGAGAGTGGGTCGCTGCCCTCCGGCCTCGAGGTCACCGCGACCGCCGTGGACGACCCGACGGAGATCCACGCCATGCGGCATCGGACGCACCCGGTCTGGGGCGTGCAGTTTCACCCGGAGTCCGTGCTCACGCAGAGCGGGAAGCGAATCCTCGAGAACTTCCTGACGCTTGCCACGGCCCGTGCCCCGGCTGCGGCGAGGCCGTAGAGCGGGGTGGGGCGTGTAACCGCCGGTTTTTGCAAAGGATAGAGCGCGAGCCTATATTGCGTGGCGTGGATTTTGCATGCGCGCCGCCTCGGCCGTGGGTGCGTCCGTGAGCACCCTGATCGTCATCCCAGCCCGGCTGGGAGCCACCCGCCTCCCCCAAAAACCCCTGCGCCTGCTCGGCGGACAGCCCCTCATCGTCCGGGTCTGGCAGCGCGTGGCGGCCATGCGGATTGCCACCCGCGTCGTGGTCGCCACCGATTCCGAGGCGGTGGCGGCGGTCGCCCGGGCCGCCGGCGCCGAGGTTGCGCTGTCGCGCGGCGACCACCAGTCCGGAACTGACCGGGTCGCGGAGGTCGCTGGGCGGCCCGAATACGCGGGGTACGATGTCATCGTGAACGTGCAGGGCGATGAGCCCTACCTGAATGCGGACGGCGTGCGCGGCGCGGCCCGGTTCGTCGAGCAGGGCATCTTCCCGCTTGGCACGGCTGCCTGCCCGGCGACGCCCGACACCCTGCTCAACACATCCCTCGTGAAGGTCGTCGCCGATTCGCACGATCGCGCGCTGTACTTCTCTCGCGCCCCGATCCCCTTCCTCCGCGACCCCGCCGACCGCGCATACCGCGACGCACTGGTCAAGCAGCATCTGGGCGTGTACGCCTACTCGCCCGAGGCGCTCGCCCGCTGGGTCTCGTTGCCGCCCCATCCACTCGAGCTCACGGAGCGCCTCGAGCAGCTCCGTCCCATCGCGGATGGCCTCGCCATGGGTGTCGCCACCGTCGCCGCCGTCCTCAGTGGCGGGATTGACACCGAAGAAGACCTCGCCCAGGCCAACGCGCGCTGGACCGAACGGAAACCCTCCGCCGCAGGTGCCCGCTGATGCCGAACACGCCCGCGCAGCCACAGCGCTCGACGAAGTTCATCTTCATCACCGGTGGCGTGGTCTCATCGCTCGGCAAGGGCATCGCCGCCGCGTCGCTGGGACGCCTCATGGTCGAGCGCGGCCTCCGCGTCACGATGCTCAAGTTCGACCCCTACATCAACGTGGATCCGGGCACGATGAGTCCCTTCCAGCACGGGGAAGTCTTCGTCACGGATGATGGCGCGGAGACGGACCTCGACCTCGGACACTACGAGCGCTTCATTGACCGGCCGCTGTCGCAGGCGAACAACGTCACCACCGGGCGCGTGTACCTCAACGTGATCACCAAGGAGCGGCGGGGCGAGTTCCTCGGTTCCACGGTCCAGGTGATCCCGCACATCACCGACGAGATCAAGAGTTCGGTCCGCCGGCTCGCTCCGGAGAACGATGTCGTGATCGTGGAGGTCGGCGGAACCGTCGGCGACATCGAGTCGCTGCCGTTCCTCGAGGCGATCCGGCAGTTCCGCCACGACGTCGGACGCGAGAATGCCGTCTTCATCCATCTGACGCTGGTGCCGTTCATCTCCGCGGCCGGCGAGGTGAAGACCAAGCCGACGCAGCATTCCGTACGCGAGCTGATGGAAATCGGAATCCAGCCCGACGTCCTCATCTGCCGGACCGACCGCCCGCTCTCCGAGGACGTCAAGCGCAAGATCGCGCTGTTCTGCAACGTCGAGTTCGGCGCCGTGATCGAGAGCCGCGACGTGCGCACGATCTATCAGATTCCGCTCGCGTTTCACGAGCAGGGGCTTGACGAGCTGCTCTGTCGCCGGCTCGGCCTCGAGACGAAGGTGCCCGATCTTTCCCTCTGGCAGACGATGGTCCAGCGGGTGAGCGACCCGCCCGCGAGGGTGCGCATCGGCGTCGTCGGGAAGTACACGGACTACGCGGACAGCTACAAGAGCGTCCAGGAAGCGCTCATTCACGGGGGGATCGCCAACGACGTCGGCGTGGAAGTCCACTGGACGTCGAGTGACCTCTTCACCGACGAGCGCGTGTCGCGGTCGCTCGTGTCGAAATTCGACGGCATTCTCGTGCCGGGCGGATTCGGCGTGCGCGGCGTCGAAGGGATGGTGGATGCGATCCGGGCTGCCCGGGAGACGGGAACGCCGTTCTTCGGGATCTGCCTCGGGATGCAGGTCGCGATCATCGAGTTTGCGCGCGACGTCTGCGGGCTCGACGACTCGAACTCCAGCGAGTTCGCCCCCGAGTGCTCCAACGCGGTCATCTCCCTGATGGAGAGCCAGCAGCACGTGCAGGACCTCGGCGGAACGATGCGGCTTGGCGCGTATCCGTGCCGGCTCAGGCCGGGGTCGAGGGCGGCGGAGATCTACGGAGTGCCCGAGATCAGCGAGCGGCACCGACACCGGTACGAGGTCAGCAACCAGTACCGCGACCTGTTCCAGGAGAAGGGGCTCCGGCTCTCCGGACTCTCGCCGGATGCGTCACTCGTGGAAATGGTCGAGCTCCCCGACCACCCGCACTTCGTCGCGTGCCAGTTTCACCCGGAGCTCAAGTCGCGCCCCACGCGGCCGCACCCGCTCTTTGCGTCGTTCATCGCGGCCGCCGTGATGCAGCAGCGGAGGCGCGAGGAGCTGCGCGCGAGCGCCGCCGCGCCGGCCGCGGCCCAGGAACTGGCCAGGACGGAGTGAATGCCCGAGCAGCGCGCGCTCTTCCCCGATGACCGGCTCTTCCTGATCGCCGGCCCGTGCGTCGTGGAAGACGACGCGCTGAACCTGCGCGTCGCGGAGCATCTTGCGCGGCTCGCCGAGCGCGTGCCTGGCGGCATCATCTTCAAGGCGAGCTTCGACAAGGCCAATCGCTCGAACGCCGCCGCGCCGCGGGGACCGGGTCTCGAGGAGGGACTCGCCGCGCTCGCGCGCGTGCGCGCGCAGACGGGGCTCCCCATTCTGACCGACGTTCATCTGCCCGAGCAGTGCGCGCGCGCCGCCGAGGTGGCGGATGTGCTCCAGATCCCCGCGTTTCTCTGTCGCCAGACGGACCTGCTCATCGCCGCGGGCGCCACCGGCAGGCCGGTGAACATCAAGAAGGGCCAGTGGATGCAGCCGGAGGCGATGCGGGGCGCGGTGGAGAAGGTGCTCCGCGGTCGGGCGGCCGTGCCGAAGGGCGGAAGCGGACGAAGGCCGACGCGACGGACTCCGCGCTCCGGAACGGGGCGCGCTCCGGACGCGGCCCGGCCGCCCACGATCGCGGTCACGGAGCGCGGGTCGTTCTTCGGATACGGCGACCTCGTCGTGGACATGCGCTCCATCCCGAGGCTGCGCGAGGCGACCTCGTGTCCGGTGGTCTTCGACGCGACGCACTCCGTGCAGCAGCCCGGCAAGGGCGTGGGCGGCGCCAGCGGCGGCGTCCGCGCGATGATCCCGCCGCTCGCGCTCGCGGCGACCGCGGCCGGCGCCGGCGGACTCTTTCTCGAGACGCATCCCCATCCGGACGACGCGCCGAGCGACGGGCCGAACATGCTGCCGCTCGCGCGGCTCGACGAGCTGATCGCGCGCGCCGTGGACGTCTGGGCGGCCGCGCGGAGCGCCCGAGGATGACCGGACGCCCCATTCGTTCGGTCGCCGCATGACGCGCGACGAGATCATCGCGCGCGGCCGCCGCGTCGTCCGCATCGAACGTGAGGCCCTCGCGGAGATCGAGACGCGCATCGGCGACGCGTTCGGGCGCGCGGTGGAACTCATCGCCACGAGCACGGGCCGCGTGATCGTCGCCGGCGTGGGGAAGTCCGGGCTCATCGGCCGCAAGATCGCCGCCACGATGACTTCGACGGGCACGCCGGCGATGTTCCTCCATCCGACGGAAAGCGTCCACGGCGACCTCGGCATCGTCACGCGGGACGACGTCGCGCTCCTCATCTCGAAGAGCGGGGAGACGGACGAGCTCCTCCCGCTGCTGGAACAGCTCAAGCGGCTCGGGGTACGCACCGTCGCGCTCACCGGGGACGGGGCGTCCACGCTCGCGCGCCACGCCGACGTGTGGCTGGATGCGTCGGTGCGCGAGGAGGCCTGCCCCTACGACCTCGCGCCGACGACCAGCACCACCGTCACGCTCGCGCTGGGCGACGCGCTCGCTGTGGCCCTGCTCGAGCAGAAAGGATTCCGCCGGGAGGATTTCGCCCGGCTTCATCCAGGGGGCGCGCTTGGCAGGAAGCTGCTACTCACCGTCCGGGACGTGATGCTGACGGCCGACCTCCCCCTCCTGCCGGCCTCGGCGACGATGCGGGAGGCCGTGGTGCAGCTGGCCGAACGCCGCGGCATCTCCATCGTGACGGACGACGGCGGGAAGCTCCTCGGCGTGATCACCACCGGCGACCTGACGCGACTGATGGAGAAGGAGCGGGAGTTCTTCCATGTGCGCGTGGACGCCGCGATGACCCGGGCGCCGAAGACCACCACCGCCGACGAACTGGGCAGCGCGGTCGTGTATCGCATGGAGCAGTTCGGCATTATGGCGATGCCGGTGCTCGACGGTGATGGGCGCGTGACGGGCGTCGTGCACCTGCACGACCTGATGCGCGCGGGAGCGGCGGCGTGAGTCGCGGCGTCGCTGCGCGGCGCTGCGCCTCGCGGGGGATGACCCGGCTGTTCACCACCGTCAGCGTGCTCGCCGGCGCCGCCGTCGCCGCCTGCCAGGACGCGAACACCCTGCCGATCGGCACCGCCAGGCAGACGATCGCCGACTCCGCGGACCAGGTCATGTTCGGCTTCCGCTCGCTCATCACCGAGCGGGGGCTCCTGCGCGCCGAGATCCTGTCCGACACCGCGTTCTTCTTCGACGACAACACACGCCTCGAGATGCGCATCGTGCACGGCGTCTTCTTCAACGCGACCGGCGCAAAGGACGCGGTGCTGACGTCGCGAACCGGCCTCTACAACACGCGGCTCGGAGCGCTCGAGGCGCGCGGAGACGTGGTGATCAACTCCGTGGATGGACGCCGGCTCGAGACGCCGTTCCTCCGCTTCGACCAGCGCCTGAACCAGATCTCGAGCGAAAGCTCATTCACGCTGACGGAGCCCGGCCGCGACGTGCGGGGCGTGGGGTTCATCTCGGATCCCGACATGCAGAACATCCGGATTCTCCAGGTGATTCGCGCGAAGACGGGCCCCGTGACGATTCCCGACCGATGAGCGCCGTGACCCCGCCGTTCGCCGCGCCGTGCGGCGCTCTCTTCCTCACACTGGGCGCCGTGGCCGCGCTCGAGGGGCAGAACGTGCCGGCGTCCGCGGCCGGTCAGCCGTCTCGCGAATGCGTCGTGATTTTCACAGGCGTGACGTTGAAGGGCGTCCCTTCCCACTCGGCAATCGTCAGGACCTTCAGCGGCGCGTACAACACGTTCTACGGCGGCGGGTTCAATGCCCGGTGCGAGGGCACCGACCAGCGCCTGCGCTCCGACAGCGCCGAGCACTGGGGCGACGACAAGAAGCTGATTCTCATCGGGCACGTGCACTACACCGAGGCGCGGCTGAAGCTCGACGCCGACCTCATCACGTATTTCACCGCCGAGGAGCGGCTGGTCGCCGAAGGCAACGTCTCGGGCGTGACGAGCACGGGTACGCGCTTCCGTGGTCCTCGCGCGGAGTACCTGCGGGTCGCTCGCGGCGTCCGGGATCGGTCGAGACTCACCGCCGAGTCGCGCCCGAACGTCTGGTTGAGCCCGAAGGATGCCGGACCCGGCGCGAAGGACTCCGTGAGTCTCCAGGCGGACCGCGTGATCTCGGACAATGACTCCCTCGTGTACGCGAAGGGACGCGTGGTGATCGAGCGCTCGGACCTGCTGGCCACGAGCGACTCGGCGTTCCTCGACAATGGCCGCGAGTTTGCGAGGCTCACGCTCACGCCGAAGGTCGTCGGACGCGGCGAGCGGAAGTTCGCGCTCGAGGGCGGCGCGATCGAGGTGTTCTCCAGACAGCGCCAAGTGCAGCGCGTCAAGAGCTTCGCGAACGCGCGGGCGACGAGCGAAGATGTCACGCTCGAGGCCGACACGATTGACCTCCGGATCGCCGACGAGAAGCTCGCGAGGGCCTACGCGTGGGGCGCGAAGCGCGCCTCGGCCCACGCGAAGGGACAGGACATGACCGCCGACTCGATTGACGTGGTGATGCCGGGGCAAGTGCTGCGGGAGATGCGCGCGGTGCGCCACGCGCGCGCCGAGAGCCGCCCAGATTCCACCCGGATCGTCTCCGTCGAGCCGGACTTTCTCCTCGGCGACACCATCGTGGCCCGCTTCGACTCTGTCGCCGCGGCCGGCGATACGGCGGGGAAGCCCGCCGTCAGGCAGATCGTCGCCACCGGGTCGCTCGCGTCGCCGGCGGCCTCCTTCTACCAGGACGCCCCGAGCGAAGCCGACCGGACGGGCCGCCCGAACATCAACTACGTCACGGGGCGCCGGATCACCGTGGACTTCAGGAATGGGCAAGTGCGCAACGTGAACGTGAAGGACAAGGTCTCCGGGATCTACCTCGAGGCGGTCCCGGACAGTGCGCGCGCGAAGGCGGCACTCGACAGCGCGGTGCGCGCGACCACGAAGAAACCGGCGGGCGGGCAACCGTGAGCGGCAACGGGGCACCGGGCGTGCACGAGCACCTGCGCGCGATCGTCGAGCGCTACGCGGCCGGCGACCGCTCGGCCGCGCTCACGCTCCTGGCGCTCGTCGGCGTCGCCGACGACGCGGGCACCGCCGCGTTCCACGACGTGGCCGTGCGCCTGCGCACCGACTACCTCGCGACGATGCGGGCCGAGGGGCGCGACGCCGATGCCGAGGCGGGGCGCCTGAGCCTCGACGAGGTCCGCGACCACCTGGCGCAGGTCGTCGTGCCGCGCCTCGTCAGCGCGGGCGCGCTGGAACCGCCGGACGCCGCGCTCGACGTGACCGCCAGCGCGCTCCGGATCGCGCCCGCCCTCTGGAGCACCGTGCGCGACGTGCGCGGCGAACTGTCGGAGGCGTTGCGACAGACGGGCGAGCATCCGGCCGCGCGCCGCGTCGCCGCGGCGCCGCGCATCGAGGGATCGAGCCTGCTCGAGGCCCAGGGACTCGTGAAGATCTACCGCCACCGCCGTGTGGTGAACGACGTCGCGCTCCAGCTCCGGCAGGGCGAGATCGTCGGCCTCCTCGGCCCCAACGGGGCGGGGAAGACCACCACGTTCTACATGATCGTCGGCCTCATCCCGCCCGCCGCGGGCCGGATCCTCTTCGACGGGCGCGACATCACACAGGAGCCGATGTACCGTCGCGCGCGACGCGGCATCGGCTACCTGTCCCAGGAGCCCTCCGTCTTCCGCAAGCTCACGGTGGAGGAGAACCTGCTGGCCATCCTCGAGACGCTGCCGATCGCGCGGCCCGAACGCGAGGCGCGCCTCGAGGGGCTGCTCGATGAGCTCGGGCTCAAACACCTCCGGCACAACAAGGCATACGCGCTCTCAGGCGGCGAGCGGCGGCGGCTCGAGATCACCCGCGCGCTCGTCACGAGCCCCAAGTTCATGATGCTCGACGAGCCGTTCGCCGGCGTGGACCCGATCGCCGTGCACGACATCCAGCAGATCGTCGCGAGCTTGCGGCACCGCGGCATCGGCGTGCTGATCTCGGACCACAACGTCGAGCAGACCCTCGACATCGTGGACCGCGCGTACATCCTCTTCGATGGGCAACTGAAGGTGTCGGGGACCGTGCACGAGCTGGTCTTCGACGACACCGTCGCGGACATCTACCTCGGGCCGACGCTCACCGCGCGACTCCGCTCGAGGTTCCGCGCGGAGCGCGGAGACGGCGGGGCTTCGCCTGCCTCCGTGACGGCCGTCGCGGATCCGCCACCGGAGCGGAGCGGATGAAGGCCGGCCTCAGCCAGTCGGTCCGCCTTGGGCAGGAGCTCAAGATCAACCCTCGCCTGTACCAGGCGATGGACATGCTCTACATGCCCCTTCTCGACTTGCAGCAGCACCTCAAGCAGGAGCTGCTCACGAACCCGTTCCTCGAGATGGTCGAGGAGGAGGACGACGAAGAGACGACGGGGGAGACGGCTGAGGGCGAGGACGAGGTGACGAGCGAGGCCGCGGAGGAGCCGCCCGTGGCCAAGGCGCAGGAAGAGACCGACTGGGAGACGATCCTCCTCAACGGCTTCGAGCCCGAAGGGGGTGTGCGCGAGCTGCACGACGATCGCGAGCGGTACGAGGCCGTTCCCGTCGCCGCGGAGGGTCTCGACGATCACCTCCGGCAGCAGATCCAGCTGCTCGACCTCACGCCTCGCCAACTGCTGCTCGCCGACGAGTTCATCGGCAACATCAACGATGAGGGCTACCTCTCGGCGTCGCTCGAGGAGATCCTCGAAGGGATCAACCACGTCGTGACGAGCGCCGCCGAACACGAGGGGCTCGACGGCAAGCCGCTCCCGTTCTTCACGATGGTCGAGGCGGAGGAGATGCTCGGCATCATCCAGCGCCTCGATCCGCCGGGGATCGGCGCGCGCGATCTGCGCGAGTGCCTCCTTCTGCAACTGCGCGAGGCGGGCCGCACCGGCTCGCTCGCCGATCGTCTGGTGCGCGAGTTCTTCGACGAGCTCATTGCCCACCGCTGGAGCGACGTCGCCCGCAAGGTCGGTTGCGCTCCAGCGGAGGTGCAGCACGCGGCCGACGAGGTCGCCAAGCTCAACCCGAAGCCGGGCCTGGCGAAGTCCGGCCGGCAGGACAACTACGTCGTGCCCGATCTCGTGGTCGAGAAGATTGACGGGCAGTACCTCGTCTTCATCAATGACTCCAACGTGCCGCGCCTCAAGCTGAGCCGAACGTATCAGGCGCTGGCGCGCGACAAGAAGCGGTTCGAAGGGGAAAGCAAGGAGTTCATCTCGAGCAAGCTCAACGCGGCCCAGTGGCTCATCCAGGCAATCGAACAACGGCGCCAGACGATGCTCAAGGTGATGCACTATATCGTGGACCGGCAGCGCGACTTCTTCGACAAGGGCGTGAAGCAGCTGAAGCCGTTGACCCTTCGCGAGGTCGCCGACGCGATCGGGATGCACGAGTCCACGGTGAGCCGGGTGACGAACGAGAAGTACGTGCAGACGCCGCGCGGCGTGCTGCCGCTCAAGTTCTTCTTCTCGTCGGGTCTCTCGACGGCCGGCGGCGAGGACGTGTCGGCGCGCGGCATCAAGGCGACGATCGAAGAACTGGTGAGCGATGAGGACGCCAGAGCCCCCCTCACGGACCAGGCCATCGTGGAGATCCTCGAGAAGGAGGGCGTGCACATCGCGCGCCGGACCGTGGCGAAGTACCGGGACCAGCTGGGCGTCCTCTCCGCCCGCATGAGGAAGCGCGTATGACGCCGGCGACCGGTTCCCCGTTGCCGGCAGACCGCGCGCCGTCGGGCGTCGAGGTTTCCGTCCTGGTTCCGGCCAAGGACGAGGCGGAGAACCTGCCGCTCCTGCTGCGACTGTTCGAGGAGACCATTCGCGGCCAGAAGGCGCGCTATGAGGTGATCGTCGTGGACGACGGATCCACCGACGGCACGGCGCGCGTGCTCGAGGAGTTGAAGGCCAGGTACGCGTTTCTGCGCACGGTGCGCCACCGGAGCCAGCGCGGGATCGCCGATGCCTTGCGCAGCGGGTACCTCGCCTCGGCCGCCGACGTGCTCGTGTTCTATCCCGCCGACCTGCAGTTCAAGCCCGAGGACATCCCGCGCCTCGTCGCGCCGATCTTCGCCGGCGAAGCGGACATGGTGACCGGCTTCAAGCAGGGGAGCTACGAGAAGGCCTTCGTGTCCCGCGTGTACAATGCGCTCTCGCGCGTGCTCTTTCGCATTCCGGTGCGTGACCTGAACAACGTCAAGGCGTACCGCCGCGAAATCATGGACGTGCAGCCGGCGCGTCCCGATTGGCACCGGTACATGATCGTCCTGGCCGCCGCGAAGGGTTTCACGGTGACCGAGGTCCCCGTGCCGCTCTATCCCAGGCACGCCGGCAAGTCGAAGTTCGGGCTCTCGCGCATCCCCG
This sequence comes from Gemmatimonadaceae bacterium, assembly GCA_035286465.1. GTDB lineage: Bacteria > Gemmatimonadota > Gemmatimonadetes > Gemmatimonadales > Gemmatimonadaceae > Fen-1231. Next base: position 30,363 of record DATEDF010000019.1, on the reverse strand, counting down.
TCGGCATCCTCGACCTGCTCTCGGTGTGGTTCGAGCTGCGCTTCGCGCAGAAGCCGCTGCTCGCATTCGGCATGCTCGGCGCCGGGCTGTTCGCGGTGGGCTTCCTCGCCGGCGTGATCGCCCTGGCGCTCTACTTCGCGCAGGGAATCGGCGTGCGCGCGGTCTGGACCGTGGTGCAGACGTGCCTCCTCCTCGGCTCGGTGTTCTTCGCGACCGGCCTCCTGGGCGAGCAGATCGCGGTGCTCCGCGCCGAGCAGCGCGAGCTCCAGCGCCGGCTCGACGCGGAGCGCGGGGCGCCGCCCCGCTGAGTCCCGCAAGCCTCACGACACGTGCGCGTCCTGTTCGTCACGCATTCGTTCCCGCGGTGGAGCGGGGACGTGGCGGGCGCGTTCATTCTGCGGCTGGCGCAGGCGCTGGCCGAGGCGCGGACCGACGTTCGCGTCCTCGCGCCCGCGGCGGAGGGGTTGCCCGACGCGGACTCCGTCGAGGGCATACCCGTTCGCCGGTTCCGCTATGCCCCCGCCCGGTGGCAGACGCTCGCCTACACGGGTACGATGGCCGAGCAGGTGCGCGGGTCGCCGGGCGGCTACGCCAAGATGGCGGCGCTGCTCGCGCGCGGCTGCGTCGCCGTGCGGTACGACGTCACCCGGCTCGCGCCCGACATCGTGCACGCGCACTGGTGGTTTCCCGGCGGCGTGGTCGCGCTCGGGGCACCGAGGTCGCTTCCGATCGTGGCCACGCTGCACGGCAGTGACATCCGCCTCGCGCGCACGAACCGCGTGGCACCGATCCTCTTTCGCCACGTCGTGGCGCGGTGCGCAGCGGTGACCGCCGTGAGCGGATGGCTCGCGGGCGAGGCGCGCGTGATGGCGCCGGGACGCGAGGTCGCCGTCGAGCCGATGCCGGCCGACGTGGCACTCTTCACGCCGGGCGGGAGCCGGCACGCGGCGCGAATGCTCTTCGTGGGCCGCCTCAACGCGCAGAAGGGCATCGCGCTGCTGCTCGAGGCGCTCGCGGTCTCGGCCGGCGGCGCGTCGCTCGACGTGGTGGGCGACGGGCCGGACCGCGCCGCGCTCGAAGCGCGGGTCGTGCGACTCGGACTCGCCACGCGCGTCGTCTTTCACGGCGCGCGTGCGCAACCCGAACTCGTGCCGTTCTACCGGTCGGCGACGGCCGTCGTCGTCCCGAGCGAGCACGAGGGGCTCGGGCTCGTAGCGGTCGAAGCGCACCTGTGCGAGGCACCGGTGATCGCGTGTCGCTCGGGCGGGCTCACCGACGTCGTGGCCGAGGGAGAGACCGGACTGCTCGCGCCTCCGGGCGACGCGCGCGCGCTTGCGGCGGCGATGGACGCGCTCCTGGCCCGTGCGGATCGCGGCGCCGCGCTCGGCCGCGCCGGTCGCATTCGTGCGCTCGCGCGCTTCGCGCCGGCCAGCGTGGCCGCGCGCTACCGGGCGCTCTATGACCGGGCGGTGACGCGTGTCGCGTAGGCAGTGGTGGCTCGCCGCGCAGGTCGCGTTCTTCGCGGCCGCCGTCTGGTACTTCACCGCCCAGGTCGTCGGTCAGTGGCGGGACCTCCTGGCGCTCCCCGCCGCGCTGCACCCGAACTGGTGGCTCCTGGCGGTGTCGGCGCTGTGGGTACTCGCGAGCTACGCCGTGCTCATCGAGACGTGGCGGCAGACGGTGATCGCGTGGGGCGCCCGGCTCCCGTGGCGCGCCGCGGCCCGCATCTGGTTCGTCTCGAACCTCGGCCGCTACGTGCCAGGGAAGATCTGGCAGATCGGCGCGATGGGCGCGCTCGCGCAGCGCGCGGGCGTCTCGAGCGTCGCGGCCGTCGGCTCGTCGCTCGTCGTGAATCTCGCGAATCTCCTCGCCGCCGGTCTCGTCGTGGGACTCGCCGGCTCGCGCCGGCTCGCGGGCCCCGGCTTCGCCGTCGGGGTCGTCGTGTTCCTCGCGGCCGTCGCCGCGACGCCGTGGCTCCTGCCGCCGCTGGCGCGCCTCGCGCAGCGCCTCACGGGACGCGAGATCCCGGAGCCCCGCATCCCGCCGCTCGCCATCGTCTACGCGGTCGCGGGCTGCGCGCTCGCCTGGAGCCTCTACGGCATCGCGTTCCGCGAACTGGCGATCGCGCTGTTCGGCGAAGCCGCTGGCAGGACGTCGTCCTACACGGCAGTTTTCACCCTCTCGTACCTGAGCGGCTACCTCGCGCTCTTCGCGCCGGGCGGACTCGGCGTGCGGGAGGGTGTGCTGGCGAAACTGCTCCCGCTTGCAGGTTTGGCCTCGGGCGCGGGAGCGGTGATCCTCGTCGTCGTCTCCCGGCTCTGGCTCACGGTGCTCGAGGCCGCGCCGGGGCTCATCCTCCTCGCGCTCGGACGCGCGCGAGGCGCCGACCACCGGAACCAGAAACATGGCTCGTAAGGAAGCCTCGCGCGCGTTCGCCGACGCCCCGGTCGCACCGGAAGCGCCACGATTCGCCGCGCTCTGGGCGACGCTCACCTATGCGCTCTGCGCGCTCTCGCTCGCCTATCCCGCGCTCGCCGGCCGGTTCCTCGTCAACTTCAACAGCGACCAGTACAAGGCCGGCTACGCATTCCGCGAGTTCGCGGCCCGTTATCTCCAGTCGCACGGTGGGTTTCCGCAGTGGAACCCTTACCTCTTCGGTGGAATGCCGTACGTCGCCGCCATGCACGGCGACATCTTCTACCCGACCTTCCTGCTCCGGCTCGTGTTGCCGACTGACGTGGCGATGACGTGGGGGATGATCCTGCACTTCTTCCTGTGCGGCCTCGCCACCTACTGGTTCCTGCGTCACGCCGCGCGGCTCTCGTTCTTCGCTGCGCTCGTGGGTGGCGTCGCGTACATGATGGGCGGGTTCGTCTCCTCGCTCCTTTCGGCGGGGCACGACGGCAAGCTCTTCGTCTCGGCGCTCTTTCCGCTGACGCTCCTCGTGATCACCCGGGGCGTGCGTGACGGCCGGAAGTGGGCGTGGGGCGTGCTGGCGCTCGTCACGGGTCTCGCGGTGCTCACTCCGCATCCGCAGCTCCTCCAGTACCTCCTGCTCGGTGCCGCGGCGTGGGCGCTCTTCGTCGCGTTCGCGGGCGTCGAGACCGAGAGGCTCCCCAACGTCGTCGCGGTCCGGCGCCTCGCGCTCGCGCTCGGCGCGGTGCTCCTGGGCGGACTCATCGGCGCGATTCAGTACCTGCCGGTCCGCGAGTACGTGGATTGGTCGCCGCGCGCCGGCGGATGGGACTACGAGTCCGCCACGCAGTTCTCCTTTCCGCTCGAAGAGCTGATCAACACCTATCTGCCGCACTTCTCCGGCATCCTCGCCAGCTACTGGGGCCGGAACGGGATTCACTTTCACAGCGAATACGTCGGGGCAGGGGTCCTCGTGCTCGCCGGCGCGGCGTTCGGCGCCGGCTGGACCGGCGCACGGAAGCGGCTGCTCCGGTTCTGGGCGGCGTTCGCCGCGGTCACGCTGCTCTGGGCGCTTGGGAGCAGCACTCCCGTCTTCAAGCTCATCTACGCGATCGTGCCGGGCACACAGTTCTTCCGCGCCCCGAGCACGATCTTCTTCCTCACGACGTTCGCCGTCGCGGTGTTCGCGGCGCTGGGAACCGAGCGGCTGCTCGCCCGGCAACTCGCCGCGAGGTACGCGTACGGCTGGCTGATCGGCGCGGCGCTCGTCACGCTCTTCGCTCTCGCGGGTGGGTTCACCGCGATGGCGCAGGCCGTCTCCGCCGTGCCGCAGCTCGCGGATCGCATAGAGGCCAACGCGCCGGCGGTGCGCCTTGGCGCGCTTCGCTCGTTCGCCTTCGTAGCGCTGGCCGCCGGCGCCATGCTCCTCCTGGTGCGCGGCGTGATCGCGCCGCGGCTGGCCGGCTGGATTCTGGCGGCGGTGTGTGCCGCCGACCTCTGGAGCATCGAGCGCCTCTACTGGGAGTTCTCGCCGCCTCCGTCGGTCATCTACGCGAGCGACCCGGCCGTGGAGTTCCTGAAGAAGCTCTCGCAACCCGCGCGCGTGCTGGCCACGGGGCTGCGGAGTCTCCCGATGAACCCGTACGACCCGTTCCTCGACCGCGACGCGCTGATGACGCACCGCGTCCGGATCACGACGGGGTATCACGGCAACGAGCTCGGGCGCTACCAGCAGCTCGGGAGCGTGCAGCAGCCCTACGACCAGCTCGGCAATCCGACGTTCTGGGCGCTGACGAACACGGAATTCCTCCTCACGAACAGCGACACGATGCCCATTCCGGGAGCAAGGCGCCTCGTGGGGCCGGTGAAGAACGCCGCGGGTACGTTCGTCTCGCTCTTCCTGCTCCCGGGCGAGCACCCGTTCGCGTGGGTCGCGCCCGTGATCATGAAGTTTCCGGACGCGTCGGTGCGCGAGGCCGTCCACAACCCGGGCTTCCCCGTGCGCAGCGTCGCGCTCTTCGACGAGTCGTCGCAGGTCGAGGCCGTGCGCCTGACGACGCTGCCCTCGCCCCTCGACCTCTCGGTGCGAACGACCAGCTACGAGCCGGGCCGCATCGCCCTCGCGCTGAGCGCGCCCGCGCCGAGAGGATCGGCGCTGGTGGTCTCGGAGAACTACTACCCGGGGTGGCGCGCGAGCGTCGATGGTAAGCCCGTGGCGGTCGAACGCGCCGACCTCGTGCTGATGGGGATTCCACTTCCGGAGGGAGCCAGGCAGGTGGAGCTGGTGTTCTCGAGCGAGAGCTATCGGACCGGGAAGGTGATCACGCTCGCGGCGCTCGCGCTTTCGATGCTGGCCGTGCTCGCCGGAGTTCTCTCGAGGTGGTTGCCCCGCGGGTCGCCCCGGAACGCGCCCGGGCGCGAGGAGCAGGCCCGCCCGTCGCGAGCGAGGGAGCGCGCAAGCTGATGAGCGAGAAGGCGCTCGTCATCGTCCCCACGTTCAACGAACGGGACAACATCCGGCGCCTGATCGAGGCGGTGCTGGCGCAGGATTCACGTCTCGAGATGCTGATCGTGGATGACAGCTCGCCGGACCGGACGGGCGATCTCGTGGAAGAGATCGCGCGCGGGGAGTCGCGGGTGCACCTGATGCGCCGCCCGGAGAAACTCGGCCTAGGCACCGCGTACCGCGACGGCTTCACCTGGGCGCTGGAGCGTCCGCAGTACGAGTACATCTTCGAGATGGACGCGGACTTCTCGCACGACCCCGCGCACCTGCCCCTTTTTCTCGAAGCCGCGCAGCGCGCCGATTTCGTGCTCGGGTCGCGTTACCTCGACGGCAATGTCACCGTGGTGAACTGGCCGATCCGCCGGCTGCTGCTGAGTTACGGCGCCAACGTGTACGCGCGCATCGTGACGGGCATGCGCCTGTGGGACGCCACCGGAGGCTTCAAGTGTTTCCATCGTCGCGTACTCGCGGCGATCGATCTGCGTGAGGTGCGGTCGAACGGCTACGCGTTCCAGATCGAGATGAGCTTTCGCGCCTTCCGGAAGGGCTTCAAGGGGATCGAGATCCCGATCGTCTTCAGCGATCGGACGCACGGGATGAGCAAGATGAACAAGGGGATCGTCGGGGAGGCCGTCTGGATGGTATGGCGTCTCCGCTGGTGGGCCTTGGTGGGGCGCGTGTGACAATCCCGGCCGGGCGCCGATTCTGGAAGATGAGCGGATCGGGGAACGACTTCCTCTTCTTCGACGCGCGGGAGCAGCCGCCGGGGGATCTCGAGACTCCCGAGCGCATTGATCGGCTCTGTGCACGCGGCACCGGTATCGGCGCGGACGGCCTCGTCTTCATCCTAACCGATGACAGGGAAGCATTTAGGATCCGCTACTTCAACCGAGATGGGAGCCTCGCGGAACTGTGCGGAAACGCGTCGCTCTGCAGCACCCGACTCGCCGTCGAACTGGGGATCGGACCCGCCACAGGTTTCCGCTTCGCCACTGACGCCGGCGTCATCGCGGCACGGCTGAGCGACGGCATCCCCGAGATAGACCTGCAACCCGTCAGGGGACTGCGGCCCGAGGCGGGCATCGCCCTCGCGGCGGGCGAGTCCCGGATGGGTTTCGCGGACAGCGGCGTTCCGCACCTCGTCGTTCTGGTCGAGGAGTTGGACAGCGTGGACGTGGTGCGAAGGGGCCGGGCCCTCAGGAACCATCCGAGCCTCCCCGAAGGCGCAAACGTCAACTTCGTAACCCCCGTCGGCCAGGGGCGCTGGCGAATCCGGACCTACGAACGGGGAGTGGAGGCGGAAACCCTGGCGTGTGGAACGGGTTCCGTGGCCACAGGCGTGTTGCTCGAGGCCTGGCGACTCAGCGGAGCGCGGACCAGCCTCCAAACACGCTCAGGACGCATCCTGACCGCCACAGTGAGCCACCACGGGTCTGAGGTCAGGCCATCGCTCCGGGGTGAGGGACGAATTGTCTTCCTCGGGGAGCTCGGCGAGGTCTGAGGGGCTGAATCAACAGACCTTTCCACACGATGCCATCCCAAAGATTTACATAATACATATTATACGTAGTGCAGCATTCGTGCCTTGGGTCAGGATGGGCGGGTCCGCCCCGCGTCGCGCCAGGTCAGTTCTTCGCTGGAGGAACGACTGAGAGCTCGCCCAGTCGGATCTTCGCCTCGCCGAGCACCGGCGAGTCGAGCTTCGAGGCGAGAGCGGCCCAGATCTTCCGGGCGTCATCCTGCTTCCCGGCCAGCATCAGGATGCGTGCCGCGTCCGCCCGGTAAAGATCCTTGTCGGCCGGAAACGGCGCTTCGTCCGAGGCTCTGAGGTAGTGCTTGGCCGCGTCGTCGTACTTCTGCTGGTCGGCGAAGCCCGTCGCGATCAGCCCTTGGAGGGCGGCGCTGAACCTGCGGCCCGAGGACCTGGCGGCAGCCGCTTCGAGCTTCGCGATCCCTTCGGGCCACTTGCCGCCTTCGTAGAGAATCTGCGCCAGCAGCATCGCGCCCTGCACGCCTGCCGACGTATCGCCGTACCGGACCACCATCCTCTCGAGGTCGCTCTGCGCGAGCGCCTTGTTGCCCGAGTAGTAGGAGTTGGCGGCGGTGTTCAACGCGCGTTCCGCGTTCTCCTCCTTCTTGAGCACCGATTCGCGCCAGACGTAGAACGTGCCGCCGATCGCGGCCAGAGCGATCACGCCGATCGTGATTTCTCGCCTTCTCGCGCGAATGGTGTCGAGCAACGAGTCGGTGTCCAGATCCCTCGGCGGCCGGGCCGCCTCTCCGGTCTTCGTCATCAGTTCCGTGGTTCGGAGTCGCGCGCGTCGGGACTCACCCGCCGGCGTCGTCGAAACCTAACCGCCCGTGGCGCTCGTGGGGAGCCGCTCAACGCACGTGCGTGTACATCAGCTCCAGAATCTCGTCGTGCATCGCGGCCGCCCGCCGCGCGCCTCCCTTCATCGCCGCCGTCGCGCAGTGCGTCAGGTGATTCCGCATCAGTTCCCGGCCCACGCCGCGGAGCGCCTCGTGCACCGCGCTGATCTGGACCAGGATGTCGGCGCAGTATCGGTCCTCCACCACCATCTTGTGCACCCCGCGCACCTGGCCTTCGATGCGGCGGAGCCGCGCCAGATTCCGGGCCTTGGCCGCGGCGTCCACGCCGTGCGCTTTGCGACGAGAGGAGGAATCGTGCCTGGGCGTCATCGTGACGGGTGGGTCGGGGTGATTGGTCAGGTCGGTCTGAAGCGACGGAGCCGCAAGCTGTTGGTCACGACGCTCACGGAACTGAGCGCCATCGCCGCGCTCGCGACGACCGGACTCAGGAGCAGGCCGAGGACCGGATACAGCGCCCCGGCGGCGAGCGGAATCCCGATCGTGTTGTACGCAAAGGCCCAGAAGAGGTTCTGGCGCATCGTGCGCGCCGTCGCGCGCGACAACTCGATGGCGTGCGCGGCGGCCCGGAGGTCGCCCCGCATCAGGGTGATGTCGCCCGCCTCAATCGCGATGTCGCTCCCGGTGCCGATGGCGATGCCCACGTCGGCCTGCGCGAGCGCCGGCGCGTCGTTGATGCCGTCGCCCACCATCGCCACGATGCCGCCTTCGCGCTGCAGGCGCGCGATCTCGTCGCGCTTCCCCTCCGGGAGGACGCCGGCGATCGCGCGGCCGATTCCCGCCGCGCGCGCAACGGCATCCGCCGCGCGGGGCTGGTCACCCGTCAGGAGCACCACCTCGAGGCCGAGGGCGCCCAGTCGCCGCACGGCTTCGGCCGACGTGGGTTTGAGCGGGTCGGCGACCGCGACCAGGCCCGCCAGCCGCCCGTCCACGCCGACGTAGACGACGGTCTTCGCCTGCTCCGCGAGCGCGTCCGCTTCGCGCCCGAGCGGCGCGACATCCATTCCCCACTCCGCCATCAGCGCGGCGTTGCCCGCGCTGACGGCGCGGCCCTCGACGACGCCGATCGCGCCGCGACCCGCGAACGCCTCGAACGAGCCGGCCGCGGGAACGCTGAGCCCCCGCGACGTCGCGTGCGCCACGACCGCCGCAGCGAGCGGATGCTCCGAGCTGGATTCGAGGGCCGCGAGCAGCCGGAGCATCGTCGGCTCGTCCACGGTCGCGTGGGGCGCCCGCCGCACGTCGGTCACGGCCGGCGCTCCCGCCGTGACGGTGCCCGTCTTGTCGAGCACGACCGTGGTGACCGTCCCCGCGCGCTCGAGCGCCTCGCCCCCCTTGATGAGCACCCCGAGGTCGGCGCCCTTGCCCGTGGCGACCATCACGGCGGTGGGGACCGCGAGCCCCATCGCGCACGGACAGGCGATGATGAGCACGGCCACGGCCGAGACGAGCGCACGCACCAGGCCTGGGCCGCCCAGCACGAGGTACCAGATCACGAACGTCGCCACAGCGATCGAGAGCACCGCCGGGACGAAGACCGCGCTGATCCGGTCGGCCAGCCGCTGCATCGGTGCGCGCGTGCCCTGCGCCTCCTTCATCATCCTGACGATGCGCGCGAGCACGCTGGCGGCGCCGAGCGTGGTCGCGCGGTATCGGAAGGCGCCGGTGCGGTTGATCGTCCCGCCCACGACGCGGTCGCCGGTCTTCTTCTCGACGGGCATCGGCTCGCCCGTGAGCATGGATTCGTCCACGGCGCTCGACCCGCTGACGACCTCCCCGTCCACGGGAATGCGCTCACCGGGCCGCACGAGCAGGACGTCGCCTTGCACCACCTGGTCCACCGGGAGGTCCGTCTCGCGACCGTCGCGCAGGACGCGCGCGGTCTTCGGCTGCAACCCGATGAGCCGCCGGATCGCACCCGCGGTCTCTCCTTTCGCGCGCGCCTCGAGCGCGTTCCCCACGAGAATCAGCGCAATGATGATGACGACCGCCTCGAAGTAGAGGTCGGGCATGAGGCCCGCGCGCGTGAAGATGCCGGGCGCCGCGGTGGCGGTCACCGAGAACAGGTATGCCGCGAGCGTGCCCACGGCGATGAGCGTATTCATGTCCGCCGAGTGATGGCGGAAGGCGATCCACGCGCGCGTGTAGAAATGCCGGCCGGCCCAGAGCATCACGACGGAGGTCACGGCGAGCTGTGCCCACGCAACCCTGGCGTTCATCGGCAGGAACATCATGGCGGCGCCGATGACGAAGCTCGCCGCCCCTTTCCGGCGGTAGTCGAGATACTCGTCACGGCGCGCGGCATCCTGCCGTGCCTGCTCGTCCGCCGCGGTGCGTGTGGGCGCAGGCAGCTCGGCGCCGTAGCCGGTGGAGCGGATGCGTTCGACGAGGTGCTCCGGCGTGACGGCCCCCTCGTCGAAGGCGACCGTCGCGCTGTTGGTCAGGAGATTGACGACCGCGCGCGCGACTCCGGGCGTCTGTTCGAGTGCGCTCCGGACGCGTCCCGTGCAGGCGGCGCAGTGCATGCCCGAGACGGGGATCTCGATCGTCCGGCCGCTCGACGTGGACCCGGCCGATGGCGCCGATGGCGCGTGGCCCATCACGGGGAGTGCGGCGCGAGGCACGATGTCCACCTCACTCCGCGACGAGCGTGCCGTGCAGCATGCTCATGCCGCACGTGATCGCGTACCGCCCCTTGGCTGGGACGGTGAGCTCGACGGCGGTCCGCTCATGCGCGGGGAGGAACTTCCGGATCCCGAAGTCGCCGAGGACGACCTCCTCGGAGCAGCTCGACGTCTCCTGACGGTCGAAGACGAGCCGCACGGGTGCGCCGGCCCTGACGTGGATCTCGGCGGGATCGTACCCGCCCCGCACGGTGATGAGCACTTCCTGCATCCCACTCACCGCGGCGCTCGCGGTCCCGCTGCGCCGCACGGCGCGGAAGAAGTGCCAGTTCAGCCACGCGATGGCGCCGACGCCGGCCGCGAGGACGAGCCACTTGTCGAGCGACATCGCTCCCTCCCGGAGTCCGGCTGCAACGTACATACCCGGGTGGGGTATGTCAAGGCCGCGCAGCAAGGAGAACGGCTCGGCTCGCTCCTCCCCCCTCCCCCACGCCTCGCCCGTCACCGTTCGGCCTTCGCCCTTCACCCGTCGCCCTTCGCCGCCCTTCAATGCCCCCGGCCTGATTCGAACAGGCGACCTAGCGTTTAGGAAACGCTTGCTCTATCCACCTGAGCTACGGGGGCGTCCCCTGAACGGTAGCGGGGGCCGTGCACCGCGGAAAGGCGGTGCCCGCCGTCGCCGGTCAGTACGCGACGAGTGCCTCGATGCGGCGGGGTCCGATCGCGCCGCGCCCGTTCAGGAAGCCCAGCTCGATCAGGAACGCGCACGCGCTCACGTGCGCCCCGGCCCGCTCGATCAGACGGCAGGTGGCCGCCGCCGTCCCGCCCGTGGCGAGCACATCGTCCACGACGAGCACGTGGTGCGCCGCGCGCATCGCATCGGCGTGCATCTCCAGCGCATCGGTGCCGTACTCGAGCGCGTACTCCTCTCGCACGGTCGTATACGGCAGTTTGCCGGGCTTGCGCACCGGAACGAATGACGCGCCCAGCAGTTGCGCGACCGGCGCGCCCAGAATGAAGCCGCGGCTCTCGATCGCGACGACGTGGGTGATGCCCTGCCCCGTGAACGGCGCGGCGACCGCCGCGGTCGCGCGCGCGAAGAGCGCAGGATCGAGCAACACCGGCGTGATGTCCTTGAACAGAATGCCCGGCTTCGGGAAATCGGGGACGTCGCGCACGGCGCGACGGACATCGTCCGCGACGGCGCGGCGCTCTGCGGCGGTCATCGGCATTCGCCTCAATGGAGGATCGTGAAACGCGCAGGCAAGGGACTGCCGGAGCTGCGCGGGTGGCGACGCACTTCGGTGACGCTGGCGTGGGGCGGGCCCGCGCGCAGCGCGTCGAGGAAGGCTTCGATCGCCGCCGCCGCGCCGCCGGCTTCGACGAGCACCGACCCGTCGGGGAGATTGCTCGCCCACCCGTCCACGCCGAGCGTCCTCGCCGCCTCGCGCGCGTACCATCGGTACCCCACGCCCTGCACGCGTCCGTGGACCGTCACGCGAACCTCGATGCGCGCTCCGGACTCCCCTACGCCGTCCATCCATGATCTCCCACGAGGGGGACGAAGCGCACGGGGTCGAGCTCCTCGCGCGCGAACGACGTCCCGCGGCGAGTCACGAGCACGAGCCGCTGCGTCTCGCGCGTGCCGACCGGGGCGAGCAACCGGCCACCGTCGGCGAGCTGCTCGAGAAGCGGCGGTGGCACCTCGGGGCCCGCCGCGCTCACCAGGATCGCGTCATACGGCGCGAAGGCCCGCCAGCCGTACGTGCCGTCGCCCAGCATCAGCGACACGTTCGACACACCACAGAGCCGGATCACGTCGCGCGCGCGGTCGAGCAGCGCCGCGAGGCGCTCCACGCTGAAGACCTGGGCGGCGAGATGGGCGAGCAGGATCGTCTGATAGCCGGATCCGGTGCCGACCTCGAGCACACGCTCCGACCCCTGGAAGGCGAGCATCGCCAGCACCCGTGCATGCACCGAGGGCTGGCTGATGGTCTGCCCGTTGCCGATCGGGAGCGCCGTGTCGTCGTAGGCGCGGTGCTGCACGCCCGAGGGCACGAACAGATGCCTGGGCGTGAGGTCGAACGCGCGCAGCACGGCGAGGTCGCGCACGCCCTTTTCGCGCAGCGCGTCGAGCAGGCGCGCGCGCGCGCCGCCGTATTGGCGGCCTACGGGGCTCGCCACCAGCGCTCCGCGTCGTCGAGGCGCGCGCGGTGCGTGACGTCGAGATGCAGCGGCGTGACCGAGACGTATCCCGCCTCGACCGCCCGGACGTCGGTGCCTTCGTCGTCCGTCCACGTGACGGAGCCGCCGCCGACCCAGTAGATCGGCCGGCCCCACGGGTCCTCCATCTTGCGAATGGAATCGGAGAAGACGCGCTGTCCGAGCTTCGTCAGCTTGACGCCCCGGAGCATCGCGACCGGGATCGCCGGAACGTTCACGTTGAGCAGCGTGTGCGGTGGAAAGTCCGGGAGCGACGTCAGGTGCGCCAGCAAACGCGAGAGCCCCTCCACGTGCTGCTCCAGCAGCGAACCGTCGGAAAGGGCGTGCTTCCCGGCGAAGCTGAACGCGATTGCCGGCACCCCGAGCGCCAGTCCCTCCATCGCGGCGGCGACCGTGCCGGAGTAGAGGACGTCTTCCCCCATGTTCGGGCCGTGGTTCACGCCGCTGAGCACAAAGTCCGGGCGCGCCGGCATCAGCGCCTCGATCGCGAGCAGCACGCAGTCGGTCGGCGTGCCGTCCACCTGCCACCGGTTCTCGCCAAGCCGCACCGGGCGCAGGGGGTGATGCAGAGTCAACGAGTGGCTCGTCGCGCTCTGCTCGCGGTCCGGCGCCACCACGAACACGTCGCCGAGGGGCCTCGCGGACCGCTCGAGGCACTCGAGGCCGCGTGCGAGGATGCCGTCGTCGTTCGTGCAGAGGAGCAGCATCAGCGAGGTTCCGTCTCGAGGAGCTCGAGGAGCTCGCGCAGATCTCGCTCGAGGAGGTGCACCGTCTCGGCGTCGAGCCCCGCGCGCGCCGCGGGCCGCACCCCCTCGCCCTTGCGGTACTCGTCCAGCTTCTGCCTCGCCCCCTGAATGGTGTACTTCTCCGTGTACAGCAGGCGCTTCACGAGCAGGACGAGCTCGATCTCGCGGCGCTGGTACACGCGGTTGCCCGAGCGGTTCTTGGCCGGGCTCAGGAATCTGAACTGGCTCTCCCAGTAGCGCAGCACGTGCGGCTTGAGCTGGGTGAGCTCACAGACCTCGCCGATGGAAAAGAACTCCTGCACCGGCTCCGGCCTGGCGTGCCCGTGCGCCGCCATCAGTCCTCCTCTCCGCGCAATCCGCGCGTCATCAGCTCGACGAGTGCCCAGCGCGCCGGCTGGCGCTCGAACAGTACCCGGTGGACCGCGTTGACGATCGGCATTTCGATACCCTCCCGCTCGGCCAGCGCCCTCGCGCTTTCCGTCGTGACGATTCCCTCCGCCACCGTCTCGCGCCCGGCGAGCACCTCGTTGAGCGTCGCGCCGCGCCCGATCTCGAGTCCGACCGTGCGGTTGCGCGAGAGCGCGCCGGTGCAGGTCAGCACGAGGTCGCCGACGCCGGCGAGCCCGGCGAACGTCGCGGGCCGAGCGCCGAGCCGGACGCCAAGCCGCATCATCTCGGCGAGGCCGCGCGTGATGAGCGCCGCACGCGCGTTGAAGCCGAGCCCCAGCCCGTCGGAGATCCCCGTCGCCACCGCCATGATGTTCTTGAGCGCGCCGCCAAGCGCCACGCCCGTGACGTCATCGTGCGTGTACACGCGAAAGCTCGGCGAGCTGAACGCCTCCTGCACGCACGTCGCTGCGTCGGCGCGCGTGCTCGCCGCGACGATCGCCGTCGGCTGCCGCGCCGCCACCTCCGCCGCGAAGCTCGGGCCCGACAGCACCACGATCGGCCGCCCCGGCAGCTCCTCGGCGATCACGGACGTCATCAGCGAGAGGCGGTCCCGCTCGATTCCCTTGGTCGCCACCACGACGGTGGCGCGCGCCGGGAGGCAGGCACGGGCCGACGACGCAAGGTCGCGCAGAACATGGCTGGGCGTCGCGTACACCACCAGCTCGGCCCCCGTGACCGCCGCCGCTTTGTCCGGCGTCGCGCGCACTTCGGGATTGATGGCCACACCCGGGAGGAATCGCGGATTCTCGTGGCCTTCAGTGATCGCCTCGGCGACGTCGGGCTCGAACGCCCACACGAGCACCGTGTGCCCATTGTCGGCGAGCACGTTCGCGAGCGCCGTGCCCCAGGCGCCCGCCCCGACGACGGCGCATTTCACGGCTCCCGCTCCGTGCCGTGCCGCTTCGGGAAGAGCGGGTGCTCCGTGCCCGCGCGCAGTCGCCGGAGGTTCGACCGGTGCGACCAGACGACGAACGCGCCCACAAGGAGGCTCGCCCAGAACGTGGGCGCGACGCCCCCCTCCAGCCACACGAGCAACGGGAACAGAATCGCCGCCACCACGGAGCCCAGCGACATGTAGCCGCTGTACCAGACCACCGCCGCGCAAAGCGCCGCGGTGCACGCGAGCGGCACAGGCGCGAGCACGCCGAACATCCCGGCGGCCGTCGCGACGCCCTTCCCTCCCCCGCGCCAGAGCAGGAAGACCGGCTTCGCATGCCCGACGATGGCCGCCCCGCCATACGCGAGTGCCCACCAGGGCTCGGCCGCGCCCGGCGCTCCCCCGGATAGCAGGAGACGCGGCAGGAAGAACACGGGCACCGCGCCCTTCGCCGCGTCCAGCGCCAGCACCACCAGCGCAGCCCGCACCCCCAGCGCCCGGTAGACGTTCGTCGCGCCGAGGTTGCCCGAGCCCACGGTGCGCAGGTCAACGCCCTTCCACACGCGGCCCGCGAGATACGCCGACGGTACCGACCCGAGGAGGTACGCGATGAGGAGGCCGAGCGCGGGATGCACGAGTGGATACTCAGTTCCGGCTCGCGCCCGTCTTGCGCCGCAGGAGAATCCGCAACGGACTTCCCCGGAAGCCCCAGAACGCCCGGAACCCGTTCTGCAGGTAGCGTACGTAGTGCTCCTGTACGAGCTCCGGATTGTTGCCGAACACCGCGATCGCGGGCGGGCTCGTTTCCACCTGCGTGGCGTAGTTGAGCTTCACCTCGCGCCCCGCCGCCTGGGGCGGCTGCCGCCGCGCGACGAGCTGCTGGAGCGCCTGGTTCACCTGCGAGGTCGAGACGCGTTTCGTGCGCTCCGCGTCCACTTCGGCGATGAGGTCGAGCACCTTCGCCACGCGCAGCCCCGTGCGGGCCGAGGCGAAGAGAAAGGGCACGAATCGCAGGTACGGCGCCTTCTCGATACACTCCTTCTCGAAGTGCGCGGCCGACTTGTCGTGCTTCTCCTCCCGGATGTCCCACTTGTTCACAACGAGGATGAGGCCGCGACCGGCGTCCCACGCCAGCGTCGCGATCTTGAGGTCCTGGTTGTGCAGTCCTTCCGTCGCGTCAACCAGCAGAAGGCAGATGTCCGACCGGTCGATCGCCCGCCGCGTGCGCAGCGACGAATAGAACTCGACCCCGTCCTCCACCCGGGACTGGCGGCGGAGGCCCGCCGTATCCACGAACACGAGCCGCCGGCCGTGATAGATGAACGGCGTGTCGATCGCGTCGCGGGTCGTCCCGGCCTCCACGGCAACGACGAGGCGCTCCTCCCCCAACAGCTTGTTGATGAACGATGACTTCCCGACATTCGGCCGGCCGACGACCGCGACCCGGAGATCGTCGCCCGCCTCGGGCGCGGCCGGCGGAGGGAGCGCACGGACGACCTCGTCGAGCAGATCGCCGGTCATCCGGCCGTTCTGCGCCGACACCGGGAGAGGCGGGCCCGCACCGAGCTTGTAGAACTCGTAGAAGTCCGCGGTCTGTGGATCGTCCACCTTGTTGGCCACCACGAGCCACGGCTTTCCCGACTCGCGCAAGAGCTCGACAACCCGCGCGTCGCTCGGATGCACGCCCACCTGTGCGTCGAGCACGAGCAGCAGGAGGTCGGCTTCGGCGATCGCCGAGTGCACCTGCCGGCGAATCTCCACGTCGAGCGGGACGTCGGAATCCTCACGCAGGCCGCCGGTGTCCACGAGCCAGAACGCGCGACGGTTCCATTCGGCACGCGCGAAGTGCCGGTCGCGTGTAGTCCCGGCCTCCTCGCTCACGATCGCGGCGTCCCCGCCGACCAGCCGGTTGAAGAGCGCGGACTTGCCAACGTTCGGGCGACCGACGATCGCGACGACGGGCAGGCTCACGCGGCCCCCTGCGCGGCGACGCCGACGCCGAACGGCTCTCCCGCGAGCACGTCCACGAAGTCGTACGACGCGCGCACCGGCATCGTGAGCGCGTCGCGGAGCGCATCGAAACGCTCGTCGTCGAGGAAGAGCCCGTCGTCGTTGATCGTCTCGGCGGGAATCAACGCCAGATCGAGGTCGGTGCGACCCTCGAGGGCGCGCCGGATGTCCGCGCCCACCAGCAGACCGGCCGTCGTGGTCGTCGGACCAAAGAGCGAGTTGGGGATCGCCATGAGCTCAAAGTGCGCGCCCGTGGTGAGCGAGAGACGCTCGAGCAGCGGCGGCATGAGGGGCGCCATCGCCGTGCCCGTCACGACGCCGACGCGCCGGCCGTCGAGGCGCGGCAGTCGAGTGAGTCCCTCGGCGACGCGCTCGCGCAGCGCCGCCACCGCGCCCACGCCGTTCTCGACCTGCGCAAAGTCTCCGTAGAACTCGGGGCCGGGGAGGTCGCGGCCGGCGAGCAGGTACAGCTCATCGGACCCCATCACCCACGTCTCCCCACGCGCGGCACGCGATCGCTCCCCCCACCGCTCGGCCGTCTCGAGGAGGCGTCCGGCATCCGCGGCGTCCATCGGTTGACCGGTGTAGAGATGCGAGAACTGCGTAAGGCCGACCGGCACGATTGCCACGGTCAGCGCCGCGTCGCCCAGCGCCCACAGGTCGGTGAGCGAGCGCTCGAGCACCGCGCCATCGTTCACGCCGGGCACGATCACCATCTGACAGTGGAACTGGATGCCACCGGAGGCGAGCGACGCGAGCTGTCGCAGGACGTCGGGGACGCGCGGATTGTTGAGCAGTCGCTTGCGCGCCTCCCAGTCCGTGGCATGCACCGAGACGTAGAGCGGCGACAGCCGGTACGCCAGGATCCGCGCGACGTCCTTGTCCTTGAGGTTCGAGAGCGTCGCGAAGTTCCCGTAGGCGAACGACAGTCGGTAGTCGTCGTCGCGAATGTACAGCGCGCGGCGCAGCCCCTTCGGGAGCCCCTCGACGAAGCAGAACTCGCATCGGTTCGCGCACCGCCGCACGGCCGGCGGCTCGAGCTCAAGCCCGAAGGGCTCGTGCTCCGGACGCTCGACGTCGAGGATGACGCGTTCGCCGCTCGGAAGCGTCGCCTCGATCTCGAGCGCATCGTCGGCGCTCAGGAACTCCCAGTCGAGGAAGTCGTCGAGCGCACGCCCGTTGACGGCGACCAGCTCGGTGCCGGCAACCAGCCCGAGCGAGCCGGCGATGCTTCCAGCGTGTATCCGGGCGATCCTGACCATTGATGTAAGTTGTCAGCCGACCACAGCGAAGTCAAGACGGTTGAATGACTTCCGAGGTTATTCGGCCGTCCACGACGGCGGCTGAAACGATCGGCGTGCTCGCGATCAGGTGCGCTTCGCGATCGCGTCGAGCACTTCCGCCGTCGTGCGGCCCGACTCCCGCGCGACCCGACGGACGTCCTCGTACTCGGCCTTGGCCCGTTGGCCGCCTCCGGGGAGTGAGACCGACTTGATCGTCACGGGCCGGCCGAAAACCTCCACTGTGCGCTGCTCGCGCGCGAGGACGCGGCGCGAAACCGTGCTGCGGCGCACGCCGATGGTGCTGCTCTCCGTGAGCAGCACGTTCTCGAGACGGTCCACATCCCCCGGGCGGCAGAGCACCTCGATGCGGACGGCCGGACGCCCTTTCTTCATCACGGTCTGGAGCAGCGTGACGTCGAGCGCTCCCGCCTCCCGCAACGACTCCGCCGCGGCGGCGAGATACTCGCCGGCCATGTCGTCCACGTCCGCCGCGAGCAGCTCCACCGTCTCGACGTCGCCGGGCACGTCGTCGGTCTCGGCGAGCACGATGCGCAGCACGTTGGCGCGTCCGGCGGGGTCTCGCGCCCCCGCCCCGTATCCGCTCGCCAGCGGACGGAACGTGAACGGTGCCGCCCCGCTCGAGAGCACCTTCACGAGCGCGGCGCCCGTCGGCGTGGTGAGCTCGCCGCTCGCCTCCGGCCCCAGCCGCACCTCGAATCCTTCGAGCAGGCGCAGTGTGGCCGGGGCCGGGACCGCGAGCCGGCCGTGCGCGCTCTCCACGAATCCGTCGCCCAGTGCAATGACGCCGCAGTGCACGCGCTCGATGCCCAGGAGCTCGAGCCCCCAGATCGCGCCGACGATGTCGAGGATCGCATCCACCGCACCCACTTCGTGCAGGTGCACCCGCTCGGCAGTGGTGCCGTGAATCTCCGCCTCCACCGTCGCGACCGCCTCGAACGCCGCCCGTGCGCGCGTCTTGACGCGGTCCGGCGCCGGGGCCGCATCCACAATCGCGACAATCTGCGTGAGGTGCCGGCCGTGCGGCTGCGGCGGAATGTCGAAGTCCACCTTCCAGCTCGCGATCGCGCCGCGCGTTACCCGCTCGAGGCGCACGTCGATCGCGTCGAGGCCGAGCGCAGCGGGGAGCGCGCGGAGCCACTCGGCGTCCAGCCCGAGGTCGAGGAGCGCCCCGAGCGTCATGTCGCCGGAGATTCCGGAGAACGGGTCGAGGATCGCGATCCGTGTCATGGTCCTAATCTACTCCGGCCGGCGCCGCCGGCGCCGCGGCGTCACCAACGGTACGACGCGCCCGAACCCGTGTTGAAGACGACGACCTCCGCATCAGGGGAGACGAGGTCGGCGGCGACCATGCGCCTGGCCACGGCGAGTCCGCAGCCTCCCTCGGGCGCCGCGTCCATGCCGCTCGTCGAGGCGAGGCGGAACGTGGCGGCACGGATCTCGTCCTCTTCCGCCGCATAGGCGCCGCCACCGCTCTCGCGCACGGTGCGCAGCACCCACCGGTCACCGAGCGGACCCGGCACGCGCAGCCCGGCGGCGTACGTCACGGGATGCTCCCACGGCGTCGCGCGATCGGCGCCCTGCTCGATCGCGCGCACGAGCGGCGCGCACCCCGCTGCCTGCGCGACGACCATCTTCGGACGCGGCGTCCCCTTCGGGAGCCAGCCCCACTCGAGCATCTCCCCGATCGCCTTCCAGATGCCGATCGTGCCTTCGCCGCCGCCCGTCGGGTACACGATCGCATCCGGGAGCCGCCACCCGAGCTGCTCGGCGACCTCGTAGCCCATCGTCTTCATCCCTTCGACGCGGTAGGGCTCGCGGACGGTGGCGACGTTGAAGAAGCCGCTCTCCTTGGCGAACTGCATCGTGGCCTTGCCGGCATCGCCGATGTGGCCGTCCACCAGCTCGAGTTCCGCGCCGTAGGCGCGAATGCTGCCGAGTATCGGTGGTGGCGTGGTGGCCGGCGCGTAGATGCGCGCGCGCATGCGCGCCGCGGCTGCGTACGCCGCGAGGGCGATGCCCGCGTTCCCCGCCGTCGGCACGCAGAGCCCCGGCACGCCGAGCGCCCGCGCGCGCGTGACGGCCATGGAGAGCCCGCGCGCCTTGAAGCTCGCCGTGGGGTTCTGCCCTTCGTCCTTGACCCAGAGGCGGCGGACACCCGTTTCGGCGGCCAGATGCGGCAGCTCGATCAGCGGGGTCATCCCCTCGCCGATCGTCGCGCGCGCCTCCGTCGGCAGCACGGGGAGCGCCGCGTCGTAGCGCCACATCGAGCAGTCGGTGCCGATCGCCCCGCGCGGAACGGGGCTGAGCCGCACCGTGAGCGGCTGGCCACAGTCCGGACAGAGCGAGGCGAGCCGGTCGCCGTGCGCGGTATAGGTGCACGAGGAACAATGGAGCGTCCAGGATGCGGCGGTCATTGGTCGGTGTCAGGATGAGGGGTGATCGCCGGGCGCGGCGCGGGCGTCTCGCTCGGAGGCGCCGTGGGATCCGATCGGCGGAGTGACGCGAGGAGTGCTTCCGCCGCCTTGAGCGACCAGCCCGGGAGCGCGGCGATCTGCGCGGGCGTCGCGTCTCGCACGCCCTGAATGCTGCCGAACGCCGTCAGCAGCGTGCGCCGCCGGACGGGCCCGACACCCGGGATGCGCAGCAGCTCCGAGGTCACCGTGCGCATCGTGCGGCGCTTGCGGTGATACGTGACGGCGGCGCGATGCGCCTCGTCCCGCGCCTGCTGCAGGAGCCGGAGGGCCGGCGACCGGCGCGGCAGCCTCAGCGGCTCGGACCGGCCGAGGACGAAGACGTCCTCCTCCCGCTTCGCCAGCGCGATCACGGGAAGCCGGTCGAGATTCAGCGCGGCGAGCGCCGCGGCCGCGGCGCCCAGCTGCCCGCGCCCCCCGTCCACCACGACCAGGTCGGGCATCGGCTTCGCCTCGTCGAGGCGGCGCCGGAAAAACCGGTGCACGACCTCGCGCATGGCGGCGAAGTCGTCCGGGCCCGCGGACTCGTCCGCGGTCCGCACGCGCATGGTGCGGTATTCGCCGCGTCGCGGGCGTCCGTTCTCGAACCACACGATCGCGCCGACGCTCTCCTTCCCCTGGGCCGTCGAGTTGTCGAAACAGACCAGCGCGCGTGGGATCTTCTGCAGGCCGAGTTCGCGGCCGAGATCGTACACGGGGTCGGCGGCGCGCTCATCGGCCTCCATCCCCGCGAGCTTGAACTCCTCGAGCAGGTGCCGCGCGTTCTGCTCCGCGAGGTCGAGCAGTTCGCGCCGCGGGCCGCGCGACGGGAGGCGGACCCGCGTGTCCCGCGCCGCCTCCTCGAAGAGCACGCGATCCTCGAAATCGAATGGCAGGAGCAGTTCGCGCGCGCGTTCCGACGCGTGGAGGTAGCTCGAGAGCAGGAAAGCGCGGAGCACGTCGGCGTCGGGCTCGCTCTCGATGTGCTCGAGAAAGCGATGCTCGCGCGCGAGCAGCTTGCCGCCGCGGACCCGCAGGACCGCCACGCAGACATCCTCGCCGTCCCGCGCGTAGCCCACCACGTCGCGATCGCCGCCCTGGACCTCGAGCACGACCGTCGGCTCCTCCATTCGCTGGAGATGCGCGAGCGCATCGCGCAGCTCGGCCGCACGCTCGTAATCCATCGCGTCGGAGGCCGCCTGCATCCGCTCGCGTACGCGCCGCACCACCTCGTGCGTACGCCCGTCGAGAAACAAGAGGACCTCGTCGATCATCGCCCGGTAGTCGGCGAGCGACTGCGCACCAATGCACGGTGCCTTGCACCGCCTGATGTAGTAATCGAGGCACGCGCGCTCGGGCACCTCTCGCGGCATGTCGTAGCGGCACGAGCGCACCGTGAAGATGCGCTTCACCACGTTGAGCGCGCGGCGCATCGCACCGACGTCGGTGTACGGGCCGAAATAGCGGCCGCCGTCGTCCACGAGGCGACGCGTCACGAACACCCGGGGATACGGCTCCTGCACCGTGACCTTCACGTACGGGTACGACTTGTCGTCGCGAAGGACGATGTTGAAGCGCGGCCGGTGCTCCTTGATCAGGTTGTGCTCGAGGACCAGCGCGTGCGCCTCGCTCGGCACGACGATCGTCTCGAGGTCGGTCACCTGCTGCATCAGCGCGCGCGTCTTCGGATTCTCCCCGTGGTCCCCCGTGCAGTAGCTCCGCACGCGCGCGCGGAGGCGCTTCGCCTTGCCGACGTACAGCACGCCGCCGTCGCCTCCCTTCCAGAGGTAGACGCCGGGCGTGTCGGGGAGGTGCGACAGCTTCTGCGAGACCGCGTCCGGAATGGCGGGCGACGGAGCCATGCCCGGAATCTAGCGCCCGCTCAGCGCCGGCCTGTGAGGCGCGCGAGCCGCGCGCGAACCTCTCCGGATTCCGGCACACCGACGGCGGCGGTCAGGATGAGGTAGGTCGCGCCGTAGAGCGCGAGCGCCGCGACCCCGAGCACCACCGGCCGCCCGACACCGAGCGCGAGCTTCACCCCCCACGCCGGCATCGCGGCGCCGAGCGCGCAGAGCCAGAGCACGGCGACGTACCGCAGCTCCACGGAGGCCGCCCCGATGCGGCGCTCGATCGAGCGCCTGAGAAGCGCGAACTCCAGCCACGCGGCAATGCCGGAGGCGGCGGTGAGCCCCGCAACGCCCCATTTGGCGTCGAGACCGAGCCGCGCGGGGAGCCAGAGCGCGGCGATGAGACCCAGCGCGAGCCCCAGCGTCACCCGCGCCAGCGCGTACACCAGCGGCGTCCGCGTGTTGCGGAGCGCGTACCACGTGGAGGCGTAAAGCCGCCCCAGCGTGCCCGCCAGCAGGCCGACCGCGGAACCAGCCAGCACGCCCCAGAGCCACACCACGTCGCGCCGCGTGAACTGGCCCGTCTCGTAGAGCGTGGCGCCCACCACGTCGCCGAGCGCGAGAAAGAGCGCGGCGGACGGCACCACGTAGAACGCGATGCGCCGCAGCCCGTCGCGCAGGCGGCGGCGCAGTGCCGCGGCGACCGCGTCCTCACTCCCACGTTCGCCCGACATCGCCGGCAACTCCGCCGCCGACACGGACATCCCGAAGAGCGACACGGGGAGCACCGCGATCACCTGCGCATAGCCGAGGACGGCCACCGCGCCGGCGGAGACGAGCGACGCGATCAGCCCGTCCACGTACGCGCTGATCTGGACGACGCCCCGGCCCGCGAACACGGGGATGAAGTTCGTCATCACCGTCCGCACGGGCGCGCGCCGCACATCGAGGTCGAAGCGCAAGCGCCGTTCCACGCGCCAGACGGTGGGCAGCTGCACCGCGAACTGCAGCGCGCTCCCGATCACCGACGCCCACGCGAGCATCGTCGCCAGATGCGCCTCGCCCGGCATCGTGCCCGACGACGCCGGCCCGAGCCAGAGGAGCGCGGCGATCATCACCAGGTTCATCGCGACGGGTGACGCATACGACAGAAAGAACCGGCGATGCGAGTTGAGCACGCCGAGCGCCCACGCCGAGAGCACGAGAAGGCCGACGCCGGGGAACAGCACCTGGACCAGCAGAATCGTCAGCTCGCGCTTCTCGCCCGAGAAGCCGGGGGCGATGAGCGGAATCGCCATCGGCGCGAGCAGGATGCCGAGGAGCACCAGCACGGCACTGACGAGTCCGAGCAGCGCGCCGACGGCGCCGGCGACGCGGCCGGCCTCGGCCTCGTCCCCCTCGGCGACAAGTCGCGCGTACACGGGGATGAACGACGCCGAGAGCACGCCCTCGCCAAAGAGGTTCTGGAGGACGTTGGGAATCCGGATCGCGGCCGCGAACGCGTCGGCGGCCTCGCCGGTGCCGAGGAAGTGGCCGAGCAGGCGATTGCGAACCAGCCCGAACAGCCGGCTGACCAGAATGCCCGCGGCAACGAGCGCGGCACCGCCGCCCGCGCGTCCGCGCGCGTTCTCGCTCACTTGGCGCCGAACAGCGCGCCCGCGTGCAGCGCCGCTCCGGCCTTGAGCTGCGCAATCAGGAGGTCTCCGTGCCGCGCGAGCAACGGCACGAGACAGAGCCGTCGTTCCTGGCGCACTCCGCTCGGCATCAACGCCGCGCGGATCGCGGCGAGGTCGCGCACGGCCGCGGCTTCTCCCCGCGTCGCGGCCGCGCGGATCCGCCGCTCGAGACGGTCGGCCCGGTGGCGCAGTTGCGCGCGCGCCCCTTCCAGCACCTCGCGGCTCACCAGCGAGCCGGACTGCATCGCACCCGCGACGACGTCCACGCGCTCATCAATCGCGCTTCGGAGATGTTCGAGGGCGTCACGGACCGCGGCCGGCATCGCCCGCTCGCCGATCCGCCGCTCCGCCACGTGCGGCGTCCGCACGTCCTCGAGCACCATGCCGAGACGCCCCAGCATGCGGTCCACCGACGGCTCGATGAGGGTCGCGGACCAGCGTGGCAGGACGAGCGGCAGGGCGGCGCCGATCGCTTCGGCCACCGCGCCCACCTGCGCGAAGTAGGCGATCTCGGAAGGTCCGCCCAGGTACGCGACCGACGGCAGGAGCCGGCGCTCGACGATGGGCCGCAGCAGCACGTTCGGCGACAGCACCAGATGCTCCCGGTGCGCCGCATCGGCGGCCTGCGCGAGCGGGACGCGCTCCTTGACGCCGACCGTGCTGCGAAACACGAGCGACAGGCGCGGCACGCGCGCGACCTGCACCCGATAGCCCGCGCGCTCGATGGAGACGTTGCGAAGCGCGACGGCCTCGTCGATGGCGGCCGCGCGCCCCAGCGCCTCCACCATCGTCGGGCGCGCCGCTGAGCGCACCGCGGGATGCCACGCATCAATCACGGCAATGCCGAGCGGCTCGAGCACGGCGCGGAGAAACGACACGAAGGCCCCTCCGACTGTCGCGTCCTTGTGGTACGACGCGCGCAGCGCGCCGAGCACGACCGCCTGCGATGCCGACCCGGCGGCCTCGACGAGCGCGGCGAGCTGAGCGGATACGTCGCCAAGCGGCATCTGCGCCATCACCAGCCCGTCGGGTCCTTCCCGGGTGATGGCGATGCGGCGGGTCTCCGTGCCGAGCGACACGGTCGTGACGCTCGCCTCCTCGAAGTCGGCGTCGTCGGTCGCCGCCCAGAAAACAGGCGCCGTGGGAATCCCGGTCTCGCGTTCCAGCCGGTCGGCAAAGGCCAGGGCCGAGATGGCCTTCAGCCACGTGTAGGTGGGTCCGCCGAACAACCCGGGCTGCTGCCCGGACGTGACGAGCACGCCGCGGCCCGCCGCGACCCGCTCGATCCGCTCGGCGGCCGGCCCGCTCGCGGCGATCGCGGGGCGCAGCGTCTCCAGCCAGCGGGCTCCCGGAAACGCGCTCCGCACCGCCTCGGCGTGACTGCGCCACTCGTCCGCGCCGCGCGGTCGCGGCAGGTACCAGCCCCCCGGCGCCGTGCCGTCGAGCGCGGCCCGGCAGAGCGCGCTCCCGCCGATCGGTTCGGCCAGCACCCGTGGCGCGCTCACCGCGTCCGTACTCCGGCGTTCACTTGTGGTACGGCTCGCGTCGCACGATGGTCCCCGCGCGATAGAGCTGTTCGGCGAGCACGAGGCGCGCCAGCTCGTGCGAGAGCGTCCAGGGCGCGAGGGCCAGCCGCTCGCGCGCCGAGCGGCGCACCGCGTCAGAGAGGCCGAACGCCCCGCCGATTACGAAGGCCACGTCGCGTCCGCGCTCCCGCTCCTTCTGGAGCCATCCACTGAACTCCTCCGAGGTCATCGAGGATCCGCCGGGATCGCACGCGACGACGTGCGCCGAGCGTGGCAGCACCTTCGCCAGCCGCTCGCCTTCCCGCACGCGCACGAGGTCCGCGGAGACCGCCTTCGCCGGCTCCCCGCGGACCTCGTGCACCTCCAGCGGCCAGTAGCGCTCCGCTCGCTGCTCGAACTCCCGAATCGCCGCGGCAAGCGCCGGATGACGCGGCTTCCCGACCGCGGCGACGATGACCTTCACCGACCGCAACGCGCGTCAGGCATAGATCCCGCGCAGACGGTGCACCGTCGCCACGCGGCTGATCGCGAGCATGTACGCCGCGGTGCGCATGTTCACCTTGTGCTGCTTCGCGAGCTGGAGCACGGCGCGGAAGGACCCCTGCATGATCTCGGTGAGCCGGTCGTTGACCGTCTGCTCCGTCCAGAAGTAGCCGCCGCGGTCCTGCACCCACTCGAAGTACGACACGGTGACGCCGCCCGCGTTGGCGAGGATGTCCGGCACGACGAAGATCCCCTTCTCCTCGAGGATCGTGTCCGCGGCCGCCGTGGTCGGCCCGTTGGCGCCCTCGCAGATGACTTTCGCCCGGATGGAGGCGGCGTTCTTCGTCGTGATGACGTTCTCGAGCGCGGCGGGGAGCAGCACGTCCACGTCAAGCGTGAGGAGCTCGTCGTTCGTCAAGCGCGACCCCTTCGGATAGCCCTCGAGCGTCTGGTGCGCCGCGACCCACGCAATCGCGTCGTCCACGTCGAACCCGGCCTTGTTATGCAGACCGCACGTGCGGTCGCTGATCGCGACCACCTTGCACCCCTCGCGCTGGAGGAGCTGCGCGCCGATGGACCCGACGTTGCCGAACCCCTGGATGGCGACCGTGGCGCCCTTCACGTCCATCCCGAGATGTGCCAGCGCTTCCTTCGCGACGATCATGCACCCGCGGCCGGTCGCCTCGCGGCGCCCCAGGGAGCCACCCATTTCGACGGGCTTCCCCGTGACGACGGCCGTGACGGTGTGGCGGACGTGCATCGAGTACGTGTCCATGATCCACGCCATCACGCGCTCGTTCGTGTTGACGTCGGGCGCGGGAACGTCGGAGTCGGGGCCGAGCGTCGCGATGATGGACGCGGTGTACCGGCGCGTCAGTCGCTCGAGCTCGCCGACACTCATCTTCAGCGGGTCGCAGACCACGCCGCCCTTGGCACCGCCGAACGGGATGTTGACGACCGCGCACTTCCAGGTCATCCACGCGGCGAGCGCTGTCACTTCGTTGAGCGTCACGGCGCTGTCGAAGCGGATGCCACCCTTGGCCGGGCCGCGCGACGTGTTGTAGAGCACGCGAAACCCGGTGAACACATCGACTTCGCCGCCGTCCATCATCACCGGAATCGACGTGATGATCTGCTTTTCCGCGTGCCGGAGCACCTTGTAGATGCCCGGCTCGAGGTCGAGCAGCTCCGCCGCCCGGTCGAAGCGGGACATCATCGCCTCGAAGGGGTTCTCCTCGTGGAGAAAGCGATCCTTGTCGGGGTGAACGATCGAGTTGGTCGGCAGCAGCAGCTCGGGAGCCATTCGGATTCGGTCGTTGAGCCAGCATGGGCCGGCGTAGTGAAGCCGTCAAGGCGCCGTCCGGGAGATCACACCGGCGATGAGCGCCTCGAGAGCATCGGCGCCCGCTTCCACGGAGACGCGCTGAGAAAGATACCACAACGGCGGCCCTGCGCGAGGCCAGACCGGCTCGAGCTTCACCGCGTCCTTCAGCGTGCACACAACCCACGCCACGCGCGTCGCGCGCCGCGCGAGCGCCTCGGCATCCAGGACGGTGAACAGGTGGTGATCGTCATACGCCGCGCTCTGCACGCGTGCGCCGAGCGCGCGCAACTGCGATTCGAACGGGCGCGCGTCGGCGATTGCGGTGATCGCGAGGACGTCCGTCCCGGCGAGCGCGACGGCGTCGCGGCGCGCATCCCCCGCGCACGCCACGAGCGCGTCCACCGGCAGGTGCACGAGCGCGCCGGCCGCGCGCGGCGCGAAGCGCATCGCGTGCGCGAGCAGTTCTCGCGCCCGGATGCGCGACGCGCTCTTCCGCGTGACCACGACCGCGCTCGCGCGCCCGAGCGCGGCGAGCGGCTCGCGCCAGGGTCCCGCGGGGAGGAGCCGCACGGGCCCGAAGCGGTCGGCGGAGAGCAGCACGAGGTCGGCGTCGCGCTTCGCCCGGCGGTGCTGGAACCCGTCGTCGAGGACCACGACCGTCGCCCCCGCCTCGCGCGCGCGTATCGCCGCGCGCACCCGGTCGGCGTCGGCGAGCACGAGGACATCGGGGTTCAGTCGCGCGTGCACGAGCGGCTCGTCGCCGCCGTAGCCGCGAA
This sequence comes from Gemmatimonadaceae bacterium, assembly GCA_035286465.1. Classification (GTDB taxonomy): domain Bacteria; phylum Gemmatimonadota; class Gemmatimonadetes; order Gemmatimonadales; family Gemmatimonadaceae; genus Fen-1231. The sequence continues at coordinate 2,738 of DATEDF010000019.1, read as the reverse complement.
GCACGATCGCGGGACGCGCGCCGCGCGCGCGAAGCCGCGCGGCGAGCCACGCCGAGACGGGCGTCTTGCCCGTGCCCCCGACCGTCAGATTCCCCACCGCGATCGCCGGGAGCGCCAGCGCGTGCTGCGGCAGCCAGGCACGGTCGTACGCCAGGTTGCGAATCGCGACGGCGGCGCCGAACGCCCAGCCGAACGGCGCCAGCACGGCGCGGGCGAGGCGCGCGTCCGGGGCGCCCGACTCCCAGACGTGGTTGAGCGCGCGGTCACGCATCGGCGCGTTCCTGCGTGGTGCGCATCAGCGTTTCGAAGCGAGAAGCCTCGTCCGCCGCTTCACGGGGCGTCGAACCGCGCACGCTCGTCGGGTCGCCCCACGCAATCGTGACCCGGGCGAACGGCTTCGGCACCAGGAACACATCCCAGCTCGTGAATCGCCACGCGCGATCCACCCGCACCGCGATCGGAACGACCGGGACGCGCGCGCGCTGTGCCGCGACGAGCGCGCCGGGCTGAAACTGGCGCGCGGGCCCCCGCGGGCCATCCGGGGTGACGGCGACCACCGCACCCGCTTCGAGTTCGCGGATCATCTCGAGCAGCGCGCGGCCGCCGCCGCGCGTCGTCGAACCGCGGATCGTACGGTAGCCCCACGCGCGCACCACGCGCGCGATGATCTCCCCGTCACGGTGCTGGCTGATGAGCACCGCGATGTCCCGGCCACGGTGCCAATAGGTGAGCGGCAGGAGCCCGCCGTGCCAGAGGACGAACACGAACGGCTTCCGCTCGGCGCGGAGCCGCTCCCACTCCTCCGGGTTGCGCGCGCGAAAGCGCCAGGTGCGCGCGAGCAGCGCGAGCGCGGCGCGGCCGAGCGTCACGGCCAGGCCCAGCCGCCAGTCCGCGGAGCGCTCCGTCACGATCCCGCCAGGTCCGCCGCCATCCGTGCCACGCGCGCCGCCGCACCCGGCGTGCCGAGCTTCGCGCGCACTTCGGCGAGGCCGGCGAGCATGGCGCGGCGCGCCGGCGCGTCCGCGGCGAAAAGCGGATCGAGGGCGTCGGCCACGCGCGCGGGCTCGAAGTCCCCTTGCACGAACTCGGGCGCGACGCGCCGCCCCGCCACGATGTTCAGGAGCCCGATCCGGGGGATCCGCACCAGGGACCGCGCGATCGCGTAGCTCAGCGGGCTCGTGCGGTACACGATGGCGCACGGGCAGCCGGCCACGGCGGCCTCGAGCGTGGTCGTCCCGCTCTTGCACAGCGCGACGTCGGCGGCCCGCATCAACTCGAGCGAGGAGGACCGCACGATGGGATAGGGCACGCGTCGCTCGTCGAGACGGACGGTCGGCGCCGCGCTCACGACCACGCGAAGGCCGGGCCGCCGCCGCTCGAGCTCGGCCGCCACCGCTACGCATCGCTCGAGGTGCCGCTCGATCTCCTGCGCGCGACTCCCCGGAAAGAGCGCGAGCACTTCGGCACGAGCGTCCAGGCCGAGGCGCCTCCGGGCGTCGGCCGGTTCCGGCAGCTCACGCGCCCGGTCGAGCAGCGGATGGCCTACGAAGGTCGCGTCCACGCCGTGCGACCGGAGCAGCGCCTCCTCGAACGGAAGAATCACGGCGGCCCGGGTGATCACCCGGGCCATCGTGCCGAGCCGGCCCGCACGCCACGCCCACACCTGCGGCGTGATGTAGTAGAGCACGGGCACGCCCACCGCGCGCGCGTCCGCGGCCACGCGCAGGTTGAACCCCGGATAATCAATGAGGATCACGAGCGCCACGGAGCCGCCGGCGAGCCGCTCGCGCAGCCGCGCCTGCAGCACGAAGTGCGCGGGAAGGTGCTTGAGCACCTCGACGAACCCCACAACCCCCTCGGTCCGCTCGAGGAGCGTGACGCCAGCCGCGTGCATCCGCTCGCCCCCCGTGCCGGTCAGGCCGAGGTCCGGCCGGATCGCGCGCAGGGCCTCCGCGAGCGATGCGCCGTGCAGGTCGCCCGACGCTTCGCCAGCGAGGATCAGAGCTTCACGCACCGGCGCCTGCGTTCGCTTCCACCGCGAACATCGGCACCGCCGTCGGCAGCGCGCGCTCGATGTCGCGCACGATCCGCAACGCCACCGCCAGCGCCTCCCGCCCGTCCTCCCCCGTCACCGCGACGGGCGATTCGCCGCGCAGTGCCGCCACGAAGCTCTCGAGCTCCAGTTTGAGCGGCTCGCCCTCGGGCGCGGCGAGCGGCACGCGCTCGACGAAGGCCTCAAGCGGCTGCGCGGCCTGTGCGAGCGCCGCGAAGTCCACTCCCGTGCGGAGGCGATAGAGCTCGCCCGTACCGGCCGCGAGGTCGAGCGAGAGGTACCCGTTCCGCTGGAAGATGCGCAGCTTGCGCATCCGGTCGCGCGACACGCGGCTCGCGGTGATCGTCGCGACGGCTCCATTCTCGAACGTGATGCGCGCGTTCGCGATGTCCACCGACGGCGTGAGCACCGGAATCCCCACCGCCGACACGTCGCGCACCTTCGCCCCCGTGAGCGTCAGCAGGAGGTCAATGTCGTGGATCATCAGGTCGAGCACGACGGCCACGTCGGCGCCGCGCGGATTGAACGGCGCGAGCCGGTCGCTGTCCATGAACAGCGGATGATCCACGTGCGGCAGGGCGGCCCGGATGGCGCGGTTGAAGCGCTCGATGTGCCCGATCTGGACGAGCATGCCCCGCGCCCGCGCCAGCGCGAGCAGGTCGTCGGCTTCGTCCAGCGTCGCCGT
>DATEDF010000018.1:0-57622 GCA_035286465.1 Gemmatimonadaceae bacterium | reverse complement strand
CCCCCGAACCCCGCCCCGATCAGTTCAAGCAGTCCCTCCCACTCCACGTTCCCCCCCGACAGCACGCACACCGTCCGCGCGTCGGGCTTCACGATCCCCTCGAGCAGCGCCGCGACGGTGATCGCCCCGCTCGGCTCGGTGACGAGCTTGTGCCGGTCGAGCAGGAAACGCACCGCGCGCGCGAGCGCCGCGTCGCTCACCTGCACGACGTCGTCCACGAACGCCTGGTGGTGCTCGAAGTTGAGCGAGCCGACGCGCACCGCGAGGAGCCCATCCGCGAGCCCGCCCGGGATGGCCGGAATCGTCACCGGCTCGCCCGCCGCGCGCGCGCGCGACAGCTTGGGCGAGCCCTCGGGCTCGACGCATACCACGCGCGCCGCCGGCACCATCTGCTTCACCGCCGCCGCGACGCCCGCGGAGAGCCCGCCCCCTCCCACCTGCACGAGCACCATCCCCACGTCGGGGAGGTCCTCCGCGATCTCGAGCCCCGCCGTTCCCTGCCCCGCGATGATCGCCGCGTCGTCGTAGGGCGGCACGAGCGTCGCGCCCTCGCGGTCGCAGATCTCCCGCGCCCTCGCCATCCGCTCGGCGGTCGTCGTCCCCTCGAACACGACCCGCGCGCCCAGCCGCTCCGCGCCTTCGCGCTTCGCCCTCGGTGCGGTCGTCGGCATCACGACGGTCGCGCGCACGCCGAAGAGCTTCGCCGCGAGCGCGACGGCCTGTCCGTGGTTGCCGGAGGAGGGCGCGACCAACCCCTTCGCCCGCTCGGCCGGCGAGAGCTGGGACACGAACCAGTACGCGCCGCGCAGCTTGAACGCGCCGCACGGCTGCAGCATCTCGGGCTTGAGGAAGACCGGCACTCCCGTGAGCGCCTCGAGCGCGTCCGAGGGCAGGAGCGGCGTGCGCACGGCCACGCCCCGGAGCCCGGCAGCCGCTTTCCGGATGTCGTCGAGTGAAACGAGGGTGGTCGAGGCGGTGTGTGTCATCCGGCGTCGGCGATCCTGCGAAAGGGGCGCTCCGCTACCATAGAGCGGGAGCGGATTGCCACGGGTGCAGGATAATACCGCGCCTCGGAGGAGGCGTAAAGGACTTTGACGGTCGCGCGCGGCGGCGTGGTTTCGCTCCGATCCACTTCCTTTTTGATGACGCTCCGCGCGTGGCGGCCCCTCATCCTTCCCGCGTGCAGAGCCATTGCCCCACTCGGCCGAGAGGGATTAGCGTATGCTCATGGCCACCAAGACGGCCCGCTGGACCCGAGCGGACCTCGAGCGGCTCCCGGACGACGGGAACCGGTACGAGGTGCTGGACGGGCGGCTCCTCGTGACGCCGCAGGCCTCGCCGCGGCATCAGGACGCGGCGTTCTTCCTGGGTGTCACGCTGCGCGCCTGGTGCGAGCGTCACGGGATCGGCGCAGTGGTCGGACCCGGCGCCGTGGTGTGGGACGACAACGAGCTGCAACCGGACGTCGTGGTGATCCCGGGACCCACGCGCCTGACCGCCGAGAAGTGGGACGACCTGCCGCGCGCCATCCTGGTGGTCGAAGTCCTCTCCACATCCACGCGCAGCCGCGATCTCAGCCTCAAGCGCCGGGCCTATCTGCGGCTCCGCATCCCCGAGTACTGGGTTGTGGATCGGTTCGACCACCGCGTGCTGGTCTGGAGGCCGGATGCCGGCGAGGCGGTGGTAGTCACCGATGTCATCAAGTGGCAACCGCGGGCCGACCTTCCGCCGCTCGAGATCGCGCTGGACAGCGTGCTGCCGCCGAGTCGGCCCGACCCGGTCGGCGATTAGCGCTCAGCGCATCTGGTTCGCGCACGACGCCGCCGGATCGGGCGACGGCGCGCCGTAGCTCGCTCGAATCAGCTTCGCCGAGCTCCCTTCGATCACGAGGGTGAAGAGGTTCGAGTACTGCGTGTCGCAGAGGTCCGGGACTCTCGGGCCGCCGAGCGCGGCGATGATCGCGCCGACCGTGTTGCTGTGGCCCACGACGAGCACGGTCTGGCCGCCGTGCTTCCGCACCGCGACGGCCACCGCCTTCGCGTGCTCGGCGACCGGCCCGCCTGCCGGCACGGTCTCGATCGAGAGCCCACGCGCCTCGGCGGTCGGCCGCGCCGTCTCACGCGTGCGCACGAACTGCGTCGCGATCACGGCTCCGACGTTCGCGTCGGCGAGCACGGCGGCGAGCGCCTTCGCGCGCACGACGCCGGCCTCGGTGAGCGGCGGGTCGTCCGCGGGCGCCGCCGCCTTTTCGGCGTGGCGCACGACGATGACGACGGTGGGGGCGGGCTGCGCTGTGGCACGCGGAGCGAAGCCCGCGGCGAGCAGGAGGGCGAGAAAGAGGCGTCGGGTCATTGTGCGCCCCGGGTGACCGCTCCCCAGATCAACGGCCACGTCGCCATCGTCTGCCCGCGGTACTGCGGGCGGAATCCGTAGAGTATCGCGTGCCCTCGTCCGACGCTGACTTCCACAAGTGCCGCCTTCCCTTTGAGCTTCGATGCGCCGAGCAGCCATCCCGAGAGCAGCGGCTCCCCGCTCGCTGGATAGCTCGCGACGGCCGTTGCTCGTGACGCATCCGTGATCTCGAACGCCGGACTGTTCTCGAACCACACTGCCGGCACGCTCGCCGTCATCTTCGCCGCGATGGGATGCTCGCGCTTGAGCTCCACCGCGAGGAGCGATCCCGGCGCGTAGAAGTCGCTCGGGCCCACGCCCGCGAGGACGTCCTTCACGGGCAGCCTGAGCGTCTCGATCGCGTACTCGCTCGCCTCGTTGAACGCGAGCAGCGTGCCGCCGTTCTCCACGAACGCGCGCAGCGCCGCGGCGCCCGCCGCGCCGAGCCCGCCCTGCAGCGAATCGGGATACGCCACGCCGAGTCCGCGCGAGAGCGCGGCGGCACTCTGGTCGGGCAGGATGATCACGTCGAAGCGGTCGTTGAGTCGCCCCGAGCGCACGTCACGGTCCACGATGGAGGTGAACGGGATGCGATTCACGTCGAACACCCACCGCGTCCATCCTTCGTCCATGGAGGCGCTGAAGCTCCGGTAGATCGCGATGCGGCGCGCCGACCCGCCGGAGAGTCCCGCCACGCTGAACTGGGGCTCCGCCATCGGCGGAATCGGCGCCGCGGTCGCAGGCGGCGCGCTCGCCACCGCCGCGACGTCCACGCCGAAGAGCAGCGGCAGTGTGTGCGCGGTGACGTCGTACGGCCGCTTGGGCGGCCCGCCCGGGTACTCGCGGAGGTTCGGATACCTCTGCCGCTCGAGCAGCGACTTCGCGTAGCCGCCCATCGGCTGCGCGGTGAGCACCACGTAGCTCCCCGCCGGGTACGTCACGCCGGCGGCGCCCATCGGGGCGGTGCTCGCGCGCACCTCCACCTGGCCGTGCTGCAGCGTCCAGATGAGCCGCTCGAGCGCCTGCGGGTCCTTCTGCGCCTTCGGGATCACGAACGCCGCGGGCAACGAGTCCCACGTCCACGGATGATCGGGCGCGAGCGCGCGGTCGCCCAGCGCCGCGTAGCTCTCCAGCCACGCCCTCCGGTCGCGCGCCGCCTCGGCGAGCATCGCCCACGTCGCGCTCACCTGGTAGTTCACGATGTCGGCGTACGTCCACGTGCCGCCCCGCCAGAGCGCAGGGAAGTTCCACGTCGCGGTCTTCGCGTCGTAGCCGCGCGAGGCGCCGAGCGCCTCGAACGGCAGCTCGATCGGCGAGGCGAGCCGCGCGCTCGCCGTCTCCGTGAGAATCCGCACGCCGCGATGGTAGAGCGAGTACTGCCGCGCGGGCGACCATTGGTCGTACGACGCATTCGTCGCGATCCCCGTCTTCCCCTCGGCGATCATCCGCCACCCCATCGCCATCCCGAGCGCGTTCGTCCCCGCGGTGAGCACCGGATCAATGTTCGGGTCCACCGGATCCATGTACGGGGGAATGAAGATGCGCCCCGCGTTCGCGCTCTGCTGGTGGATGTCGTTCACGATCTGGGGGTCCCACGGCGTGTAGAGCGAGTCCACCGTGTAGCGCGTCTCCACCTGCGTGTGCGCATACCAGTCGCGGTTGTTGTCGTGGCCGACGTAGTGATGGTAGAGCACGGGCGGCGACGTGCCCTCCGCGCGCGTGTTGAGCGTCGCGCGATACCAGTCGCCGACGATGTCCACGCCGTCGGGGTTCTGCGACGGCACCAGGATCACGATCGTGTTCGCGAGGATGGACTTCGCGTCGGGCGTCTCGCCGCGCGCGAGGCGGTCCGCGAGCACGAGCGGCGTCGTGAACCCGCCCACCTCGGTCGAGTGGATGCTCGACGTGATCAGGATGACGTTCTTCCCCTGCGCAAGCAGCGGCTCCAGCTCGTCCCGTCCGCGCAATCTCGGATCCATCAGCTTGCGCTGGATCTGCCGGTAGCGCTCGAGATTCCGGATCGTCGAAGAGTCGGCGATGAAGACCGCGAGAAAGGGCCGCCCGAGCGTAGTCTTCCCGAGCGTGCGCACCTGCACGCGTGGGCTCGCGCGCTGGAGCGACTGGAAGTAGTCGCTGATCTGCTTCCACGTCGGGAGCTTGCGGTCGGTGCCGGGCTCGAAGCCGAGGATCGAGACGGGCGCGGGGATGGGGGGGCGCTGGGCGGGCAGCACGGTGGCCACGACCAGCAGCGCCGCCAGCAGGCGGGGGGTGCGCATGGCGTTTAATGAACTACGAGTAGACGGCAGACGGTAGACCGTTCACCGTTCGTCCGGCGGTCCGTCGCATACGTGAACGGTCTGCCGTCTTCGGAGCCGCGACGACGTGTAGAGGCATCTGAGGTGACACGGAGGTTGCGAATCCGGGTAGCACACAGGAACGCCATGCTCAATCTCCGCGAGGTCGCCGGCGCAGGCAATCGGGAGGAACCCGCGATGATCTTGCTCGGGCGCAGGACCGGTCGTTTCGTGCTGCTCTCGCTTGCGGTGATCGCGTGCGGCACGGGACCGACCGAACCACCAGCCGGCATTCTCGGCCGGTTCGATGCGTTCTGGGGGACATTTGACGCCGAGTACAGCTACTTCGAGTACAAGAACATCAACTGGGACTCTCTCCGTACCACGTTCCGACCGCGGGCCGCGGCCGCGACGTCTCAGGACGAGCTCGTCTCGATCCTCCGGGAGATGGCGGCGCCCCTGCGCGACGTGCACGTGCGCTTCATCACGCCCGCGGGCGTCCAGATGCCGACGTACGAACCTGCTGCGCGAATGAACTGGGACCGAAGTGTCTGGGACCGGACCTCGGCCGCGTGCGGCCTGACGCAGGTGAAACCCAATCTCAGCTACTGCACGATGAACGGCGTCGCGTACATCATGGCCGGAGGCTGGAACGATGGTCAGTTCTCGGAAGCCGACCTCGACGGAGTCGTGGATCGCTTTCGTGACGCGCCGGCGATGATCATTGACGTCCGCCCGAACGGCGGTGGTACCGACGCGCTCGCGTTCGCGCTCGCGGGGCGGTTCGCCACGGCGAGCACCGTCGTCGGCTACTACCGATTTCGCAGCGGGCCGAAGCACGACGACTTCGGGCCCGAAACCACGCGGCGGATCGGGCCTCGCGGAGCGTTCCAGTTCACGAGACCGGTCGTCGTCCTCGCCGGGCGCGGGGCGTTCTCGAGCAACGAGAGTTTCATCTCGGCGATGCGCGAGCTGCCCAACGTGACGATCCTCGGCGACACGACCGGCGGGGCCTCGGCGAACCCGGTCGAACACTCCCTCGGGGACGGATGGCGGTACACGGTGTCGCGCTGGATCGAGTGGACGGCCGACCGCCAAGTAATCGAATGGCGGGGGATCCCCCCGGATGTCCACGTGCTCTGGGACGCGAGTGCGGCCGCGCTCGGGCGTGACCTTGTGCTCGAGGCAGCGCTGGCGCGGCTTGCGCCGCCGGCCGGATCCGCGGCCGCGCAGCAATAATCCGCCAGCTTCGCCGCGCGCAGCGACAAGGAGATGAGGCGTCGCACGCCCAGTGGAGTGAACGGTTACTGCCATTGCGTGACTCCGAGGTACCGTGCGATCATCCACGCAGCGCCGCGCGACTTCAACGCAATCCGCGCGACGCGCGGCTCAGGCACACCCTGAGCTACGGAGTGCTCGTGAGACGTCCGATTGCGGTGGCGCTCCTCGCCGCCCTGCCCTGGGCGGCGCTGAGCGCCCAGGGCCGCATCCTGCGAGTGGTCGGAGACGACGGCCGTCCCATCGTCTACGCGTCGGTCTGGCTGGGGGGTTCCGCGTCGAGACTGACAGGTGATTCGGGCTCCCTCGCCCTGCCCGACCTGTCGGGGCCGCTCGTCAAGGTCAGCGTCCGCCGCATCGGCTACGCGCCCTGGGAGGGATCGTTCGCCGCGAGCGATACCGCCACGGTGTGGACCGTCACGATGGCGAGGCTGGCGACGCCGCTCCCGACCGTCGAAGTGCGGGAGCCGCGCAGTGCTCCGCTGACCCTGGCGCTCCAGGGCTTCTATCGGCGCGCGCTTGAACGCCAGAAAGGGGCGCTCACCGGGACCTTCCTCACGCCGGAAGCCATTGAGCGGCGGGATCCCACGCGCGTGACGCAACTCCTGCAGGACGTGCACGGCGTGACGCTCAGGCGATCGCGCGACGGCCAGCTCGCGGCGTTCGGGCTGAACGGCACCTGCCGGATGGCCGTGGTCATTGATGGCGTGCGCACGCGCTCCCCGTGGGAGGCGAAGGTGAGTGGGATCGGCGGAGCGTCCATCCAGCCCCGCCCAGGCCCGCCGGGCACGCCGTCCACGCGTGAGCTCTCGGAAGACAACGCGGTCTTCATTGACCGGCTTGTCGCCGGAATGTCCGTCGCCGCCGTCGAGGTCTATCCGCGCGGCGGCAACATCCCGAACGAGCTCCAACAGACGGACCAGGGCTGCGGCGTGATCTTCATCTGGACGGGAGCGAGGCGCTAGGCGCGCCGCCCGTCTGGCGGTCCGTCGCATACGTGAACGGTCCACCGTCTACCGTCCACTCGCATTTGTGGTGATGGGGCGACTCACATCCCTATCGCGGCGGTCGCCCTCCAGCCGTAGATTGGCCATCCAGCAGATCGAGGGCCCCCTTCCGGTTGGCCGCCTGAACAGGAGGGAACGATGTCGCGAACGGATCGTCGGATCGTGCCGGCGCTGGGCATGCTCACGGTCTCTCTCGTGCTCCTCGCGTGGGTGGCGCCGCGAGTCTCGGGACAGGCCAAATCCGCCGCCGCCTCTGGTTTCCCGAGCACGAAGAACGGCGAGTGGCCCCACTACAACGCCGATGTGAAGGGCAGCAGGTACTCGCCCCTCGATCAGATCAACGCCTCGAACTTCAACAAGCTCGAGGTCGCGTGGCGCTTCAAGACCGACAACCTGGGCCCGCGTCTCGAGTACAAGCTCGAAGGCACGCCGCTCATGGTCAAAGGCGTCATCTACGCCACCGGCGGCACGCGTCGCTCGGTCGTGGCGCTCGACGCGAAAACGGGCGAGCTGAAGTGGGTGTACAGCATGGACGAGGGCCGGCGCGCCGAGGTCGCGCCGCGCAAGCTCTCCGGCCGCGGCCTGTCCTACTGGACCGACGGCAGGGGTGACGAGCGGATCGTCTACTACACGATCGGCTATCGCCTCGTTCAGTTGAACGCCAGGACCGGCCAGCCGATCGCGTCGTTCGGCAAGGGTGGAGTGATTGATCTCAAGGAAGGCGTGGTCTTCGGCAAGGACGGGAAGCAGGTGCAGATCCCCCTCGAAACGGGTGATATCGGGGTCCACTCGACGCCGTTGATCGTCAACGACATCATCGTCACGGCTTCCGCGATGGCCGAGGGGATCCGGTACCAGTTCAGCGGGAACAACAAGGGCCTCGTTCGCGCGTACGATGTCCGGACCGGCAAGTTGCTCTGGCGTTTCAACACGATGCCGGGTCCGGGGGAGTTCGGCCACGAGACGTGGGAGAACGGTTCGTGGGAGTGGACCGGGAACACCGGGGCCTGGACGGAGTTGTCGGCCGACGCGGAGGCCGGGCTCCTGTACGTGCCCGTCGAGACACCGACGATAGACGTCTACGGCGGCAATAGGCCGGGCAACAACCTCTTTGCCGAGAGCCTGGTCTGCCTCGACCTGAAGACCGGCAAGCGCGAGTGGCACTTCCAGGTCGTGCACCATCCGATCTGGGACTACGACATCGCCGGGTGGCCGCTGGTCATTGATGCCGTGATAGATGGCAGGCAGCGCAAGCTCGTCGCGAATCCGACCAAGCAGGGCTTCCTGTACACGTTCGACCGGATCACGGGCGAGCCCATCTGGCCGATGCCGGAGCGGCCGGTGCCGCAGTCGGACGTGCCGGGCGAAAAGACATCGCCGACGCAACCATTCCCGACCAAACCGCCGGCGTTCTCGCGCAACTACCTGGCGACCGACGACGTGATTGACTTCACGCCCGCGCTGCGCGCTCAGGCGCTCGAGAACCTGAAGAAGTACCGCTGGCTGCAGACGCCGTTTGTCCCGTATCTCATTCCGAACGACAAGGAGCTCGGGGCAATCCAGATCGGGAACACGATGGGGGGCGTCAACTGGCCGGGGTCAGGATTCGATCCTGAAACGGGAATCTTCTACACGCAGGCCAACAACTCCTCGGTCGGGACCGGGACGATCTCTCCGGAGTACTTCACGATCCTCGACCCCGAGGCGATGGCCAGGCAGAAACACATCCCCATCTGGGAGTCCCCGCACTTCGGCCAACCCGAGACCCCCGGCGGTGGTGGCGGTGGCGCGGGAGGTCGCGGCGGTGCCTTGACGCAGGGCCTCCAGGGTCTGCCGATCGTGAAACCACCGTACGGCGTGATCACCGCGATTGATATGAACACGGGCACGCTCAAGTTCCAGGTGCCGCACGGCGATACGCCCGATGCCGTTCGCAACAACCCGGCACTCCGGGGGATGAACATCCCGAAGACCGGCCAGAACGGCATCGTCGGCGTGGTGATCACCAGGACGCTCGTCATCGTCGGGGACCCGATGGTCACGGCGCCTCCGGATCGGCCGCGCGGCGCGATGCTGCGTGCGTACGACAAGCAGACGGGCAAGGAGGTCGGCGCGGTGTGGATCCCGGCCGCCCAGAGCGGATCGCCGATGACGTACATGGTGGACGGGCGCCAGTACATCATCGTCGCGGTGGGCGGCGGCGCGTATACGAGCGAGTACATCGCGTTTGCGCTGCCACGGGAATGAACGCCGGAATCGCCATCGTAGCGATCATCGCGTTGGGCGTCCTCGGCGGGCTCTGCTCCGCGCTGCGCGCGCAGGAGACGCGTTCGGTGTGGGATGGTGTGTACACCGAGGAGCAGGCCAGGCGCGGCGCCGTTCTCTTCGACCGGGAATGCGCGTCGTGCCACGGGCCGGCGGGAGCGGGCGGGGGCATGTCGCCGGCGCTCACCGGCGCGGCGTTCTCCGCGAACTACGACGGCCTGAGGGTCGGCGACCTGTTCGAGAGGAATCGCAGGACGATGCCGGTCGGCAAGGAGGGCCAGTTGAGCCGGCAGCAGACCGCGGACATCACGGCCTACATGCTGGAGTGCAACAAGTTCCCGGCCGGCCCGGAGGAACTTCCGACCGAGGCGCAGGCGCTGAACCAGATCAGGTACATCGCGACGAAATACGCTCCCCGGCGCGATCGCCATTCCCCTCGCTGACGCGCGCGCGGGTTACCGCGGGCGCGACGCCGGGCGAGATTGTCGGGCCGCACGCCCCGCGATTATCCTTACGGCCGTTTGCCTCGAACGCCAACCAATGGCCGGCACATGTCGAACCCCCTGACGCGCGCGTGGTCCCTCGAACGCGGACTGTTCCTGCTCGCGGGCGTCGCCGCAGTCGTGGCCGTGATGCTGGGTGCGCCGATCGAGTTCGCATTGTTCGGGATGACGCTCGCCGGCGTCGCGCTCTTTCACCACCGGACGCTCCGCGTCGCCCTGACCGGGCTCGCCGCCGTCACATCGTACAAGCTCTTCTTCACCGGCTTCAAGACCGGATCGGGCGTCGAAGGGCTGGTGCTGCACCTGGAGCACGAGTGGGTGATCCTGGCGAACCTGTTCGGCCTGCTGCTCGGCTTCGCTCTGCTCTCCAAGCACTTCGAAAAGTCGAGCATCCCCGCGCTGCTGCCGAACGTCCTCCCCGATGACTGGAAGGGCGGGTTCGCCTTGCTCGCAATCGTCTTCGTGCTGTCGTCGTTCCTCGACAACATCGCCGCCGCGTTGATCGGTGGCACGATGGCCGGTGTCGTCTTCCGCGGCAAGGTGCACATCGGCTATCTCGCCGGAATCGTCGCGGCGTCGAACGCGGGCGGCTCGGGCAGCGTCGTCGGTGACACCACCACGACCATGATGTGGATCAACGGCGTGAGCCCGCTCGATGTGGTCCACGCCTATGTCGCCGCGGCCGTGGCGCTCGTCATCTGCGGCATCCCGGCCGCTGTGCAGCAACAGCGCCACTCTCCGATCATCAAGCACGCACCACCCGGGATTTCGGTTGATCGGGCGCGAGTGGCGATCGTGGCAATCGTCCTCGTGGCCGCCATCGCCGCCAACGTGATCGCGAACGTCCGGTTTCCGGCGCTGCTGGATCACTTCCCTGTGATCGGCGCATCCATCTGGGCGGCACTCCTGCTGACGGCGCCGTTGCGAACTCCGGAGTGGTCACTGCTCCCCGAGACCCTGAAAGGCACGATCTTCCTCCTCTCGCTCGTGACCATCGCGTCAATGATGCCGGTGGAGCGGCTGCCGCTCGCGTCGTGGCAGAGCGCGTTCGGCCTCGGCTTCCTTTCGTCGGTGTTCGACAACATTCCGCTCACCGCGCTGGCCCTGAAGCAGGGCGGCTACGATTGGGGAATGCTCGCGTACACGGTGGGCTTCGGCGGCTCGATGATCTGGTTCGGTTCGAGCGCGGGCGTCGCGCTCTCGAACATGTATCCCGAAGCCAAGTCCGCGGGCCGCTGGGTCGTGGGCGGCTGGCACGTGACGGTCGCGTACGTCATCGGCTTCTTCGTGCTCCTCTCGGTGATGGGCTGGGAGCCGGGCGCGAAACGGGGCAGCCCGCTGCCGGTTCAGAAAGCGGCGCAGGGAGCAATGGTCGAGCCGGCCGCGCGCCCCCGGTTGTCTCTCTCCCAATCTCCCGCGTTCCCGCTACTCGAGCACGTGGATGCCGTGCCTCGCCCCGATCTCCTTGAGCTGCCTGGGCCACACGGTCACGGAGACCTCGCCCAAGTGCGCCTTCTTCAACAGGAGCATCGCGGTACGCGACTGGCCGATGCCGCCGCCGATGGAGAGCGGCACCTGGTCGTGCACGATGGCCTGGTGGTACGGAAGCGCGAGCTTGTCCACCTGGTTGCTCAGCTTGAGCTGCTCGACCAGCGTCTCCTTCGTGACGCGGATCCCCATTGAGGACAGCTCGTGGCGGCGCCGCGTGACGGGGTTCCAGACGAGGATGTCGCCGTTCAAGCCGTGGTACCGCTTGCCGCCGTCCTCGACCGGCGTGACCCAGTCGTCGTAGTCCGCCGCCCGCAACTCGTGGGGGTATCCGTCGTCGAGGACCCGGCCGATGCCGATGATGAACACCGCGGGGTACTTCTGCAGTAGCTCCGTCTCCCGCTGCTTGCGCGGCAGGTCGGGGAACATCGCCAGGATCTCCTCGGCGTGGAAGAACGTGAGCGCCTCGGGCAGCGGTGGGTGGCCGCCGTATACCTGCAACGCGGGGTACGCCGCGTGCAGCATCGTCTCGGCGCCCTTGATGACCTTCCAGATCCGCCGGACGGTGTCCTTGAGATAGTCGAGGTTGCGGTCGCTGGCGGTGATGACCTTCTCCCAGTCCCACTGGTCCACGTAGGCGCTGTGGTCGTGGTCGAGGAAGTAGTCCTTGCGCACCGCCCGCATGTCGGTGTTGATGCCCTCGCCGACCTTGCAGGCGAACTGCTTGAGCGCCATCCGCTTCCACTTGGTGGCCGCCTGGACGACCTGGCAGTCCATCCGCTTCTCGAGACCCAGGCCGCAAGGGAACCCGACGGGCGTGCGCGAGCCGTCGCGGTCGAGCATGTCGTTGACGCCGCTCTCAACCGTGACAATCAGGGGCACCTCGACGGTGAAGAGGTTCAGTTCCCTGTTCAGGTTGTCCATGATGTACCGCTTCAGCAGGAAGAGTGCCTGCTGCGTCTCCCTGTTGTCGAGGACGGTCCTGTACTCTCTCGGCAGAATCTCGTCCACCTTCTCGTAGGTGCTGATTCCCGGACCGGCCAGATCCGCCGTCTTGCCCGCTTTCGAATCGCCGTTGTTCATGTGACTATTCCGTGAGAGTGAGAGAGAACAGTCGGGTGGCCCCGCGTAGTGGTCCAATCGGCGATTGCCGCGAGCTGGTGTCCGGCAACCGGATGGTCGCGCGCGGGGCGATGGCCGCGGGTTGCCGCTTCTTCAGCGGTTACCCCATCACGCCATCCAGCGAAATCTATCAGACGATGATGGAAGAGTTGCCGCGGCCAGAGCACGCGGGATTGGCGCTGGCCGCGCCGGACGAGATCTCCGCGCTGGCCTGTTGCGTGGGCGCTTCGATGGCCGGTCACAAGGCGATGACGGCCACCTCCGGACCCGGCTGGTGCCTGATGATCGAGACGCTGCAATACGCGCTGATGACGGAGACGCCCGTGGTCATCGCCGTCGTGCAGCGGCTGGGCCCTTCGACCGGGGGCGCCACGCAGGGCGCGCAGGGCGACGTGCTGCTCACGCAGTTCTGCACCTCCGGCGGCTACACGATTCCGGTGTTCGCGCCGTCCAACGCGCGCGAATGCTTCGAGCTGACGCGCTCGGCGTTCGCGTGGTCGGAGCGCCTTCGCACGCCCGTCGTGCTGCTCTCCGACAAGGAAGTCGGGATGACGCTGGAGAGCGTGGACACCGCGGCCCTCGAGCGCCGCCCCGTTCCGGAGCGCGCGGCGTTCAGCGGCACCGGCCGCTACGTGCCCTACGCGTGCGACGGGATGGAAGAGCCGCCGCCCTTCGCGCCGGTGGGCGGAAACGCGAAAGTGGTCGCGACGGGCTCGGCGCACGACCGCGAAGGCAAGCTGCGCAAGAACTCGCCGGAAGTGATCGAGCTGCTCGTACACCTGCAGACCAAGATCGCCGCGCACGCGGAAGAGATGGCGCTTGTCGAGATGGACCTGCAGGAAGGCGCCGACACGCTCGTGGTGAGTTACGGCACTACGGCGCGCGCCGCGCGCGAAGCCGTGAACCGCCGGCGCGCTGCCGAGCAACGAGTGTCGTTTCTCAAGTTGATGACGCTCTTCCCCGTGGCGAGCGCCGCCATCACACACGCGGCCGAAGGTTGCCGTCGCGTGGTGGTAGCCGAGGAGAATCTGACGGGCCTCTACGCCTCGGCGATGCAGCCGCTCGTGGGCAACCGTGAGCTGCTGCGCGTGAACGGCATCGGGAACCAGATCTCGCCCGCGCGAATCGTCGAAGCCCTGGAGCGGGCGCAGTGACCGCGCCGTTCCTGGTCAAGGACGCGCCGCTCCCCTACTGCAAGGGTTGCGGGCACGGACTCGTGCTGCGCGCGATCGGTGAGGCGCTCGAGTCGCTGCGGCTTCCGCCCGCCGAGGTCGCGATGGTGACCGACATCGGCTGCGTGGGCCTGGCGGACGCGCTCTTTGCCTCTCCGCACACCGTGCACACGACGCACGGGCGCTCGACCGCCTTCGCCACGGGGATGGCACTGGCGGAGTCGGTGCTCGGCGCCGGCCGGCTCAAGCCCATCGTGATGATCGGCGACGGCGGCGCGATGATCGGCATCAATCACTTGGTGAACGCGGCCCTGCTCAATGCGGACGTGACCGTGGTGGTGCACAACAACTTCTTGTTCGGAATGACCGGCGGGCAGAACTCCGCCTTTTCGCCGGAAGAGTTCATCACCGCGACGACCCCCGCGGGGAACGCCGTGCCGCCGCTCGACCTGGCGCGGGTACTGCTGGCCAGCCGCGCGACCTTCGTGGCCCGGAAGATCACCAGTGACCGCGACCTCGCCGGCGTCATCGCCCGTGCCATCGCTCATCCGGGCTTCGCGGTCGTCGAAGTCCTCGAACTCTGCACGGGCTTCGCGACGAAATGGAATCCGCTGACCGGCGCACAATTGAAGCAGGTGGCGGCCGACGCAGGCTACGAGCTGGGCGTGATGCGTGAGGAGTCGCGGCCGATGTTCGGAGAGGCGTACCGGACGCGAAGCAGGGAGTCAGGGGCGTCAGGAAGTGCGGAAACAGCGGCGGCGGAGCGCGACCGGACGGCGCGCTACACGGCGGAGATGCGGACGGCGCAGCGGCTGGTGCTGGCCGGGACGGCCGGCGAACGCGTACAGACCGCGGCCACGCTGCTCGCCCAGGCGGCCATGCTCTGCGGGCTCGAGGTGACGCAGAAAAACGACTATCCGGTGACGCAGGGAACCGGCTTCTCCGTTTCCGAGGTCATTCTCAGTCCCGAGGACATTCTCTTCACGGGAATCGAGGAGCCCGACGCGGTGCTGGTGGTTTCCGGCGACGGCGCGAAGGAGCTGGAGAAGAGCGGCGTGCTCGCGCGCGTCACGAAGGCAACGCTCGTGCTCGCGGATACCGGTGTCCCCTTGCCGGAGCTGCCCTGCACCATTCAGCGCTTCCCGTTCCGTGGGGCTGCCGGGCCCAGGAGCGCGGCGCTGGCCGGCGTCGCGCAGTGGCTCGACCTGACCGCCGCGCTGCCGAAGGACGCGTTGTGGGCTGCGCTCGAGGCACGCTTCCCCGGGGAAGCGGAGAATACAAAGGCCGGCTTGGAGAAAATGCTGGGCACTGCCTGACACCGGCGGCGATGGTGTGGGCGTTCTCTTGTCGAGGTGAAGTCGGATGATCAAGCGAGTAGGAATCCTCACCGGCGGCGGCGACGTGCCCGGCTTGAACCCGTGCATCAAGGCCCTCGTGAATCGCGCCGAGGAAGAGGGGCTCCAGGCCGTCGGCCTCCGGCACGGCTGGGGCGGGTTCGTCAACATCAACCTCGAGCAGCCCGAGACGATCGCGGCGAACGCGATCGAGCTGAATCGCGCGATGGTGCGCACGATTGATCGCACAGGCGGGACGTGGCTGCACACGTCGCGCACCAACCCGTTGAACATGCGCGAGGACGACCTGCCGGCCTACCTGAAGGCCGGTGCCCGGCCGGGCTCCACCGCGGGCCGGCTCGACGTGACGCCCCACGTCCTTCGCGTCATCGAGCGGCTGAAACTCGACGTGGTGATCGCGATCGGCGGCGACGACACGCTGAGCTACGCGGTGCGCCTGCACGACGCAGGCGTCCCGGTGCTGGCGATTCCGAAGACGATGGACAACGACGTCTACGGCACCGACTACTGCCTCGGCTTCTCGACGGCGATCACGCGCAGCGTCAGCTTCATCCGTTCGCTGCGCACCTCCGCCGGCTCGCACGAGCGCATCGCCGTGATCGAGTTGTTCGGGCGCAACTGCGGCGAGACCTCGCTCATCGCCGCCTATCTGTCCGGCGCGGACCGCGCGCTGATCTCCGAAGTGCCGTTCGACCCGGAGCGACTGGCGGCGCTGGTGATGGCGGACAAGCGCGACAACCCCAGCAACTACGCGATGGTGACCGTCTCGGAAGGCGCCTCGATGATCGAAGGCGAAGTCATCGAGGTCGGCGAAGAAGACGCGTTCGGCCACAAGAAGCTGGGAGGCGTCGGGGCGCACACCGGCGACGTGCTCAAGCGCCTGACCGGGCAGAACATCATGTATCAGCAGCTCGGGTACCTGATGCGCAGCGGCGAGCCGGATTCGCTCGACCTGATGGTGGCGCTGAACTACGCGCACATGGCGATTGACCTGCTCCTGGAGGGGCTGGTCAACCGGATGGTCGTGCTGCGGAACGGAGCGTACACCAACGTGCCCATCACGAGGGTCCAGGAGGGCGCCAAGCGCGTGGACGTGGATGCACTGTACGACGTGCAGGAGTATCGGCCCAGGGTGCGTCACGTGGGCGGCAAGCCGATGTTTCTCTATTAGAGCGGACACCGCTCTGATCCACGCCCACCACGAGCGGCCGGCCCCCCCCCGCGAGCCGTCACACGGTGGTGATCAGGTCGGACGACAGGTCCGCCGAGCTGCGACAGCCGTTGAGCGCCAGCGTGCGATCGTACTCGTCGCGCAGGATGTCGAGCGCGCGCGTGACGCCCGCGGCGCCGCCGGCGGCCAGTCCGTAGTTGATGGCGCGGCCGAGGATGACGCCTTCCGCGCCGCACATGAGCGCCTTGGCGATGTCGCCGCCGCGCCGGACGCCGCCGTCCACGAGGATCGAGGCGCGGCCGCGGAGTTCACGGGCGACGTCGGGCAGGACGTCCATCCCGCTGATCGCGCCGTCGAGCTGCCGGCCGCCGTGGTTGGAGAGCACGACGCCGTCGGCACCGCACTCGACCGCGCGCGCCGCGTCGTCCGCGCGGAGCACCCCCTTGAGCAGGAGCTTCCCCTTCCACAGGTCGCGGAACCGGCGGAAGTCGTCCCAGTCGAGCGCGGGGTCGAACATATTCAGGGGCAGGAACGAGGCGGCGTCGCGGCCCGCGCCGAGCTCGCGCTCGACGTTGACGAAGCGCGGCCGCCGCGCGGCCACGGTCATCAGCCAGCGCGGATGCATCAGGATGTCCATCCTGGTGCGGAGCGAGAACTTCGTGTCCGGCAAGAGCCCCGAGCGCAGGTCGCGCTCGCGCTTGCCCGCAACCGGAAAGTCACTCGTGATGATGAGCGCCTCGTAGCCGGCGTTCGACGCGCGACGGATCAGCGCGTCGCTGAGCGCACGCTCCCGGAACACGTAGCACTGGAACCAGCGGCGCCCGGCCGCCTCGCGCGCGATGTCCTCCAGGGAGTCCATCGAGACCGTGGACACCGCGCAGGGAACGCCGGCGGCCGCCGCCGCGCGCGCTACTTCGAGGTCACCGTGCCGCCACGACAACCCAAGGAGGCCCACGGGGCCCGCGATTACCGGCAGCGCGGACGGTCCCCCGAGGATCGTGGTGCGGAGGTCGCGCTCCGAGACGTCCACGAGCGTCCGCGGCCGGAATCGCAGGCGCTCGAACGATGCGCGGTTGCCGCGCAGCGTGACTTCGTCCTCCGACCCCCCGTCCACGTAGTCGAACACGAAGCGTGGCAGGCGCTTGCGCGCCATCGCACGCAGGTCCTCGATGCTGAGTGCAGTCCTGGGATCCATGGTCACCCGGAAAGGCGAGTACACAGCTGTCGGTTCTCAGTCGTCGGTCATCAGATAACTGACAACCGATGACTGACAGCCGTCAACTCGCAGTTCCGACCCAGCCCACAGTAACCGGCCCATCGGCCGAGCGAGCGATCATCGTCCCAGGCGCGTTGATACCTTTGGGGTGAGCCGCCATGGGACTATTCGCCGACCGCGTTGACCTTCTCGGCACCGAGAACGCCTTCCGCATCGGGCCGTACATCAAGGAGGTGGAGGACGCCGGGCACCGGGTCATCCGGTGCAACCTCGGCGAGCCCGACTTCCCGCTGCCCCGCCACATCGTTGACGAGGTGAAGCGCGGGCTGGACAACGAGCTCACGCACTACTGCGACCCGCAGGGCATCCTCCCCCTGCGCGAGGCCATCGCGAGCGATGTCGGTGCGCGTCGCGGGCTCTCCATCACGCCCGACCGGGTCGTCGTGTTCGCCGGCGCGAAGCTCCCCATCGGGTTCGCGCAGGAAGCGTACGTCAACCCCGGCGACGAGGTGATCTACCCGAGCCCCGGTTTCCCGATCTACGAGTCGTTCGCCACATACGTCGGGGCCGCGCTCGTCCCGCTCCATCTCGAGGAGAAGACCGGATTCAGCTGCACGGGCGCCGAGATCGAGCCGCTCGTCACGCGGCAGACGAAGCTCGTCTACGTCAACTTCCCGTCGAACCCCACGGGCGGCGTCGCCACGCGCGACCAGCTCGAGGGGATCGCCGACGTCATCCGCCGCAAGGCCTCGCCCGACGTCCGCGTCTTCTCCGACGAGGTGTACGAGAACATCCTGTTCGACGGCAACGCTCACCACTCGATCGCGTCGGTCCCCGGGATGGCGGAGCGGACGATGATCGTCTCCGGCGCCTCGAAGTCGTACTCGTGGACGGGCGGGCGCATCGGCTGGGCCGTGTTCCCCACGGCGCGCGAAGCCGCGCACTTCAAGAACCTCAATATCAACTACATCTCGTGCGTGCCCGCGTACAACCAGATGGGCGCTCGCCTCGCCATCACCTCGCCGGAGAGTCCCCCGGAGATTCGCCGGATGGTGGCCGCATTCGAGGAGCGGCGCGACGTCGTCGTGAAGGGGCTGAACGAGATCCCGGGCGTCTCTTGCCAGAAACCCTCGGGCGCGTTCTACGTGTTCCCGAACATCGGCGGCGTGTGCGAGCGGGTCGGCGCGCTCGCCGCGTACGACGCGCTCCCCGCGGACGTGCGTGAGCGCACGAGTCCCGCGACGCTCTTCCAGCTCTTTCTCCTCTTCCGCTACCACGTCGCGACGCTGGACCGGCGCTCCTTCGGGCGCGTCGGGTCGGAGGGAAAGCACTTCCTGCGCATCTCCATCGCGACGGGAATCGAGGATTTGCGCGAAGCGGTCCGGCGCATCGCGACGGCGGCCAACGACGCGCACGGCTTCGCGGCATACGTGAAGGACGGCGGACGGCTCCACTGAGCGGAGGGGGCACCATGGCACTCGCATTCGGGCCGAGGCGCGGCGTGTACCTGGAGATTCCGGCGGCGACGTCGCCGGAGGCGAGTCCGCTCTCCACCACGGACCTCGAGCACTTCACGACGTTCGACCTCGTCTATCGCTCGCTCTGCGCGCTCCTCTACAACTACGTCCCCACGTCGGGCCATCCGGGCGGTTCGGTCTCCTCCGGCCGGTTCGTCCTCTCGCTCCTCTTCAGCGCGATGGACTACGACGTGTCCGACCCGGACCGCGAGGACGCGGACATCATCTCCTACGCGGCCGGCCACAAGGCGCTCGGCCTGTACGCGATGTGGGCGCTGCGCGACGAGCTGCTGCGCATCGGCGCGCCGCACCGCCTGCCAGCCGAAGCGCGCCGGCGCCTCCGCCTCGAGGACCTGCTCGGCTTCCGCCGGAACCCCGTCACGCGCACGCCGCTCTTCGTCAAGCTCGGCGCGAAGGCGCTGGACGGCCACCCCACGCCGTCCACGCCGTTCGTCCGGCTGGCGACGGGCGCATCGGGCGTCGGCCTCGGGTCCTCTCTCGGGCTCGCGCTCGGCGCGATGGACACGTACAGTGCGGCCGCCGCGCCTCGCGTCCACATCGTCGAAGGCGAGGGCGGGCTCACGCCGGGCCGCGCGGCGGAGGCGCTCGCCGCCGCCGGGACGATGTCCCTCGGCAACGCCATCCTCCACCTGGACTGGAACCAGGCCTCCATTGATTCGAACCGCGTCTGCCGCGACGGCGAGACGCCCGGGGACTACGTCCAGTGGACGCCCGCCGAGCTGGCGTACCTCCACGACTGGAACGTCGTCTTCGTGAGCGACGGATTCGACTTGCAGCAGATCGCCGCCGCGCAGCGTGCGGCGCTCGCGTTCGACAACGGCCAGCCGACGGCGATCGTGTACCGGACGACAAAAGGGTGGCGGTACGGCGTCGAGGGGCGCGCATCGCACGGGGCGGGCCACGCGCTCTGCTCCGACGGATTCCACCAGGCGGTCGCGCCGCTGCTCGAGCCCACGGGCGCGGCGCTCCCCCGCTGCGCGGCGAACGCGCAGCGCTGCCGGGGCGGCGAGAAGGAGGCGGTGGTCGAGGAGTGTTTCTGGGAAGCGCTCGGCGTCGTCCGCGCGACGCTCGAATCGAGTCCCGCGATGGTGGCAGCACTCGCCCAGCGGCTCGACGCGGCGCGCGAGCGGCTCGACCGCCGCGCGCGCACGCCGCGCGAAGGGGCGCCGCGCGTCGAGGCCGTGTACGAGGTGGCGAGGACGATGGCCGCGGCGCCGCCCCTCGAGGTCGCGCTCGAGCCCGGCAAGACGACGACGCTGCGCGGCGAGCTGGGCCGCGTGCTCCACCATTACAACGTCGCGAGCGGCGGCGCGCTGCTCGTCGCGGCCGCCGATCTCCTCGGCTCGACGAGCGTGAGCGCGGCGGCGAGCGGCTTTCCGCAGGGGTACTTCAACGCGCGCACGAACCCCGGGTCGCGGACCCTCTCGGTCGGCGGGATCTGCGAGGACGCGATGGCGGGCATCACGTCGGGACTCGCGTCCTTCGGCCACCACATCGGAGTCGGCTCGTCGTACGGCGCGTTCATCGCGCCGCTGGGCCACATCGCCGCGCGCCTGCACGCGATCGGAATGCAGGCGCGCGGCGCGGTCGCCGGCACGCCGGGCCGGCCGTTTTTCCTGATCTGCGCGCACGCCGGACTCAAGACGGGGGAGGACGGCCCCACGCACGCCGACCCGCAGGCGCTGCAAGTCCTCCAGGAGAACTTCCCGCCGGGGACGATGATCACACTCACGCCGTGGGAGCCGCAGGAGATCTGGACGCTCGTCGCCGCGGCGCTCGCGCGGCGGCCCGCGGTCATCGCGCCCTTCGTGACGCGGCCGAGCGAGCGCGTGCTCGACCGCGAGCAGCGGGGGCTTGCGCCGGCGAGTGCGGGCGCGACCGGCGTCTACTGCCTGCGCCGCGCCGCCGGCAAGGCCGACGGCACGGTGATTCTCCAGGAGAGCGGCGTGACGTACGCGTTCGTCGAGACCGCGCTCCCGCTGCTGCTCGCCGAGGGATATGACCTCACCGTGTACTACGTGGCGAGCGCGGAGCTGTTCGACGCGCTCAGTGCGGAGGAGCGGGAGCGCATCTACCCCGAGCGCGTCGCGCGCGAGGCGATCGGGATCACCGGCTTCACCCTCCCGACGATGTACCGGTGGATCCGCTCCGATCGCGGCCGCGCGGCGACGCTCCACCCCTATTGCAAGGGCCATTTCCTCGGGAGCGGGCAGGCGGACAAGGTGCTCGCGGAAGCGGGGCTCGACGGCGAGAGCCAGGCCGAGGCGATCGCGCGGTACGTGCGGGGGGCGAAGGCGGGGAAACAGAGCGGCAGGGCGCGACCGGCAAGGGCAGCGGCGAGTAGGCGGTAGAGGGGGGACCGATCACCGTCTGCGTGTGCCTCCGAGAGTGAACTCTCCTGCCGATCAGACCACGCGAAGCGGGACTCCGGGCTCTCGGGAATGGCGCCAGTCCTACGGCCAGGGGTGCCGGCGGAGCCGCTGCGTGTCGTCGTCGGTGATGACGAGGACATAGACCGAGCGCACGCCAAAGCCGATGATCCGCTCGTTCGCAGCCAGTTTCAGTCGTCCGTTCAACTCGCCTGCGCGGTCCACGATATCGTACAGGGTGAAGGGCTCCAGCGCATTCGACGTGCGCTGTATCAGGAGCCGGCCGTCGGGAGCGGCGACAAGTGCGTCGTTGTGAAACGGCGGGAGATTGTCAGGCCAGTTGGGAAAATCGGTCGGACCAAAGACAGATTGCCGCCCGCCCGGACCCCACATCACGATCGCGTGGCGCATCTGGCGATCATCCACTATCGTCGGCGTGAACGGGAGGGGGCGACCGGCGAGGCGGCGCCCTTCAGGCGTGATCCAGTCCACGCGGTAGGGATCGAACAGGGCGAGCGCCAGCCAGCCGTCGGGGAAGAGCATCGCCTGCTCCTCCACTCCGAGCGGGTTGTGCAGCTCGAAGAAGAGGGGAGCATCGCGATACGTGCCGCGCCTGGCGACCCTGAGCCCGCGGAACCGGCCGCGCAAACGCGCTACGGTGTCCGGTTCGGACCTCGCGGCGCGACCGGACATCGCCGCGATGACATCCCGATGAATCAGGACCAGGAGTGATTCGGCATTGGCGGCATACTGCATCACTGGAACGCCAGCAGCCTCGCCGTATCGGCTCGCTCGTAACTCCAGCACGCGGCCCCGTCCGTCAACGGCGGCAACGGTCGGTCCCCGCGCGCCCTGCGCCCACGTAGCGAGGGTCGCCACGGCACGCGAGCCGTCGAGGATGATCCACCGCAACCTGCGCCGATCTTCCACCAGCGTGGAGTCGCCTCCCAGGGCGTGAATCCTCGTGACCTCGCGATATTCACCCGGTCCATCTCCCTCACGACCGACCGGCTCAACCTCACGGCTGCGAAAGTCCCCGACGGCCAACGGCAAGTAGCCCGCGCCCGCGACGAGCACTCGTCCGTCGCGGAGCTCCCGAATGGAGGTGACACGCTCGAATTCGGCAGCGAGGGACGCGTAGCCGGCGCGCAATGCGCCGGGAGGCGGTGATGCCGGGCTCTGTGGGACACTTTCGGTGGAATAGACCGCCGAGCAAGCGGCGACCGCGACAGCGCGTGCACAGTGACGGACCCGGCCAAGCGTCATCTCGCTGACCCCCCTTCTTTTCTCTCTTTGTTTTGAGAGTCAGACGCTTGAGACGATGTCCGTTGCGCGATTGCCGCGCAAGGTGGGTGGCTCAATCACGACTTCTGTCGTTTCCTCCCCACCAGCATCGCCGGCATCACGAACACCGCCCTGATCGTCCCCGCGTGCATCCCGCCCGTCGCGGCGAGCGCGATCGCGCCGGGGCTCGCCGGCGGGTGAGTGCAGCCGCTGCGGAGAGGGCGGTGGAGGGGGTCTATCCCCCAAGCCGGTCCAGCAGCTTCCGGGGGCTCAGGATGGCCACGGCGAGCCGTCCCGTGCGCAGGCGAAAGTGGCGCTCGTTGCCCGTCACGAGGGCATCCGCGCCGCCGGCCACGGCCACCTCGAGGAACGGCTCGTCGTCGCGATCGGGGAGCCGGAACGGAAGCGGCGCCGCCACCACGTGTTCGGCCCAGGCCAGGGTCGCGAGGAATGCGTCCACGTCGTGCGGCGCAAACCCGAACTCCGCTCGCGCCAGGACCTCGCGGTATTCGGCGACGATCCGGCGGTCCACGATCAGCCCGAGGTCGCTGCTCAGACAGAGGTCTACGATCTGGGCCGGAGCGCCGGCGTCGCTGATCAGCCCGGAGACGACGACGTTCGTGTCGAGCACGATCCGCACGTCACGCTCCCGGCGCGCCGCGCCCCCGCTCCCGACGGACCTCGCGGATCACCCGGTTGATCTCCGCGACCGTCGTCTTCGATGCGCCGGATTCCCGAGCACGACGCCGAATGCGCGCCACCGCCATCATCGCC
Organism: Gemmatimonadaceae bacterium; assembly: GCA_035286465.1. GTDB lineage: Bacteria > Gemmatimonadota > Gemmatimonadetes > Gemmatimonadales > Gemmatimonadaceae > Fen-1231. Next base: position 34,395 of record DATEDF010000018.1, on the reverse strand, counting down.
GCTCCGCGGCGATAGGCCTCGAGGGCGCCCTCGGCATTCCCGTCGCGCACGGGGATCACGATCGCCTTGGCCTCGCCCTCGGCCACGAGCGTGAGCGGCGCGTCTCCCTTCAGGCGCTCCCAGACCTGTCCGGGGGTGTTCCGGAGCTCCCGATAGGTGAGCCGGTCGCCCTGGATGGACTCGGAGCGGGGTTTCCCTCGCTTCTTCACGGTTGGCACTCGCTGTAGCGGTTCCGGCTATAATATCGCTACAGGCACGCTGCGCGGCAACGGGTTGACTCTGAGGCATCAGAGAGCTGACAACCGATAACCGAAAACCGTCAACTCGCAGTTGTGGTTCGCCGCTTTCTCCCCACCAGCATCGCCGGCATCACGAACATCGCCCCGATCGTCCCGGCGAGCATTCCGCCCGTGGCGGCGAGCGCGATCGCGCCGAAGAGCGACGTGGTCGGCGCGCCGATCGCGAGCGGGAGGAGCGAGGCGAGCGTCGTGAGCGTCACCAGCACGATCATCCCGCTCCGCTCGAGCGCCGCGCGGCACGACTGCGCCGCCGTCAACCAGCTCTGCCGCCCACCGGGCGCCGTCTGCCTGCGCCGCCGCGCGAGCGCCGCGTCAATCAGCAGGATCGCCTGGTTCACCCCGTGCCCAACCACGAGGATCACCCCCACCGCCGCCTCGCGCGTGAACGCCGCGCCCGTCATCCAGAACGCGGCCATCACGCCGCCCAGCGCGAGCGGGATAGAGAGGAACACCATCGCGCTCGCCCACACCGAGTCGAACACCATCGCGACGGAGAGGATCACCAGCGCGAGCCCCACGCCGAAGACGAGCCAGAGCCCCTTCTGCGAGTCGTCCTGGTACCCGAACGACCAGCCCTGGTCGGCGACGCTGTAGCCCACCGGCACGCTGACGCTCGCGAGGAACGCCTTGTGCGTGCGGTCGGCGAGCTTCGTGGGCCCGCGGAAATCGTACGCGACGATGCGCACGTACTGCTGGTCCTCGCGCGAGATCTGGCCCAGCGTCTCGCGCTCGCTCACGCTCGCGAGGTCGCTGATCTTGACGGGCGCGCCCGCCACCGTGGGCACGATCGCCATGCTGAGGTCGTCGAGGCTCTTGAAGCGCACGCCCTCGGACTTGACCGACACCTTGATCTCCTCGCCGCCGATCTCGAGCGGCACCGCGCCGCTCGACCCTCGCAGCTCGCGCGCGACCGCCGCCGAGAGTTCCGCCGACGTCACGCCGAAGCGCGAGAGCGCGCTCCGGTCCGGCTCGAGCGTCACCGCGAACGCCTTGCCCGAGCCGAAGAAACTCGCCGCGTTGATGTTCACCTCGCGCACGCGCGGAATCCGTTCCAGTCGCGTCTTGAGGTCTTCCGCGAACCGCTGCACGCCCGCGTAGGAGTAGCCGAGCACCTTGAGCCGGAACGTCGCCGACGACACCGAGCCGAACCCGGACGAGAACGCCGGGCCCTGCCCGAACACGCTGATGTTCGCGCCGCCGACGAACACCGCGCGCTGCGTGAGATCCTCCTGCAGCGCGAGCGGGAGCGCCGAGTAGCTCGCGTCGCGCGTGAAGGTCACCACCATCTGCGCCCGCGACGCATCACTCGATCGCGCGACGACGTCCTGCACGCCCTCGCGGCCGATCGCGACCTGCTCCATCTCCTGCATCGCGCGGTCGAGGCTTTCCGGGTCCGACCCGCGCGGGAAACCGATTCCCACGTTGACCGTCGAGCGCTGCTCACCGAACCCCCCGCCCCACGAGAAACGCCGCACCTTCTTGGTGAACCCCCACGTCAGCACGCCGAGCGTGCCCACGGCCACCAGGAGCGTGGCCCACCGCCAGCGAATCAGCCGCTTCACCACGGCCCCGTACACGCGCTGCGCGCGCGGCCAGTGCCCCCGGATACCGTGCCCCGACGCCAGCGCCGGGATCATCACGAGCGAGGCGACCACGCTCCACGCCTCCGCGAGCGTGAACGCCGCCGCGAACGGCACGAACGCCGCCCGCGCGTTTCCCTGGAGATAGAGGAAGGGGAAGAGGACCACGGCCGTCGTGAGCGTCGCGCCCACCACGGCGAGCGTCATCCGCTCGCCGACGAGCGCGCGCGCGTCCGCGGTGTCGGGCGCGGCGCGCAACCGCTCCACCACCACGATCCCGTTCTGCACGAGGATCCCGATCCCCATCCCGAGCCCGGCCAGCGTCAGCATGTTGGCCGGGATCTTGAGGAGGAAGAGCCCGAGCGCCGTGCCCGCGATCGAAACCGCCGCGCTCCCCATCACGAGCGCCACCGCGCGCACGCTGTGCATGAAGAGGATGAGCATGAGCATCACCGCCGCGAACGCGATCGCTCCGCGCTTCACGAGGTCCCGGAGGTCGCGCGCGAGATTCTCGCTGTCGTCCGTCTGCACCTTGTAGCGCACGCCCGCGGGGAGGAGCGGGGCGAGTTCCACGAGCGCCGCGCGCACCGCCGCCGCCGTCTTGATCGCGTCCGCGCCAGCCAGGCGATGGACCTCGAAGGAGAGCGCCGGATTCCCGTCTATCCGGTAGAAGAGCCCCTGCGCGTCCTCCTCCGGCCGGATCGTCGTCAGCTCGCCGAGCCGGAAGACGCGCCCGCCGCGCCCGCGCACGGGGAGCGCGTTCAACTGTTCGAGCGCGGCGGGCTGGTCGCGCAGCACCACGCTCCGCACAGACGCGCCGAGCCGCTCCTCGCCCAGCGCCTGCACGATGCGCGCCTCGCTGAGCGCCGCCGAGAGCGCCGCCGGCGGGATTCCGAGCTGCCTCAGGAGCCGCGCGTCGTACGACACGCTCGCGCCGAACTGCGTGCCGCCGAACGCCAGCACGCCGCTCACCCCCGGCACCGCGCTCACGCGCGGCTCCACGAGATCGCTCTCGATCTTCTGGAGCGCCCCACGAGTGTACGGCCCGGTCAGCACCACGCGCACGAGCGGCGGCTCCTCCAGCTCCCGCGGCACGTAGTTGCTCACGCTCGGCGGCGACGCCCCGCTCGGGAACTCCGTCCGGAGCAGCTCGAGCCGCTCGAGGATCGCGAGCCGCGTGAGCTGCACGTTGGCGTTGGGCTCGAGCTCCACGTTGAGGCTCGCGCGTCCTTCGTTCGACGTGCTGCTCGTCCGCTTCACGCCGCGTACGCCCTGGATCGCCGCCTCGATCGGCGACGTGATGTACGTCTCCACCAGCTCCGCCGAGTGTCCGGTCCAGCCCGCGCTCACCTGCAGGCGCGGCAGCTCGACCGTCGTGGACTTGGCGAGCGCGAGCCGCGTGAACGAGATCGCGCCGCCCAGGATCACGCACGCGACCGTCGCCCAGATGACGGCGGGACGGGAGACGGCCCAGCGGATCACGAGGAGCGCCCCTCCAGCACCGCATACGCCACCGGCAGCAGGAAGAACGTCACCGCAAGCGCCGAGATCGAGCCGCCGATCACCCCCGCCGCGAGCGGCTGGTAGAGCGCGCCGCCCGCGCCCCAGTTGAACACCAGCGGCAGCACGCCCGTCACCGTCGTGATGCTCGTCATCGCGATCGCCCGGAGCCGGATGCGCCCGCCCTTGAGAATCGCCTCGTGCAGCGGCAGCCCCGCCTCGCGGAACCGGCGGATCGCGTCGAGCTTCACGACGGCCTCGTTGTCGGCCATCCCGATCATCACGACGATGCCGATCAGCGCCACCGCGTTGATGCTCTGCCCCGTCGCCCAGAGGAAGAGGATCCCGCCGCACGCGGCGAGCGGCACCGTCAGCATCACCACGAGCGGGATCGTGAACGACGCGAACTCGCCGGCGAGCACGAGGAACATCAGCGCCGCCGAGAGCAGCGCGACGAGCGTGAGCTGCTGCGTGGTGCGCCGCTGCTCGATGTCGGCGCCAGTGATGGCCCAGCTCACGCCCGCCGGCGGGCGGAACGAGGCGAGTGCGCGCTCCACGTCGCGCGCGGCGCGCGCGGTGCCCCCCTTCTCGATGAGCCCCTCGACGACGCTCACCGGCCGCTGCCCCACGCGCACCACCTCGATCGGCGCGCGCGCCTCGCGCACCTGCACGAGCTGCGACAGCGGCACGCCCGCGACCGGCGTGGCGAGCGCCGTCGTGAGGTCCTCGTTCGCGGTGCCCGCGAACCGCACGGTGATCGGCGTGCGCCGGTCCGTCTCGCGCAGGTCCGCGGCACTCACGCCGCCCAGTCCGCCCTTCAACGCGTTCACCACCGCGTTGATCGCGATCCCGCGCTGCGCGAGCCGGTCGCGCTCCAGCGTCACCTCGATGATCGGCTGCGTGCTCGCGTACGCGTCGCGCACGTCGGTGAGCGTCGGGAGCCCGCGGACGCGCGCGCGCGCGCTGTCGGCCCACCGCTGCGACTCCGCCAGCGTGCGAGCGCTCACCTCGACCCGCACGAGCCGCCCCTCGCGCCCGATGAGCGAGCCGAACTCCGATTCGCCCGCAAGGTCGAGCGCGAGCGAGCCGCTCGCGAGATCGGGCACCGCGGCGCGGATGCCGTCGGCGAAGCGCGCCGCGTCCTTCCCCTTCGGCACGGGGATCAGGAGCTGCGCCGACGCCGCCGTCCCCGGCTCGGCGCCCGCGAGAACCTCCTCGTCGGTCGCCGTCCCGACGCGCGCGTAGATCCCGGTGGCACCGAGCGCGCGCGCCGCCTCCTCCACGCGCCCCGCCTGCCGCGCGGTCTCCTCGATCGCCGTCCCCTCGGGGAGCTTCATCGCGGCGACGACGATCCCCTCGTCCACCTGCGGCAGGATCTCCTTCGGGAGCTGCGTCCACGCGAGCACCGTCACCGCGACCACCGCGACCGACGTCGCGAACACCTTCCCCGGATTCCGGAGCGACCACACGATCCCCCGCTCGTACCACTCGGCGAGTATCGCGCCGAGCCCGTCCAGCCGCCGCGCCCACGCGCCCGCTGGCTTGGGAGCGTGCGGCGTCCTTTCCCCTTCCCCCGCCCCTCCGCCGTCCCCCTCACCAACCCCGCCCCCCTCACCACCCCCCAGCACCCCGAACCTGAACCCCTCACCCCGCACCGTCGTCGCCTTCCGGCGGCCTATTATCATCACCGGCATCAACGTCAGCGCGAGGATGAGCGACGCCCCCACCGACGTCACCACCGAGAGCGACAGGTCGCGGAAGAGCGCCGCCGCCAGCCCCTTCACGAACACGATCGGCCCGAACACGAGCAGCGTCGTGAGCGTCCCCGCGATGAGCGGCGCCGATACTTCCTTCGTCGCGGACAACGTCGCCTCGAGCAGCGGCAGTCCCTCCTCGCGCTTGCGCCCCGTGGCCTCCGCGACGACGATCGCGTTGTCCACGAGGAGTCCCACGCCGAGCGCGAGTCCGCCGAGCGAGAGGATGTTCACCGACACGTCGAGGAGCTGGAGGATCACGAGCGCCACCATCACCGAGAGCGGCACCATCAGCGTGATCGCTCCCGACAGCTTCCAGTCGCGCAGGAAGAGGAGGATGACGAGCACCGAGAGCACGGCGCCGGCGACGATCTCCTGCCAGAGGTTTCCGAGCGCGTTCGAGACGAAGTCGGCCTGCGCGGCGACCACGCGCAGCGAGAGATCGGGGAAGTCCTTCTGGAGCAGCGTGACCGCGGTGAGCAGCGTGTCGGTCACGGCGACCGTGTTCGACCCCGCGTCCTTGTAGACCACGAGCCCCACGGCCGGCTTGCCGTCCAGCCGCGTGAGCGTCGCCGGCTCGGCGGTGCTCGTGGTGATCGTCGCCAGGTCGCGGAGGCGGTAGCCGGCGCTCTTCGGGCCGATCGGCGTCGCGGCGATCTCGTCCGCCGTCCGGAGTTCCGTCATCGCGCGCACCGAGAAACGGAACTGCCCGCGGCGAATCGTCCCCGTGGCGCTGGTCGCGTTCGCCGCCCTCACATTCGTGGCGATGTCGTCCGGCGTGATCCCGATCGCGCGCATCTTCTCCGGGTCCACCTCGATCCGGATCTCGTCCTCCGGCGCGCCCGTCACCGCGACGCTCGCCACGCCCGGGAGCTGTTCGAGCCGCCGCGCGTGCACGTCCTTCGCCGAGCGCGCGATGGAGCTGAGGTCGCCCTTCCCCGTGAGCGCGAGCACGGCGATCGGGCGCTCGCCCGGGTCGCTCGTCAAGAGCGTCGGGCGTTCGGCGGTGCTGGGGAGCGAGTTGCGCGCGTTGTCGAGCCGCTCGCGCACGGCGAGCACCGTGGTCTGCATGTCGGTGCCCCACGCGAAGTGCGCGGTGGTGGTGACCTGGCCGTTCCGGCTCACGCTCCGGAGCTCGACGAGGCCCGGCGTCGCCGAGATCGCCGTCTCCACTCGTTCGGCGACGAAGCGCGAGACCTCCTCGGCCGCCGCGCCCGCGTAGTTCGTGCGGATCGTGAGCACGGGGAGCGTCACGTCCGGCAGGAGCGACACGGGGAGCTTGGAGATGGAGACGCTCCCCAGGAGCACGATCGCGAGCGTGGCCGCGACCGTGGTGACCGGGCGGCGAATGCTGGCTTCGATCCAGCTCATTGCGCGGCTCGCCTCACGCCGCCCGCCTCACGACACGCCGCTCGCCTCACGGTTTCGCGGGCGCCGTCTCGCGCATCGCCATCACCCGCACTGGCGCGTCGTGCGTGAGCGTGAGGTGCCCCTCGGTGATCACGAGGTCGCCCGGCTTCACGGGGATCTGCCCCGTCGTCGAGTCGGGGAGGATCTCCGTCTCGCGCCCGTTCGAGCGCCCCGGCGTGACGTACGTCCACTGCGCGCGGCCGTTCCTCACGACGAACACGAGCGGCCGCCCGTCGCGCTCGATCACGGCCTTGAAGGGGACGATCCGGCGCTTGGTGAGGCGCGTCGCCTCGAGCCGGATGTCGGCGTACATCCCGGGGCGGAGCACGCCGCTGCCCGAGAGCCGGACGTACACGCGCCCCGCGCGCGTGGTGCTGTCCACGAGCGGGAGCACGGCGACGACGCGGCCATTCGCCGACTCGTCGCGCGCCGCGGCGCTCGTCACGAGCGCGTACCCGCCCACCTTGATGAGCGGGAGGTCGTGCTCCAGCACGGCGGCCTCGATGCGCAGATGGTCGAGGTCAACGATCGTCGTGACGTCCTGCCCGCCGCTCACGCGTTCGCCGGCGGAGACGTTCACCCGGTCCACCATGCCGTCGAACGGCGCGATGGTCACGGACTTGAGGCTGTCGAGCCTCGCCCTCTCGAGCGCGAGCCGTGCCGCGGGCACGCCGTTTCGCAGCTCGGAGGTCTTTCGCCGCTCCGCCGACGGCGCCTTGCCGAACGCGATGGAATCGGGTTCCCACTCGTCCCGCGCCGCACGGTCCGCTCGCTCGAGCGCGACCTCGGCGTCGCGCACCGCGAGAGCGAAGGGACGCGGGTCGAGGACGACGAGCTGCTGCCCCGCCTTCACACGGTCCCCCGGACGGATAAGCACCTTCTGAACCGTGCCGCCCACCTCGACCTTCAGCTTCGACTCCGCCTCGGATCGCACCTGGCCGGTGGTGTTGATGGTGAGGACGAGGTCGCCGTCGCGCACCTCTTCGGCGACGACGGGGAGGTTGACGGTGTTCTCGCGGGACGACACGGCGGTCGTGTCCGAGCCCCCCGCGCCACGCGAGGCCTTCGAGTCGGACTTGGAATCGGATTGTCCGGCGGTCTTCGATCCCGCCGCGCCGCCCGAGCCCTTCCCGGAGCAGGCCGCGAGCGAGGCGGCGAGCGAAGTCGCACTGAGGATGAGCGCGAGAGCGAGCCGTCTACGGCGGAGGGGCATTGGCGTCGAGAGCGGTGAGGAGTGCGGAGCAGACAGCAGAACGCGATACGCCGCGGGTGGCGCGATTACGTTGTCTTGGACAGGCCGCAGCGAACGAAAGGTTGCCGTTGAAATCCCGCTCCCGCGGGGTCGGGAGTCAAGGCGGGGACGGTGGCTTTCATCAAGGCGTAATCAGGACATTATCAAGACGTCAGCGCGCCGCGCGATGGTGCCTTACCCGCAGATGGCGAATACCCCGGCGGGGAGGCGTTCGGTAGGCGCGATGACGCAGACGATTCTCGTGGACGGATGTTCCAGCAGTATCGAGAACGCCCTTGGTGAAGCGCCGAACAGCGTGACCTTCAGCTCCGGGGGAGCGGCGTACCCGAGGTCCGAGAGCGCGGAAGCGTACCGCCGGTTCGTCGCGAAGAACATCTCCTGCGCCGTGACGAGATTGCGACCTGCGGCTCGCATGCGCCCGACGATCGCCCCGTGCTGCTGGAACTCCGCGGCCTGATCGTAGGCGGGCCGCGGCGCCCCGCTTGGGGGGCTGATTGCAGGAGATCGTGCGCGCGTGAGACGTCTTAGCTGGATGAACTCGATGTCGTCGTCGTCTCGCCATTTCCCGAGCAGCAGCGTGTCGAGGATGTCGTACAGCTCGAACCTGGGCGGCATCATGACGGTCCCGAGCGGCTTCCCGTCGGCACCGTGGACGGTGAACGTGCTGGCGTCGCCGGCGCCACGCAGCCAAACGACTCCCGTGCGCTCCACGCGCGCGTACCGAACGACCTGTCCCCGCGAGAACGGGATTCGCAGGAGCGTCCGCTGCAGCCGATCGAAGTCCACGCCGTCGGGCAGTCGCGCGACGAGGTTCCTGTCATAGACCCACGCCGGACGGCGGTCATCGCCGATGGTATCGAGCCCGATGAATTCGCCCCGCGCGTTCAGCCGGTGAAACCGGCGATTCGACACATCGTGCGCGACCAGCGTGTCGCGTTCGAGATAGAGGTGGATCGCGCGCCCGAACTCGTTCGGACCGCGGCCGCGCCGCCCCACCGTTCGGACCAGCTCGCCTGACGCGCTGAACCACTGGAGCTTCGAGAGCCGGCTGCTGGCCGCCACGATCTCCCCGTTCGGGAGGCGGACGGCGCTCTCGATACCGAGCAGGTCGCGCAGCGTGTCGCCGGTGGCATCGCCCACCGAGATGACCGGCGTGTCCGAGACGATCCACCGCGGCGCGGGCTGAGGTGCGCGGCGCGGCATCGGGGCGGCCCCGGTTCCGAACACGATGACGGTGCTCGCGACAATGCCGACTTGGTGTATCGGTATTCTCATACACTGAGCATACCGAGCCGGGTTGTGGCCGTCAACCGTCGCGGGCGCGGATCGCCAGCCGTGTTGTCGGTGCTCCGCGCGACTGCGCCGCCCTACCGGATCGAGCGCCCCTCCTCGAAGTCGTACAGCGTCGTCTTCCGGAGTTGATGGTAGGCGATCCAGTACGCACGCAGCGCCTGCACGTACGCCGCGAGTGCCCGGTCCTTCTCGTCCTGCGCGTTGTACAGGTTGTCGAGCGTGATCCGTCCGATCACGAACCGGTAGTAGGCCGCCTCGAACCACTTGGCGGCGACCGTGTCGGCCTTGGCCGAGATCAGGAGTCCCTGGCGCGCCTGCGTGAGCTGCAGCGCCGCGAACCTGGCGTTCTGCTCGACCTGCGCGCGCGAGAGCGCCGCCGTGGCCTTGGCCGACTCGCGCTCCGCCTTCGCGGCCGCGACGCTCGCCGAGTGCTGGCCCCACTGCCACACGGGGAGGTCCACCGAGAAGGTGAGCCGTTGCGCGTCGAGGAGGTTCTTGTACGCGTCCCCCGCGGTCGGCGCGGTCGCGTTATACCCATAGCTCGCGGTGAGCGTGCCTCCCGCGCCGCGGTTCCAGCGCTCCTCGCTCACCGTGCGGTCCGCGCGGACTTCGCTCGCGTCGGCATCGCTCATCGCCGACGCGTTGGCGCGCGCCTGCCGCATCGCGAGGGTAGTGTCGGCGTCGAGTGCCGGCACCGCCGCCGTCGCGACGATGTCCACCGGCGTTCCCGGCGGCATGTTGAGCGCAAGGCGGAACTGGGAGAGTGCGCGGTCGTGTGTGAGTCTCGCGTCGTCGAGCGCCGACCGGGCCCGGAGCAGCGCCAGCTCGCTCTGGAGGAGATCGTTCTCCCCGATCCGCCCGAGCTCGAGACGGCTCTGGTTCAGCTTGTAGAGCGTGTCGTTCGTGGCGACGTTCTTTTCGGCGTTCCGGAGCGTGAGGCGCGCCGAGTAGAGCGCGAAGAACGCGTCGGTCGTGGCGATCGCCACGTCCTCGCGCGCCTCGAGGTACTTCCGCTCCGCCGACGTGACGCGAAGGTCCTGCTCGCGGAGGTCCCACCGCTGCGTGTTGGCGCGGAGGATGGGCTGCGCGAGGCCGACCGAGAACGGCGTGGACGACCACGTGCGAAAGCCCGGATCGCCGCTCTTCTGCACTTCGCTCAGCCCGGAGGTGAACGAGAGCGTCGTGTTCGTCCACGGCACGCGCTGAGTAATGGTCGCGGTGAGCGCGGCATCGGTCTGTTGCAGCTCGCGGTAGAGCGTACTTCCGTCCGGTTGCGTCACGGGAATGATCGAGCGCGTGTAGGTCGGCGCGGTTCCGCGGATGGAGAGCGACGGGAGCCACGCCGCGATGAACGCGCGGTCGCGCGAGCGCGCGGCGCTTCGGATCTCGGCCGCCGAGCGCGCCTCGAATCCCTGCCGCTGGGCGATGGCGATCGCCTGCTGGAGCGTGAGGGGTTCGGCGGGCGCCTGTGCGCCCAGCGCGATCGGCAGGGCCCAGGCGAGCGCGACAAGGCGGAGCGCGGCGAGACGGAGCGCGGCGAGGCGGAGCGCGGCTCCACCGAGGGGAGTGGCATTCATCGGATTCACTCGTAGCAGAGGGAGACCACCGGGTGCTGAGGTCCGACGCGCAAGGCGGGAACGATCCTGCTCGCCGGCGCGACGCTCAACGATACCTCCGGTCCAACGACCACTGAAAGGACCGAGGCGGCCGCGTTGACACCGGATTCGAGGGTGCGACGACCGCAAACGGTTGCCGCGAACGGGGCAGGGTCGGCTCGAAGCGCTGGAGAGGCGGGATCATCGGTTGCTGGATCCCGCCTGGCTGAAATCGGTCGCGAGCTCTTGCGCTGGTGAACGGTGAGCAGGGCCGGGCGCGGAGGCACCTGGCACCCGTTGCGATAAGGTATCCATTTGGATACTTTATAGCATATGCCGCGCAAGCATCCCTCGGGGAGCGCCACTCGCGAGCCCCTCGCCTTCGCCCTCGGCACCCCCGCCAAGGTCAGCGCCCTCCGCGCCCTCGCGGGCGCCGGAGAGCCCCTCTCGCAGCGCGACATCGCGCGGCGCGCCGGGGTCCAGCACCGCAGCGCGCGGCTGGCGCTCGATGAGCTCGTCCTCCTCGGCATCGTGTCGCGCCAGGTGGGTGGGCGCGACTACCTCGTGCGGCTCAACGACGCCCACCGGCTCGCGCCGGCGCTTCGCGAACTCTTCTCTGCCGAGGCCGGCCACTTCCTCGACCTCCGGCGCCACCTTGCCGCGGTCGCCGCCGCCGGTGCCGGGCGTGCCCGCCTCGTCAGCGTCGCCCTGTTCGGTAGCGTCGCGCGCGCGCGCGACCTGCCCGCGAGCGACTGCGACCTCCTCGTCGTCGCCCGCGACGCACCGGGGCTCGCGCGCGCGCTCGAGGACTTCAGACGGGTCGGCGCCGCCCTCCGCGATTCCATCGGCTGCCGCCTCTCACCCGTCGGCTACACCCGCGCCGATGCCGCGCGGCGCTGGCGGGTACGCAGCGCTCCGTTCAGCGACATTCGGCGCGATGCCCTCGTCGTCTACGGCCCCCCGCTGGAAGAGGAGTTCCGTGACGCGCGCTGACCGAGCGAAGCGCATTGACCCGGCCCAGGCAGACTTTTACGCGGAGCTGGGCCGCCGCCTCATGCACGCCGGACGCGCCATCGTCGAGCGAGACGACACGCGCCACGCCTCCGCGTTGGCGATCCTCAGCATTCACGCCGCCATCGCGTTCGCCGACGCCGTCACCGTCCACGTCGGTGGACGAAAGTCCACGAGCGCCGATCACCACGCGGCGTCACGCCTCGTCCGCGCGACCCTCGGCCCACGCCTGAGCGCCGGCGTCGAAACGGCGCTCAGCCGGCTCGTGGGCGAGAAGGATCGCTTCGAGTATCAGGGATACCTGGCCACCATGCGCGAGGCCGCCGTGCTCTACGCGCACGCCGAGAAGATCGGTGCGTGGGCCGAAGGCGTGCTCGTGGCCACGCGACGAAGCGCGAGCAGCTGACCGCCGGGCGCACCCAGGTGTGCGTCGCCCCGGAGTTGATCAGCCATCGCACACCGTCCACCTCCGCGATGAAATCGAGCTGCGGTGTGATGGCACGGTACCGCGTCTCTCAACACACATGCTGAACACGCCAGGCGTAGCACCCCACAGTTGGCAGAGAGAGCGGCCGTGAGCTAGACTCTCCTGGTCGCGAGGAATGGACGCCGTGGCCCAGGGCATCGTGGTTGGGAAGGCTTGCCGGACAGCGATCGTTCTCACTGCCACGATTCTGCTCGACACGCAAGAGGTGCGGGCCCAGCCCCGCTGGCTCGTGGACGCCAAACCCATCCTCGACATCGCCGGCCTTTCGCCCACCGGCGATGTCGTCTTCACGCTCGCCACGGGCGCGACGCGCCTCCCGAACGGCACGATCGTGGTGGCCGATGGCCTGGAGCCGGCCGTACGCTTCTTCGACGCCACCGGAAAGCTCACCAGGACCGTCGGCCGCAAGGGCGACGGCCCCGGCGAGTTCCAGGTCATCCAGTGGCTCGGCCGCTGCGGCGGCGACTCCGTCTTTGTGAAGGACTTCTGGCGGCCGCGCATAACGGTGATCAGCGCCGATGGTGCGGTGGTCAGGGAGTTCCTGTCGGCGGAGAATGGCTGGACGTGTTGCTCGCCACGGGGAGCGCTGGCGGTGCTCGGCCCTCTGAATCCCCGATCGCCGGCGCCCGGTGCCAAGTCCGAGCGGCAGCGCGCGCGCTTGTCGCTGCTGAACGCCCGCGGCGAGGTGACGCACGCGTTTGGTGAACTGCCTTTCGCCGACTGGGCCGCGGCCCCGAACGGGGACTTCCTGCCACGCCCATTGGGCAGAGTGACCAGCTTCGCCATGTCTTCCGACCGGCTCTACGTCGGGACCGCGGATTCGGCCTTCGTTGACGCACACTCGCTGGACGGCAAGCGGCGCGAGACGCTTTCGCTGCGCACGTCGCCTCGCGCTCCGTCACGCGCGAACGCGGAGAGGTTCGCCGACTGGTTCGTTCGGTACCAGCCCGGCCCACTGGGTGGGCGAATGCGACAACTGCTGCTCGAGTTCCCGCTGCCGGACCGTCTCCCACCTTACTACGCGCTCTTCACGGACCCCTCGGACGCACTCTGGGTTCAGCTCTCCTTTCCCGGCGACCCCGACACGCGTCTGCGCGTCCTCTCGCCCGACGGCCGCGTCCTGGCCGACGTCAGCGTCCCGCGCGACCTGACGATCTTCGAGATCGGCCCCGACTATATCCTCGGCGGCTACAGCGACGCGAGCGACGAGCCGCACGTGGCGCTGTTCCGCCTGCACCGCGGCTGAACGCGCTGACGAGCGCGCAACGCCTCAGGTGCCTCGATCAGGCCACGGACCGACACTCGCCGAGCCCCACGAACCGGACCTCGAGCTCGCCGGATCGGATGGCGCGAGCCGAGGCCCCGCGACAGTATTGACCAGCCTACCGGACCGAGGACCCCGCGTTGAACGCACATCGGCTCTTCGCAACCGCGACCGCGTTGATCGCCGCGAGCTCCGCGCTCGGCGCCCAACCCCGCTGGAAGCTCACCGAGACCCTCCGGATCGGCGGCGCGGACACGGGCGCGACGTCGTTCAGCCAGATCAACGCGCTCGACGCCGACACGAAGGGTCGGATCCTCGTCTTCGACAGATCAACGCTCGACCTCCGGATGTTCAGCGCGGACGGCAAGCTCGTCCGGGTGATCGGCCGGAGCGGCTCGGGCCCCGGAGAGTTCCGCCGTGTTCAGGGCTTTCTGCTCGCGCACGACGGACGCATCTGGGTGCGAGACCAGGGGAACCAGCGCTACTCCGTGTTCTCATCCGACGGCGACCTCGAGCGCACGGTGCTCGCCCAGTTCTGCTCGTACGGCTGGTTCTGGGACGGGGTCGTGGACCGCGCCGGGAACATCGTGGACCCGACCTGCGTCGCCGTCGGCGGCCGGGGGCAGGGCGAGTGGGCCATCAAGTACTCGACCACCTCGGCGAAGATTGACACGGTCCCGATCCCGCGCTGCGGGGCGGAGGGCGCGGGCGCCGCGAGCGTGTTCGAGATCAAGCTCACGAACGGCGTCAGGTACGTCGGCGTTCCGTTCGTTTCACGCCCGCTGAACACACTCGGCCTCGACAACGATCGCTGGTGCGCGCCCTCGTCGGGCAAGTACGAGATCCTCCGCGTTCGCCTCGGCACAGGCGACACGCTCGCGCCCGCCGCGCGCGCCGCGCCCGACGTCGCTCCCCTTCCCGTCTCGAGCGTCGAACGTGACTCGGCGATTCGCGAGATCGAGAAGGGCGCCGTCAGCGGCCCGCTGGGCCTCGACTACGGCCGCATCCCCAAGACCAAGCCCATCATTGATGCCATCACCGTGGACGACCAGAGCCGGCTCTGGGTACGTCGGACAACCGCGAAGCGCACCGTCGAGTTCGACGTGTTCAGCACGAACGGCCGCCTGATCGCCGTCGCCGAGCTCACCGCGCGCACGCAGCCCTTCTCGCGGGTCACGATCCGTGGCGAGAACCTCTACGCCGTCGTCCTCGACGACGACGACGTCCCCTACGTGGCCCGATTCCGCATCGCCCGCTGACGTTGTGACCGTTCGGGCGGCCTCGGGGTAGTACTTACGGCAGTCGGCCCGGTTCCGGGGCGTGCGCCAGATCACCCCCGTGTCACCGGGCCTCCTTCTATATGGAAGGCATGCGAATCAATTACCGGTCGTCCATTCCCGCGTTGGCCGCCCTCCTCCTCATCGCCTGCAGCGGGGGCGGGGGCGACAAGGCGCCCACGCAGCCGGGAGGCGGCGGGAGCGGCGGTACTCCATCGCTGTCGGCGACGGTCACGATGCCCGGCAACACTTTCTCGCCCTTCCAGACCGACATCGCCCGCACCGGCACCGTGAGCTTCGTGTTCGGCGCCGACGCGCACAACGTCATCTTCTCCGCCGTCAACGGCAGGCCCGCCGACATCCTCGTCACCCAGAACGCCACGGTGACTCGCCAGTTCAACACCGTGGGTTCGTTCCCGTACGACTGCACGCTCCACCCCGGCATGTCCGGAACGGTCGTCGTGCACTAGAAAGGCCGACGACGGATGGCAGCCGGCGGATGGCAGGATCTGGCACCTGTCATTCGCCGTCTGCCGTTCCACCGCTGTCGCATCGCCCCCCCGATGCTCGTCTCCCCTCACCTCGCGGGGCTCCATGCGCACACGAATCACGCTCCCATTCTTCGCGCTCGCGCTCACCGCCTGTTCGGGCGGCGGTGGCGGCGGCTCCAACACGCCGACGCAGCCCGGGCCCTCGACGCCGTCGCCGGTGCTCACGTCGGTCACGATCAACGCTCCCGCGCAGAGCGTCACCGTCGGCCAGACGCTCCAGCTCTCCGCCAGCCCGCGGGATCAGAACGGGAACGCGATCACCGCGACGGTGACGTGGTCGTCGTCGGCGCCCACCGTCGCGAGCGTGAGCGGCACGGGGCTCGTCTCCGCGCTCGCGGCCGGGAGCGCGACGATCACCGCGCAGGCATCCGCGGGCAGCGCGACCGTCACGAGCACGACGCAGATCACGGTCTCGCCGGCGGTCGCGGTACTCACCTCCGTCGCCGTGAGCGCGAGCGCCACTTCGATCGTGGTCGGCGCGACCGCCCAGCTCACCGCGAGCCCCCGTGACCAGAACGGCGCCGCCATCCAGGCCACGGTCACGTGGTCGTCGTCCGCCACCGGCGTCGCCACGGTGAGCGGCACGGGGCTCGTCACCGGGGTCGCCGCCGGCAGCGCGACGATCACCGCGCAGGCGACGGCGGGGGGCGTCACGGTCGCGGGGACGCAGCAGCTCACCGTCACCACGCCGACGCCCTCGCCGGTGCTCACCTCGGTCACCGTCAGTCCGTCCTCGGCGTCCATCTTCGTCGGCGACGGGGCGCAGCTCACCGCCAGTCCGAAGGATCAGAACGGCGCCGCCATCGCCGCGACCGTGCTCTGGAGCTCGTCAGCCGCTTCCGTCGCGAGCGTGAACGCGAGCACCGGTGCCGTGAGCGGTGTCTCCGCCGGCTCCGCGACCATCACCGCGACCGCGAGCGCGGGCACCGTGACCGTCACCGGCACCGCGCAGATCACGGTCTCTCCTGCGCCGACGCCCGTGCTCACGTCGGTGACGATCGCCGGCGCGTCCACCGTCGCCACGGGCGCGACGATCACCCTCTCGGCGAGCCCGAAGGATCAGTTCGGGAACGCCATCGCGGCCGCGGTCTCGTGGAGTTCGCTCACCACCGGGATCGCGACGGTGAACGCGGGCACCGGTGTCGTGACCGGCGTCTCCGCCGGCACGGCGACGATTCGCGCGACGGCCACTGCGGGGAGCGTCACCGTGACGGCGGACCGGCTCATCACGGTCACCGGCGGATTCCCGCTGTCGGAGACCGTGAACGCGTCAGGGCTCTCGTTCACGCCCTTCCAGGCCGACATCGCGGCGGGCGGCACCGTGACGTGGAACCTGGGCAGTGCCCACGACGTCACGTTCGACTCCCCGGGCTCGCCCTCCAACATCCCCGTCACGAGCTCGGACACGAGGACATTCGGTGTCGCGGGGACGTACAACTACCACTGCTCGATCCACGGAGCGGGGATGAACGGGAGGGTGGTCGTGCACTGAGAGCGAAGGGCGAAGGGACAACGCGAAGAGCGAAGGGACAACGCGAAGAGCGAAGGGAGATCGCGGTTTCGCTTCGCTCTTCGCTCTTCGCTCTTACCTCGTCACTCCTCTCATCGTCGCCGTGTACCCCGGCCAGATGAGATCCAGGTTCGCGTTCCCCAGCCGGTTTCGCACGACCTCCGCCAGGATGTCGCGGTGGTCAATGGTGACGCGCACGTCCTGGCCGTCCTGCTGGTTCTCCCGCGCGAGCGGGAGCCAGTTGTTGGTGAGCACGCGGCCGCCGGTGATCTGGTGCCCCATCACGAACATCACGCCGCCGCGCCCGTGGTCGGTGCCGGCGCTGCCGTTCTGCCGGACGTTGCGCCCGAACTCGCTCATCGCGACGAGCGTGACATTGTAGTTCCCGTTTCCCTGCAGCACGTCGGCCCAGAACGCGCCGACCGCGTTCCCGAAGGTGAGCATCAGGTTGTACATCGCGCCGGCCAGCGGATCCTGCTGCACGTGCGTGTCCCACCCGCCGATGTCTATCTGGATCGCCTCGACGCCGATGTCGGCCTTGATGAGCGCCGCCGCCGAACGGAGGCTCCGGCCGAAGCCGTTGTTCGGGTACACCGCGCCGTTCGACGGCGCGTAGCCGGTGAAGTTGATCGAGCGGAGCAGCGCCAGCGTCGCCGTCGCGTCGAGCGCCGAGGAGCGCGCCGGCTCCTGGTCGAGGAAGAAATCGGTGGCGAGCCAGTCGGCGCGCGCGTCGCGCGTCGTGGCGCTCCCGCCGATCGCGTAGGTGGCCGGATCGGGGATCGGGAGCGTCTTCGGCCCGCCCGTGAGATCCGTCGGCAGCCCGCTCGACATCGCCAGCCCGCGCAGCGTCGCGCCCGGGCGCATCGCCTCGGTCGTCGCGAGGTGCCGCCCGAGCCACCCGGTCGTGATCGTCAGGTCCGCCGCCTTCCCCACCTCGATGAAGCGCTGGGCGTCGAAGTGCGAGCGCGACGAGTACGCGAGTCCCGCGCCGTGCACGCAGAGCAGCTCGCCCGCCTGGTACGCGGGGAGCAGGCCGAGCATCGGGCGCGGGAATTGGAACGTGTTGTCGAGCGCGGTGCCGCGGTTCGCGTCGCCGCTGTCCGGCCGCGGGATGGCGAGCGCCGGGCGCGCCGTGTAGTAGTTGGCGTCCGCGAACGGCGCGACGAGCGAGAGCCCGTCGGCGCCGCCGCGCTGGAAGATGTTCACGATGATGTCGCGCGAGCTCACCTCGCTCCGGGCCAGCACCACCTTCGGCAGCCACGCCGGCAGGATCGCGCCGAACACCGTCGCGCCCGCCGTGCCCACGATGAAGTTCCGGCGCGACAGCTCGTGGTACTCCCGGCAGCCGCAGGCGGCGTGCTCGTGTTCGCTCATCGTCCGCTCCGCCTCAGAAGTACTGGAAGGTGGACGACGAGAGCGCGAGCCCGATCGTCTCGCGCACGCGCGTCGTGGACGTGGGATTCACCGACACGTACGCCACGAGCTCGTCCCTGAGCCGCTGCGGCATCTCGCCGCCGAAGCAGGCGCGATCAATCGCGCCCACGATCGCCGACGGCGTCGCCGGCGTCATGAACGGCGTCACGTTGAACTGCACGCTGCTCGCCGAGTTCGCGTTCGCGAGGAACGACGCGGAGTTCCACCGCGGCAGGATGTTCCCCGACCAGTACTCCGCGCTGTCGGGATACCCGTCCGGCGTGTCGTAGGTGTAGGGCGCCTGCCCCGCCACCGAGATCTGGCCCGCCAGCGTCGAGACGTTCGCCACCGTGGGCGCGAGCGCACGCACCGCCGAGACGACGTAGTGGTACGGCCGCTTGAACTTGGCCGGCGCGCTCATCACGTTCTGCCGCGAGAGCACCGCGCGCAGCATGGACTTGATGTCGCCGCCCGTCGTCAGGTACACGCTCGCCACCTGCGCGACCTGCTCGTCCGTGGGATCGTAGCGCAGGAAGTAGCGGAGCATCTTCTGCGAGACGAACGTCGCCGTGCTCACGTGTGCCACGAGCACGTTGATGATCCCCTCGCCCTCGTTCTGCGCCGCGGCGCCGACGGAAGCCTGCGTCGTCGCCGGAATGGTGATCCCGAGCACCGTCTTCGCGCCGTAGTCGTGGAGGTTCGGATCGAAGGTGAAGACGCCGCGCCCGGCGATCGTCCACCCCGTGAGCACGCGCGAGAGTTCGGCAACGTCGTTCTGCGTGTACCCGCCGTTCACACCGAGCGTGTGCAGTTCCATGATCTCGCGCGCGTAGTTCTGGTTCGGAGACCCCCGCCGGCTGATCGTCTGGTCGAGATACGAGAGCATCGCGGGACTGTGCGCGCTCGCGCGGAGCAGCTGCGGAAAGGTCGTCATCGCGTACTGCCGGACCACGTCGCGGTCGTCCAGGACCTTCAGGTAGCCGACCTTCTGGATGTCAATGTTGAAGTGGTCGGTCCAGAACTCGACCAGCCGCTCCTTGAGCTGGCGCGTGGAGAACGCGCTCCGGTAGATCGCCGCGTTGGTGAGCTGCGTCTGCAGCGTGCCCTGTTCGATGTTGTACAGTGCGTCGCCGTTCTGCGTGGTGTACGACCAGGTCGTCGCGACGTACTGGGTCACCGCGCCGTCGTCTATCTGGTCGGCCGCGAGGTGATAGTCGAGGTAACCCTCGTAGCCCAGCTGCCGTGCGCGCTGGCCCTCCGCGTCGGTGAGCCCCATCGTGATGCGCCGCACGAGGCGGAGTTCGGGCGAGACCCAGGCGGCCGTCGGATCAATGGGGTCGAGGTTGAGCGTTGCCGGCGTCCCGAAGGGGCGCGGGACGTCCGAACCCGGGCCCTTGCGGCGGGCGCCCTGCGCGCCTGCGAGGGAGGGGAGGAGGAGCCCCGCGACCGCGAGCGCCCCGGCCTTGAGCGCCGCGCGGCGCCCGCGCTCGGCCTCGGCGTCCTCGGCGGCTTGGGCACCCTGGGCGCGCCCAGCGATCCCGGCGCTCCCGCCGGATTCGATGGACTCGTCCAACTGTTCGGCAGCGGTTCCGCTCACGAAACAACCCTCCAGACTCCGGCCTTGTCCGATGGGACTCTCGGCCTGTCTGCTTGTTAACCCCTTGACTGGTTGAATGCTCCTCTGGTAAGCCGGGGCTGTCAAGCGTTCCCGGCCACGGAGGAGGCGGCATCGTGATGGGGCCGGTGACGCGCGTCACAACGAACGCGAGGCGGCCCGCCGGGTGACGCCGGGTGACGCCGGGTGACGCCGGGTGACGCCGGGTGACGCCGGGTGACGCCGGGTGACGCCGGGTGACGCGGGGTGACGCGGGGAAGTTGCGCCGGCCGAAGCGCTACGGCACGACCGGCCCTTCCTTCAGCGTGCGGCGCTGCAGGAATTGGAGGTCGTCCTCGTCCACACGCACGGTGTAGATCGTCGTGCGGCCGAAGCCGACGAGCCGCGTGCTCGCCGGCAGCGCTACCTGCCCGAGGTGCGCGCCGCTCGGAGCGAACACGTCGTACTTCGGCACCTTGTCGCCCGCCTTGCGCGAGCGCAGCACCCAGACTTCGCCGTTCGGCCGTGCGAACACGCCGCCCTGCGCGAACGGCGGCTTGAACTCCGGCCACTCGGGATCGGGGAGATTGACGCCCCCGCCGATCGGGCCGGCGCCGCGCGTCGTCACGGCGCCCTCGACGCGGACGGTCATTCCCACCGCGCCCTTCCGCGCGTTCCGCCACTCCTCCTTGTCGCCTTCGCTCACAGCGATGCGATCGAACTTCACGGGCGCACCCGCCCTCCGCGCGCCGGAGGGCGAGTACCAGTCCACGTGATAGTCGGCCACGCGCACGACCGCGACACCGCCGTCCTGGAGCACGGCCCAATCGTCGCGCGCGGCGAAGGGCGTCGCGCCGATCATGATGTTCATGTTGCCGCGCCCACCCGAGACGCGCGTGTTGTTCGGCGGAAGATGCACCCACGCCACCGTGTCACTCGTCTTCGTGGCGCGGTCGTAGCGCAGGATGCCCGCGCTGTCGGCAACGCTCGGCGCTCCGTCGGGAGAGAACGACAACCCGCTGCCTTCGTAGTAGATCCGGCCGCGCGCGTCGGTCCCCCGGGGCATCTGCCCGCCAACCATCATGCCGCCCATCCGTCCGCCGCCCCGACCTGCGGTCACGGACTGCTCGAGCCGGAACTCCTTCCCCGCCTTGCCGTCGGGTCCCACGAGCACGTAGCGCGAGTTCAACGGATCGTAGATCGCCGAGGTGTCGAGCGGCAGCGCGACGAGGCGTGAGGGCAGCGCGTACTCGCCGGGGCCTGATCCCTCCCGCCCGACCTTCGTCGTGTTCCCGCTCCTGAAGTCAATGAGCAGCACCGTCTTGTCGCGCGTGTCCGCGACGAGCACGCGCCCGTCCATCAGTTCACGCACGCTGTTGATCTGCGTGAACGGCTCGGCGTACTCGGCGTCGGGCTTGGGGAGGTTGACGACTTTCTGCGCGCCCAGCGACAGCGCGGGAGCCAGGAACGCGACCGTGGCCAGGGCACGCGGGAGTTTGCGGTTCATGATCGCTCTCTGGATTCGGGTGGGCGACGACGGGGGTCAGGAAGTTAGTCCCGGCGGCCGCCGCCGGGGTTTCCTTCGTCAGGGAATGGCGTAGCGCCCCAAGTACTGCAGGTCGTCATCATCCACCCGCACGGCGTACAGCACGCCATTGCCGAAGCCCAGGAGCGTGGTCCGCTCGGGGAAGCGGACGGCGTAGAGCAGCTTCCCGTTCGCGTCGAGGACGTCGTAGCGCGCGATCTTGTCGCCCGGGATCCCCATGCGCGCCACCCAGAGATGGCCGTCCGTCGCGGCGAACGCGCTGGCGACCGGCGAATAGTACTCCGGCCACCGCTCCGGCTCGGCGATCTCGATGCTGGGCCGCGGCACGTTGCCCCGCCCTTCGACCGCGGCAAGGCCGGCGCCGAACGATTTCTCCATCATCGTCCGCATCGAGTCCATCACCGTCTTCTTCGCGTCCGCGCCGATGCGGACGCGGTCGAAGGGAATGGGCGGGGTGCGCCGCACCGCCTTGTCGGCGCCGATCCACTCGACGTGGTAGTCGGCGCCGCGCACGACCGCCACCCGACCATCGGGAAACGCGGCCCACGCGTCGCGGGGCTCGAAGACGCGCGGTGTCATCCGGATCGAGATCGCGCCGCCCGCGCCCTGGGACATGCTCACATCACCGCTCGGGAATCTCACGATCGCGAGCGTGTCCAGCTGGCCGTCGCTCAGGCGCTGGCGCACGAGCGACACCGTGTCGGCGATCGCGACCCCACCACGGCCCATCGTCGTGGGCAGTCCCGTGCCGTAGGCGTAGCCGCGCCGATCCGCGGCGGTCAGGATCGGCATGCGCAGCATCGCCATCGGATCGCCGGTGTTGCCGGCGAACGGAATGGTCCTGATCGGCGTCGCATCGGGGCCGAGCGCGAGGAAGCGTCGCTGCATCAGGTCCACGACGAGCGTCGAGTCACCGGGAAGGGCGAGCAGCGCGCCGGGCATCGTGTACTCGAGCGGCCCGCCGCCCTGCCTGCTGACCTTCGCCGAGGTGCCCGCCGCGAAATCCGCGAGCAGCAGGACGCGATCCTTCGAGTCGAGCACCACCACGCGCCCGTTGCGCAACTCGCGCACGGCGCCGATCACCGAGAACCCTTCCGGGAACTCCGCGAGCGGCTTGCCGAGCGTGCGCACCGGCGCCTGCGGCGCCTGGGACGCGGCGGTGCGGACGGCGATCGCGCAGCCGAGGGTCAGGGCAGCGCCGGCCGCTCCGCGGAAACAGAGGCCCGCGCGACGCGGCGCACGCGTGCAGTGCATGCGGCCTGTGCGGCCCGTGCGGCTCATTCCTCGCTCGTCAGCTCGAGCTGCCCGCGATCCGGCGGCGTCTCGTCGCCCTCCTCGCCGCCGTCGCCCTCCTCCTTGTCCTCGGGCACCACGCGCGCGACCGCCGTGACGAGATCGCCCCCCTCGAGATTCATCAGCTTCACGCCCTGCGTGTTCCGCCCCGCCACGCGCACGTCCTTCACCGGCGAACGGATGATCTGCCCGCTCCGCGTGATAAGCATGATCTCGTCCTCGGGAAGCACCTCCAGCAGCCCCACGACGTCGCCGGTCCGATCCGTGCGGTTCACCGTCTTGATCCCCTTCCCACCCCGCTTCTGCACGCGGTACTCGTCAATGTGCGAGCACTTCCCGAGCGCCAGCTCGGTGACCACCATCAGCGTCGCCTCGCGCCGGATCACCACCATCCCGACCACGGCGTCGCCCTCGCCCAGCTCCACCCCCTTCACCCCGGTCGTGTCGCGTCCCATCGGCCGCACGCCCTGCTCGTGGAAGCGCACGCTCAAGCCGTGCCGCGTCGCGAGGACGATGTCGTTCGTGCCGCTCGTCACCTGCACGTCAATCAACTCGTCGCCCTCCTCGATCTTGATGCCCTTCACGCCCGAGACGCGGACGTTCGAGTACTCGGAAAGCGACGTCTTCTTCACCGTGCCGTGCCGGGTGCAGAAGAGGAGGTACTCCTCCTCGGTGAACTTCTTCACCGGCACCATCGCCTTGATCCGCGTGTCCGGCGACACGTTGATGAGGTTCACGATCGGCTTTCCCTTCGCCGCGCGCCCCGCCTGCGGCACCTCGTGCACCTTGAGCCAGAAGCAGCGGCCGTCCTGCGTGAAGCAGAGGATGTAGTCGTGCGTCGAGGCCACGAAGAGGTGCTCGATGAAATCCTCGGCCTTGAGGTCGCCCCCCTGCAGCCCCTTCCCGCCGCGCCGCTGCTTGCGGTAGGTCGAGATGGAGGTCCGCTTGATGTAGCCCGAGTGCGAGATGGTCACGACCATCTCCTCGTCGGCGATGAGGTCCTCGATCGTGAACTCCCCCTCGTCGGCCGTGATCTCGGTGCGCCGCTCGTCGCCATACGTCGCGACGAGCTTCGTCAGCTCCTCCTTCACCAGCTTCATCCGCTTCGGCTTCGACTCGAGGATGGTGGCCAACTCGGTGATGAGCGCGAGCACCTCCTTCAGCTCCTCCTCGAGCTTCTCCCGTTCGAGCCCCGTGAGCTTGGCGAGGCGCATGTTGAGGATCGCCTCGGCCTGCTTCTCCGAGAGCGAGAAGCGCTCCCGCAACTGGGCGCTCGCCGCCTCCGGGTCCTTCGCCGCGCGGATGAGCTTGATCACGGGGTCAATGTTGTCCACCGCGATCTTGAGCCCCTCGAGGATGTGCTCGCGCTCCCTCGCCTTCGCGAGGTCGAACGTCGTGCGCCGCACGATCACGTCGTGACGGTGGGCGATGAAGTGCGCGAGTACCTCGCGGATCCCCATCACCTTCGGCACCAGCCGCTTCGTGTTGGCGTCGGGTACGAGCGCGAGCATGATCACGCCGAAGGTGCTCTGCATCGGGGTGTGCTTGTAGAGCTGGTTCAGCACCACGCGCGGGATCGCGTCGCGCTTCATCTCGATCACCACGCGCATCCCGTCGCGGTCGGATTCGTCGCGCAGGTCGCTGATCCCCTCGAGTTTCTTGTCGCGCACCAGCTCCGCGATCTGCTCGACGAGCCGCGCCTTGTTCACCTGGTACGGCAGCTCGGTCACCACGATCTGCGACTTGTTCCCCTTCTCGTTCTCCTCGACCACGGCGCGCGCGCGCATCACGATCTTGCCGCGCCCCGTCTCGAGGTAGTCCTTGATCCCCTCGCGGCCGTAGATGAACGCGGCCGTCGGGAAGTCGGGACCCTTGATGTGCCTGCGAAGCTCGTCCACCGCCGTCGCCGGATCGTCAATCATCGCCGCGAGCGCCGCCACCACCTCGCGGAGATTGTGCGGCGGGATGTTCGTCGCCATCCCCACCGCGATCCCGCTCGAGCCATTCACCACCAGGTTCGGCAGCCCGCTCGGCAGCACCACCGGCTCGGTGAGCCGGTCGTCGAAGTTCGGCGCGACGTCAACGGTGTCCTTGTCAATGTCGGCCAGCATCTCGGTGGCGATCCGCGTGAGCCGCGCCTCGGTGTATCGGTACGCGGCCGCGGGATCGCCGTCCACCGAGCCGAAGTTTCCCTGCCCGTCCACGAGCGGATAGCGGAGCGAGAAGTCCTGCACCATCCGCACCATCGCGTCGTAGACCGCGCTGTCGCCGTGCGGGTGGTACTTGCCGAGGACGTCGCCGACGACGGTCGCGGACTTCTTGTACGGCCGGCCGGGCACGAGCCCCAGCTCGTTCATCGCGAAGAGAATCCGGCGGTGCACCGGCTTCAGGCCGTCGCGCACGTCGGGGAGCGCGCGGCTCACGATGACGCTCATCGAGTAGTTGATGAACGACTCTTTGATCTCGTCTTCGATGAGGCGCGGGAGAATCCGTTCGCGGTTGATGGGAGCGGTCATCGGGACGAGAGGCGAGGGATTCCGGCGGGGGCGAGGCAACGTGGAAATCTAGCGATCCGGGTCGCCCGATTCAATGCTCCGAGGAGAGTCTAACCCATTGGTGTGCAGAACTTTGGATTATGTGGACAGCGTGTGGGGAATGGCGTGGACAAATGCGGGATGCGGGATGCGGGATGTCACTGCGGAATGCGGGATTCGGGCTCTTGATGCGGAATGCGGACCCGCGAATGCCGAAGGGATGCGGATTCCGCATTCCGCATCAGGAGTCAGCGCGTCGGCGTCTCCCCCGCGCGCACGCTGACCGGCGTGTGTACCGTCTCCCGCCCCAACGGCTCCTCGTCGCCCATCCCTTCCGCCACCTCGTCAATCTTCGTCTCGCGGTCAATCGCCTCGCGCTCCGCCTTGTACTGCGCGTACCACGCGCGCGTGATCTCGGCGGCGAGTTCGCGATTCCCGAGGCCGAAGGCGAGCGCCAGCGCGAGCGCGATGGCGCCGAAGACGATCGCGAAGGCGGTCGTGACGATGTCGGTCGCGACGCCCAGCTCCTGGAGCGACATGAACACGGCGAGGAGGATCACCCCGCCCTTCCCCACGCGCGCGAGCGTCGGGCCGCCGTGCAGTGCACTCGTGCTCGCGAGGATGAGCCCGCCGACGAACTCGCCGAGCACGATGCCGAGGATCACGATCACGATCGCCGCGATGACGCTCGGGATGTAGCCCACCAGCTCGGAGAAGACCTTCGTCAGCGACTCGAGCCCGAGCGCGTTCGCGGCGACCAGCATCACCGTGAACATCACGAACCAGAAGACGAGCGTCGCGACGACGCGCGTGGGATTGAAGTGCGTGCCGGCCGGGTCCACCGCGTGGATGACGCCGCCCTTCCGGAGCATCTCGTTCAGGTGGATGCGGCGCATCAGGCGCGCCGCTCCCTTCTGAAAGAGCTTCGCGACGAGAAAGCCGACGAGCAGGACGACCGCGGCGCCGAGGAGCGCCGGGACGAGCTCCCAGAGCTGGGAGAGGCTCGCCTGGAGCCGTTCGAGGAAGTTCACGGGGCACTCACGAGGTGGTGCCCTGAATCTAGAAGGTCCAGGCGAGAATCGTATGGGTGCCGGTCGCGCCGAGCAGCGTGGCGAGCGCGCCGCCGGGAACGAGCGCCAGACGGCTCGCGGCGCGCGCACCCTCGCGAGCGCGCGCGGGGGCGCCGCCACGCCGGGCCACGCGCTCACCCTCGCGCAGTGGCGCGCGCCAGCGCTCGATGAAGGCAACGCCGCCCACCGCGCCGGCGGCCGTGAGCGCCGCCGTCGCCGTGCTCACGCGGTCGTGCGCGGCGCCGCTCAGGATGGCGATGCCCGCGCCCATCAGGCCGCCTGCCGCCGCGCCTAGGGCGACGAACTGTCCGTCCGCCGGCGTGTGGTCGTACGGGCGCACGAGAAACCGGTCGGCCAGCACCGTGCCGGCGAGGGCGCCCGCGCCGAGCGTGGCCGCGACCGTGCGCGCGGAGGGATCGCCGCTCGCGATGAAGGCACCGGATGCGAGCGCGCCGATCGCCGCGCCGGTCCAGAGCGTGTTGACGTCGCCCGGACTGACGCGGTAGGGCGCCGATCGCGCGTACCAGTAACCGAGCGGATAGCCGAGGAGCGCGGCGCCGGCGGTCGCGCCCGCGCGCGACCGGCTGAGCGCGCCCGGTCGCGCGACGTGCGTCGCCGCGAGGCCCGTGAGCCCCGCGAGATCCGAGCCGAAGACCGACGCGGCCACTTCGCCGTCTGTCATCCCCCGGCCCAGCGCGACCGCGCCGGCGGCGCCGGCGAGGGAGCCCAGGAAGACGCCGCCCGCGCGATTGTGCCGGTTCGCGTCGGCGGCGACGGCGATCGCCCACCCGGTGAACGCGCCGCGCAGCGCGGTCTGCGTCGCGAGCCAGCTCGTGGGCTCGTTGATGGTGAGCGACGCCGACAGTTGCCGCGCGGCGACCCACGAGCCGCCGCCGGCGACCAGGTACGCGGCCGCATACGCGACCGGCTCGTTGGCCAGGCTCGCGGCGAAGCTCGGGCCGTACAGCGCGAAGCCGAGGACCGTCTGGTCACGGACGAACGAGCGTACGACAACGGACTCGCCGGGCTTGGTGACGGGCGCCGCGGGCGCCCCGCTCGCCGCGAGTTCGAGGCGGAGTGGCGGAGTCTGGGCGCCGGCGGCGTGGAACGCGCCCGCGAGTAGCGCGAGCAACGGCCAGCTGCGGGTGGACGGTCGTCGGTGGTCGGTCATCGGTCGTCGGAGGCCACGGAAGTGAGTTCGCGAGCGGGATTCTCTCCGATTGACGACCGAAGGCGCCTCGGCGCATCGTGACCCGGGACGTGAACGGTGAACGGTCTACCGTCTATCCGTCTACTCGCCCTTGCCGTTCCGTCGAGTTCAGTTCCTCGTCCCCCTCCTCACGTCGAACAGCACGCTCCGGTGGCAGCGGGGGCAGATGAGCCACTCCCGCTTTCGCGCGTAACCGAGCCCGAAGCTCCCCCCGCCGATCTTCCGCTCCGTCATCGCCACGCCGCACCGCGGGCACACCGGCGCCTCGCCCCGCGCCACCTGTTCGCGCACGGCGTTCTGCTCGGCCCGCTCGAACTGCGCGCGCTCACCCACTCGCCTCACTCCTCACTTCGCTCCTCCCTTCGCCCTCTTCCTCCTCACGGTACACTCCGCTCTTCTCCCTTCTCACTTCGCGATAGCAAGGACGATCTTCCCGAAGTGTTTCCCGGCCGCCATCCGTTCGAGCGCCGCGCGCCCATCGGCCAGCGGGAAGACGCGGTCCACCGGCGGCACGAGCTGCCCCGCTTCCAGCTCCGCGACGATCGCGTCGAACTCCGCGTCGCTCCCCATCGTCGAACCCATCAGCGTCCACTGGTTCCAGAACATCCGGCGGAGGTCGGTCTCGACCGTCGCGCCCGTCGTGGCGCCGCAGGTGACGAGCCGTCCGAACCGGCCCAGCGCGCCCAGCGACTGCGGCCAAGTCGCCGTCCCGACGCTGTCAATCACGACATCCACGCCGCGCCTGGCCGTGCGCGCGCGGATTTCGCGTGCGACGTCCGTCATCGTGTAGTTTAGCCCTTCGTCCGCGCCGAGGGTCGCGGCCGCCGCGAGCTTCTCGTCGCTGCTCGACGTCACCCACACGTGGGCGCCCTTGAGCTTCGCGATCTGGAGCGCGGCGATCGCCACGCCGCCGCCGATGCCGTGAATGAGCACGTGCTCGCCGGCCTTCACCCGCGCACGCGTGACCAGCATTCGCCACGCGGTGAGCGTCGCGAGCGTGAAGGCGGCCGCCTGTGCGTCGTTGAGCTGCAGCACCCCGGCCGGCACCTTCCGCACGTTCGCCTCCGGCAGCACCACGAACTCCGCGAACGTCCCCGGATGGTGTTCGCCCAGCAGCCCGAACGTCACGCAGAGCGGCTGGTCCCCCGCGCGGCAGTAGTCACACGCGCGGCACGAGATGCCGGCGTTGATCAGCACCCGGTCGCCGGCGGCGACGCGCGTCACCGCGCTCCCCACCGCGTCCACGATGCCCGTGCCGTCGGCGCCGAGGATCCAGCCCGGCGCGATCGTGACGCCGGGCAGTCCGCCGACCACGAGAAGGTCCAGGTGGTTGAGCGCGCCAGCCGTGAGGCGCACGCGCACGTCCGTGGCCGCGACCAGCTCGGGCGCCGCGACGTCGGTGCGGTACTGTACCTGTTCCAGCCCGCCGTGTGCGGAGATCGTGAGCGCTCTCACCGTGAGTCCTCGTCGGGAGCCGGGGTAGAGGAGGGCCGGTTATATTCCGGCATGCTGGCCATCAAGGTCCCGCCACTCGGCGAGTCCATCACCGAGGCGACGGTCTCGCGCTGGACGAAACGCGAGGGCGAGGCGGTCGCGGCGGGCGAAACGCTGGTCGAACTCGAGACGGATAAGATTACGGTCGAAGTGCCCGCGCTCAAAGCGGGCGTGCTCGCGAAACGCGCGAAAAGCGAAGGCGACGTCGTCGCGGTGAACGACACGCTGGGCGAGTTGGACGAGTCGGCGGTGGCTCCCGTGGCAGCCCCCGCGGTCCCGACGAGCGCCGTGCGCAGCGCCCCCGCGGCGCGCCGCCTCGCCGAGGAATCCGGCGTGGATCTCTCCACCGTGCCCCGCAGCGGTCGCGGCGGCGTGGTGAGCAAGCCCGACGTCCTCGCGGCAATCCCGGCAATCCCGGCAATCCCGGCAATCGCGGCGACCGCCACGACCGCCACGAGCGCAACGAGCGCGGCACCGCCGCTCCCGCCCATCGCGCGCCGGCCGCCAGCCGTGGCCGAGGGCGCCCGCGAGACCCGCGAGAAGATGTCCACGCGCCGCAAGCGCATCGCCGAGAACCTGCTCCAGGCGCAGCAGGCCACGGCCCACCTCACGACGTTCAACGAGGTGGACATGACCGCGGTCGAGGCGCTCCGCGCGCGGATGAAGGAGGCGGTCGAAAAGGAGCACGGCGTGAAGCTGAGCATCATGCCCTTCTTCGCGAAGGCCACCGTGATGGCGCTCAAGGCGTTCCCGGTCGTCAACGCGCAGATTGACGGCGACGCGATCGTCTATCGCCACTACGTGCACCTGGGGATCGCCGTGGCGAGCGAAGCCGGCCTCGTGGTGCCGAACGTGAAGGACGCCGACCGGCTCGGCGTGCTCGGCCTGGGCCGCGAGATCGCCGCGCTCGCGCAACGCGCGCGCGACGGCAAGCTCACGATGGACGACCTCACCGGCGGGACCTTCACGATCTCGAACGGCGGCGTCTTCGGGTCGCTCGTCTCGACGCCGATCATCAACCACCCACAGAGCGGCATCCTCGGGCTCCACAAGATCCAGGAACGGCCGGTCGCCGTGGATGGACGCGTCGAGATCCGGCCGATGATGTACGTCGCGCTCTCCTACGACCACCGGCTCATTGACGGGCAGTACGCGGTGCTCTTCCTCGTGAAGCTCAAGGAGCTGATCGAGGATCCGGCGGCGATGCTGATCGAGTGAGGAGAGGAGAACAGCTCACCACGGAGGCACGGAGATCCGCGGAGGGCCACGGAGAGATGCTTGGGGGAACAAGAGCCCGCCCTCAGGCTGTCGTTCCCCCAAGGAGTCTCCGTGGCCCTCCGTGATACTCCGCGCCTCCGTGGTGAAGCAGTTATGAACGCGGATTGGCGCACGGAGTCAGTTCACGATTCGCACGATGCCGCTGCGCAGCGCCGGCACGTTGAAGTTGATCAGGAGACCCACGGGAAACCCGCCGAGCCGGAGATGGCTCAGCAGTTGCGCGCGATGCACCGGCAGGATCGTCTCCACGCACTTCAGCTCGACGACCACCCGCCGGCCGACCAGGAAATCGAGACGATACGCGGCGTCCACCCGCTCTCCCTTGTATTGAATCGGCAATGCCACCTGACGCTCGAAGGCCACGCGTCGCGTCGCGAGCTCACGCACCAGGCATTCCGCGTACGCGGATTCGAGCAGACCGGGCCCCAGCACGCGATGCACCTCGATCGCCGCACCGATGACGACGCCCGTCAAGGTCGTGTCCTTGACCAGTACCTATAGTTTCCTCCGTGGCCCTCCGTGGACCTCCGTGCCTCCGTGGTGAGATTGAGGATGGAGCACGCACGATAGCGTCATCGAATCATCGCGTCCCTGATCGGATTCCCGCCCGCTCCGCCTCGAAGGAACCGCCCCAATGACCGATCCCTCCCTCACCCCCGACGTCCTCGTCATCGGCGGCGGGCCCGGCGGCTACGTCGCCGCCATCCGCGCCGCGCAGCTCGGTCTCCGGACCGTCTGCGTCGAGATGGACAAGACCCTCGGCGGCACCTGCGTGAACGTCGGTTGCATCCCGTCGAAGGCGCTGCTGCAGTCCTCAGAGCACTTCGAGTTCGCGCGCCTTCACGTCGCGGAGCACGGCTTCTCGGTCGGCGACGTCGCGCTCGACCTCGCGCGGATGATGAAGCGCAAGGACGACGTCGTCGCGCAGAGCACGAAGGGCGTGGAGTTTCTCTTCAGGAAGAACAAGGTCGCGTGGGCGAAAGGGGCCGGCACGCTCAGGCCGGGCAACGTCGTCGAGGTCCGCGCCGCGGATGGCGCCGTCACCTCGTACCGCGCGACGCACGTGATCCTCGCGACCGGTTCGATCCCGGCCGCGCTCCCGTTCCTGCCGTTCGACGAGGAGCGTGTGCTCTCCAACGTCGGCGCGCTCCGGATCCCCGAGGTGCCGAAGCACTTCATCGTCATCGGCGGCGGGGTGATCGGACTCGAGCTGGGTTCCGTGTGGCGCCGGCTCGGCGCGAAGGTCACGATCGTCGAGCTGCTTCCGACGATTCTGGCGGGGAATGACGCCGACATCGTCAAGGAAGCCGACCGCGTCTTTCGCAAGCAGGGCTTCGAGATTCACGCGGGCACGGAGGTCGCCGACGGCCGCCGCGACGCCCGGCGTGTGCTCGTGGACATCGCGCGGAATGGCGCGAAGCAGACACTCGAAGGCGACTACGTGCTCGTCTCGGTCGGCCGCAAGCCGGCGCTCTTCGGCGTGGACGCCGCGGCGCTGGGACTCGCGCTTGGCGCGCGCGGCGAGATCGTCGTGGACGACCGGATGCGCACGAACCTCCCGAACGTATTCGCCATCGGCGATTGCACGGGCGGGAAGCTCCTCGCGCACAAGGCCGAGGAGGAGGGCGTCGTCGCGGCGGAGGTCGTCGCCGGCAGGCGCGCGCGGATGCACTACCACAACATGCCGAGCATCGTCTACACCCGGCCCGAGATCGCGACGTGCGGGTTCGCGGAGCACGAGGTGAAGGACGGCGGCCGCGCGTACAAGGTGGGGAAGTTCCCGTTCAGCGCGAACGGCCGCGCGCGCACCATGGCGGAGACCGCCGGCTTCGTGAAGTTCATCTGCGACGCGCAGACCGACGAGATTCTCGGCTGCCACATGATCGGCGCGAACGTCTCCGAGCTGATCGGCGAGATCGTGCTCGCCATGGAGTTCCGCGGCACGAGCGAGGACGTCGGGATGACGGTCCACGCGCATCCGACGCTGTCGGAGGCGGTCCGTGAGGCGGCGCTGGGCGTTTCCGGCCGCGCGATACACCTCTAGAACGGAGATGCGGAGTGCCGCATCCCGCAGTCAGCTTTGCAGGTACCGCTCCCGGATGATCCTGACGTGATGCCGCTCGTGCCCGGCGCAGATGTACGCGAGCGCCCGCGCCGAGACGGGCTTGCCGCCCGCGGTGCCGCGCCGCGCCCAGGCCTCGTCGGGAAGTGAATCCACGAGCTGCGTCGTGGACGCGCGGATGGCGGCGTACTCGAGGATGAGGCTCGCCATCGTCCGCCGGTTCGCACCCGAGTGCGGCACCCACTCGTCCTGCTCGAAGCCCGGGAGCGGCGTCGCATCACCGCGGGCGATGCGGAGGAGCCGGTAGCCGAACACGCGCTCGGCGTCGCACATGTGCAGCACGACCTCCTTGAGCGTCCACTTCCCCGGCCCGTAGGCCTGCTCCGCCTTCGCCTCGGCGACGCCCGAGAGGAGGGCGACCGTCTCGTGGAGCTGCGTGCGGAGATGGTCGCGCACGTCGCCGGCGGGGACGAGGGCGACGTAGCTCGCGTGCCAGTCGGCGTACTCGTCCTCACGGGGTCGCACGAGCGTGGCGGGAGTGGTCATCGGGGAGCGGCCTCGAGAGCGGGAGTGCCGGCGGGTGCGGCGGGAATCTAGCACGAAGGGCCGGCCCCGAGAGGGAGCCGGCCCTTCGCTCTTCGCCCTTCGCTCTTCGCCCTTCGCTCTTCGCCCTTCGCCCTTCGCTCTTCGCTCTTCGCTCTTCCCCGCCTACTCGTCCTTCTTGATCGCCTTCATGATCTGGTCCGGCAGGGCGGACGGCGTCTTCACGCGGCGGCGGCGGCCAGCCTCCTGCTCCACGCGGCGCCAGAAGGAGTACTCCTTTTCGGCCGCGCGCAGCTGCTCTTCGTTCACCGACTCGCCGTCGAGCCACGCGTGAATCGCCTCCGGCGTGTGCGCGGAACGCAGCGGCACCTCGCGGTCGGTCAACGTCGGCTCCTGCTCCGGGTGTGCGAGCGCCTCGCCGGTCGGGGTCCTCTCCCCTTCGGCGCGCGCATCGCGTGGATCGAGGTCGTCGCGCATCACAGGTATCGTTCCTCCAGCAGTTTCTGCAGCGCCTCGCGGGCGCGGTGCACTCGCATCTTCAGGGCCCCCACCGACGTCTCCAGCAACTCAGCCATCTCCTCGTATGACCGTCCCTCGACGTGCTTCATCACGAACGCTTCCTTGAGCGACGCCGGCAGGGCGCTGAGGGCCTGGTCGAGGTCGCCCCGCAGTTCCCCGCGGTCCAGCTCCGCCTCCGGCGTCTCGAATCCTGACGGCTGGTCGTCCTCCTCGTAACTCAGGTGCGTGCGCCGGATGTTCTTCAGCCAGTCCTTGCACCCATTCGCCACGATTCGGAACACCCACGCATCGAAGCGGCCGCGCACCTCACCGAGGTGCTGATACGCCTTGATGAACGAGTTCTGCAGAATGTCGGCCGCGTCGTCAGGACTCCCCGTCATGCCGACCGCGTGCCGATACAGCGGATCGCTGTAGCGGCCGATCAGCATGGCGAAGGCTTCCTGCTCGCCGGCAAGGATGCGGTCAATGATCGCCTGATCCGCATCCACCTGGTCTTCGTGCGCTGGCGGGGATTCGGTCTGCTTCACGCCGCTAGTGTAACGTCTGCCACGCGTCGTGGACAGACCCCGCCGTCGCCCGAAACCCAGAGGTGCCGGAGCCGTCACATCAAGAAGACGATGCAGCGGAGGCCCGGTAACTGTTCGGGGCGGCGCCTGCTACCGGACGCCGGAGGGGAGCCTTTCGGCGATCGCGAAGCCGTATTTCTCGTCGAGCGCACGCGCGACGGCGCTCGCGATCACGAGCTGTCCCGCGACGCTCGGGTGGATGCCGTCGAGCGAGAGGTACGGCCCGTACGGCCTCACACTCGTGAGTTCGTCCGACGCGCGGTAGGGCGGGCGCGCCGACGCGGAGACGAACCCGGCGAACACGGCGTCCACGTCCGCGAACGCCCAGCCGTTCTGCTCGGCGAGCGCGCGGATCTGCTGGTTCATCTGGTCCACGGCCGTGTCGAGCGTCAACACGTCGGCCGGCGTGAGCACGTGGTCGGCAGCGCCGCTCACGTCGGCGCACGAGAGTGGCTGCGGCGCGAGCATGGCCTGGGCGCGCGCGGCGAGC
>DATEDF010000017.1:0-13566 GCA_035286465.1 Gemmatimonadaceae bacterium | reverse complement strand
CGCTGCGCCGGCTTCGGCGGTGTCGCGGTGCTGCTGCCTGTTCCCACGCCGCCGCCTCCGGCTCCCCGCCGTCCGTAGGCGATCACCCCGTAGGCGATCACCGTCGAGTCCGCGCCGGAGCGCACAACAGTGGCTGTGAAGACCGTCACGTGAGCACCGGTGTTCTTTCTCTTGTCGCGGGAGGCCGGCTCGGTCTACGTTAGTCCGACTCCGACCGACCCCCCTGCCGTGACCCTCCGCCCGCTGCGCCGTCTCGCACTGCTCTCAGCCGCGTTCATCACGGCGGTGCTGAGTTGCGGGCGCGAGCCGACCGGACCGGGCGGTCCGGGCACGCCGGCTGCGCGCTACGCGCGCGGGCTCTCGTTCCGGCCGGTGTTCCCCGAGATCCTCACGCAAGCCGGCGGCGCCTCGGGGCTCGTCGCGTTCAATCGCGTGCGCATCGTGCTCCGTCACGCCGACGGGAGCGTCGCGCTCGACACGGTGGTGAACTTCCCCGCGGGCGCGGACTCCGTCACGGTGAGTCTCACGGTGCGGCTCCTGCCGAGCGCCCCGGCCTCGGGCGAGCCCTTGAGCATGAACCTGGGCTACGTGAATGCGGCGGGCGACACGGTGTTCAAGGGCGGTCCGGTGACGGTCAACGCCGTGCCCGCCGCGCCGGGCGCGCCCGCGCCGCCGCCGGTGCAGATCCCGGTGAGCTACACGGGGCCGGGGGCGAGCGCCGCGCGCGTCGTGGCCTCCCCGCGCACGCTCACCGTCCTCGAGGGTGACGGCTTCACGTTCACGGCGGTGGCGCTCGACGCGGGTGGCACCACGCTCCCCGGCACGCCGATCATCTGGACGTCGCTCGAGCCGGCGATCGCCGCGATCACGACGCCTGGATCGGGCAGCGGCACGGCGCAGAGCGTGCGCGGCACCGCGCGCATCCTCGCCCAGTTGCTCACGGGCCCCAGGGACACGGTCACGGTGCAGGTCCTGCTCCGCGCGCGGAATCTCGCGGCGCAGTCGGGGAGCGGGCAGAGCGGCACCGTGGGGCAGGCGCTGGCGCAGCCCCTCGTCGCGAAGGTGAGCGCGAGTGACGGCGTGGGGGTCGCGGGCGTCGCGGTCGCTTTCGCACCCACGAGCGGCGGCGGCACGGTGGGGAGCGCGAGTGTCACGACCGATGCCGGCGGCCTCGCGCAGACCACGTGGACGCTGGGCTCCACGGTGGGCGCGCAGACGGTCACGGCGAGTGCGGCGGGGCTCACGGGCTCGCCCGCCACGTTCAGCGCGAACGGGATCGCGGCCGTGCCCGCGCGGCTCGTCGTCACGACGCAGCCCGTCTCGACCACGGCCGGCGCGACCCTGGCCGCGGTGGTCTTCACCGCGAAGGACGCGCTGAACAACACCACCACGGCCTTCACCGGCCCGGTCACCGTCGCGCTCGGGGCCAACCCCGCGCTCGCCACCCTGGGCGGCACCACCACGGTGAACGCCGTGGCGGGCGTGGCCACGTTCTCGACGTTGAGCGTGAATCGCGTCGGCACGGGCTACACGTTCGTCGGGTCGAGCCCGGGCTTGATCAGTGCCACGACGACGACCTTCGACATCGCCGCGGGCCCGGGCCGCCGTCTCGAGTTCGGCGCCTATCCGGTGGCGGGCGCCATCGCGGGCGTGACGATTGACCCGATCACCGTGCTGGCGCGCGACACCACGGGGAACCTGGCCACGGGCTTCACCGGCGTGGTCACGCTGGGCCTCGGCGCGAGCCCCACGGGGGCCGTGATCAGCGGCCGCACGACGGCCACCGCCGTCAATGGCGTGGCGACCTTCGATTCCGTGCGGCTCACCCAGGCGGGCAGCTACCGCTTCACGGCGAGCGCCACGGGGCTCACCGGGGCGACGGGTCCCGCGTTCGACCTCGGTGCCGGCGCCGCCGCGGCGCTCGCGCTCCTGAGCGGCGGCGCGCAGACCGCCGCCGGCGGCACGCCGCTCGCGCTACCCATCCTCGTGCAGGTCAAGGACGCCTTCGGGAACGCAGTCCTGGGCGCGGGACGCACCGTCACCTTCGCCGCCTCGAGCGGCGGCAGCGCGGCGCCGCCGAGCGCCACGACGAACGCGTCGGGCCAGGCGTCCACCACGTGGACCCTGGGGGGCGTGGCCGGCGCGCACTCCCTCACGGCCTCGAGCGCCGGGCTCGCCTCGCTCATCGTCGGCGCGACCGCGACCGCGCCGGCCGGCGTGGCTCGCACGTGGACCGGCGCCGTGAGCACCGCGTGGACCACGGCCGGCAACTGGTCGCCGAGCGGCGTGCCTGCCGTGGCGGACTCGATCGTCATTCCGGTCGTCGCGACGATGCCGACGATCGCCGCGCCCGTCACGATCAAGCACCTCGTGGTCGCCGCCGGCGCGACGCTCACGAACTCCGGCAGCACGCTCACGCTCACCGGCAATCTCGACGCAGGCACGACGATCGCCGGCACGGGGACGGTGACCCTCAGCGGCACGGGCTCGCTGACTGGCACCATCGCGTCGGGCATCACGACGAACGTCGCGGGCACGTACACGCTGGGCGGTGCGACCTCGATGGGCTCGCTCAACGTGTCGGGCAGTCTCGACCTGAGCAGCCAGGCCCTCAGCGTGACCGGCCCGTTCCAGACGTCCGGAGCCGGTACCATCACGATGACGAACGCCGGCGCGGCGCTCGCCGTGCGCGGGAATGCGACCTTCGCCGGCGGGAACGAGAACGGGAAGCTCACCGCCGGGATCCTCACGGTCACCGGCAACTTCACGGCGACCGGCGCCACTTTCCAGGCCACCGGCACGCACGGGCTGTTGATGTCCGACACGACGTCGGCCGGCGGGCACACGCTGACCTACACCGCGCCGGTCGCGGGCCAGGGGATTCGCCGCCTCACGTTCGACGGCCCGCGCGCGAAGACGGTCGTGGGCGACGTCAACGTGACGGGCAGCGTCACGGTGCTGGGCGCCAGCGCGTTCGTGAACGGCCCGGGCGCCACGGTCCACATCGGCGGGAATCTCGCCGATTCGACGCTCTTTCCCGACACGCTCGGCGGCTGGCGCGTGGCCAATACCGACATGAGCGGGACCGGCACCGTTCACGCCGCGAGCAGCTACGTCTCGACGAACCTGACGGTCTCGGGCGGCACGGTGCAGCCGGGCAGCTACGTGCAGGTGAACGGCAACGTCACCGTCACCGGCAGCTCCGCGGTGCTCGACCTGAACGCCGGCGTGATCGTCGTAAACGGCAACTTCGCCACCGCGAGCGGCGGCAAGCTCAAGATGGTGGACCCGCTCGACTACGACTGGATGGAAGTGCGCGGCAGCGCCACCTTCGCGGGCGGCAGCACCGTGGGGTTGCTGACGAACGGGTTCCTCGAGGTGCTCGGCAACTTCACGCAGAGTGGCGCCGCCAACTCGTTCTCCCCCGACGCCACGCACGAGACGCAGGTGGGCGAGGAGTCCGGCGGCTCGTTGCGCGCGGGCCTCGCGGGCCAGCGGCGCGCGGCCGGCCGGCCGCTGAACGCACCGCCGACCGCGCGGGACCGCGCGATCGCCCGACTGAATTCGCGGGCGCTCCCGGACGCCGCGCGCAGGAACCTGTTGGGCGGAGGGGCCCTCCCCGGCCCGCGACAGATGAGCATCATCCTCCCCGTCACGGTCAGCTTCGCGAACCCGGGTTTCGGCGCCGCGGCCTCGCACTTCGGCACGATGACGCTGGGCGACACGGTTCTCCTCGCGAGCGACGTCTTCGCCGAGGGCCAGCTATACACGCAGTGCTGCGGGAACCACCTCGTGTCCTCGGCGTCGAACAGGCTCGTGACGTCCCGCGGCGCAGCCGTCTCGTCGCTGGAGTTCGACAACGTGCGCTGGCTGCTCCTGGACGGCAGTCCGGTCTCCTACATGAACGGCATCGCGTTCAGCAACATGAGTCCGACTGCGACGCAGTTCGAGGTGAACCGGAGCAACGCGACCGACTCGCTCCCCGACCTCTGGTACTGGACGTTCAACACGACGCCGACGAGCGGGCTCTACATCAAGGCGACCGACGCGGACGCCATCGCGCGCGTCCTCGCGGTTCGGCTCGTGAGCCCGACGCCACCGTCAGTGAGCCCGACGCAGTACCAGGCCGTGGGCGGCGCGGTGGTGCTCGGCTGGCCCACGGCGTACATCTTCACCGCCGCGAGCGGCGCGTGGAACGTCGGCGCGAACTGGTTGTCCGGCTCCGTTCCGCCCGACAGCGTGGACGTCGTGATTCCGAGTGGCAGCACGGTCACGCTGGACATGTACCGCCGGGTCAATCGCCTGACCATCCAGGGAACGGGCGTCCTGGCTCAGGGCGCCAACGATCTAGACGTCTGGGGCGACATCGTTACGGACACGCTCACCGGCGGCATCACGTGCTCGACCGGGATCACCTACCAGCCAGACGGCGCCTTTTTCTCGTACCTGCACGGCCGGCTCTGCCGATACCACAGCGGACGACTGATCTACGCCAGCGGACGCATCACCGTGGACTCGGTGTTCCACGTGCACGACGCCGAATTCAGGTTCAACAACCACAAGGTGGTGACGAAGGTGGCGTGGATCGGCGACCCGGTCGGTTCCTCCACCGGCTCGATGTTCACGGCCAACCTTGGCGATTCGCTGGTTGTCACGGACAGCGTCCTGTTCAGGAACTCGAGCGTCACCACCGGGTTCCTTGACGGCACGCTCATCCTGTCCGGCAACTTCCGGCAGTCCGGAGCGCTCGTCACTGCGTACAACACGCACACCACAGTCTTCACCGGCGTGTCGAGCAAGGTGACGTTCGGCAACCCGGCAACCAGCTTCTTCAGGAACGTCACGATCAACAGCGGGTCGGAGATGTTCCTCCAGAGCAACGCCCTCGCGACCGGCACGCTTTCACACGGATCCGGTGCCGGTACCGCGAGCGTGTCCACGACGACCGGCGGCACCACGTACCTGCTGACCGTCTCCGGACTCAATCAGTCCGCCGCGCAGCCGATGGCCCTCAACAACGTCTCGCTCAAGTTCGTGGACGGCACGGCGAACGCGACGTTCGACAACGCGAGCTTCGCGAACTTCCCGGCCTCTTTCGCCGGGGTCATGTGCGAAGTGAACCGCTCAGGCGGACCCTACACGTTCAACACCCTGAGCTTCACCGGCACGCTGTTCTCGAGCGGGCGGTACGTCCGCGCGTCCGGCGCCGCGAACGTCGTGCTGGTCGCCCCGAGTCCGCTCAGCGCCGCGGCGGGCGCCCTATGCGCGTGCGCGCCGTGGTTCGACAACATCTCGACCGGTACCGTCACCTGGCCCTAAGGGCAGATGTCTGACGTCTGACGTCTCAGAACAACGTGAGCTGTTCCCCCAGCCGCGCCGGGTCCACCGCCGGCAGCCCCAGCATCTCCTGCAGCATCCTGATCGTCGCCGGGCTGTGCCCCGCGAAGTGGTTGTTCACGTACCCGTACACCGTGCGCACCTTCTCCGCGATCGCGGGCAGCGCCGCGGCCCACGACTCCAGCTCCTTCGTACGGTCCACCTGGATGCGTGAGAAGTCCACGAGGTCGCGGTTCGGACCCATCCACCTGACGTAGGCGAAGCCCGCCGTCGGCCGGTCGGCGAGCAGCATCATCGTGCGCCGCGGAATCCAGCGCCCGTCCACGAGCGCGAGCGCGACGCGATGCTCGGTGAGCAGCGCGAGCACGCCCTCGTGAATCCAGCCGCGCTGCCGGAACTCGACGGCGAAGCGGATGTCCTTCGGGAGTGACGGAAGGAACGCCGCCAGCGCCGGCAGCTCGGCGGGCCCGAAATCGGGCCCGAGCTGAATGAGGACGGGCCCGAGCTTCGGCCCCAGCTCACGCGCCACGTCGAGGAAGCGTTTCGTCTGTTCCCCGGCACCCCGCAATCCGCACTCGTGCGTGATCTCCTGCGGCAGCTTGAGCGCGAACTCGAAGCCGTTCGGCACGCGCGCGGCCCACCCCTGCACCGTCTTCGCGCTCGGCGTCGCGTAGAAGGTCGCGTCCACCTCGACCGTGTCGAACGCCTGCGCGTAGGTCGCGAGGAAGTCAGTCGCCTTCGTCCCCGACGGGTAGAGCGGGCCGACCCAGGCGTCGTAGTTCCAGCCCTGGGCGCCGAGTCGGATGGCGAGCGCGCGGCGAGTCACGAGAGGAATCGGGCGCGCGGAACGGGCGCTGTCAAGCAAACCCTCACCCCCGTCTCGCAGCGCCGTGCTTGCAACCCCTTGCGCGCAAAGGCGATTCCACGCCTCTTGACAAGTACATATCAGTATGATATCATATTGCCATCACCTCATCAGAGAGTCCGCATGTTCCGCGAAACAGAAGCTCGTCCGTGGGCCGGCCTGCCCGCGCTCCTCCTGCTCATCCTCGCCACCCTGATCACGATCTGGGGCTTCGTCCTATCCGTGCGGAGCCAGAGCGTAACCTGGGTGGTAACGAGCGTCATCATCTTCATCATCACCAGCATCCTGTACGCCGGGCTCTTCATCGTGAACCCGGGCGATGCCAAGGCCCTCATCCTGTGGGGCAGCTACAAGGGCACCGTCAAGACCGCCGGCTTCTGGTACGCGAACCCGTTCCTCACCAGGCGGCGCATCTCGCTCCGCGTGCGGAACTTCGAAACCGCGAAGCTCAAGGTGAACGACAATCGCGCCAACCCCATCGAGATCGCGGCGATCGTCGTCTGGAAGGTCGTCGAGACCGCCGAGGCGCTCTTCGAGGTGGACAACTACGAGAAGTACGTGACGGTGCAGAGCGAGAGCGCCGTGCGCGCCGTGGCGCAGTCCTACGCGTACGATTCACACGCGCCCGACGAGCACTCGCTCTCCACGCACACGGCCGAAGTCTCGAAGTCGCTCCAGCAGGCGATCCAGGAGCGCCTCAGCAAGGCGGGGGTGGACGTCGTCGAGGCGCGCATCTCGCACCTCGCCTACGCGCCCGAGATCGCGCAGGCGATGCTCCGGCGGCAGCAGGCGACGGCGATCATCGCCGCGCGCTTCAAGATCGTCGAGGGCGCGGTCGGGATGGTCGAGAACGCGCTCGAGCTGCTCTCGCACAAGGGGATCGTGCACCTCGACGAAGAGCGCAAGGCGGCGATGGTGAGCAACCTGCTCGTGGTGCTCTGCTCCGAGCGCGACGCGAGCCCGATCGTGAACGCCGGCTCGATCTACACCTGATCCTCGGCTCCGGCACGCCGCCTCCGGCATCGAGAACGTGGCCGAGCGCAAGTCGTTCCTGATCCGCGTGGATCGCGAGCTGCTGGACGCCGTCCAGCGCTG
Organism: Gemmatimonadaceae bacterium; assembly: GCA_035286465.1. Lineage (GTDB taxonomy): Bacteria > Gemmatimonadota > Gemmatimonadetes > Gemmatimonadales > Gemmatimonadaceae > Fen-1231. The sequence goes on along the minus strand of DATEDF010000017.1, from coordinate 6,269 downwards.
GGCGAACGACGACCTGCGTTCGTTGAACGGCCAGGTCGAGTTCCTGCTGCGCGACGCGCTGAAGCGGGTCGGACGGCTGCCGAAGAAGGGCGCGCGCGAGGCGCACCCCTCGGGGCGATGACGATGCAGCCCGGGACACGGAGGACCAGCACGATGAAGAACGAACCGCAGGACCGCTCGACTCTCACGATCGCGATTCTCCTCGGCGCGATCATCGTCGCGCTGACCTTCCTCGGCGCGAGAGTGCTCGGGGCGCAGGGCGCCCCGGAGCGCGGCGCCTTCCTCATCCGCACCGCCACCGACACGCTCGTGATCGAGCGCTTCACCCGCTCCGCCGATTCGCTCGTCGGGAGCATCAACGTGAAAGGCCAGGGGCGCACCGACTACGTCGCGGTGCTCGGGCCCGGCCACGCCGTCCGCACGCTGAGCCTCAACCTCTTCCGCGCGGTCGCCACCGAGGACGAGGCGCCGCTCCGCCGCGTCTTCGTCACAATGCGCGACGACACCGCCGTGGTGGACGTGGACGGCACCGTCCAGCGCATCGCGACGAAGGCGGACGCGATCACCGGCGTGAACAACGCGTTCGCGCTCTTCGAGCTCTTTCTCCTCCGTGCGCGCGACGCGGGCGGCACCGCCGAGATCCCGTACTTCGCGCTGAGCGGGGGCGTCACCGTTCCGGTCAACGTGAAGCCCAACGGGCCCGATTCCCTCATCGCGACCGTGGCGGGGCAGGAGAACCGCCTCAAGGTGGACGCGAGCGGCCGCGTGCTGGGCGGCACGATTCCCGCCGGACAACTCGAGGTGTTGCGCCTCTCGGCGGAGGCCGCGGCCGGGCTCAAGATCGGCCGCCCGAGCTACGCCGCGCCCGCGGACGCGCCGTATGCCGCGGAGGACGTGGAGATCCGGGGCCCGGGCGGAATTCCGCTCGGCGGCACGCTCACGCTCCCCAGGAGCGCGAGCGGTCCCGTGCCGGCGATCGTGACGATCACCGGGAGCGGGCAGCAGGACCGCGACGAGCTCATCCCGGTGGGCGGCGGCTACCGTCCGTTCCGGCAGATCGCCGACACGCTCGGCCGCCGCGGCATCGCGGTGCTGCGCCTCGACGACCGGATGATCGGCGTCTCCGGCGGGAAGCTCGGCACGAGCGCCGACTACGCCGAGGACATCCGCGCGGCGCTCGCGTACCTGCGCACGCGAAAGGAGATTGACGCGCAGCGTCTTGGCGTGCTCGGCCACAGCGAGGGCGGGCTCATCGGCCCGATGGTCGCGGTGGCGGAGCCCGCGCTCAAGGCGGTCGTGATCCTCGCGGGGCCGGCGTACAACGGACTGGAGATCGTCCGCTACCAGAACCGCTATGCGATTGACCGCGACTCGATGGTGGCGCCCGCCAAACGCGACTCGGCGTACCAGGCAGCGTACCGGAAGGTGGACAGCGCCGCGACGATGAGCGACTGGTACAAGTTCTTCCTGACCTACGATCCGCTCGCCACCGCGCGAAAGGTCCGCGCGCCCACGCTCGTGCTGCAGGGGGCGACGGACAGCCAGATCACGCCGGAGCAGGCGGAGAAGCTGGCGGCCGCGATGCGCGCGGGTGGCAATCGCGACGTCACGGTGCGCGTGTTCCCCGAGCTGAACCACCTCTTCATTCACGATCCGGACGGCAGCTTCGCGCACTACGGCCGCATCAAGACCGGGAAGATGTCGGCCGAGGTGCTCGGCGCGATCGCGGATTGGCTCGCGGTGAAGCTGTCGGCCTCCACTTCGAAGTGAGGAAACGACCATGAAGACCGTGCAGTTCCGGAAGTTCCGCGGGACGTTCAGGAGCTGGGACAAGATCTTCGCCGAGGCGGCGAGCTTCGCCACGGAGATCGGCCCCGACCGCCTGATCTCGATCTCGCACTCCGAGGACAAGTCCGACGGCGTCGTGGCCGTGTGGTACTGGGAGTAACCGACAGGAGGCCAGGGCGATGCGCTACGTTCGTTTCGAGATCTTCAAGGGGGCGTTCAAGAGTTACGAGAAGCTCTGCGCCGAGGCGGCGGAGTTCGCCTCGTCGCTCGAGCCGCAGGCGCTGATCGGGATGAGCGTCACGCACGAAGGCACGGTGATCGTCTGGTACCGGTCGCAGCATTCGGCGTGACGTCGGGGCAGTCCAACAGATCAGGGAGGGCGGACCAATGTCGCAGCATCTGAAGCGCGTCGGAGTGTTGTCGGTCGCACAGACTCTTGCGGTGCTGTACGCGGGGATCGGGCTGCTCGTGGCGTGCGTGGCGTGGATCGTCGTGATGGCGGCTCCGCACGTCGCGGAGTCCGTCACCTTGCCCGGAGGGCGGACCCTGCTCCGTACGGCCGGCGGCGCCGGGCTCATCATCGTCATACCGCTCGCCTACCTGGTGCTCGGATTCATCATCGGCGTCGTCGCGTCGTGGCTGTACAACATCGTCGCGGGCGTCACCGGCGGAATCGAAGTGGAGATCGGCTGACGGCGGCGGGCCCGGGCAGCGTATGGCGGCGATGACCGGCGGACTCGCGCTCCGCTGGCTCCGCGCCCTGCTCTTCACGGTGCTCGTGCCGGGCACGGTGACGGCATGGCTGCCGTCCGCGATTCTCGGGCGTCGGTTCGCTGTGCCGCCGATGCCGTGGGGGATGGACGAGTGGGCCGCGCTGATCGTGATCGGCCTTGGCGTGTGCGTCTACGGGTGGTGTCTCTGGGCCTTCGTGGTGACGGGGCGCGGGATCCCCGCGCCGATTGACCACCCGACGCGCCTCGTCGTGCGCGGCCTCTACCGTCACGTGCGCAATCCGATGTATTTCGGCGTGCTGCTCGTGCTGCTGGGTGAATCCGCGCTCTTCGCTACCCCCGTGCTGCTCGCGTACACGGCCGCGTGGCTCCTGCTCGTGCACGTCGCGATCCTGGTCTACGAGGAGCCCAATCTCCGGCGGAAGTTCGGCGACGAGTACGCCCGGTACGTGCAAGAGGTGCCGCGATGGGTGCCGCGTCTTTCCCGCCGCGTGTGACCGTGCAGATCACGCGGCGGGATCAGGCGGTCGGCGCCGTGTTCACGGCTGCCGCGATCGCCGGCCTCCTCGCGACCATTGGCGCTCTCGGCTCCGGACTCGCGCTGATGCTGCTCGTCTCCTTCGGGTGGTGGGCGTCGGGTCGCTGGCAGATGGACGCGTCGCGCGCACTCCCGCGCGCGACGATCGCGATCCTGGTGGTCGCGGCGCACATGGCCGAGGAGTTCGCGACCGGGTTTCCGCGCGAGTTTCCGGGGCTCTTCGGCAACCGGCCGTGGAGCGACGCGCAGTTCCTCGGCGTCACCGGCACCGCGCTGGTCGTGTTCGCGTTCGCCACGCTCGGCGCACGGCGGGGCATCCGCCTCGCGTATCTTCCGCTCTTCTTCCTGGCCCTCGGCGGGGGAATCGCGAACGGCCTCGCGCACCTGGCCGCCGCGGCCTGGCGCGGCGGCTATTCCCCGGGACTCTTTACCGCCCCGCTCTGTCTGATCGCGGGCGCCGCGCTGGTTGCTGCAACGAGTACACGTACGCCGCGACCGCACGGATCTGGTCCCCGGTGAGCGGCGCTCCCCCTTTGGGGGGCATCGGAGTCGCCCCCTCCTTCGGCTTCTGAATTCCCTTCTCGACGGTGGACACGATGAAGGCGTAGCTGCCGTCACCGTGGAGCCACGTCGCGTCCGTCAGGTTGGAGCCGAGCCCCTTCATTCCCTTCGCGTTGGCGCCGTGGCAGGAGAAGCACAGACCGCCGGCGGCCTTGCCCTGGAAGATCTTCGCGCCCAGTGCGACGACCTCCGGCGCGAAGGCCGTGTCTCCACCCTGGGCCCGGGCGTGGTCGTTCCGCACGAGCGAGGCGGACCGTGCCGCGCTCACGCGCGCGCCCGTGCCGAGGAGCAGCGACATCAGCGGGACGGCCAGCATCAACGATCTCATCCGTAATCCCCCACTTCAGATTTCAGAATGCCATCACCGATCCGGCAAGCAGCCGCGCCTGCTCGCGCCGGAAATCCCAGCCCACTTCCGCCATGAGTCGCACGTTGCGACGCAGGAGATAGTGCACCCCACCGGTGACCGTGTGGTACTCGGAGAGGTAGCCCGGGGACTCTGAGGCCTCGCCCAACCGGAGCGCGATCACCGGCTTGTCCGCCTTGAGCCGGTTGTACGCGGCGGTGAAGAAGAGGCGGTCGCCCTGGCCGCGCGGCCACAAGAGCGCTTCGGCGAGCACGCCGTCCACCGTCGTCTCGAACGGGAGCGTCGCCCCGCCCGGGCAGGGGGTCGCCGGCGAGCACGACCCGTAGAACGGATCCCGGTCCGTGCGGCGCAGATATTGCGCGTTCAGCTCGCCGAAGCGTCCCAGTGGAACGGTCGCGTCGGGCCCCCAGATCTTGATCGTGTTCCGCACGCCGTTCGCGTCTTCGGTGCCGCGATAGCCGAACAGGCCGAGCCGGACGGGGCCGACGTCCTGCGAAAGGCGCAGCACCACGTTCTTGGGCGAGTCGCGATCGAACTGGCGATTCTCCGTGGAGCCCTGGAGTCCCGCTCCGCTCACGACTTCCAGGGCGACGTCGCCACCCTCCCACGGTGAGTACAACAGCATCGCGCCGCGATCGTAGGTGAGGTCGGGCCGCGCCTGCCCCACGCGCATGCGGTAGAGCTGATAGTCCTCATACGGCAGGCGGAGCTCTCGCTTGAACAGCGGATCGGACACCTGGAACTGCCCCACGACGAGGCTGGCGTTGGTGCCGAAGAGATCGGTGAACTGGACGTAGGCGTCCTCGAGGCCGGCGACCTCGCCTCGCTCCGCGAGCAGGAAGTACAGGTAGTAGCTGACGTTCTTCGCGACCTGCCCGCCGCTCAGCAGCTTCATCACCCAGGGCGTCTGCAGGTCGGCGCTGTTCTCGTCGCTCCGGCGGTTGGTGAGGGCCCGCACGTACGCGTCGAAGCGCACGGCGAGCGGGAAGCTCTGGTTCAGCGTGAGGAGCGAGTCGCCGGTGGCGATCGTGTCGCGCGGCTCCTCGCCGGGCGCGAACCGGAACCCGTTCGCGGCGAAGGTCTCGCCGAACGTGTTCAGTCGGGGAATCGGGGCGTGGCACTGCGCACAGCTCACGCGGTACTTGCGGGCGAAGGCCGGGATCTTCATCGCGTGCGCGCCGCGTGGTGCGAGCGCCAATGTGAGCGCCGTGACGAGCGCCGCGACGAGCGCCGTGACGAGGGCCGTCCGTGGGCGCCGGTCGCGCATCCGTCTCATTCGAATCCTCCCGGAAGATGGCTCGCCTGCCGGAACGCCAGCGAACCCTACTTGCCGTGGAGGGGGTTGGTCAACGCCGTGGTTCCACGTACACGCGTGAGGCGGCGGCGGTCCCGACTGTGCGCCGCTCGCGTCCCACGGTGAGCGTCAGCAACCCGCCGAACGGTTCGCGCGACTCGACGCGCACGGTCGCGCCGGGCCGGATCCCCCGCTCGCCGAGGTACCGGAGGAACTCGGGGTCGTGGTCGCTCACGCGCACGACGCGTGCGGGCGCGCGCGCCGGGAGGTCGGCGATGCTCGAGAGCCGGCGCTCGTCCACGCGCCCGGCCGCCGTCGGGATCGGCGCGCCGTGCGGGTCCGCGGTCGGATGCCCGAGCGCGGCCGCCATCCGTTCCACCAGGTCGTCGCTCGCCGCGTGCTCGAGCCGCTCCGCTTCGTCGTGCACGTCGTCCCAACCGAAGCCGAGCTTCGTGACGAGGAAGCTCTCGATCACGCGGTGTCGCCGGAGCAGCCGGAGCGCGATCTGGCGGCCACGCGCGCTGAGGCGCGAGCCGCGGTAGCGCTCCACGGTGACGAGCCCGAGCCGCGCGAGCCGCCGGATCATGCCGCTCGCGCTCGGCGCGGCGATGCCGAGCGCCTCGGCGATGTCGTTGGTGCCCGCCGGCACACCGCGCCGCTCGAGCTCGTAGATCGCCTTGAGGTAGTCCTCGGCCTGCCGCGTGAGGGCGGGCGCGCCGGCCCGGACCAGCGGTTTCCGCGCGCCGGCGGCGGCCCGCGACGCGGTCACGGTGACTGCTCGGCGGGTGGCTGGCGCACCATCAGCACGGGGACCCCCGTGCGGTGGCGGACCGCGTTCGCGACGCTCCCGAACAGGAAGTCCTTCACCCAGCGGTGCCCGTGCGTGCCCATCGCGATGAGGTCGCACCGCTCCTGCTCGGCAGCGGCGGTGATCTCCTCCGCCGGGTCCCCGGAGGCGAGCACGGCGTCCACCTGGAGCCCCTCCGCCGT
>DATEDF010000016.1:0-2172 GCA_035286465.1 Gemmatimonadaceae bacterium | reverse complement strand
GCCACCGGGCAGCGGCCGCAGTGCTTCACGCGCGCCGTGCACACCAGCGCGCCGAGTTCCATCAGGGCCTGGTTGTGCGCCCAGGCCGCCTTTCCCGTGCGAGGGAGCACGGACTCGGCGAGTTCCCAGAGCCGCTTCAGGTCCCGCGCGCGCTTCGGGTTCAGTCGTGGCGCGAAGGCGCGGGCGAGCACGCGCGCGACGTTGGTGTCCACGGTCGCGGCGCGCCGCTCGTAGGCGAAGCTCGCGATGGCGCCGGCCGTGTACGCGCCCACGCCCGGCAGCTTCCGCAGCTCTTCGGGCCGCGCGGGGAGCGCGGCGCCGGCTCCGTTCCGCGCGACGCGCCGGGCGAGCCGGTGGAGGTTGCGTGCGCGGGCGTAGTACCCGAGCCCTTCCCACGCCTCTCGCACGCGCCGGGGCGGTGCCGCGGCGAGATCCGCGAGGGTGGGGAAGCGCTCCAGGAAGGGCGCGTAGAACGACAGCACGCGCGAGACCTGCGTCTGCTGGAGCATCGCCTCCGAGACGAGAATGCGGTACGGGTCGCGCGTGTCGCGCCACGGCAGGTCGCGCCCGTGCGTGCGGTACCAGGCGCGGAGGCGCACGCTGAAGGCGCGGGCGCGGGCGGGCGCTACCGTGGTGCCCAATTCGGCGCAGGCGAGAAGAGTCCGCCGTCCACGATGATCTGGCGTGCGAGGAGCAGCCCGAACACCAGGCTCAGCGCGCCGGCGGCGAGTCGAATGCCCGTCTGGAATCGCGCCATCCGCTCCCCCGCGTAGAAGGCGGGGGCCGCGAGCATCGCCGTGATGAGCGTCATTCCCGCGATCGTCCCGACGCCAAAGACGGTGAGGTAGGCCAGCGCCCACGCTGTCTCCGGAATGGCCGCGAGCACGAGGATCGCCACGGCCGCCGAGCCGGCGAGCCCGTGGACGATGCCGACGAGGACGGGGCGCCACCCGCTGAGCCGCGGGGGATGCTCGTGCGGGTGCGCCTTCGGCGCTCCCGCGCTCGCGGGTCGGAGGTTGCTGAAGCCAAGCAGGATGAGCATCAGCGCCACGGCGAACTCGAGGCCGAGGCCGAGGCGGGGCGGAATGACCAGGCGGAATGCCACCAGCGCTCCCCCGACCACCAGCACGGTGAGCGAGTGGCCGATCCCCCAGAGCCCGCCGATCCACGCCGCGCGCGCGAACGTGCGCTCGCGCGTGACGATCGTCGTCACCGCAACGACGTGGTCGGCGTCGGTGGCGTGCCGGAGTCCGAGGAGAAAGCCGAGGATCCCGACGGAGAGCGCGTTCACGACACCGTCTTCGTCTTCCGCTTGAGGAAGTCCATCAGGATGAACTGGCCGAGCGTCATCGTGTTCGTGAAGTACGCCCGCCCGCGCGAGATGCGCGAGACCATCTTCACGAACTCCACCAAGGCGCGGTCGCGCGCGAGCATGAAGGTGTTGATCAGGATCCCCGCGCGGCGGCAGTCGCTGACCTGCTTCAGCGTCTCCTGCAGGACGAACGCGTCGAGCCCCATCGAGTTCTTGTAGATCTGCCCGTCGGGCATCGTGAGCGCGCTCGGCTTGCCGTCGGTGATCATCACGATCTGCCGCATGTCCTTCTTCTGCACGAGGAGGAGTCGCTGGGCAAGCTTGAGCCCCTCGGCGGTGTTCGTGTGGTACGGTCCCACTTGGGCGCCGGCGAGCGCGGCGAGCGGAATCTCCTCCGCGCGGTCGTGGAAGAGGACGACCTTGAGCGTGTCGCCGGGGAACTGCGTGCGGATGAGGTGCGTGAGCGCGAGCGCGACCTTCTTGGCGGGTGTGAAGCGGTCCTCGCCGTAGAGAATCATCGAGTGCGAGCAGTCGAGCATCAGCACGGTCGCACAGCTCGAGCGGTACTCGGCCTGGCGGACCATCAGGTCGCCGTAGTCGAGGTCAATCGGGACCTCGAGATTGCCGTTGCGGACGAGCGCGTTCTTGAGCGTCTCGTTCACGTCGAGGTTGAGGACGTCGCCGAACTCGTACGCCTTGCTCCACCCGTCGGCCTCGATGCCGGTGGCGAGGTACGCGGTGTCGTGCGAGCCGAAGCTCGACTTGCCGAGCGAGGAGAGGATGCCGCGGAGCGCCTTGTAGCCGAGGAAGTCCACGCCCTTGTCGGTGAGGTTGAACTGGACGTCGCGCGCGGCGGCCTG
>DATEDF010000015.1:0-19408 GCA_035286465.1 Gemmatimonadaceae bacterium | reverse complement strand
CGCCGGCGAGGTGTCGCTCCTCGGCGAGACGCTCCTCGAGACGATCCTCGCCACGGCCGCCGCGCGCGCGCCGGCCGTGATGGTCGTGGATTCCATCCAGTCGGTCTTTACCGGCGACCTCGAGGGCGCGCCCGGCAACGTCGGCCAGGTACGCGAGTGCGCCGCGCGGCTCATGCGCTTCGCGAAGGAGAGCGGCACCGCCGTCTTCGTGATCGGCCACGTGACCAAGGGCGGCGGAATCGCGGGCCCCAAGACGCTCGAGCACGTCGTGGACACCGTGCTGTACTTCGAAGGCGAAGGCTCGCTCGACCACCGCGTGCTGCGTGCGACGAAGAACCGTTTCGGGTCGGTGGACGAGATCGGCGTCTTCCGGATGACGGAGCAGGGGCTGATTCCCGTCGAGAACCCCTCCGCGCTCTTCCTCGGCGACCGTGAGAAGCACCACGCGTCGGGGAGCGCGGTGACGGCGCTGCTCGAAGGAACGCGGCCGCTGCTCCTCGAGGTGCAGGCGCTCGCCGCGAAGGCGGGCTTCGGCACGCCGCAGCGCGTTACCACCGGCTACGACGCGCGACGGCTGGCGCTCCTGCTCGCGGTGCTCGACAAGCGCGCGGGCCTCGCGTTCGCCAACCTCGACGTCTTCCTCAACGTGGTGGGCGGCGTGCGGATGCAGGAGCCCGCGGGCGACCTCGCGGTCGCGGCGGCGCTCGCCTCGAGCCTGTACGACCGCGCGCTGCCGCCCGACGCGATCTTCGTCGGCGAGGTGGGGCTCGGCGGCGAGGTTCGCGCGGTCTCGCAAGTCGAGCGACGCATCGCCGAGGCGGAGAAGATGGGCATGCGCACGGCGTACGTCGGGGAGCGCAGCGTCCCGAGGCGCGGGTCCCGCACCATTCGCGTCGAGGGGGTGCCCACCATCGCGGACCTCTTCCGGCAGCTCTTCCGGTGAACGTCACGGTCCGCGACGTCGGCGTCGTGATTGCCGCGGCCGGCGCGAGCACCCGGGCGCCGGGTGGCGGCGTGGAGCTCAAGCAGTTCCGGTGGGTCGCCGGCAAGCCGATGCTCCTGCACTCGCTCCAGACGTTCCAGCAGCGCGACGACGTGGCGATGGTGGTCTGCGTCCTGCCGCGCGCGTACGCGGGCGACCCGCCGCCCTGGCTCTTCCAGTGCGACCTCGACCGGATGCTGGTCTCGGTTGGCGGTGAGACGCGGAGTGAGTCGGTGGAGCGCGGGCTCGAGGACCTGCCGAGCGAGTGCCGATACGTGCTCATCCACGACGCGGCGCGCCCGCTCGCGACGGCGGCGATGATTGACCGCGTGGTGCAGGAGGCGCGCCGTGGGCACGGCGCGGTGGCCGCCCTCCCCGTGGTGGACACCCTCAAGGCCGTCGGCGACGACGACCGCGTCGTGCGCACGGTGGACCGCTCGGGGCTCTGGCGGGCGCAGACGCCGCAGGGCTTTCCCCGCGAGATGATCGCGCGCTCGTACCGCGAGGCGCGCGAGGCGGGCGTCAGCGCGACCGACGACGCCGCGCTCCTCGAGCGCCTCGGGCTCCCCGTCGTCGTGGTGCGCGGCAGCGAGCGCGCCCTCAAGATCACCGAGGAAGGCGACCTCGCGCGCGCCGAAGCGCTTTTCACGCTCGGCGAATGACGCGTGAGCCCCGCGGCGTACCGTTCTGGTCTCCGGCCGAGGTCGAGGCGGCGATCCCCGCAACGCTCGCGTACCTGGAGCGGCGCGGCGTGCTCGCGTATCCGACGGAGACGGTCTACGGGTTCGGCGGCGCGATTGACGGCGCGTCGGTGGACCGGCTCATCGCGCTCAAGGAGCGGCCGGAGGGAAAGCCCTTCCTCCTGCTCATCGCGGGGAGCGGGATGATTGGACGGCTGGGTCTCACGCTGCCTCCGTCGGCCGCGATGCTGGCCGCGCGCTTCTGGCCGGGCCCGCTCACGCTGGTGCTGCCCGGAGGGGAACGGCGCGTGAGCGCGAAGCTGCGCGGCCCGGAGGGCGGCATCGCGGTGCGGTGGACGTCGCACGCGGGCCTCCAGCGGCTCATCACGGCGATGGGCGAGCCGCTCACCTCGACGAGCGCGAACCGCCCCGGGCGATCGCCCGCGATGAGCGCCGCCGACCTCCTCGCGCAGTGGGGGCCGGACGTCGCCCGGGGCCGCATACGCCTCCTCGACGGCGGCACGCTGCAACCCTCGCGCGCCTCGACCGTCGTGGACTGCACCACGCGGCGACTGCGTGTCATTCGCCCGGGCGCTATCGCGGCCGCCACGTTGCGCGAGAGCGTGCGCGACTTGCTGGGGGACCGGTAGCGTGCGCGTGCTGTTCGTCTGCACCGGCAACACGTGCCGGAGCGCGCTGGCGGAGGCGATCGCGGCGCGCCTCATCGCGGAGCGCGCGCTGCGCAACCTTGAGATCACGAGCGCGGGCACCAGCGCGTGGGACGGCGCGCCCGCCTCCGACGGCGCGCTCCTCGTCGGGCTTGAACGCCGGCTCGACCTGAACGGGCACCGCGCCCGCCAGATCACGCGCGAACTCGTGGACGAGAGCGACCTGATCCTCGCGATGGGCCCGCACCACGTGGAGCGCGTCCACGCGCTGGGCGGCGCGGAGAAGACACATCTCCTCACGGACTATGCCGAGCGTTCCACCGAGGGACGGCCGATCGTGGACCCGTTCGGAGGCGGGCTGGAGATTTATCGGTCCACCGCCGATGAGCTCGAGCGCACGGTTGCGCTCGCCGTCGAGCGCGTCGCGAGCGAGCGGCCGCCCGAGGGAGCGTGATGGAACGCCCCGGGCGGCTCGTGCTCCTCGGCCACCCCGTCGGCCACTCGCTGTCACCCGCGATGCAGAACGCCGCACTCCGCAGCGCGGGTATCCCGCTCACGTACGAAGCGCTCGACGTGACGGGCGCCCGGCTCGCGCACGTCGCCGCGCTGCTGCGTGATGCCAACGCGGCGGGCAACGTGACCGTGCCCCACAAGGAGGCGTTCGCCACGCTCTGCGCGCGGCAGAGCCCGGTCGCCGGGCGCGTGGGCGCCGTGAACGCCTTCTGGACGGAGGACGGCGCGCTCGAGGGCGACAACACCGACGTCGGCGGCTTCGAGTCCGCGATCCGGCGCCACTTCGGCCTCCCGGTAGACGGCGTGATCGTCGCGGTGCTCGGCGCGGGCGGTGCGGCCGGCGCCGTGCTCGCCGCGATCGAGCGGTGGGAGGGCGCCCGCGCCCGCATCGTCGCCCGGTCGCGGCCGCGCGCCGTCGCGCTCGCCCGGCGCTTCGCGCGCATCGCGTCGGTGGCGAGCAGCGTGCAAGAGGCCCTGAGCGGCGCGGCGCTGGTGGTCAACGCGACGCCCGTCGGCCTCGAGGGAGACGCGCTCCCCGTGGAGCCCGTCCTGCTGCCCGCGGGCGCGGCGGCGTACGACCTCACCTACCGCCGTGGCGAGACGCCCTGGGTGCACGCGTGCCGCGCGCGGGGACTCCGCGCGGCGGACGGGCTCTCGATGCTCATCGAACAGGGCGCCCTCTCGTTCGAGCGGTGGTTCGGGCAGGCGCCCGATCGTGAGGCGATGTGGAGGGCCGTCAAGTGAGCGCGGCGCGTGAGACGACCGGCGTGGCGGACGGCGCGCGGCGCGCGCCGGGCCTGCTCGATCTCCTCCTCCCGCGCATCTGCCTGTCGTGCGAAGAGCAGTTCGGCGGTGATCACGCCGACGTCATCTGTCCGACCTGCTGGTCGCGTCTCGCCTTCCTGCCGCACCCGCGGTGCGAGCGCTGCGGCCACCCCACCGAAGGACGCGCGTGCCGCTTCTGCGAGTTGCTCCCACCGTTCGTGCGGGCGGCGCGCTCGGTGTGCTGGGTGCCGCACGAGATCGGGAGCGCCGTGGTGCACGCCCTCAAGTACGACGGGTGGACGAGCGCCGCGCGCGGCATCGCCGAGCGGATGGCGCGGCTGGGCTGGCCGGGCGACGTGGTGCGCGAGCGGGCCGCCGTCGTCCCGGTACCGCTCGCCGCCGTGCGAGAGCGCGAGCGCGGGTTCAATCAGGCAGCGCTCATCGCCGAGGCGCTCGCCGTCCTGTGGCGCGTCCCCGTGTGGCGCGATGCCGTCACGCGAACCCGTTCAACGGAGACCCAAACCCGGTTGACTCCCGCCGAGCGTTCCGCGAACGTTCACGGCGCATTCAGCGTCGCGTGCGACGCGCGCGCGCCGTTGCGCGGCCGTCACCTCGTGCTGGTGGACGACGTCCTCACCACGGGCGCCACGCTGAACGCCTGCGCGACTTCGCTTTTCGACGCCGGCGCGCGCACGCTCAGCTACGCGACGTTCGGCCGAGCGCGCGCCAGCGGCGACCGGTGACGCAGCCGCCGCTCGCAAACCCGTTGGCGTACCGCCGCACTTCCCAACTCCCCCATGTCCCTCAGAGTCGGCATCAACGGCTTCGGCCGCATCGGCCGCCAGGTCGTCCGCGCCGCGAAGGAAACCGGCGCCCGGATCAACTTCGTCGCGGTGAACGACCTCACCGACACCCGCACCCTCGCCCATCTCTTCAAGCACGACAGCGTCCATGGCGCGTACGGCGGCGCCGTCTCGTTCGACGCCGACACCCTCATGATCGAGGGCGACAGCATCAAGGTGTTCAAGGAGAAGGACCCCGCCGCGCTCCCGTGGAAGACGCTCGGCGTGGTCATCGTGCTGGAGTCCACCGGCAAGTTCACCAAGGCCGAGGACGCGCGGAAGCACCTCGCCGGCGGAGCGAAGAAGGTGATCATCACGGCGCCGGCCAAGGGCGAGGATCTCACCGTCGTGCTCGGCATCAACCACGAGAAGTACGACGCGGCCAGGCACCACATCCTCTCCAACGCCTCGTGCACCACGAACTGTCTCGTCCCGATGGTCAAGGTGATCCGCGACGCGTTCGGGTTCCGCCACGCCGCGATGGTCACCATCCACTCGTACACGAACGACCAGAACATCCTCGACCTGCCGCACAAGGACCTGCGGCGCGCGCGCGCCGCCGCGCTCTCGATCATCCCCACCACGACCGGCGCCGCCAAGGCCACCGCGCTCGTGATCCCGGAAGTGAAGGGAAAGATCGACGGCATCGCGATCCGCGTCCCGACCCCCGACGTCTCGCTCACCGAGCTGACCGTCGAGGTCGAGCGGGCCACCTCCGTCGCCGACGTCAACGCCGCGTTCAAGACGGCGAGCGAAGGCGCGCTCAAGGGGATCCTCGCGTACACGGAAGAGGAGCTGGTCTCGACCGACTACATCGGCAACCCGCACTCGTGCATCCTCGACGCGAAGAACACCAACGTCATTGACGGCACCCTGGTGAAGGTCTCGGGCTGGTACGACAACGAGTGGGGTTACGCGATGCGCTGCGTGGATCTCCTCACGTACGTCGGCGCGCGGCTCTGATCGCACGACGCTCACCGTTCACGACGGCCCTCCGATGAGCAAACGCACCATCCTCGATCTCCATCCCTCGGAGATCCGGGGGCGACGCGCGCTCGTCCGCGTGGACTTCAACGTCCCCCTGGACAGCGGCCGCGTCGCCGACGACACGCGCATCAGCGCCGCGCTCCCCACGCTCGAGACGCTGATCACGAGGCGCGCCCGGCTCGTGATCGTCTCCCACCTCGGCCGCCCGAAGGCAAAGCCCGAGCCGAAGTACTCGCTCGCCCCCGTCGCCGCGCGCCTCGGCGAGCTGCTGGGACGGCCGGTGACGTTCGTCGGCGAAACCGACACCGAGGCCGCCGTCGCGGCGACGCGCGCGCTCGGCGACGGCGACGTCCTCGTGCTCGAGAACACGCGCTTCCTGCCCGGCGAGGAGCAGAACGACGAGACGCTCGCGAAGTCGCTCGCGCGGCTCGGCGACTTCTACGTGAACGACGCGTTCGGCGCCGCCCACCGCGCGCACGCCTCCACGGCCGGCGTGGCCGCCTTCCTCCGCCCGGCGGTCGCCGGACTCCTGATGGAGCGCGAACTCGCGTACCTCGGCGGCGCGCTCGAGGCGCCCCGGCATCCGTTCCTCGCGATCCTGGGCGGCGCGAAGATCTCGGGCAAGATTGACGTCGTCGAGTCACTCCTCCCGAAGGTGGACGGCCTCCTGGTCGGGGGCGCCATGGCGTGTACCTTCTACCGGGCGATGGGACTCGAGACGGGAACGTCGCTCGTCGAGCCCGAGCGCGTCGCGATGGCGCACTCGCTCCTCGAGCGCGCCGGCTACCGGCTGACCCTGCCGCACGACGTGACGGTCGCGCCTTCGGCGGAGCAGGGAACGCGGGCGCACACCGTGAAACGCGAGGCGATCCCGAAGGACGAGGCGATGCTCGACATCGGGCCTGATTCGCGGGCGTCGTACGCGCGCGCCATCCTCACCGCGAAGACCATCGTCTGGAACGGGCCGATGGGCGTCTTCGAGACGCCGCCCTTCGACGCCGGCACGCTCGCCGTCGCGCAGGCGATGGCGGAGGCGACGGAGCGGGGCGCCACGACGATCGTCGGCGGGGGCGATTCCGCCGCCGCGGTCGAGCGCGCGGGGCTCTCCGCGCGCATGAGCCACGTCTCCACCGGCGGCGGGGCCTCGCTCGAGTTCCTCGAAGGCAAGCGCCTCCCCGGCGTCGCCGCCCTCGACGACCGCACGGCGCCGTGAAGCATCCCGTCTTCGCCGCGAACTGGAAGATGAACGTCGCGCCGGCGGACGCGAGGGAGTTCCTGCGGGCGTTTCTCGCGCACGTCCCGCGCCAGCAGGACCGCACGGTGATCCTCTTCCCGGGCGCGCTGACGCTGCACGCGGTGACCGCGGAGCTGAAGGACCGGCCCGACATCCTGGTGGGCGTCCAGAACGTCCACTGGGAGGATCAGGGCGCGTTCACCGGCGAGAACTCGGCCCCGATCGCGCGGGCCGCGGGCGCGCGATACGTGCTCGTGGGGCACTCGGAGCGCCGGCATCTGTTTGGTGAGACCGACGAGGAGACGGGGAAGAAGGTCGCCGCCGCAGTGCGCGCGGGGCTCACGCCCGTCATCTGCGTCGGCGAAACGCTCGAGCAGCGCGAGCGTGGCGAGACCCTCGCCGTGGCGCTCCGCCAACTCCGCACCGCGGTCCGGGGCATCGAACCGAACCAGATCGCCAGCTCGCTGGTCGCGTACGAGCCCGTCTGGGCCATCGGCACCGGCAGGAACGCGACGCCCGCGGACGCGAGCGCCGTGCACGGGGCGATTCGCGAAGAGCTCGGGAAGCTCACGGGCGAACGTGGCGCCGCCGTGGCCATTCTGTATGGCGGCAGCGTGAATCGCGGGAACGCGGGCGCGCTGCTGGCCGCGAGCAACGTGGACGGGCTCCTCGTCGGCGGCGCGAGTCTCGACGCCGAGGCGTGGGCCGCCGTCGTGCGCACTTGAAGTGCCTCGCTAACTCGCCTATGCTTCAAGACTTGACCCGGCTCGACGCCGGCAAGCAGCGTCTCCGTCCGCGATCCTGATGCTCTACAGGTTCCTCCTCATCCTGATCTTCGTTGACGCCCTCGTGCTCGTGGGCGCCATCCTGCTGCAAGCCGGTAAGGGCGGTGGGCTGGCCGCGAGTTTCGGCGGAGCATCCTCGTCCACGGATGCGTTCTTCGGCACGCGGCAGGCCGGGAACCTGCTCACGAAGGCGAGCTGGTGGTGCGGAGGCATCTTCATCGGCCTCGCGTTCATGCTCGAGGTCCTCGCGAGCCGCGGTCGCACGCCGACCTCGGTGCTCGACCGTTCGTTCGCGCCGGCCAAGAGCGCGCCCGCGCCCGCCGCGACGCCCGCCGTGCCATCCACGACGTCGCCCGTTTCTCCGCTCCAGGCACCGCCATCGCCCGACGCGAAGAAGCCGCCCGCTGCGGACGCGAAAAGGCCGTAGCGCGCGATCGTGACGATGCTGCGCTCGCGGCCGGGGTTCCTCCTCCTCGAGGACGGGACCCTTTTTCGCGGCCATCTCCACGCCGCACTGCCCGCGCCCAGCGTCGCGGAGGTGGTGTTCACGACCAACATGAGCGGCTACCAGGAGGTCTTCACCGACCCCTCGTACCGCGGCCAGATCGTCGTCATGACCGCGCCGATGATCGGCAACTACGGCGTCAACGGCGAGGATCCCGAGTCCGCGCGACCGCAGGTGAGCGGCGTGATCGTGCGTGAGCGCTCCGCCGCGTTCGCCAACTGGCGGGCGGACGGCGACCTGTGGACCTATCTCGAGTCAGCACAAATCCCTGTACTGTCTGATGTTGACACCCGTCGGCTCACGCGTCACTTGAGAACGGCCGGCGTGATGCGCGGCGTCATCGGAGCGGGCGACGCTCCGGCTGGGCACGACAGAGCGGCGCTCGAGGCGTGTCCCTCGATGGCGGGGCTCGACCTCGCGTCGAGGGTCACGACGAAGGCGCCGTACCTCTGGGGAGACCCCGCGGCGAGCCGGCACATCGTCGCGTACGACTACGGCATCAAGCACAACATCCTCCGGCTCTTCGAGGAGCGCGGGTGTCGCGTGACGGTCGTCCCCGCGACGACGAGCGCCACCGACGCCCTCGCGCGAGCGCCCGACGGCGTCTTCCTCTCGAACGGGCCGGGTGACCCGGAGGCGGTCGCATACGCTCCCGCGGCGATCCGGGAGATCGCCGAGCGCGAGGTGCCGGTGTTCGGCATCTGCCTCGGCCATCAGCTCCTCGGTCTCACGTTCGGCGGGAAGACGTTCAAGCTCCCCTACGGCCATCGGGGCGGGAACCACCCGGTGAAGGATCTCGAGTCGGGGCGCGTGCTCATCACCTCGCAGAACCACGGGTTCGCGGTGGAGGGGTCGGAGGAGGGAATCCCGGGGGCCCCCGACCTCGAGGTCACGCACGTGAACCTGAACGACGGTTCCATCGAGGGACTCCGGCACCGGCGGCTCCGCGTTTTCGGCGTCCAGTACCACCCGGAAGCGGCCCCGGGCCCGCACGACGCCCGACCGCACTTCGACGCCTTCCTGGGCTCTCTGCCGGCCGCCCGGTAGCCCGGCGAAGCCCGGGAGAAGCGGGGGGCGGTGGCCGCCCAGTACTCCTTCCCACCGCTGCGAGAGCCCCGAAGCGCTTGACACCCTGATAGGTAACATCCTAAACTGGATGCACTTACAGCACACGAGTCCGGTGTCCACACTCGAGGTCTGTCCATGACCAAAGCCGATCTGGTCGAACGCGTCACGGAGTCCATCTCACGAACATCGGGTCCGATGATCTCGAAGAAGGACTGCGCGCGCGTCGTTGACGCCTTCCTGGACGCCATCAAGGATGCGCTGAAGGAGCAGAAGAACATCGAGGTCAGAGGCTTCGGGACGTTCAAGATCCGGCAGCGCAAGACGCGAATGGCGCGCAACCCGCGCACTGGCGCGCCGGTGGAGGTTTCCGCCCGTCCGGTGCCCGTGTTCAAGCCGTCGAAGGAGCTGCGCGCGATGGTCGCGAACCTGGACATCTCGGAACTCGCGGACGCGTAAGCGGATAGGCAAGATGTAGTCCGTGCAAATCCAGGTCCTCCTCTTCGCCTCCTATGCCGACGCCTTCGACGCGCCGGAGCTCCAGGTCGCGCTGGATGACGGCGCGACCGTGAAGGAGCTCCTCGCGCGCGTGCAGCAGATGGCCGCCGGCCAGGCACTTCCGCCGTCCCCGATGGTCGCCGTCAACCGATGCTACGCGGCGGCCGACGTGCGCATTCGTGCCGGCGACGAGGTCGCGCTCATCCCTCCGGTCGCGGGCGGCTGATGCGTGCCGCGATCGTCAGGCGGCCGATCGAGGCCGCCGCACTGCTCAGGGAGGTCGCCGCAACCGGTCACGGGGCCACCTCGCTCTTCGTGGGCACGGTGCGCGATGTGAGCGACGAGCGCGCCGTGACCGGCATCGAGTACGCCGCGTACGAGGCGATGGCGACGGCCGAGCTCGCGCGCATCGCGGGCGAGGCGGTGGAGCGGTTCGGCACCGGAGCGCTCGTCGTCGAGCATCGGGTGGGCGCGCTCGCGCCGGGTGAGGTGAGCGTGGCGGTCGCCGTCGCGCACGCGCATCGCGGGCCGGCGCTCGACGCGACGCGCTATGTGATCGAGGAACTCAAGAAGCGCGTGCCCATCTGGAAGAAGGAGCACTACGCCGACGGCACGCGGGAGTGGGTGGACCCGACGCTCGCGTCACGGGCGGCCGGCCTCTCCACCCGCAACGCCGGACGCTCGACGTTCCCGGAGCGCGCCGGATGAGCGCCGCGCGCAAGGACCAGTTCGGGCGCTCCATCGAGTACCTGCGGATCTCCGTCACGGACCGCTGCAACTTCCGGTGCGTCTACTGCATGCCGCACGAGGGGCTCGACTGGCTGCCGAAGGCCGAGATCCTCTCGTACGAGGAGATCGCCGACGTGGTGCGACAGCTCGCGCCGCTGGGCCTCCGGCGGCTCCGCATCACGGGCGGCGAGCCGACGATCCGACCGAACCTCGTCGCGCTCGTCCGGATGCTGCGCGCCGTCCCGGAAATCGAGGACGTCGCGCTCTCGACGAACGGCGTGAAGCTCCCGGAGATGGCGGTGCCGCTGCGCGCGGCCGGGCTCGACCGCGTGAACATGAGCTCGGACTCACTGCGAAGCGACCGCATCGCCGCGATCGCGCGCCGGAACCTGAGCTTCGACCCGGTGCGCGCGGCGCAGGCCGCGACCGACGCCGGCCTCGACCCGGTGAAGCTCAACGTCGTCGTGATGCGCGGCATCAACGACGACGAGGTCGAGGATTTCGCGCGCCTCACGCTCGAGCGGCCGTGGCACGTGCGCTTCATCGAGCTGATGCCGGTGGGCGAGATGGCGAACCTCACCTGGGAGCACGTGGTGCCGAGCGACGAGGTGCTCGCGCGCGCCGGCGCGCTCGGCGCGCTCGAGCCGGCGGCAGGCCCCGCGCGCGGCAACGGCCCGGCGACGTATCACCGGCTCACCGGTGCCGCGGGCACCATCGGCGTCATCACGCCGATGACGCACACGTACTGCGGCTCGTGCAACCGCGTGCGGCTCACCGCGGATGGCCGCCTGCGCACCTGCCTGTATGGTGACCACGAGGTGAACCTCCGCGACCCCTTGCGCCGGGGTGAGCCGCTCGAGCCGCTCTTCCTGCGCGCGCTCGCGGAGAAGCCGAAGGAGCACAACCTGCTGCAGATGAAGGTGGGCGGACTCAAGGCGTTGTCGCAGGTCGGGGGTTAGCTCGCGGCACGAGTCGTTCGATTAGTTTGCGAGTGTCGTTCCTCACTCACCAAACCGCAACGACAAATGCTCAACAAGATCACCGTAGTCGGCGCCGGAAACGTGGGCGCGACGGCCGCCCAACGCATCGCCGAAAAGGAACTCGCCCGGACCGTCGTGCTGGTGGACATCCTCGAGGGCATCCCGCAGGGCAAGGGGCTCGACCAGTGGGAGTCCGCGCCCATCGAGCTCTTCGACTCCCGCGTCATCGGCACCAACAGCTACGACGAGTCCGCGGGCTCCGACCTCGTCGTCATCACGGCCGGGATCGCGCGCAAGCCCGGGATGAGCCGTGACGACCTCCTCAACACCAACGTCGGCATCGTCAAGCAGGTCGCCGAGAACGTCGCGAAGACGTCGCCGAACGCGATCGTCATCGTCGTGTCGAATCCGCTCGACGCGATGTGCTACGTAGCGAAGAAGGTCACGGGCTTCCCGCGCGAGCGCGTGTTCGGGATGGCGGGCGTGCTCGACACGGCGCGCTTCCGTGCGTTCCTCGCCGACGCGCTCGACATCTCGGTGCGCGACATCCAGGCGATGGTCCTCGGCGGGCACGGCGACACGATGGTGCCGCTCGTCAGCTACACGACCGTCAGCGGCATTCCGATTTCGCAGCTGATGGACAAGGCGAAGCTCGACGGGATTCTCGACCGCACGCGCAACGGCGGCGCGGAGATCGTGAAGTACCTGAAGACCGGCTCGGCGTACTACGCGCCGTCTTCCGGCGCCGTGCAGCTGGCGGAGTCCATCGCGTTCGACCAGAAGCGCGTCCTTCCGTGCTCGGCGTGGCTCCAGGGCGAGTACGGGATGCGCGACGTGTATCTCGGCGTGCCGGTGAAGATCGGGCGCGGCGGGATCGAGAAGGTCATCGAGGTCACGCTCACGGCGGACGAGACGGCCGCCCTCGCGAAGAGCGCCAACGCGGTGCGGGAGACGATGGCAGCGATCAAGTTCTGATGGGCGCTCTCAGGCGATTCTGGGAGTCGTCCGTAGGAAAGAAGATCGTCATGGCGGGAACCGGCCTCATCATGGTCGCGTTCCTCATCGTGCACGTCGCCGGCAACCTCCTGCTCTTCGAGGGGGCCGAGAAGATCAATGGCTACTCGCGCTTCCTGCACGAGGCCTCGGAGCTGCTCTGGCCCGCGCGCGCCGTGCTGCTGGTTTCGGTGATCCTCCACTCGCTCGCCGCCTGGCAGCTCACGCAGCGCGCGCACGCGGCGCGCCCCGACGACTACGTGCTGCGCGACCCGCAGGTGACCACGCTGGCCGCGCGGACGATGCGCTGGGGCAGCGTCGCCCTGGCGGCCTTCATCGTGCTCCACATCCTGCATTTCACAACCGGCACGATCCATCCGGCCTTCAGCGCGGGCGGCGTGTACGGCAATGTGGTGATCGCGCTCCGCGTCTGGTGGGTGGCGGCACTCTACCTGCTCGCGATGGTGGTCGTGGGGCTCCATCTCTACCACGGGACCTGGAGTTCCTTCCGCACGATCGGAGTCGCGCAGCCGTCGCGCGACCCGCTGCGCCGCCGCGTGGCGCTGGTGCTCGCGATCGGCATCGCGGGGCTCTTCGCGATCGTCCCGGTGGCGATCGTACTCGGCCTGGTCCGGTGAGGGGATGAACCGATGGCCGACCTGACCTCCAGAACCCCCTCCGGGCCGCTCGCGGAGTCGTGGGACCGGCACCGCTTCGAGATGAAGCTGGTGAGTCCCGCGAACAAGCGGCGGTACCACGTCCTCGTGGTGGGCTCGGGGCTTGCGGGCTCGAGCGCCGCGGCGTCGCTCTCGGAGCTGGGCTACGGGGTGAGCTGCTTCTGTTTCCAGGACTCGCCGCGCCGCGCGCACTCGATCGCGGCGCAGGGCGGGATCAACGCCGCGAAGAACTACGCCAACGACGGGGACAGTGTCTGGCGGCTCTTCTACGACACGATCAAGGGCGGCGACTTCCGCGCCCGCGAGGCGAACGTGTACCGCCTCGCGCAGATCAGCGTGAACATCATTGACCAGTGCGTGGCGCAGGGCGTGCCGTTCGCGCGGGAGTACGGCGGGCTGCTCGCCAACCGTTCGTTCGGCGGCGCGCAGGTCGCGCGCACGTTCTACGCGCGCGGACAGACGGGCCAGCAGCTCCTCCTGGGCGCCTACCAGGCGCTGGAGAAGGAGATCGCGCGCGGTGGTGTGCGGATGTACGACCGCCACGAGATGCTCGAGCTGGTGGTCGTGGACGGCCGCGCGCGCGGCATCGTGACGCGCGACCTCGTGAGCGGCGCCGTCGAGGCGCACGTCGCCGACGCCGTGGTGCTCGCCACGGGCGGCTACGCCAACGTGTTCTACCTCTCGACGAACGCAAAGGGGTGCAACGTCACGGCCACCTGGCGCGCGTACACCAGGGGCGCGGCGTTCGGCAATCCGTGCTTCACGCAGATCCATCCCACCTGCATCCCGCAGGCCGGAGAGCACCAGTCGAAGCTCACGCTGATGTCGGAGTCGCTCCGTAACGACGGGCGCGTGTGGGTGCCGAAGCGGAGGGAGGACTGCGCCAAGGCGCCCGGCGACATCGCCGAGGGCGATCGCGACTACTTCCTCGAGCGCAAGTATCCAAGCTTCGGGAATCTCTCGCCGCGCGACATCGCCTCGCGCGCGGCGAAGGAAGTCTGCGACGAAGGGCGCGGCGTGGGCCCGGGCGGCCGCGGCGTCTACCTCGACTTCGCCGACCCCATCCAGCGGCTCGGTGAGGACGTCATCCGCGAACGGTACGGGAATCTCTTCGAGATGTACGAGCGCATCACGGCCGAGGACCCGTACCACTCGCCGATGCGGATCTACCCGGCCGCGCACTACACGATGGGCGGGCTCTGGGTGGACTACAACCTGATGAGCACGATCCCGGGGCTGCACGTGATCGGCGAGGCCAACTTCTCCGACCACGGCGCGAACCGGCTCGGCGCGAGCGCGCTGATGCAGGGGCTCGCCGACGGCTACTTCGTGCTGCCGTACACCATCGGTGATTACCTCGCGAGCGCGAAGCTCGCGCCGGTGGCGGCCGACCACGCCGAGTTTCGTCGCGCGATCGAGGCGGTGGAAGCGCGCACGAAGCGGTTGCTCGCGATCAAGGGTCGCCGCACGGTGGATTCGTTCCACCGCGAGCTGGGCCACCTGATGTGGGAGAAATGCGGCATGGCGCGGAACGCCGCGGGCCTCGCTCAGGCGCTCGAGCGGATCCCGGCGCTGCGCGCGGAGTTCTGGGAGAACGTGACGGTGCCCGGGTCGGGCGCGGCGCTCAACCAGTCCCTCGAGAAGGCCGGCCGCGTCGCGGACTTCCTCGAGTTCGCCGAGCTGATCTGCCGGGACGCGCTGCACCGCGAGGAGAGCTGCGGCGGCCACTTCCGCGAGGAGCACCAGACGGAGGACGGCGAGGCGAAGCGCGACGACGAGCAGTTCACGTACGTCGCGGCCTGGGAGTACGCGGGGGCGGGGAAGGACCCCGTGCTCCGCAAGGAGCCGCTCCAGTTCGACAGCGTGCACCTGGCCACGAGGTCGTACAAATGAGGCCGGCCGCGGAATCCGGAGTGCGGCGTGCGGGGGCTCGATGCGACTGACCCTGCACGTGTGGCGTCAGCCGGGACGCGACGCGCCGGGTCGCATCGTGGAGTACGACGCGCCCGACATCAGCCCCGACCTGTCGTTCCTCGAGATGTTGGACCTCGTCAACGAGCGGCTGATCGCGAAGGGCGAGGATCCGATCGCCTTCGACCACGATTGTCGCGAAGGGATCTGCGGCTCGTGCGGAATGATGATCAACGGCTCCGCGCACGGGCCGATGAAGCTCACCACCGCGTGTCAGCTCCACATGCGGACGTTCAAGGACGGCGATGAGATCTGGGTGGAGCCGTGGCGCGCGAAGGCGTTCCCGGTGATCTGGGACCTCGTGGTGGATCGCGGCGCCCTCGACCGGATCATCCAGGCGGGCGGCTTCATCTCGGCGCCGACCGGCGGCGCGCCCGACGGGAACGCGCTGCCCGTCTCGAAGCAGAGCGCCGACGAGGCGATGGACGCCGCGGCGTGCATCGGCTGCGGCGCGTGCGTGGCGGCGTGCCCGAACGCCTCGGCGTCGCTATTCACGGCGGCGAAGATCACGCACCTGGGCGTGCTCCCGCAGGGGCAACCCGAGCGCTGGCGCCGCGCACTCGCGATGGTGAAGCAGATGGACCTCGAGGGCTTCGGCGGCTGCACGCTCTTCGGGGAGTGCATGGAGGCGTGCCCGAAGGGCATTTCGCTCGACACGCTGATGCGGATGAACCGGGACTATCTGGTGGCGGCGGTCAGGGAGCGGGAGGAGCGCGCGGAGGCGGGGACGGGCTGACGGTGTTGCCCGGGTTTCGCTCTCCGGCACGACCGAGGACTCCGGCATGAAGACATTCGAGACTGTGCGCGCAGGCGCGGCTGGGCTCTGTCTCGCCATCGCCGGCGGATCGCTGGCCGGCTGTGCCGGCAAGTCAGCGCCCGCGACCACCGCCACTGCGGTGCCGGCGCCTGCTCGCGCCCCGCTCGTCGGCCGCGTGACCCGCGCCGCCATCGAAGGCTACGAGAGCTGGAAGACGCTCCGCGCACAGGATTACACGCCGGACTCCGCGGCGGTCAGGACGATTGCGGAGCATGGCCAGGACGTGCGGACTCTCCTGATCTTCGGGACCTGGTGCTCGAGCAGCCGGCGCGAGGTCCCTCGCTTCTTCAAGATCATGGACCAGGCGGGCATCGGCCTCGAGACGGTCACGATGATCGGCGTGGACCAATCGAAGAAGGACGCGGAAGGGCTGACCGTGAAGCACGAGATCCGGCGCGTGCCCACCTTCGTCTTCTTCCGGGGCGACAGGGAGATCGGCCGCGTTACCGAGTGGGCGGCGAGCCTGGAGCGTGATATCGCGGCGATTCTGACGAAGTGACTGTGCACAGAATAGCCGGCGGCATCGCCCTGGTGCTTGGCTGCTCGTCCGCTGCCTTTGCCCGGCTCGACGGTTTCTTCACGAGAATTCCGTACTAGCGGTCCGCCGCCGCACGCAAGACGAAAGCCCCACCGCGAATTCGCGGTGGGGCTTCGAAACGGTCAGGCCGGAGCAGTCAGGCGATAGGCGGCTCGCCGATCAGTTCCCGTAGCCGTTTGGGTTGGCCCGGGCAAACCAGATATGGCCGGGACCGAAAGCGGGATCGTGCCCCTGGTCCATCAAGACGTCGAACTGCCCCCAGATGCAGTAGCCGCCGTCGGCCAGCGGTGTGCCGTCCGCGCCGCAGGCACCAACCCACTTGATCTTGTAGTGCCAGACCGCGCCCGAGCCGCCGGCCTTCTTGCCGTTCCACTCGTTGTCCTCCCAAGCGCCGTACGGCGGCTGAGTCCAGTTTTCAGCATTTCCCCGGTCCCACTCCTCGTTCCACTTCATGACCAGCTTGTCAGGGGAGTAGATCCCCACGCAGTCGGCGGGAGCGTTTCTCTGAACACACCACGAACTGCCGGTGCCGTTGAAGAGCCGGGCGCAGCGGTTGTAGCCGTACTGGTCGAACCCGGTGCTCACGACGTTCCCGTTCGCCAGTGTGCACGTGCCGCCGCTCACGCTCAGGCTCGCCGCGGTTGGAACGAGCTTCCTGGCGGGTTCGGTCACGCCGCCGTCGCACGCGGCGAGCACGAACGGAAGGACGAGCAGAATGCGTTTCAAGATCACTCCCGCGTTATGAGAAAACCCCGCCGCCGTGTCGGAGGCCAAGTCGAACTTGGAGGTCCGATGGCCAGTACTGGCGTTTCTCGTGTGGTCGGCTGTGAGGCACGAAGAGCGACGACAATAAGGGCCCACCCGCCGTGTCAAAGTCGGGGATTCCCTGTACTTCTGTAGGCAGGCGCCCTATGTGGCGGTCCCGGTTTCCGGGACGGGGCTGCGCGCTCGTGGTGAACTGGACGCCGTGGGCGCCGCGCGGACGGCGAGGCCTGCGGCACAACCTCGAACAGCCGTGACGTCGCTAGATTCTGGGCGAGCGATTGATCCTCGGGGCATTGGAATGGTGACGCTCCGCCCCTGGCGAGGAGTTACGATGACCGACAGGATGGGAACCTTCCGAATCGACGTCGAACTCGAGAACCCGACGCGCCGTGGGCCGCGGCGGCTGGTTACTGGTGTACTCGTGGATACTGGCTCGGAACTCTCGTGGATTCCCGCCCCGGTGCTCGAGTCGCTTCTCATCGAGCGATTCAAGATCAAGCGTTTCCGCCAGGCGACTGGAGCGATCGTCGAGCGCTGGACGGGCGAAGCGAGAGTGCACGCGGCCGGAACCGTGACGCCCGACGAGGTGGTGTTCGGCGACCCGGAGGACCTGATGATCCTCGGATCGCGAACCCTCGAGGGACTGAACCTCATGGTGGACCCGGTCGGCAAGCGCCTCGTGGACTCGGGTCCCGCTCCCGCCGCGGCCGCGTAGCGGCCGGGCCGCCTACGGCCTCGCCCCCGCCTCGACCTGCTTGGGAATCACATAGAAGTTCTGGTCCACCCGGAAGTCCGTCGCGTTCGGCAGCTTCACCTTGATGGACTGCCACGACTCCCTCGGGTGAATCACCGCGAAGTCCGGCCAGGCCACCGTCACCTTGAGCGGCATGTCGAAGCCCGGCATCACACTGCTCCACCGATAGTGGAGCGTGTCGCCGGCGATGCGATACTCGAACACCGGCACCATCGTCGTGCGCAGATACTGGTCGAACACCTTGCCGAGGTTGGTGCCGGCACGTGAGCTGATGTAGTCCTCGACCTGCTTGCCCATCACGGTCTGATGCCGGAAGGTCCGGTTGAGTCCGGTGAGGATGCCGCGCCACTTCGCGTCGTCGTCCACGATCTGGCGGATCGTGTGCAGCATTTCGCCGCCCTTGGGATACATGTCGCCGGATCCCTGGTCGTTGACCCCGTAGCCCGGAATGATGGGCCGGTCGTTCCTGATCCCGCGGCGATTCCCGACGATGTACTGCGCACCCGCGTCCTTGCCGAACAGGCACTCGGTGTAGATCCCCTCGGCGTAGTTCGCGAAGCTTTCGTGCACCCACATGTCGGCGTTGTCCTTCGCCGAGATGTTGTTGCCGAACCACTCGTGGGCGCTCTCGTGCACGATGATGAAGTCCCACTTGAGGCCGAGCCCGGTGCCGGAGCCGTCGCGCTTGCGGTAGCCGTTCTGATACCAGTTGCCGTACGACACGGCGCTCTGGTGCTCCATCCCGGTGTTCGGGACCTCGATCAGCTTGTAGCCGTCCTCGTACCACGGGTAGGGACCGAACCAGTGCTCGAAGCACTGGAGCATCGAGCGCGCCTGTGGCCACTGGCGGCGCGCGTTCTCGAGATTGTAGTCGAGCGGCCAGAAGTCGAGGGTGAGCTTGCCCTTGAGCCCGTCGTATGTCTCGGTGTAGTGCGCGTAGGAGCCGGCGGCGACCGCGATGGCGTAGTTGTTGATCGGGTTGACGACGAACCACTCGTACGTCGTGGTGCCGTCCGCGTTGCGCGTCGTCGAGCGCAGGCGGCCGTTCGACACGTTGATCATCGGGTCGGGGAGCGTGAGCGCGATGCGCTGGCTGTCGGGCTCCTCCGCCTGTGTGTCCTTGTTCGGCCACCAGACCGACGCGCCCATCCCCTGATCGGTGGTCACGACCCACGGGCGCTTGAGACTGTCCGTGGTCCAGGTGAAGCCGCCCTGCCAGGGCGGGTTCTTCGCGACCTGCGGGCGCCCGTGGTAGTGGACCGCGATCGTCTTGCGCTCGCCCGCGCGCTGCGGGGCGGCGAGCGTCACGAAGAACGCGTCGCCGTCGCGCCGGAAGCTCAGCGCGCGGCCGTCCTGAATCATGCTGTCCACCTCCAGCGGGACCATCAGGTCAATCTGCATCTCGCTCGCGGGCTGGAGCACGCGATACGTGATGGCGTTGTATCCGCTGATGCTGCTGTCCCTGGGGCTGATGCTGACGTGGAGGTCGTAGAACGTCACGTCCCACCAGCGGCGTCCGGGCGTCGTGAACGAGCCGCGGAGCGTGTCGGCGTGCGAGCGCTTGGGGGCGTAAGCCACGCGGGGCGCGCGGGCGGCGGACGTGGAGTCGGGGCGCTGGGGCGGGGCGGGCGGGGTGGGCGGGGGGGGCGGGGTGGGCGGG
>DATEDF010000014.1:0-4857 GCA_035286465.1 Gemmatimonadaceae bacterium | reverse complement strand
GACGGGCGTCGTCGCCTCGAGCGCGGGCAATCACGGGCTCGGCATTGCCGCGGCGGCGAAGGAACTCGGCATCGCCGCCACCGTCTTCGTCCCGCGCACCGCGCCCGCGGTCAAGCGCGACCGCATCGCCGCGCTCGGCGCCACCGTGGACGCGACCGCGGCGAGCTACGACGCCGCCGAGTCGCTCGCGCGCGCACACGCCGCGCGGACGGGCGCGGCCTTCGTGAGCCCGTGCACCGGCCGCGCGGTGCTCGCCGGCCAGGGCACCGTCGCCCTCGAAGTGCTCGAGGAGCTACCCACGCTGCGCGCGATCGTCGTCCCCGTGGGCGGTGGCGGATTGGTCGGCGGGATTGGCGGACTCCTCCGCGCGGAGGCGCCGCACGTCCGCATCGTCGGCGCGCAGAGCGAGCGAACGAACGCGATGGCGCTCGCGCTGGCGTCGGGGCAACCGGCGGAGATCCCCGATCGCCCGACGCTCGCCGACGGGCTCGCCGGGCTCGTGGACGCGGAGATGCTCGCGCAGGGGCAGGCCGCGATTGACCAGATCGTCACGCTGCGCGAGCAGGCCATCGCGAGCGCGATCTCGTGGCTCTGGATCGAGGAGGGGGTGAAGGCGGAGGGCGCGGGGGCGGCGGGCGTGGCGGCACTGCTCGCGGGACGAGTGCAGCACGTCGAGTTCCCGGTGGTCGTGGTGGTGAGCGGGGGGAACATTGACGACGACAAGCACGGCGCGATCATCAAAGGCAAACACAGCCACGAGTGAACAGTAGACAGCAGACAGTTCACAGTTCACGGTTGGGAGAACGAGGCAGACGCAAACCGTCTACCGTCAACTGTCTACTGTCCACCGTATACTCGTAGTTGTAGTTGCTATCTTTGGGCGTGAGCCTCAGCGTGAAGTTCCTCGGCACCTCCGCCTCCCGCCCCACCATCGAGCGGGGGCTCTCGTGCGTCGCCATCATCCGCGAGGGCGAGACGCTGATGATGGACTGCGGCGAGGGCACGCAGCGCCAGATGATGCGCTACGGCATCGCCTTCTCCTTCGGCGATCTCTTCTTCACGCATTTCCACACGGATCACTTCCTCGGGGTGCTCGGGCTGCTCCGGACGCTCACGCTGCAGGGGCGCCTCGAGCCGCTTCGCGTGTGGGGCCCGAAGGGTGTCCAGGCGATGCTCAAGCGCTGCGAGGGGCTCGGCGTCGAGCGGCTCACCTTCCCACTTGAGGTGGCCGAAGTGACGCCGGGCACGGCGATCGCACGCACGGGCTACGCGATCCTCCCGTTCGCCGTGGAGCACCGCGCGCAGCCGTCGGTGGGCTACGCGCTCATCGAGGAGGAGCGGCGCGGGCGTTTCCATCCGGAGATGGCGCACGAGCTTGGCATTCCCGAGGGCCCGCTCTGGGGCAAGCTGCACAAGGGCCAGACCGTGACGCTCGACGACGGCCGCGTGATTGACCCCGCGACGCTCGTCGGGCCCACGCGCAGCGGGCGCCGCGTCGTCATCACGGGCGACACGCGCCCCACCGACGCGACCGCCGAGGCGGCCGCGGGCGCGGACATGCTCGTGCACGAGGCGACGTTCGGCGACGAGGAGGCCGCGCGCGCGACGGAGACCGGGCACTCCACCGCGCGTGAGGCGGCGGCGGTCGCGGCCAGAGCGGGTGTGAAGAAGCTCGTGCTCACTCACTTCTCCGCGCGTTACTCGCGCGACCCGTCGGATCTCGAGCGCGAAGCGAAGGAGGTCTTCCCGAGCGTGGTCTGCGCGCGCGACGGGATGGAGCTGGAGGTGCCGTTCACCGACGCGGTCGAGACCGCGGCGTCGCCGAACTTCCAGGAGAAGTAGACCGGCCGGCCGTCCCGCTCGCCGGGAAAGTCCACGACTCCGGCGTCCAGCGCGCGGCACTCGACGCCCAGCTCGTCGAGCTCGCGCACGAAGCCCTCGATCTGCTCGGCCAGCGCCTGCGCCTCGCGCTGCAGCCGGTCGGCCTCCGCGTCGGGCGCCTCGGCGCGCGCGCGCGAGGTCGCGTACTCGAAGCGGGTCACGCGATCCTGCCACTCGGCGTAGCACGCCACGAGATCGCCCACGATGCGGCGAACGAGCGGGAGCGCGCGGTCGGCCTGCTCCGCGGTCCAGGGCCCGGGCGCGGGCTCCGCGCGAGAGGCCGTCACGCCTTCACGCGTGCCGCGCGCGCGGGCGCCTTCCGCGAGGCCGTCACGCCTTCACGCGTGCCGCGCGTTCGCCGCGGCCGCCGCGCTCGCCGTGCAGCCGCCGCTCGGCGTCGCGCTCCTCCAGTCGGCGCCGCCGTCGTTCCGCCGCGGCCGCGTGGCGGCGCTTCTCCTCGGCGGTCTCCGGCACGAGCGAGGGCACTTCCGTCGGGCGCCCGTCGCGGTCAATCGCGACGTACGTCATGTAGCACGAGTTCGTGTGCCGGCGCGCGCCGGTGAGCACGTTCTCCGCCTCGATCCGGATCCCGATCTCCATCGAGGTGCGCCCGACGAAGTTGACGCTCGCCTTCATGATCACGAGCTCGCCCACGCGGATGGGCTCGCGGAAGTCCACGCGGTCCACGGACACGGTGACGCACGGGGAGCGCGCGTGGCGCATCGCGGAGACGGCGGCCGCCTTGTCCATCATCGCGAGGATCGTGCCGCCGAAGACGTGGCCGCGGGCGTTCTCGTCCGGCGGCATCATCAGCGCCGAGGTTTCGTGCTGCGATTCGCGCACGGGGCGGGAGGGGCGGGAGGGGCGGGAGGGGCGGGAGCGTGCGGGCATGGTCAGGAAGTAGTACGCGTTTTCTGTTTCTGGCGCGAGAGCGCGACCCGGGTGCCCTCCGACGCGAGCGACGACTCGTCGAACGCGCGGCGGAGCGCCTGCCGCGCTTCCGCGCTCACGCCGGCGTCGAGCCAGAGCACGCGCTGCACGGGCGCCGTGACGGAGCCGAGCGCCCACTCGCGACGACTCGTGTCGCGGAGCGCGAGCGTGGCGCGATCGGCGCCGTCCGCCGCGCGCGCCACCAGCTCGACCGCCTCGTACCGCCAGCTCAGCGCGGAGTCGGGGCCCGCGGGGCGCTCCGCGCTCGCGTCGCGCCACCAGCTCGGGCCCGGCACGCGCTGCGGCGAGAGCGCGAGCGGTGGCGTCGGGCCCTGCCGGCTCTCGGCCGGGACGGCGAAGACGACCAGCGGCTCCCGGTCGCGCGCCTCGAGCGAGAAACTCGACGCGTCGAACGCGAGCGCGCGGACCGTGCGCCGGGCCTCGTCATCGCCCGGTCCGCGCCGCGCGAGCGCCGAGTCGCGGACCGACTCCCATTCGGCGAGGGCGAGGGCGAGCGCGCGGTCGGCCGCCTCCGGCCCGAAGAGCGCCGCCACGGTCACGCTCCGGCCCGTGCGCAGGTCGAGCACCCCGCGCCGCGAGACGTGCCGGTCAATGCCGCCGCGCTCGCGCCTGATGTCCACGTCGGAGTGGTACTCGAACGAGAGATAGGGGCCGTGCACATCCAGCAGCTCGAGATCCGCCGTCGCCGCCGTGCGCGGATCGGCGCTCGCCTCCTCGTCGGGCTCGAGCGGCGCCTCGTTCGGGTGCGCGCGAGCATACTCCCGCGCCAGACGCGGCACCACGGAGTCGGCGAACAGCTCGACCGAATCGCCGCGCACGAGGTCGCGCGCGAAGAGCCGCTGCCCCACGAGCACCGCGTCGAGGAACGACCGGTCGTCATCCACCACGTACAGCTCGTGGAAGCGCCCCTCGAGCCGCGCGATGAGGATCGGCTCGCCGCGCATCCGGAGCCCCTTCCGGTCGCTCGTCACCCAGTAGGACGAGTCGCCGGTGACGACGATCGCCTCGGCCGCCGGAGCCGGGGGGATCCGCGTGCCGCACGCGGCGAGCGGGGCGAGCGCGGCGGTCACTCCAGCGAGAAGCGCACTGCAGGGACGGCACACGGTGCGACTAATATACAGCCGTGCAAAACCCCATCGTCGCGGGCGTCCCTTCGCCCTTCGCCCTTCGCTCTTCGCCCTTCGCCCTTCGCCCTTCGCTCTTCGCCCTTCGCTCTTCGCCCTTCGCCCTTCGCCCTTCGCTCTTCACCGCCCTCCTGGCGCTCTCGTCCGCCGCCCTCGCGCAAGCTCCTCTCACCAAGCCCATTCCCGCTCCGGACACCGCCATCATCCGCGGCCTCTACGTCAACCGCTTCGCCGCCCAGAGCCCGAAGCGGATGCGCCAGTTCATCGCGATCGCGGATTCCACCGAGATCAACGCGCTCGTCATTGACGTCAAGGACGAGTTCGGGCTGAACTTCGCCGCGAGCGATCCGGTCGTCGCGAGGAACGCCGGCCGGGCCGGCGTCATCCCGCGCCTCACGGCGCTGCTCGACACGCTCCGCGCCCACCGGATCCTCGCCGTGGCGCGCATCGTCGTGTTCAAGGACTCGGTCACCGCGCGCGTGAACCCCGAGTGGACCATTCGCCGCGAGGACGGGTCACCCTGGCGCGACAAGGAAGGGCTCACCTGGGTGAATCCGTTCCACGCCGGGCTGTGGGACTACAACATCAGGGTCGCCGAGGAAGCGGTGCGGCTGGGCTTCGGCGAGGTGCAGTTCGACTACATCCGGTTCCCCGAACCATATCGCACGCTCCCGCGGCAGGTCTTCCCCAGCCAGGCCGCGATGACCAAGGAGCAGGCGCTCGCGGCGTTCCTGCGGCTCGCACGAGAGCGGCTGGTCACGCTCGGCGTGCGCACGACGGCGGACATCTTCGGGCTCGTCACCACCGTGCCGGGCGCGCTGGAAGTGGGCCAGCAGTGGGAGCACCTGGCGCGCGTCACCGACGTGCTCCTGCCGATGGTGTATCCGTCGCACTATCCGCG
>DATEDF010000013.1:0-2050 GCA_035286465.1 Gemmatimonadaceae bacterium | reverse complement strand
CGCAAAGACGGCCGGGTTGAAGAAGTGGCGGTCAAACCGCGTGGTGATGCGCACATCGTCGCGGCTGAAGCTGGTGGCGAAGGGATGGGGCGCGCGGTCGAGGCGGCCGCGCGCGAGGTCGTAGCCGAACGCCTGGGTGACGGCCAGCGCAAACGCCTCCTGCTTCGCCTCGTCGTATTCACGGTGCACGACGCCATCGTCGATGACCTGCCCCCGTTCGGCGATCGCCCTCACCAGAGGCACGGTCCCCTCCCGCAACCGCACGAACAGGTCGGCCACCTCGGGCGAGGTCATCAGCGGTTCGTACAGATCCAGCAGCGCGTCGTAGGGATGATCCGTGTAGCCCAGATAATCGGCGGTGCGGCGAGCGTAGTCCACCATCTGCTGCAAGTGCGGGCGGAATGCCGCAAAGTCGTCGGCCGGGCGGGCCTTCCGCCACACCTCCACGCTGAGGCTGGAGGCGCGCCGTCGCTCCGCGACAAACTCGGACGGCAACTTCGACGCCTGATCGAAGTCGCGCCGCGTCATCCGGACCAATGCCGCTTCGTCGGCATCCGGATCGAGGCGGTCGAGCACGGCTTCGGCCGCCTCCAGCAGTTCGCGCGTCCGCGGCGCGGTGAACATCTCGTGAATAGTGCGGCTGAGGGTGGCCAACTGCTCGGCCCGCGCCTGGCCCCCGCCCGGCGGCATGTGCGTCTGCTGGTCCCAGCCGAGGACGGCGGCCGCGTGGCGCAGGTCAACGATGGGCGCGAGGTGCGCCTTGAGTCGCTGCACGGCGTCAAAGAAAGTGTCGGGCATGTCCGATCTCGTGCCTCCTCTCAAGGCTGCGGTACTGCCTCCCACCAGTCCCCGTGCACGACGTCGGAGAGGTCAAACACCATCAACCCGTCGGTGAGTTCGGCGGCGGCATGCAGGGCTCCCCTACCCCGGTCGCGGTCCGCTGCATACACCTGCAGCCAGATGCCGCCGACGACCGGCGTGCCTCGCGTCACCTCGCGCGCCAGCAGTGCGCCGCCCGTAACACTGCGCCAGGGAGGCGCGCCCTGCCGAACGGCCTCCCCGCGGGAGACCGCACGATAGTACAGACCGACCAACACATAGTCGAGGTGCGGGAGCAGCGTCGCGTCACTCCACGCCGGGCTCCACGCTGCAAAGAGCGGCGGCGCATCGGCGCGCCCCCAGTTCTGCCCGACCTCAAACACGGTCGGGTACCAGGCCCCGACATACAGGGCCAACGGAATCTCCGGCCGGACCTGGTGCACCACCCGCTCGGCGGCCCGCACGAATTCCCGGATCACCGAGGCACGCCATGCCACCCACGACGTGAAGAGGGCCCCCGGCTGGAGGGTCCCGTCCGACGAGACCTGCACGATCTCTTCCGGCCAACGCGCGATCGGCCGCCCCAGCACGGCCTCGAAGCGCGCCCGGCTAAGGTCGGAGAAATCTGTCGTCAGATCAGCGTAGCGCGCCCGGTCGAGGACGATCCCATCCACGGCGTAGCGCGACACGATCTCCCAAAGCACCGCGAGTTCGTAGAGCTGCACCTCCGGGTGAGCCGGATTGGCGAAGACAATCGTCCCCGGCACCGCGGAGGCCAGCACGAGGCGGACTCCCGTTCCTTCGGGCGCCCGCATCACATGCACGCTCTGCCACTCCGGCCGGTCGAAGGCCGTGCCCACTCCCTCGCGCACCAGACCTTCCCCGAAGACGTTCACCGCGGCGTGCACCCGTAGGCCCACGGCGTGCGCTTCCTCGATGAGCACGGCCAGCACGTCGAAGTCCGCCGGATACCACTCCGGCGGCGGAGGGTAGACCGGGGGAAACGGCCGCGCGACCGGTGAGGTGCGAATGTGCGGCGCGAATGTGGACTCGTAAATCACGAAGCCCCAAGCGTTTTTCGCTTCGGGGATGAGGGTGTCGAATCCGGCGTCACGGACGCGGGCTACCAGCGTGCGAATGGCATCGCGGCTACTTAGGGTGGGCAGATTGGCCGAGACCTCAATCCACAGCGCCCGGCGGGGTAACCAGGGAGGGCGCGTTGGACCCGCGG
>DATEDF010000012.1:0-59990 GCA_035286465.1 Gemmatimonadaceae bacterium | reverse complement strand
GTTCCTCGGCGTCGGCGGGCAGTGCGAGAACCGGAACAACGGCGATGCCGTCGTGCGCTACGACCAGCTCGCGGACCGCTGGCTCCTCGTGATGCCGATCTTCCGGCGGCCACCGGGCGATTCCACCGGCCCGTACTCGATGTGCTACGCCGTGAGCGTCGGCCCCGACCCGCTCGGCCCC
The DNA here is from genome assembly GCA_035286465.1 of Gemmatimonadaceae bacterium. Lineage (GTDB taxonomy): Bacteria > Gemmatimonadota > Gemmatimonadetes > Gemmatimonadales > Gemmatimonadaceae > Fen-1231. The sequence goes on along the minus strand of DATEDF010000012.1, from coordinate 59,809 downwards.
TGGTTCAGGTACGAGTTCAAACGGCCGCTCTTCCCCGACTACCCGCGCGTCGCGGTGTGGCCGGACGGGTATTACGTGGGAACGTCCACCAGCGACGACGTGATCCAGAAGCACGTGTGCGTCGTGGACCGCACGCGGATGCTCAAGGGGCTCACGGCCACCGAGCAGTGCATCGTGATTGACTCCGTGAACTTCCTCAACCCGGCCGACCTCGACGGCACCACGCTCCCGCCCGCCGGAGCGCCGAACATCGTGATGGCCGCGGGCGGCACGCAGCTCAGGAAGATTCTCGCGGACGGCGTGATCTTCGCGTGGAAGCTCCACGTGGACTGGCGCGACACGACTCGGACGCGACTCACGGGTCCGCTCAGGATTCGCGTGGCGCCCTATCAGTACCTCTGCGGCGGGCAGCTCACCAATTGCGTGCCGCAGCCCGACACGACCCGCCGGCTCGACGCGCAGGGCGACAAGCTGATGAACCGCGTCGTGTACCGGAACGTCGGTGGCCGCGAGTCTATCGTCGCGCTGCACTCCGTGAACAGCGCGGCCGGAGGCGGCGGCGTGCGATGGTACGAGTTCCGCCTCGACGCGCGGGGCGATCCGCGCCTCTTCCAGCAGGGCACGTACGCGCCCGACGGTTTCTACCGGTGGATGGGGAGCATCGGGATGGACGTGCAGGGCAACATCGCGATGGGGTACTCGTTCGGCGGCACGCCGCACTTCGCGGGGCAGCGCTTCGCCGCGCGACTCGCGAGCGACCCGAGCGGCGTGCTCGGGTACCACGAGGGCGTGCTGGTGGTGGGCGAGGCGTCGCAGACGAACGCGTTTCGCTGGGAGGACTACACGACGCTCGCAATGGACCCGAGCGACGACTGCACGTTCTGGTACGTCGGCGACTACCTCAAGGCGGGCGCGACGAGCTACTCGACCCGGATCGGGTCGTTCCGGATTCCGGGCTGTCCGGCCGCGCTCGGGCGCGCGAAGGGGCCCTGAACGCGCGCGGCCGCGCCCTCGAGGAGGGCGCGGCCGCGTTCGCTTCCGCCGTCCGGCGCTACTTGATCGCCGGCGGAACGGTCAGGGTGACGTCGTAGCGCCTCAGCGTCTGGCTCATCGCGCTCGCCCGGCCGAGGAAGGCGTTCGCGTCCGCGATGGCCCGCGAGAGCGCCATCTGCGCATCCGACGACTGCCGCACGACCGCGGCGCTCGGCGACTCCCAGATTCCGAGGAGCTGTCCCTTCACCGCCGCGACGCGATTCACGACGTTCGAGTCAATGCCGCCGCCGCGGCCACCGCCCCCACCGCCGCCTCGACCCGCGGCAGCGGCGCCCAGCGGCACGCCGAACTTCACGCGAAGGGCGTCGAAGTCCTTCTGCAGCGCCGCGAACTGGGTCTTCACGTCTGCCGGGACGTTGGTTGCGTCCCGGACCTTCGTCGCGGCGGCCGTCATCTGCGCGTAGAGCGGGTTCAGCGCACTCGTGGCCGCGGCGCCTCGACGATGCGCTTCGTGCAGGTCGGTCGCGACCTCGTTGTAGCGCCGGCGATTGGCATCCGCGAGTTGCACCGCCGGGTCCATCACGATCCTGATCGTCTTGGTGTCGGCCGTCCTGCCGTCGGCCATCAGCGTGACGGTGTAGCTGCCGGGCACCACGTGCGGGCCCGCGGTTCCGCCTCCGCCGCCTCCGAAGCCGCCACCGCCGCCGCGACCCTCGCCGCCGCCACCGCCGCAGGGATCCATCGGCAGGTACCCGGCGCTCGGCAGTGGCACCGGCACGCCGGGCACGGCGGGAGCGCCGCCGCCACGCCCGCCGAATCCACCGCCGCCGCCGCGGCCGGCCAAGGCGGCCACGGCCGCCGAATCGGCGGCGATCGGCTCCACGCGCTGATCCCAGCACACCGTCTGAATGCCCGCCTGCCGGCGATTGGCCGGCACCGTGATCTCGCGCACGCTCCGACCCGAGGCGTCCGAGATCCTCACCTTGAGGTCATTCGCCGGCCGCTTGAGGTGATAGTTGATCACGGCCTCGGTCGGCGGGTTCTCCCCGACGAAGAACTGGTGGCCCCAGAACTCGTCGTTGCGGTCGTCCTTCGCCTTCCACTGGAGCGCGGCCGGCACGGAGAAGAGCTTCGCGTCGCCTGAGGCGGCCTGCGTGGCCGCGTACTCCTGGATCGGCTCGAGGTGGTCGAGGATCCAGAGCGAGCGCCCGTGCGTCGCCACGAGCATCGCGTTCTCGCGCGGATGGAGCGTGATCTCGTCCACGCGCACCGTCGGCAGGTTGGCCTTGAGCCGGCGCCAGCTCCCGCCGCGATCGAGCGAGAGGAAGATGCCCGTTTCCGTCCCGATGTACAGGACGTCGGGATTCTTCTGGTCCTCGGTGAGCGTGCGGACGTTCTCGCCCCGCAGGTTGCTCGTGAGTGAGCGGAAGGTCGCACCGAAGTCGGTGCTCACCCAGATGTAGCTGTTGTAGTCGTTGAGCAGATGGTTGTCCGCCGTGACGTACACCGTGCCCGCGTCGTAGCGCGACGGGACGACCTCGGAGATCCAGGCGCCCGCGGGGAACCCGGGCAGCTTGCTCGTGACGTTCTGCCACGTCCGGCCGCCGTCGCGCGAGACGCTGACGACGCCGTCGTCGGTGCCGGTGTAATACACGCCGGCCTGCCGCGGCGACTCGGCCAGTGAGACGATCGTCGGCCACGAGCCGATGCCGTCGTTGCGCGAGATGGTCGTCTCGCTGTTCCGCAGGCCCATCGTGACGATCGCGTTGCGGTCGGCGTTGGCCGTCAGGTCCGGACTGATCGCCGCCCACGAATCGCCGCGGTCGGTGGAGCGGAAGACGCGATTCGCCGCGACGAGCAGCGTGCCGAGCTCGTTCGGCGAGAACACCAATGGCGTGTCCCAGTTGAACCGGAAGTTCTCGCCCGGCGCAGGCGCGGGGGACACGTTGGCCGCCACGGGCCGGATGCTCTTCGACTCACCCGTCACCTTGTTGCGGCGGATCATGTTCCCGCCCTGCGACTCGGTGTACACGATGCGCGCGTCGCGCGGATCGGGAATGGCCACGAAGCCGTCGCCGCCGAGGATCTGGAACCAGTCGTAGTTCATGATCCCGCGGTTCATCCGCGACGCGCTCGGCCCGCACCAGTTGTAGTTGTCCTGCATCCCGCCGCAGACGTTGTACGGGTACTCCATGTCGTAGCCGACGTGGTAGAAGAGGCCGACTGGCACGTTCGGCAGGAACGCCCACGTCCTGCTCATGTCGTATGACACGGCGAGGCCGCCGTCGTTGCCGATGAGGACGTGATCGGAGTTCGCGGGATTGATCCAGATGGCGTGCACGTCGTCGTGCGTGGCGAGCGCGGCGTCGGTCTCCCACGTGCGCCCGCCGTCAATCGTCATCTGGAGCCCGACGCCGCCCATGTATACGCGGTACGGGTTGTTCGGGTCTATGCGCACCTGGCTGAAGTACATCGGGCGCGGGTTGTTGGCCGCCATCCGCTGCCAGGTCTGGCCGCCGTCGTCGGAGCGATAGACGCCGGTCACGCCGGGCGGAGGGGCACCGGCGCCGCGTCCGCCACGTCCGCCCGCGGCCGTGTCGGCCGCGCCACGGCCGCCCCCGGCGGGAGCCCCGCCGCCACCGCCGAATCCGCCACCGCCCGGACCTTCGACGGACGCGTAGAGGACGTTCGAGGCCTTGCGGTAGATGTCCACCGCGATGCGGCCGAGGGGCCCGGCCGGCCACCCGCCACCGGTGATGCGCGTCCAGGTGTCACCGCCGTCGGTGGACCGCCAGATGCCGCTCCCCGGCCCGCCGCCGTTCATGCAGCACGCCGTGCGCCGGCGCTGGTACGTCGTCGCATAGAGGAGCTTCGAGTCCGTCGCCGACATCTCGAGGTCGTTCGCGCCGGTGTCGTCGTCGCCCTTGAGCACCTGCCTCCACGTGCGGCCGCCGTCGGTCGTCTTGTAGACGCCGCGATCGCCGCCCGGACCGAAGAGCGGGCCCGTCGCCGCGACGAGCACCACGTCGTTGTTGGAAGGATCAATGACGATCCGGTTGATGTGCCGCGATTCGCGGAGCCCCATCAACTGGAACGTCTTGCCGCCGTCGGTGGACTTGTAGACGCCGCCGCCCCACGACGTGCTCTGCCGGTTGTTCGACTCGCCGGCGCCGACCCACACGAGATCGGGATTCGACTGCGAGATGGTCACGTCGCCGATCGCGATCAGTCCCTGGTCCTGGAAGAGCGCCGTGAACAGGGCGCCGTTGCTCGTGGTCTTCCAGACGCCGCCGTGGGCCGTGCCGACGTAGTAGATCGCCGGATTCGCCTCGTAGACGGCGAGATCCGCGATGCGGCCGGACATCGTGGCCGGGCCGATGGAGCGGAAGTGGAGCCGCTCGAACTCCGTGGCGACCGGCGTGGTGCCCGCCTGGGCACTGAGCGGCCGGCCCGGCAGCGCGACGAGCGCGCACGCGCAGAGCGAGAACGAAGCGAGCGAGGCCATTCGAACGTGATTGCGCATGGTGCCTCCAGAGACGCGATCCCGCCCCGGAGGGGGCGGGTGAAGTCGTTTGCCAAGATCATAACGCCGGGCGACTGTCTCGGCGAGCGCATTGACAGTCTTTCTCGACGGAAGCGACCTTTGGCGCACGATGAGCACGGGTGCGATGCAACCGGTGGATTTCCTGTATGACGGCGCCAGCCGCGATCCGGCTGCCGTCGCCGTGGAGACCGACGACACGCGACTGAGCTACGCCGGGTTCCTCGCCGACGTTGAGGCGCTCGCGGCAGCGCTGCAGTCGCTCGACCCGACACGCGGGAGCCGCGTGGGCATCTGCGCGCACAACACGCTGGAGCATCTGACGGCGCTGCTCGCGACGTACGCGGCGGGGAAGGTCTGGGTGCCGCTCAATCCGCGGAACGGCCGCGCCGAGCTGGACGCGATGATCGCGGCCACGCGGCCGGGCGTGATCGTGGCCGACGAGTCGTGCGCCGCCGCGTTCTCGCCCCCCGGGGTGCCGGTGGTCCTCGGGAAGAGCGCGGCCGCGCCGGAGGAGAGCGTGCGCGGGCTCATCCGGCGCTACCGCGGCCGGCGTCCCGAACGCGTCGAGCGACGGCCCGAGGACGTGCAGATCATCAAGTTCAGCGGCGGCACGACCGGATCGCCCAAAGGCGTGCTGCAGTCGGTGCGCTGCATCAACGCGCTGACGCGGAGCATTCTCGAGACGTTCGAGTTCGGCTCGGACGACTGCAACCTGATCGCCGCGCCGCTCACGCACGGCTCGTCGTGTTTCGTGCTCCCGGTACTCGCGCGGGGCGGACGGCTCGTCCTGCTGGAGAAGCCGGCGGCGCCGGCGATTCTCCAGGCGTTCGCGGAGCGCGGCGTGACGACGGCGTACCTCCCGCCCACCCTGTTCTATACGCTGATGGCGGAGCCGGGGGCAACCGGTCGGGGGTACCCCGCGCTCCGCCACCTCATCTACTCGGCGGCGCCGATGCCGCCCGAGCGGATCCGTGACGCGCGCCGCGTCTTCGGCCCTGTGGTGGAGACGGCGTACGGCCAGGTGGAGGCGCCGCAGATGATCACGGCGATGCGCGCGCGCGAGTTCGAGGACGAGCGGAACCTCACCTCGGTCGGGCGCGCGACCGTGATGACGCGCGTCGAGGTCATGGACCCGGAGCGACGCCTGCTGCCGCGCGGTGAGCTCGGCGAAGTCGTCGTCAGGGGCGATCTCGTGATGAGCGGCTACCTCGACCGGCCGGAACTGACCGCGGAGACGATCGTGGACGGCTGGCTGCACACGGGCGATCTGGGCGTGCTGGACGAGCGCGGCTACCTCTATCTCAGGAGTCGCGTGCGCGACGTGATCATCTCCGGCGGGTTCAACGTCTATCCAGCGGACGTCGAGGCGGTGCTCGGCCGGCACCCCGCGGTGCGCGAGTGCATCGTGTTCGGGGTGGACGATCCCAAATGGGGCGAAGCCGTGCACGCGGCGGTCCAGCTCCGGGCCGGCGCGCTCGCCACGGAGGCGGCGCTCATCCAGTTCGTCAAGGCGGAGCTCGATTCGGTGAAGGCGCCGAAACGGATTCACCTGGTGGAGGAGTTGCCGAAGAGCACAGCGGGGAAGGTGAGCCGGCGCGCCGTGCGGGAGCGGGTCCTCGGCGACGGAGCGACGCGTGCGGTCGGCGGTTGAGGCCCGCGCGGCGATCGAGGCCGCCTACCGCGCGCGCACCGCGCGGTCGGCCGCGTTCCACGAGGAGGCGCGCCGCCTGATCCCGGGCGGCGTCACGCGCTCCGTGGCGTTCTACGAGCCGTATCCCTTCTGTGTCGAGCACGGGCGCGGGTGCCGCCTCGAGGACCTCGACGGAAACCGGTACCTCGATCACCTCTCGAACTTCGGCTCGATCATCCACGGCCACGCGCATCCCGCGATCGTGGCGGCGATCGGCGAGCAGGCGGCGCGCGGCACCGATTTCGGCGCGCCGAACGAGCCACAGCTCGCGCTCGCGCGCGAGATCGCGCGGCGCGTGCCGTCGGTGGAACGCCTCCGCTTTGCGACCTCCGGCACCGAGGCGAATCTCTATGCCATCCGCGCGGCGCGCGCGTTCACGGGGAAGCCGAAGCTCCTGAAGATGGAAGGGAGCTATCACGGCGGGTACGACGCGGTCTCCGTGAGCGTGGACCCGGGCGCGGACGCGCCCGACTTTCCGCACGGCAAGGTGGGGACGCGCGGGCTCCCGCCGGAGGTGCTCGCGAACACCCTCGTGGCCCCGTTCAACGACCTCGAGCGCACGGCGCGGATCATCCGGGAACACCGGGACGAGCTGGCGGCGGTGATCGTCGAGGCGGTGACGGTGCGAGGGATGATCGCGGCCGACGCGGCGTTCCTGCGCGGACTGCGCGACGTGGCGCGCGAGGCGGGAGTGCTCCTCATTCTCGATGAGGTGGTCACCTTTCGCCTGGCCCGCGGCGGCGCGCAGGAACGCGTCGGCGTGAGGCCCGATCTCACCACCTTCGGCAAGGTGATCGGCGGCGGACTTCCCGTGGGCGCCTTTGGCGGCCGCGCGGACGTGATGGACGGCTTCGACGTCGCGCAGCGCGCACCGCTGCACCACTCCGGCACCTTCGCCGGCAATGCGGCGGTGGCGGCCGCCGGGCTGGCCACGTTGAGCCTGCTCACCGGCGAGGAGATCGCGCGCCTCAACGCGCTCGGCGACCGGCTGCGCACGGGCCTTCGCGTCGCGCTCGAGACGGCCGGCGTGCGCGCGCAGGTGACAGGAATGGGTTCGCTGGTGGGGCTCCACCTCACCGCCCATCCCGTGACCGACTACCGCTCCTCGCTCGCCGCGAATCGCGAGGCGATGCGCTGGCTGCACCTCGCGCTCCTGAACCGCGGCATCTTCGCCCGCGCCGCCGGCGCCTTCTTTCTCTCCACGGCGATGCGGGACGCCGAGGTCGAGGAGACGACGGCGGCGTTCGGGGGCGCCCTCGAGGACGTGCGGCCGATGCTCGAAGCGAGGGCGGGATGACCATCCGCGTCTCCGCCGTCATTCCGGCCTTCAACGAGGAGCGCTACCTCCCGCGCCTGCTCGCCTCGGTCGAGATCGCGCGGCGGCGCTACCGTGGAGGCCCGGAGAGCGTGGAGGTCGTCGTCGCCGACAACGGCTCGACCGACGGCACCATCCGGATCGCGCAGGCGAATGGCTGCGTCATCACGGCGGTCGAACCACGCGTCATCGCGGCCGTACGGAACGGAGGGGCGCGCGCGGCGCGCGGGTCGATCCTCGCCTTCGTGGATGCGGACGCGGAGGTCCACCCCGACACCTTCAACGCGATCGAGGACTTCTTCGCGGACGGCACGCGCATCGTGGGCGCGTCGGGAGTGCTCCTCGAGCGTCGCTCGTGGGGAATCAACGTCACCTGGCTCGTCCTGGTCGTGTTGACGCGCCTCTTGCGCTTTGACACTGGCGTCATCTGCTGTCGCAAGGAGGACTGGGAAGCAGTCGGAGGGTACCGGGAGCATTGGCGGTTCGCGGAGGACGTCTGGTTTCTCGAGGACCTGAAGCGGCTGGGTCGCACGCGCGGCCAGTCGTTTGGCCGGCTCAGCGGCGTGCCGTCGGTGTTCTCCACGCGCAAGTTCGACGAGCACGGCGAGTGGCACTACATGCTGCTGGTGTTCGCGAAGTTCCCGCTCTGGCTGCTTTTCTCGCGCGGATCCATCGGCAAGTACGTGGAGCGCTACTGGTACGGGAGGCAGCGGGCTCACTCGCCGCCGGGGAGTGGTTGAGCACGTGGAGCGCCAGGTGAGCCGCCGCGAAGCGGCTGAGCACGCGGAGAGGCGCTCGAGGCGCGGGGACCGCTGGTGGCCGCTCCGATGATCGGCGCGCCGCGCTCCGAAGGGGAGCTCGACGCTCTGCTCTCCGAGCCGCGGGAGGCCACGGTGGCCGCGCTCGCGCGCGCGTCCGGAGACCTCGTCGTGCTCGGCGCGGGCGGCAAGATGGGGCCGACGCTCGCGCGGATGGCGGCGCGCGCCGCCGAACGGGCGGCCGGCGGAACGCGCCGCCGGGTCATCGCGGTGTCGCGCTTCTCCTCCGAGCCGGCCGTACGCGCGTTGCGCGAGGCGGGCGTCGAAACGGTCCGTTGCGACCTGCTCGACCGCGACGCCGTGCGGCGACTTCCCGACGCGGCGAACGTCGTCTTCATGGCGGGACAGAAGTTCGGCACGAGCGAAGCGCCGTCGCGCACCTGGATGCTGAACGTCGTGGTTCCGGCGATCTGCGCGGAGCGGTACGCCGGCGCGCGCATCGTCGCCTTCTCGACGGGGAACGTCTATCCACTCGTCCCGGTCACGAGCGGGGGCGCACGCGAGGCCGATGCCACCGGGCCGGTCGGCGAGTACGCGGCGTCGTGCGTGGGGCGCGAGCGCGTGTTCGAGCACTACGCCGAGCGCGACGGCACCCGCGTGGCAATCGCGCGACTGAACTACGCGATGGACCTGCGCTACGGCGTCCTCACCGATCTTGCCGTCGCGCTCGTGCGCGGCGAGCCGATCTCGCTCACGATGGGTCATGTCAATGTGATCTGGCAGCGCGACGCAGTTTGCGCGGCGCTCGAGCTGCTGCCGCTGGCTGCCGTGCCTCCGCTCGTCGTAAACGTTACGGGGTCCGAGACGCTCTCGGTGCGGGAGCTGGCGATCGCGCTCGGCAAGCGGCTGGGGCGCGAGCCGCGTTTCGAGGGGAGGGAGGCGAACGACGCGCTCCTGAGCGACACGGCACGCCTTCGCTCGTTGCTCGGCGCGCCTGAGATGCCCATCGAGACGATGCTCGACTGGGTGGCCGAGTGGGTGCGCGAGGGCCGGCCGCTGCTCGGCAAGCCGACGCACTTCGAGACGAGGGACGGGGCGTTCTGATGGCGCGCGACGAAGGTCCCGGCGGCGGGCGCTCGGCCGAGCAGGCGGCGCGTGCGCGTGCCCACCTGCGCTCGGGCGTCGTGATCCCAGCGCACCCGCTGGCGTTGACGGCGTCGCGCACGCTCGACGAGCGCCGGCAACGCGCGCTGACGCGCTACTATATGGATGCCGGCGCGGGCGGACTGGCCGTGGGCGTGCACACCACGCAGTTCGCGATCCGCGAGAACGGGCTGTATCGGCCCGTGCTGGCGCTGGCCGCGGAGACGGCGCGCGCCGCGCTTGCGATGCGCCCGCCGGCCGACCGCACGTTCGTGATGGTGGCGGGGCTTGCCGGCAGGACCGCGCAAGCGGCCGCCGAGGCGGAGGTTGCGCGGTCGCTCGGCTACGACGTGGGGCTCCTCAGCCTGGGCGCGCTGGCGAAGGCGACGAACGCCGAGCTGATCGCGCACTGCCGCGCGGTCGCCGGGGTGATTCCGCTCTTCGGCTTCTACCTGCAGCCCGCCGTCGGCGGACGCGTGCTGGGCTACGACTTCTGGCGCGCGTTCGCCGAGATCGAGAACGTGTGGGCCGTGAAGATCGCGCCGTTCGACCGGTACCAGACGTTCGACGTGGTGCGCGCGATCGCCGAAGCGGGCCGCGACGACGTGGCGCTCTACACGGGGAACGACGACCACATCGTCGGCGACTTGCTCACGCCCTTCCCGGTGACGGTCGGTGGTGAGCGAAGGGTCCGCTGGATGGACGGCGGGCTGCTCGGTCAGTGGGCGGTGTGGACGAGGCGGGCGGCCGAGCTGCTCGATCGCGTGAAACGCGCGCGCGCGACCGGCGCGACCGGCGCGACGGGTGCGGAGCTTCTGCGCGAGGGCGCGGCGCTGACCGACGCGAACGGTGCGCTCTTCGACGCCGCGCACGCGTTCGCCGGGTGCATTCCGGGGATCCACGAGGTGCTCCGGCGCCAGGGCCTGCTCGCGGGCATCTGGTGCCTCGACCCGCGCGAGACGCTATCGCCGGGTCAAGCGGAGGAGATCACGCGCGTGTGCGCGGCGCACCCGGCGCTCGCGGACGACACGTTCGTCGCGGAACATCTGGACGTGTGGCTGCGGTAAACGCCGCGCGGGCGGTCGCCCCGCCGGACGCGCAGTTGCGCGCCCCGTCGCGGCGACGCACGCCCTCGAGGATGAGCCCGCTCAGCCAAGCGCCAGAATCCCCCGCAGCTTTTCGGCGTACGCGCGGCTGTCGGGGTCCGCGGTCACGATGTCAATCTCGCTCGGGGCCATCGCGCCGAGCCCCAGCTCCACGGCGCGCGCGATCTGCTCCTGCTCGAAGATCTTGGTGTTCATGATCGCGTCGTTGGAGCCCAGCTCCTTGAGCACCGCGAGCCCGACGGCGTCCACCGCGATGCGGTCGTTGCCGGCGATCATCACGTTGCCCGGCTTGAGCACACCGCGCGAGGGGCCACCGTCCGTGAAAGCCGCGACGCCGTCGAGCACGATCAGATTGGGCTTGTAGCTCGCGTTGAGCTCGGCGATCATCCGCCGCATGTCGGGCGAGCGGTGCATCGTGCGTCGGATCGGCTTGGGCGTCAGTCCCACCGCGAGCTTGAGCGACATCGTGAAGACGCCACCGGACCCGTGCGTCTTGAGGCAACAGGTGGAAACCGTGTACTCGGATTGGAGTACCAGGCGGGGAATGGCGAACCCCTCCGGCCAGTGAGTGCCGCCGGGAGCGAAGCGCGCCCACTCGTTGTCCGGGAGCTGCTCGTAGTCCACGACGTCGAATCGCAGGTCGCGAGCCAGGTCGAAGACTCCCTTCTGCACCATCACGTTGCGCGTCACGGGCGGTCCGCTCGACTCGCCGAGCGTGACGCTCCGCGCGCCGCGCTCGCGCAACTCAGCGATGAGCTGGGTGAGCGTGTCGTTATGGGTGGAGCCGGGCGCGTCGTCGGCCGTGTTGAAGTTCGGTTTGAGGAGGACGCGCTTGCCCGCGACGTCGCGGATGTCAACGAGCTTGAGGACCTCGGTGACGCCGAGCTTCCGGTCGGTCGTACGCACGAGGGCGACGCGGCTCTTGCGTTGCGCGCGTGTGAGGTGAAAGCCATCGGCGCTGAGGGCGGGGAAGACGGCCAGTCCAGCGGCGGCCGTGCGAACGAAGTCACGCCGGTTGTACGCCTGGGCGGAACGGGGCATCGGGGCCTCCTCCGGGGACGGTCGGAGCGCAGCGACACCACACGTTCGGCTGCGCCTGCCGGGTGCGTAATCGGGGAAACCCTCAGGGCGATCCGGGCGCTCGACGCGCGGCCGCGCGGGGTGCACACGACACCGGCTGTGCGGTTGCACGCGCGGCGGACGCGAGTGCGCGGCAACCGGAGGCGAGGTTGCGCGGCCGTTGGCGCGGCCGAAGTCCGCGGCGCCCGGGCCGGCGACCCCACTTGACATCCGCAACTATTCAAGCAATTGTTTGAATAGTTTTTCAGGGGGACGACCTTGGCCGCACGACGGTTGAAACAGCGCCTGTACCAGCAGTTGTCGCGGATCGGGAAGGCCGCCGCGAGCGGCCGCCGCCTCGAGCTGCTCGAGATCCTCGCCCAGGGCGAGCGCACGGTGGAGAAGCTGGCCCGCGCGGCCGGCCTCTCCGTCGCGAACGCCTCCCACCACCTGCAGGTGCTCCGCCAGGCGCGGCTCGCCGAGGCGCGGAAGGACGGGCTCTACGTCTACTATCGGCTGACCGATCCGGCCGTCTACGACCTCACACGGCTCATCCGCGCGCTCGCGGAGCGGCACCTGGAGGAGGTCGGGCGAATCGTCGAGACGTATCTCACCGCGCGCGACCGGCTGGAACCGATCGGGCGCAAGGAGCTCCTCGCTCGGACGCGCGCCGGCACGGCGGTCATCCTCGACGTGCGACCGGCGGACGAGTACCGCGCGGGTCACGTGCCGGGGGCGGTCTCGATTCCGGTGGATGAACTCGAGCGCCGCGCCGGGGAGCTGCCGCGCGGCAAGGAGATCGTCGCGTACTGCCGGGGGCCGTACTGCGTGCTGGCCTATCGCGCCGTCGAGATGCTGCGCGCGCGCGGGCGTCGTGCACGGCGCCTCGAGGAGGGGTTCCCCGAGTGGCGCGCCGCCGGGCTGCCGGTCGTGCGCTCGCCCAAGGAGGACGCGGCGTGAAAATCCTCATCGTCCTGAACGACGCGCCGTACGGCTCGGAGCGCTCCTACAACGGGCTCCGCCTCGCCGGCTCGCTCGTGAAGCGCGAGGGGGTCGAGGTGAAGATCTTCCTCGTGGGCGATGCCGCCGGGTGCGCCAAGAGCGGGCAGACGGTGCCGCCCGGCTATTATAACGTGGAGTCGATGCTCTCGGTCGTGTTGACGCGCGGGGGCACCGTCGGCGTCTGCGGCAGTTGCATGGACGCGCGCGGAATCGCGGAAACCGAGCTCGTCCGCGGCGCGCGCAAGAGCTCCCTGGAGGAGTGGGGATCCTGGACCGTCGAAACAGACAAAGTGCTCACCTTCTGACGAACGATGGCCATCTCACGAACGACCCTGATACTCGGCGGCGGCATCGGCGGACTCGTGGCCGCGAACAGGCTGCGCCAAGCACTGCCGAGGGAGCACCGCGTGGTGCTCGTGGATCGCGAGCCCGCGTTCGTGTTCGCGCCTTCGCTCCTCTGGCTCATCACCGGCGACCGGACGGCCGCGAAGATCTCGCGCCCGCTCGCGCGGCTCGAGAAGCGCGGCGTGGAGGTGGTGCGCGGCGAGATCGAGCGCATTGATCCCGTGAACCGGACTGTCGCGGTGGACGGGCGCGTGCTGACCGGTGACCACCTCGTCATCGCGCTCGGCGCGGATCTCGCACCGGAGATCATTCCAGGGCTGGGCGAGGCGGGGCACAACTTCTACGCGCTCGCCGGCGCCGAGTCGCTGCGCGACGCATTCGCGGGCTTCTCGGGTGGCAAGCTCGCGCTGCTCACCGCCGCGCCCGCCTACAAGTGCCCGGCCGCGCCGTACGAAGCCGCGATGCTCCTGGAGTATGCGTGCCGGAAGCGGAAGATCCGGGGCGACACGCAGCTCGATCTCTACGCGGCTGAGCCCGGACCGATGGGCGTCGCGGGCCCGGACGTATCGAAGGCGGTTCGCGCGATGGTCGAATCGAAGGGCGTCGCCTATCACCCGGAGCATCAAGTCCGGGACGTGGATGTTCGCGGCCGGGTCCTCCGGTTCACGAACGGCGTCGAGGCGCGGTTTGACCTGCTCGCGTTCATCCCGCCACACCGGGCGCCGCGCGTCGTGCGCGAGGCCGGCCTCGTCGCCGAGAGCGGCTGGATGCAGGCGGATCGCCACACGCTCGAGACGAAGTTTCCCGGGGTGTACGCGATCGGTGACGTCGTCGCCATCCCTCTCAAGCTCGGCAAGCCGCTCCCGAAGGCGGGCGTGTTTGCGCACGCCCAGGCCGAGGTGGTCGCGCGCAACATCGCGCGCGCCATTACGGGGAAGGGGAAGCCGGCGTCGTTCGACGGCGAGGGCAAGTGCTGGATCGAAACGGGCGACGGCAAGGCGGGCTTCGGGGCGGGAGACTTCTACGCCGAGCCGACGCCGAACGTGAGGATCCATCCGCCTGCCCGTCGCGGACACGCGTCGAAGGTCTTGTTCGAGAAGCACTGGCTCTGGCGGTGGTTCTGATCCGGGCTTCCCGCCGGGCTTCCCGCCGGGCTCACGGAATCGTGATTGCCTGCAGTCCTGCGCTCCTCAACCGTTCGTTGAGCGCCGCCAACTCGGTCGTCCTGAGCGCGTTCCACCTCGCCATCACGCCCGTCGCGATCTGACGCGCGCCGAGGATCGTCGCGCGCTGGTTCGCGGTGGGCGGCACGTCGGCGGCCTGGAGTGCGTTCATCAGTCCGCTGAGGCTCGCGACGACGCCGGCGAGGGATTCGGGCGGCGCGACCGGACCTCCGCCGCCAAATCCGCGGCCGCCGCGCCCACCGGCACCCGCACCTGCGGGCGGCGCGGCCGCCGCGCCCGCTGCTTCCGCTGGCGCCGGCAGTCCCTGGAGCGCCGCGGCGCGCGCGTCGAACGCCGCGAGTGCGTCGGCCGCGGCGCCCGTCGCCTGCGGCCGCACGCGCGCGATCTGTTCGCGCAGCGACGCGACCTGCTGGACGGCCGCCTGTGCGTCCACCGCGCCGAAGTAGGCCGCCTCGCTCAAGGAATAGATTTCCTGCATCACGTAAGCCGGGCTCTGCACTCGCGGATCCTGCCGCACCGTGATCGGCTGCGCATAGCTCCGGCCGTTCACCGTGAGTTTGACCGCGTACGTCCCCGGCGAGACCCACGGCGTGGTCGCCGCGGTCGGGCTGTTGCGCGGAATCGCCGCGATCGGGAGTCCGCCCCGTCCGCCGGCGCCACCGACGGCAAGCGGCTGGTAGTGCACGTCCCAGAAGAACCGATGGATCCCCGGTTCCGCCGAGAGTTTCCGCGGTGGCCGATACCAGTAGATCGGGACCGGCGCCGCGGCCGGCTCCGGCAGCGGCGCGACCGGGTCGGCGCTCGAGTAGCGGCGCACGAGCCGGCCGTCCGGCGTCGCGATCTCGAGCGTCACGGGCCCGTTCGCCGCGGAGCGCAGATGGTAGGTGATCCCCGCGCCGTCCGGCGGATTCTCGCTCGTGGGCTCCTCCTTGGGCCACGGCATGTCGGTGCTCGTGTTCCACCGCACGCGCCACGCGGTCGCGGGCTTGAAGAGCACTGCCTCCTGCTCGGTGGTGCGCGCGTCAAGCTGCCGGAGCGGCGTGATGTCGTCGAGAATCCAGAATCCTCGCCCGTGCGTGGCGACGGCGAGGTCGTCGTCCTTCACGATGATGTCGCGCGCCGACGACGCCGGGAGGTTCAGCCGGAGCGACTCCCAGTGATCGCCGTCGTCCAGCGAGAACCAGACGCCCTTCTCCGTGCTCGCGAAGAGGAGCCCGCGCTTCACCGGGTCCTCGCGCACGGCGTTTGCCGGGCCCGCGTCCGTCATCCCGTTCACGATCTCCGTCCACGTGCGCCCGCCGTCGTGCGTGCGGTAGACGTGCGGCCGCATGTCGTCGAGGCGCAGGGTGTTCACCGCCGCGTACGCGGTCTGCGCGTCGAAGTGCCCGGCGTCAATCATGAACACCTTCCACCAGGGTCCAATCTGCGGGGGCGTGACGTCCTGCCAGTGCGCGCCGCCGTCGCTCGTCGTGTGGATGAGGCCGTCGTCCGTGCCGATCCAGATGCGATTCGCGTCGAGCGGCGACGGGCCGATCGTGTAGATGACACCGCGCTGCGCGACCTGTGACGGGTCGGCGTACTTCCCGATGCTCTTCGGCAACTCGTACGTCGTGCGCGTGAGGTCGGGGCTGATCTGCTGCCAGTGGATGCCGCCATCCACGGTCTTCCACAGGAAGTTGTTCGCGAAGAAGAGCGCGCGCGGATCGGCCGCCGAGAAGACGACCGGCTGCGTGCGCACCTGGCGGAAGTTCCCCGCGGGGCCGGCGCCACCGCCGCCGCGCCCGCCGCCGACGGGCCCGACGGTGGACGTCTGTCCGGTGCGCCGGTCGAAACGCGTGACGCTGCGTCCGCCGTAGACGAGGTCGGGATTGAGCGGATCGGGCGCGACGTAACCGTACTCGTCCACGCCGACGGGGAGCCAGTCGCGAAGCGAGATCGCGCCATAGTTGCCGCGGCTCGCCACGCACGCCGATCCCGACTCCTGCTGGCCGCTGCAGAGCCGGTAAGGGAAGGCGTTGTCGGCCGCGACGTGATAGAGCTGCGCGGTCGGCTGATTGTACCAGCTACTCCACGTCTCGCCGCCGTTCAGCGTGACGACCGCGCCCTGGTCGGCGACGAGGAACACGATGTCGGGATTGGTCGGGTTGATCCACCCGCCCTGGTAATCCTCGCCGCCCGGCGCGCCCTTGAACGGCGCCCACGTCTTGCCGCCGTCCACCGACTTCCACGAGACGGTGCTGGCCATCACGACCACGTCGGCGTTCCTGGGATTGACGATCGGCACGGGGAGGTCGCCGCCACCGATGCGGCCCGCGGGCCGGGTGTCGGTCGTGATCTGCGTCCACGTTTCGCCCGCGTCGTCGGAGCGGTAGATGCCGACGCCCTGCGACGCGACCGTCGCGTAGAGGCGCCTGGGATTGCTCGGCGCGATCGCGACGTTCGCCTGGTTCGCGCCCGGCGGCAGTCCCCTTGAGAGCGGCTTCCACGTCGCGCCGCCGTCGGTGCTCTTGAAGAGGCCGCCGTTCGTGCCGCTCCACGCCGCGTTCTCCCACGGCCCCTGCCGCGCTTCCCAGAGGTTGGCGTAGACGATACTCGGGTTCCGTGGATCAATGTCCACGTCGTTGCCGCCGGTGTTCTCGTCCTTGAAGAGCACGCGCTGGAACGACTGACCGCCGTCGGTGGAGCGGTAGATGCCGCGCTCCGTGTTGGGCCCGTACGGATGTCCCATCGCCGCGACGAAGAGACGGTTCGGGTTCCTCGGGTCCACGGCGATGTTCGCGATCTGCTGCGCGTCGCGGAGCCCGAGGTGCGTCCACGTCCTGCCGGCGTCGGTGGACTTGTAGATGCCGTCGCCGACGGAGAGATCGGGGCGGTGCAGTCCCTCGCCGGTCCCGACGTAGAGGACGTTCGGGTCGCTCGGCGCGACGACGACGGCGCCGATGGACTGCGTGGGCTGGTCGTCGAAGATGGGATTCCACGTGCGGCCGGCGTCGGTGGTCTTCCAGACGCCGCCGTTCACGACGCCGGCGTAGAAGGTGAAGGGCTGGCTCGGGTGCCCGGCGGCCGAGCGCGTTCGGCTGGCGCGGAGCGGGCCGATGGAGCGCCAGCGGAGTTCGCTGAGGAGTTTCGAGTATTGCGGCGCCTGCTGCGAGGCGAGCGGCGACATCGCGGCGACGCCGAGGAACAAGGCGGCGACGACGGGAAGGGAGCGCGGTGACATCGTCCAGTCTCCGGGACGTGGGGTGGTGCGCGCGAGGAGAGCGCGTATCTATAGTAGGCCTCAAAGCAGGACCGCACTACTCCTGCTCTCCACACCGGCTCATCTGTTCCTCGACGCCCCATGACCGTCGTCCACCTCGTCTCGCACACCCACTGGGACCGCGAGTGGTATCTCCCCGCCGCGCGGTTCCGGCAACGGCTGGTGGCGCTCGTGGACGAGCTGCTCGATGCTCCGCCGTCAGGCGGCGCGAGCTTCCTCCTCGACGGGCAGACCGTGGTGCTCGAGGACTATCTCGCGGTGCGGCCGGAGCGCGCGGCGGAGCTGTCGGCGCTCCTCCAGAAGGGCGTGCTCGAGGCGGGTCCGTGGTACGTGCTCGCGGATGAGCTGATCCCGGGCGGCGAGGCGCTCGTGCGCAACCTGCTCGCCGGGCGCCGGGCGATGCGCGCACTCCGCGCGAGCGCGCCGCCGGTGCTCTACTGCCCCGACTCCTTCGGGCATCCCGCGGCGATGCCGGCGCTCGCGCACGGCTTCGGGTACGCGACGGCGATCGCGCTGCGCGGGTACGGCAGCGCGCGCTGGCCCGCGGGCGACGCGGCGTGGTGGATCGCGCCGGGCGGGGAGCGCGTGTTGCTCTACCATCTGCCGGTGAGCGGGTACGACATCGGCCAGAACCTGCCGGCCGACCGCGGCGCCGCGCGTGACCGATGGGCTTCGATGCGGGCGC
Source organism: Gemmatimonadaceae bacterium (assembly GCA_035286465.1). Classification (GTDB taxonomy): domain Bacteria; phylum Gemmatimonadota; class Gemmatimonadetes; order Gemmatimonadales; family Gemmatimonadaceae; genus Fen-1231. The sequence goes on along the minus strand of DATEDF010000012.1, from coordinate 41,726 downwards.
AGCTCGTCGCGCGGAGCAGGCTCGGCGTCGTGCTGCTCCTGAACGGCGCGGACCATCACGCGCGGCAGGAGCGGCTGGGCGTGGCGATTGCGGCTCTCACCGAGGCGGCGCGTCCCGACGAGATCCGCGCCGGCTCGCTCGGGGCGTTCGCGGCGGATCTCGAGCGGCAGGCGGTGGCGCACGACGGGGGTGGGGCGGCGTCGCTGCCCGAGGTGCGCGGCGAGTTGCGCGACTCATACGGATTCGTGTGGACGCTGCAGGGCACGTTTGCCACGCGGGCGCACCAGAAGCGACGGAACGCACACATCGAGCGGCTGCTGGTGCGCGACGCGGAGCCGTGGGCGGCGCTCGCGGTGTGGGCGGCGCGCGCCGGTACGAGCGCGAACTCCGGTTCGGAGGACGGGTCGCGCGCGCCCGGCGCGTCGAGCGGTGTGTCGGTCGCGACCTTGTCTTCTCCGACGTCGAGCGCCCCGTCCCGGCGCGCGCTCGTGGACGCCGCGTGGCGCTCGCTCCTCCTCTGCCATCCGCACGACACGCTGTGCGGCTGCTCGACGGACGAGGTCGCCCGGGCGATGGACGCGCGACTCGATGAGGCACACGCGCAGGCCGCGGGGATCCGCGACGACGCGCTGGGCGACCTCATCGGGCATCGCGCGGAGCACGCGCGCGAGCGCCGCGACGAGTGGCGGCCGATGGTCGTTGTGCGGAACCGCTCGGCGCGGCCGCGCGGAGGCGTCGCGCTCCTCCGCGTGACGAGCTTCCTCTCCGACGTGAAGGTGGGCGCGAACGCGAGCCCGGGACCGGTCACGACGGCCCCGCGCGCGATGCCGGCGATCGCGGGTGCTGCGGCAGTTCAGGTGCTCGCTCGAGCGGAGGCGCACGAACTCACCGAGTCGCCGCGTCACTATCCCGACGACGACCTCGTGCTCGCGAGTGAGGTGGCGGCGTGGGTACCGGAGGTGCCGGCGTATGGCATCCGATGCCTGGAGCACACGAGGCGCGGCCGGCGGGGCGAGGTGCCGAACCCCGCGCGCGCGGTCCCCGGGGAGTTGCACAATGGGCGCATCACCGTGCGCGTGGACGGCGACGGACGCGTCGAGCTCACGGATCACGAACGCGCGCGCACGATTCCCGACCTTCTCTGGTGGGACAGCGTCGTGGACTGCGGCGATCTCTACACGCCGTCGCCGCGCGGCCGGAAGTTCACGCCGCTGTTCGAGGGGGCGCGGGTCGTGCACAAGGGGCCGGTGCGCGCGGGGATGGAGTCGCGGTGGTCATTCCGCGCGGGACGCGAGCGCGTTTCACTCAGGCGCCGGCTGATGGTGGACGCGGACGCACGCTGGCTCCGGATTCGGATCGAAGGAGCGAACGCGTCGAGCGATCACCGGTTGCGGTGCAGGATCGCCACTGACGTCGCGCGACCACGGGTGGTCGCCGACGCGATGTTCGGGCCGATCGAGCGCCGGCCGCTCGTGGTTTCGGAGGCGGATGCGCGAATGGAGCGGCCTGAGCGAACCGCACCGCTGCATCGCTACGTCTCGCTCTTCGGCGATGGGCGCGGCGCGACGGTGTTCTCCGACGGCCTCGCCGAGTACGAGGTGGACGATGCAGGAATCGTCTACGTGACGCTCGTGCGCGCCGTGGGCGAGCTCTCGCGCGACGATCTCCCCGAGCGGAACGGCCACGCCGGCTGGCCCACGCCGACGCCCGAAGCGCAGTGCCACGGGCCGTTCGGCGCCGAGCTCGCCCTTCTGCTGCACGGCGATCGGGCCGCGGCGGTGGTGGACGAGATCGAGCGCGCGGCGGACGACATCCTGTTGCCGCTCACGGGTGCGACGCTGCGGTCGGCGTTGCACCGGCCGGAGCCGGTGCGCGGCATCGAGCTGACCGGCGAGGGCCTTGCGTTCTCCTGCGCCAAGGAGAGTGAGGACGGTCAGTGGCTGGTGCTGCGTTGCGTGAATCTGCTCGACGAGGAGCGCGCTGGGCGTTGGCGGCTTGCCGGGCCGATCGGCGAAGCACGGCTCGCTCGGCTCGACGAGACGCCGCTCGCGCCGCTCACCGCGGAGGGCGATGCGATTCCGTTCGTTGCGCCGCCGCGCGCGATCGTCACGATCCTCGCGCGCTGATTCGGGCTGACCTAGGCTCACACGCGCGACCCGAGTGGTGTGCGAGGGCTGCGAGATCCGCGAGATCTGCGTGTTCTGCGTATTCTGCGTGTTGTGCGGCTAAGATCGCCGGGCCGACCTGCTCACGTCACGCCCGCTCCGCAAGCGAACGCGCCGCGCGCGCGCTCTCCCCCGCCAACCGGTCGCGGAGCCGGTCGCCGAGGAGCGTCGCCGCGAGCACCGTGAGAATGAGCGCGACACCCGGCGCGAGCGCCACCCACGGCGCCGTGACGATGAGATCGCGCCCGCCCGCGATCATGTTCCCCCAGCTTGGCCGCGGCGGCTGGATGCCGAGCCCGAGAAAGGAGAGACCGCTCTCGAGGAGGATCGCGTTGCCGACGCCGAGCGTGGTCGCGACGATCGCCGGATCGAGCGCGTTCGGGAGTACGTGTCGCCAGAGCACGCGCCAGTCACGCACGCCGAGCGCGGCGGCGGCCTCCACGAAGGGCCGCGCCCGCACGCCCTCGACCTCGCCCCGCACGATGCGCGCGACGCCCATCCACCCGGTGGCCGCGAGGACGATGAGCACCGTCGCCATCCCGGGCTGCCAGAGCGCGGCGCAGACGAGGAGGAGCACGAGGCGCGGGACCGCGAGCATCGCGTCGGTCGCGGCCATCAGGGCGCGGTCGGTCCCGCCGCCGCGCCATCCCGCGAGCGCGCCGACCACCGTGCCGAACGCGGCGCCGAGCACCGAGCCGCCGATGCCGATGGCGAGCGAGACGCGCCCCGCGAGCATCATCCGCACGAAGAGGTCGCGGCCGAAGCGGTCGGTACCGAGCAGGTGAAATGCCCCCGTCGGGTCCACGCTGAACGGTGGGAGCAGCCGGAGCGCGAGCACGTCGCCGATCGCGAGCGGGTCGTCGCGCGCGAAGAGCGGCACGAGCGTCGCGGCGGCCGCCATCGCCGCGAGGAGCACCGATGCCGCGGCCGTCACGCCGTCGGCCGGCAAGAAGCGGCGCACCGGACTCATCGTTCAGGCATGGCGCGGCGGGGATCGAGCAGCGGTAGCGCGAGGTCCGCCGCGAGATTCGCGAGGATGACGGCTGCCGCGTAGAAGACGCTCGCCCCCATCACGACGGGATAGTCGCGGGCGAGGATCGCCGTGAGCGTCGCGCGCCCCAGGCCCGGCCACGCGAACACCGACTCCACGAAGACCGAGCCCGCGACGATGCCGGGAAGGGAGAGCGCGAAGAGCACCACGAGCGCCGGCATCACGTTCGCGAGCACGTGCCGCCCGTACAGGCGGGCCGGCCGCAGTCCCTTGGCCCGCGCGGTGCGGATGAACTCCTGGTCGAGGATGTCCACGGCGCCCGTGCGCGCGTAGCGCGCGATGCCGGCCGCGCCGACGGCCGCGAGCGTGAAGACGGGGAGGGCGGCGTGCCGCGCGAGGTCGGTGAGCGCGGCCCATCCGTGCAGCGCGACGCCGGGCGTCCGGATGCCGAACGCGGGGAGCCGAAGCCACGCGGGCAAACCGAGCGTCGCGGCGCCGTACGTGAACACGGCCACGAGCGCGAGCGCGATCCAGAACGTCGGCGCGGCGTAGGCGGTCGTCGTGACCACCGTAAGCAGCCGGTCGAGGGCGCGGCCGCGGCGCGCGGCCTGCAGCATTCCCACTGGCACGCCCACCAGGAACGTCAGGGCGAGCGAGGTGAGGCCGAGCCAGAGCGAGACGGGCGCGGCGTCGCGCAGCACGTCGAGCACCGGCCGCCGCGAGGCGAAACTCTCGCCGAGGTCGCCGCGCAGCACCGCTCCCGCCCAGCGTGCATATTGCACGACCACCGGGCGGTCGAGCCCCAGCTCGGCGGTGAGCCGCTCGGCGTCGGCCGCGGTCGCCGTCGGCGGGACCAGGAACGCGGCGGGATCGCCGGGCGCCAGCCGGACGAGCGCGAAGATGAGCGTGACGACCAGCCAGAAGAGCAGCGCCGCGTGAGCGAGGCGGCGCGCGAACAGCGCGGTGAGCACGGGTTGATAATGCGCGCTCGCGCGCGGACGTCAATCGCGGCGCTCGCGGCGCTCGCGGCGTTCGCGGCGCTGGTCGCCGGCTCGTTGCACGCCTGCGCGGCCTCGCCGCGGCCGGGCGACGTCGCGGTGTACGCCTCGGGCACCGACCTCGAGTCGGGGAACCCGCTCGTCACCATCCACCCGCTGTCGCGCCAGGTGCAACGGTTCGCGCTCTTCACGACGCTCGCGCGCTACGACAGCGCCCTCGGGCCCTCGCCCTACGCCGCGCGGTCGTGGCGCTGGTCGGCCGACCGGCGCGCGCTCACCGTCCGGCTCGAGCCGGCGCTGGCGTGGCACGACGGGCGCCCGACGACGGCGCGCGACGTCGCGTTCACGCTCCTCGCGGCGCGTGATCCGCGCACCGGATACTGGCGCGCGAGCGACCTCGGGGCGCTCGACACGGTACTCACGCCCGACGATTCGACCGCCATCCTCCGGTTCCACGCGCCGCAACCCGCGTTCCCGCTGGTGCTCTGCGAGCTGCCGATCGTGCCGGCGCACCTCCTGGCCGGCGTGCCGCGCGGCGACATGCGCCGGGCCGCGTTCAACCTGGCACCGGTCGGAAACGGGCCGTTCCGCTTCGTCGAGCGCGTGAGCGGCCAGCGCTGGCGCTTCGCACGAAACGCGGGTTTCCCCGCCGCCTTGGGCGGCGCGCCGCGCCTCGCACAGCTCGTGATCGCGGTGGTGGACGAGCCCACGACGAAGTTCGCGGGGCTCGCGAGCGGCGATCTCGACTTCGCCGGCATCGCGCCGACAATGGCGGGGCTCGCGCGGCGCGACCCGGCGACACGCGTGCTCGACTATCCCGTGCTCTTCTCGACCGCGCTCGTGCTCAACGTGCACCGCGCGCCGTTCGACGACGTGCGCGTGCGGCGCGCCCTCGACCTCTCGCTCGACCGGGAGCGGATCGTGATGGTGGCGCTCGCGGGTTACGCGCGGCCCGCCTCGGGGCCGGTCGTGCCGGAGAGTCCGCTGGCCCTCGGTCGCGACGCGGTGCGCGACGTGCGGCGCGCCGATTCGCTGCTCGACGCCGCGGGATGGCGGCGCGGGCGGCAAGGTGTGCGCGGGCGCTACGGACTGCCGTTCACCGTCCAGATGCTCACGGTCGGCACCGGCGACCAGGCCGTCGAACAGCTCGTCCAGGCGGACCTCGCGGCGCGCGGCATCCGCCTCGACATTCGCCAGCTCGAGCTGGGCGCCTTCCTGTCGCTCGCGCGCGCGCCGGCGAAAACGTTCGACCTGCTGCTCACGGGCATCCCGGGTGACGTCTCGCTCGCCTATCTGGGCGCGATGTACGACTCGCGGCAACGTGGCGGCTCGCTCGATTACGCGGACTACCATACGCCGCGCCTGGACGCGCTGCTCGCGCGCACGCGCGTGGCCGCGGCGGCGGGCCTCGTCGCGGCGTGGCGCGACGTGCAGTTGGAGCTGGCGCGCGAGATGCCCGCGGTCTGGCTCTATCACGCGCGCGGACTGCAGGGGATCTCGCGCCGGATGCGCAACGTGCGGATGGACCTGCGCGGCGAACTCGTGTCGCTCACGGAGTGGTCGGTCGAGCCGAACGCACGGGTGGGGCGCTGAGATGCTCCTGCTGCCGGTTGAACTGCTCGCCGAGCGGCGCGGGGCGGCGTCGGGGCCGCTCGCGCCGCTCGCCGACTCCCTCGCCGCCGACCTCGCCCCGTTGCTCGGCCGCGAGCCGTATGTCCCGACGGCGAAGGCGCTGCTCTCGCGCGCCGGGGGGCGGTGTGCGGACGACGGCGCCGCGCTCGACTTCGACCCGTTCTCGCCGGAGCGGCACTGCTGCGCGCGCTGCGGCCGGACGTACGAGGGCGAGCCGCATCACCGCTGGTGGGTGTTCTCGTACCAGCTCTGGCTTGCCGAACGCGCCGTGCACGCGGCGCTCCTCTATCTCCTGCGCGGAGACGAGCGGCACGGCCAGCTCGCGCGCGACATCGCGGGGCGCTACGCTGGCGCCTATCTGAGCTATCCGAACCGCGACAACGTGCTGGGCCCCACGCGCCTCTTCTTCAGCACCTACCTCGAGTCCATCTGGCTGCTGCAGCTCTGCGTCGCGGCGGACTTGCTGGAGACAGCGGGTGACGACGCGACCGCCGGCGAAGTGCGCGAGCGCATCGTGCGGCCGAGCGCGCAGCTGATCGCGCAGTTCGACGAGGGGCTCTCGAATCGCCAGGTGTGGCACAATGCCGCCCTGATGGCGGCGGCACTCCTGCTCGGAGACCGCGCCGGCGCCGAGCGCGTCGTGCGCGCGCCGTCTGGGGTCGAAGCGCACCTCGCGCACGGACTGCTCGTGGACGGGACGTGGTACGAGGGGGAGAACTACCATCTCTTCGCGCACCGCGGGCTCTGGTACTGCGTGACGCTCGCGGAGACGGCCGGGATCCTGTTGGATCACGAATTGCTCGCGCGATTTCAGGAGGGGTTCGCGGCGCCCTTCGCGACGGCGCTCCCCGACTTCACCTTTCCCTCGCGCAAGGATTCGCAGTACGCGGTGTCGCTCCAGCAGTGGCGCTTCGCGGAGCTGTGCGAACTCGGGCTCGCGCGCGAAGCCGGTGAGCGACTCACCGGCGCACTCGGGCGCGACGATGACGACCGGCTGACCGCGGCGCTCGCCCGGCTCTACGCGGAAGATCTGCCGCCGGGCGACACCGGCCGCGCGCGCTCCACCGCCGAGGTCGAGCGCAACGTCGCGCCGGTCCGCCTCGCGCGCGCCGACCTCGGCTGGCGCTCGCTGCTCCTGGCGCGCCCGGCCCCGCCGCCGCTCGCACGCGTGCCGGCGGCCTCGGCGTGCCTCGAGGGACAGGGGATCACCGTGTTTCGCCGCGAGCGCGGCGAGGTGTACGTCGCGCTCGACTGGGGGCAGTCGGGCGGCGGGCACGGCCATCCGGATCGCCTGAACGTCCTCTTCTCCCACGGCGCGGTGCGCTGGCTCGACGACCTCGGCACCGGGTCCTACGTGGATCCGTCGTTGCACTGGTACCGGAGCACTCTCGCGCACAACGCGCCGCTGGTGAATGGGCACTCGCAGTGGCGCGTGGACGGCCGCCTGGTCGCGTTTGAGGATGACGGAGAGTTCGGCTGGGTGGAGGCGCTGGTCGAGGCCATCGCGCCGGGCGTGCGCGTGGAGCGCACGCTGCTCGTGGCCGGGGACTACTTCGTGGAGGCCGTGCGCTGGAGCGCGAAGGAGCCGGTGCGCCTCGACCTGCCGATCCATTTCGACGGTGAGCTGCGGGGCGCGACGCTCGCGGACGCGCCGTTCGCCGGCAGCGACGGGCCCGAGGATGGGTTCGCGTTCGTGCGAGAGTGCCGTGCCGCGACGGTCGCGGCGCGCGCGGTGATCGAGCTCGCCGCGTCGCGCGGGGGCCGCTCGGCGCGCGCGCTCGTGTGGGTGGACGGTCCCTCGCGCTGGTTCCGCGCCGTGGGGCCGGGCCAGCCCGCGAGCGAGGCGCGGCCGTTCTTCGTCGTGCGCTGCGAAGGCCCCGGCGGCCTCCTGTTCGCGGTCTGGTCGTGGTCGCCGCGCGTGGAGGGGGCCCAGTTCACGAGCGACGGCGTGGAGGTGTCGCTCCGTGGCGCGCGCCACGCATGTCGGCGCACGGCCAACGGCTGGACGCTCGAGGTCGGCACGGGCGCGAGCGCGCGCCTGATCAGCTTCGAGGCCCGGAGACCAGCGGCGCCCGCGGGCGATGGAGACGAACCGCTCGCCGAACGTGCGCGAGCGCCGATCACGATTCGGCGCTCGGGGCCTGCGGCCGTCTGGGAGCTGGCGGCGCCGCACTATCGCCGCTCGGAGGAAACGTGGATCGAGGCGGGCCGCCCCGGCGCGCGCGTCGAGGTCAGCGCGCACGGCACGGAACTCGTCGTGGAGGTGCACGTCGCGACGCCCGCGCCGGTGTTCGTCCCCGCCGACGCCGAGAACCCGTACGACAACGAGCCGGCGGACATCAACGGCCACGGCGTGCAGCTCTACCTGCGGACGCCGCTCGACGGCGGCGCGTGGCTCGTGGTGCCCGAGGCGGGTCGCGGCGACGCGCGCGTGCGACGGCTCCACGGGTGGGGCACGCTCCCGATGCACCGCGCCGAATGGCAGGCCACGGCGAGCGGCTTCGCGCTGCAGCTGCGCATCGCGCTTCCCTCCGGCGCCGCGGCGGGCGAGTACCCGCTGGCGCTCGACGTGCTCGTCAACGACACCTCGTCGGGACGCGCGCGGCGGCGCGGACAGCTCGTCCTTTCCGGCGCGCGCGGCGAGTTCGTCTACCTGCGCGGCGACCGGCACGATCCCGCACGCCTCGTGCCGCTCCTGCTCGCGGATTGACGGCGCGCGCGCGGCCCTTGAACGGCGCCCGCTCACGCTCTCTCTTTCACCCATGGTCTTCTCCCGTTTCTTCAAGCCGCGCGCACGCGACGCCGCGACCGAGCCGGAGTCCGAGCCGGAGTCCGAGCCGGAGCCCGAGCCGGAGCCCGAGCCGGAGCCCGAGCCGGACGAAGGAGAGTCGGCGGACGACGCCGGCCGGAGCGCGGAATCCGCGGACGAAGCCGAGCCCACGTGGGCCGAACGCGCCGCCGAAGTGCTCCCGACCGGCGCCTCCACGGGAAGCAAGCGTCCCGAGGCGCTGTACGGCGCGGAGCCGCCCGACGGCCCCACCCACTTCACGCGCGCGGCGGGATGCCGGCTCGAGACCGCCGACGGCGAGACGCTGATTGACTGCACGATGGCGCTGGGCGCCGTCGCGATCGGCTACGCCGAGCCGCAGATCACGCGCGCGGTTGTCGAGGTGGCGGCCAGCGGACACGTCGCGGGGCTCTCGCACACGCTCGAGGTGACGCTCGCCGAGCGCTTCTCCGACGTCGTGCCGTGCGCGGAGCGCGTGCAGTTCCTCAAGACCGGCGCCGAAGCGATGGCCGCCGCCGTGCGGCTCGCGCGCACGTATACCGGCCGTGAGATTGTCGTCGGCAGCGGGTACTTCGGCTGGCTCGACTGGTGCTCGACCGCGCCCGGCGTACCCGGCGCGGTCACGCAGGGGTTTCGACCCGTGGCGTTCGATGACATACCGGCGCTCGAGCGCGCCGTGTCCGACGCGGGCAACGGCCTGGCGGCGATCGTGCTCGAGCCCGTGGTCGAGCGGCTGCCGTCGCCGGCGTGGATCGCGCGCGCGCGGGAGCTCGCCGACCAGCGCGGCGCGGCGCTCATCTTCGACGAGATCAAGACCGGCTTCCGGCTCGCGACCGGCGGCTATCAGGAGCATGCGAGCGTGACGCCCGATCTCGCGGCGTTCGGCAAGGCCCTCGCGAACGGCTACCCGCTCGCGGCGGTCTGCGGCCGCGCTGAGCTCATGGAGTGTGCGCGCCGCACCTGGGTCTCCTCGACGCTTGCGAGCGAGGCGACCGCGCTCGCCGCGGCCATCGCCGTGCTCGAGTGGCATCGCACGACGCCGGTCTGCGAGAGCCTCGCGCGCATCGGCCGGGAGATGCGCGACGCGGTGGGCCGCGCGATGCGCGCGAGTGGCATCGCCGGCGTGCACCTCGAAGGCATCGAGCCGATGTGGTTCCTCCGCTTCGAGTCGCCGGCCGTCGAAGCGTGCTTCGTGCGCGCCGCCGCGCGCCACGGCGTGCTCCTGAAGCGCGGGCCCTACAACTTCGCCTCACTCGCGCACGATGAGGAGACGGTGCACGAGATCGAGGCGGCCGCCAGCAACGCGTTCGTCGAGACGCGGGAGGCCGGCGACGGAGCGGATGGACGCGCGGCACACCCGCGGGGAAGGCGCCCCGCATGAGCGAGCCGCTCCTCGATTGCCACGCGCATTTCCTGCACGCGCGCTGTGGCCGCAGCGACTGGCGCGACGTGAACGCCGCGCGCCTGCGCGCCGGCGAACGCATCGGTATCACCTGCCACGTCGCCTCCATCCTGGGCAGCTTCGGCTTCACGTCGCCCACTTACTTCCCGTCGCCCGAAGACGTCACGGCGGGCAATGACGCGATGCTCGAGATCGCCCTTCAGGAAGGCGACCGCGTGCGGATGCTGGTGACGGTCAATCCCAACTATACCGGCCACGCGCTCAAGGAGATCGCGCGATGCGCGGAGAGGGGTGCGATCGGCATCAAGCTCGCGGCCAGCCGACGCGCCGACGACGCGCTGCTCGACCCGGTGTGCGCGCTGGCGGCGACGATGCGCCTCCCGGTGCTGCACCACGTCTGGCAGCACCGCACGCGCGAATGGCCGTCGCAGGAGATCTCGGACGGCGCCGATCTCGCGCGGCTCGCCGCGCGGCACCCCGACGTCACCTTCATCCTCGCCCACCTGGGCGGGGGCGGGGACTACCGGCACACGTTCCCGGCGGTGAAGGACTCGCCCAACCTCTGCGCCGATCTCTCGGGGAGTGGCGTGGATCGCGGCATGCTCGACGAGGCGATCGCGCAACTCGGCGCCAAGCGGCTCCTCTGGGGAAGCGACCTCACGATGGAGACGGGACTCGCGAAGCTGCGCGCGCTCGAAACGACCGGCCTGCTCTCCCGGGACGACCTCAGCGACATCCGCTGGCGCAACGCCGTGAAGGTCTTCCGTCCGCGAGCGTTCGCGATCGCGGACGCGAGTGCCGCGCGCTCCCGTCGCTCCACTCCGGTCTCCCGTCCGCCCGCGTGATTGACGTCAACGCCCTCATCGGCTCGTATCCGTTCCGCGTCGTGCCGCACCCGGAGCCGGACGCACTCGTGCGCGTGATGGACCGCGAAGGCATCCGTCGCGCGTGGGTCGGGCACCTCCCGTCGGCGTTCCATCGGGATCCGTCGGCCGGCAACGCGGAGTTATCGGTGGCGCTGAAGCCGCACGCGGATCGCCTGACGCCCGTGCCGGCGATTCGCCCGGACTGGCCGCGCTGGGAGCACGCCGTGCGTCACGCGGCGGAGAGTGGTGCGGCGGCGGTCCGCGCGTACCCGCCGCAGTGGCAGCTCGGCCCGCACGACGCGCTCCTGCGCGAGCTCGCGCTCGCGTGCGGCGCGGCGCGGCTCCCGCTCCTGCTCACCGTGCGCTTCGAGGACATCCGGCAACGGCATCCGCTCGACACGGCCGGCGACCTCAGTGCCGCCGCAGTGCGGTCGCTCGCGCGCGCCGGCGACGCGGTGCGCCTCGTGGTCACCGCCGCCGGGCGCGACCTGATCGAGGAGGTGCACTGGGGCCTCACACCCGAGGAGCAGCGCCGCGTAGTCTGGGACATCTCCTGGATCTGGGGCCCGCCCGAGGACCACCTCGCGAAGCTGTTGCGGACGATCGGCGCCGCGCGCTTCGTCTACGGCACCCACTGGCCGCTCCGACTGAGCCAGACGCCGCGCGCCAACCTCGATCTCCTGCCGGACGATCTCGCGAGCGCCCGGCTCGCGGACCCGGAGCGGCTCTTCGACTGAGTCGGTCCCGGCGTCCCGGCCTGCCCCTCGCTGGACGCCGGGTCGCCGCCGCCGTAGCGTCTCTGCAATCGGAACGGAGGCCCCCATGTCGTCCCCTCGGTTGCTCTCGCTCGCGTCGCTCGGCACGATCGCCGTACTCGCCGGCGTCGCGACTTCGCCCGCCGGCGCCCGCGCCCAGGGGGCGCGCGAGTCCCTCGCCGTCCAGAACAACGGCCCGACGCCGCTCCCGATGGGCACGACGCGCGGGGAGCGCTACAACCGCCTCGTCGTCCGCGGCGCCACCGTACTCTCGGGCCGCGGCACGCCCGGCACCAACCGCGCGATGCCGCCCGAAGGCCCGATGGACATCGTGATCGAAAACGGGGTCATCACCGACATGACACCGATGGATCCCGTGAACGCCGCGGGCTATGGCCGGAGCTACCAGCGCGCGACCGGCGACAAGGTGATTGACGCGCGCGGGATGTACGTGATGCCTGGGCTGGTCGAGATGCACGCGCACCTCCCGCCACCCGGCAACGACCTGGGTCCGCGCGGACTCGAGTACGCCTATCGTCTCTACCTCGGTCACGGCGTCACGACCGTGCGCGACGCGGGGAGCGGCGCCGGGATCAAGTTCCTCGCCGACCAGCGCAAGGCGTCCGACGCGAACACGCTCGTCGCCCCGCGGCTGGTGCTCTGCCAGCGCTGGCCGCTTCCGCTCCGCGAGTGGGAGGTCGGGAACACGCCCGACAAGGCGCGGGCGATGGTGCGCCAGTTCAAGGAGCTGGGCGCCGACTGCATCAAGATCAGCAAGAGCCCGGGCCAGTATCCCGACGTCCTCGAGGCGGCCGTGGACGAGGGGAAGAAGATCGGGTTGTTCACGATGGTGGATCTCAAGGTCTCCGAGACCGACGCCCGCGTCGCGTCCGCCGCCGGCGTGAAGAGCATCGAGCACTGGTATGGCATTCCCGACGCGGCGCTCACCGGCTCGCAGAACTTCCCGACGGACTACAACTACTGGAGGGAGCTGGACCGCTTCCGCTACGCCGGCCTGCTCTGGTCGGAGGCCGACCGGAATCCCGAGCGGCTCTCCGCCGTGCTGGACCTGATGATCCGGAACGGGACCAACTGGAACCCGACGATGTCGGTGTACGAGGACAACCGCGACTGGTGGCGCCGCGCGGGGCTCCCCGTGCGCGAGTCGCTGATGCACCCGAGCCAGGCAGCCGTCGGCCCCGACTCAGGCACGCACGGCGCGTTCAAGTCCGAGTGGAAGACGTCGGACGAGATCAACTGGAAGCGCAACTTCTCGATCTGGATGAAGTGGGTGAAGACGTTCCACGAGCGCGGCGGCCTGCTCACCGCGGGGAGCGACGACGGCGGGATCGGGGGCATCGGGCTGATCCGCGAGCTGGAGCTGATGCAGGAGGCCGGCATTCATCCCATGGACGTCATCAAGGTCGCGACGACGAACGCGTATCAGGTGCTCGGGTGGGACAAGAACTGCGGCGTGCGCGTCGGATGCGCCGCCGACCTGGCGGTCGTGAACGGCAACCCGATTGACAACTTCAAGGTGATGTACGGCCGCGGCTACGGCTTCTACGGGCTCGTGCCGGGCGGCGAGCAGTGGAAGCACGGTGGCGTGGCGTGGACGATCAAGGCCGGCATCCTCTTCGACGCGCAGGCGCTCTTGCGGGAAGCGGAGGCGTACGTGCAGCAGGAACGCGCCCGGCTGAAGGGCACGAAGGCGGCGACGAGCAGCGACGGCCGGCGGTAGCCGCGCGATCGCGGCGCGCGCCGTTACGACGTTTGGTGCGTCGCTCCGGCGGTGAGGATGTCGGGCCTCCGGCGGTCCCGGAAATGCGCGTGCAGGTCCGCGATGATCTTGGCGGGCAGGACCGCGAGGAGTGTCACGCCCGGCACGCGCAGGAGCACGGTGAGGAACACGCCGGCCCACGCGGCCCCGAACATGAAGGCCACGCGCTTGTAGGGCCGAAGCATCTGGTTTTCGAGCGTGCGTCCGGCGTACTCGCGCTTGCCCACGAAGTTGACGAAGAACGACACGACGTGGCCAAGCGCGAGCGACGCGATCGGCACGAGGAAGCTCGCGAAGTACGCCTTCACGTCGAAGCCCTTCACGCCGAGCCACTTGAGTTCCTGGTCTCCGATCCCGGCGAGTGCAAAGAACACGATGAGCAGGAACACGCCGTAGTGGATCGTGAAGAAGAGGGCGACGAACGTCTTGGCGATGAGGATCGCCGCGAATCGGAGGCGCGGTCCCGCCCTGGCGTTCGGTCCCAGCGACACCGGAATGAAGAACAGCTTCACGATGTTCAGCACGCCGATCACGCCGCACTCCGCCCAATAGACGAAGAGGAACGACATCGTGACCGGCGGGTGGCGCATCGCCACCACGGCGGCGCCGAGGTTGATCGCGACGAGGAACATCGCGGAGGGATCACCGCGCGTCTTGCGCGCGAGGTCCGCGAGGAATGCCCGGACGTCGGCGCGAATCGATCGAAACGCGTCGCGCAGCGACGGCCGCTCCTTCGCGGGCGGCCGGCCGGAGGGGTCGAGGTCGTGAATCAAGCAGCCTCCACGTTAGGCCGATCCGCCAGGACCGCAAGCCGCCCCGGGGGCGACGGCCTTTACACCGCACTCGCGCGGCGCGACAATAGCATGGTTCGCGGCCTGCGCCCAGCGCGCTACTGACAACGCCGCGTCTCCACCGGAGGACCCCATGACCGCGATTCCGCGCTGGATTCCCTCGCTTGCCTCCTCTGCCGCGCTTTGTCTCCTCGCGCTTCCGCCCGCGGCCACCGCCCAGCGCGGCGGGCCGCAGGCGCCGGCCGCCCCACCGGTCAACGCCGCCACCGATCCACTGCTCCGCGGCTTCCGCTGGCGCGCCATCGGCCCCACGGGCCAGGGCGGCCGCGTGGACGACATCGCCGTGGTCGAGCGCAACACGTCCATCTTCTACATCGGGTTCGCCACGGGTGGCGTGTGGAAGACGGCCAACAACGGCGTGACGTTCGAACCGATCTTCGACACGTACAGCACGCACTCGATCGGCGACATCGCGATCGCGCAGTCGAACCCCGACGTGGTGTACGTCGGCACGGGCGAGCCGAATAACCGGCAGTCCTCGTCGTTCGGTGACGGCGTCTACAAGACGACGGACGGCGGGAAGACCTTCACCAACGTGGGACTCCGCGAGACGCAGAGCATCGCGCGCATCGTGGTGCACCCGACCAATCCCGACATCGTCTGGGTCGCGGCGACCGGCCACCTCTTCGGCCCCAACGCCGAACGCGGCGTCTTCAAGAGCAGCGACGGCGGGCGCACGTGGACCAAGGTGCTCTTCGTGGATGAGAACACCGGCGCGACCGACATCGTCATCCACCCGAAGAACCCGAACGTGCTCTTCGCCGCCACGTACGCGCGGCGGCGCACGTCGTGCTGCTTCGTGTCGGGCGGCGCGGGAGGCGGCATCTGGAAGAGCACCGACGGGGGTGCGCGGTGGACGCGCGTCACGGGCGGCGGGCTCCCGAGCGGCACCACGGGGCGCATCGGCCTCGACATCGCGCGCTCGAACCCGAATGTGATGTATGCGCAGATCGAAGTCGGGCCCGACAAGCTCCCGCCGGTCGCGGCTGCGGCGCAGGCCGGCCGTGGCGCCGGCGCCGGCGGCGGCGGCGGGCGCGGCGGCGACCTGCCGCCCGACCCGGAAGTGAGCGGCGTCTGGCGCTCGGCCGACGGCGGGCGGACGTGGCAGTTCCAGAGCAACCAGAACAACCGCCCGATGTACTACAGCCAGATCCGCGTGGACCCGAACCACGAGAACACGGTGTACGTGGGCGGCGCGTCGGCGTCGAAGTCCACGGATGGCGGGAAGACGTTCGAGCAGCTCACCGGCTTCGGGCACGGCGACCACCACGCCATCTGGATTGATCCGGCCAACAGCGAGCACGTCATCTATGGCAACGATGGCTCGGTGGACATCTCGTGGGACGGCGCCCAGACGTGGGAGTCGCTGCGCGCGTGGGCCGTCGGGCAGCCGTACCACGCGTCGGTGGACATGCGCCGGCCGTATTACGTGTGCACGGGTCTGCAGGACAACGGGAGCTGGTGCGGGCCGAGCTCCGTGCGCTCGGGACCGATCCTCGCGCAGGACTGGTATCGCGTGGGCGGTGGCGACGGATTCCAGTCGGCGGTGGACCCGACGGACCACAGGGTGCTCTACACGGAGTCGCAGGACGGGAACGTGAGCCGGTACGACTTGCGGACGGGGACGAGCGTCTCGATCCGGCCGCGCACGGCGGGCGGGCGGGGCGGCGGCGGGCCGCCGAACGTCGTGCCGGTGCCCGACGCCAGCGTGCAGTTCCGCTGGAACTGGCAGACGCCGATCGTGATGTCGCCGCACGACCCGAGCACCATCCACGTCGGCGGCAACCGGCTCTTCACGTCGCGCGATCGCGGGCGCACGTGGACGATGAGCCCCGATCTCACGAAGCAGGTTGATCGCGATCAGCGCGAGATCATGGGGCTCAAGGTTTCGCTGCCGAGTTGCAGCCGGCTCCGCGCGGGCCCCTGCATCCACTCGCGGAACGACGGCACCACGGCGTACGGCACCATCGAGACGATCTCCGAGTCCGCCCTCGTGCCCGGCCTCATCTGGGTCGGCACCGACGACGGCAACATCCAGGTCACGCGCGACGGCGGTGCCGCGTGGACGGAGGTGGGGAAGAACGTCCCCGGCGGCACGAAGGAGTACTACGTCTCGCGCGTCGAGGCGTCGCACTTCGATCCGGCGACGGCGTACGCGTCGCTCGACGGGCACCGGAGCGACGATCTCCGGCCGTACGTCTACGTCACGCGCGACTACGGGCAGACGTGGACGTCCATCACGAGCGACCTGCCCGCGCGCGGCAACGTGAACTCGGTGAAGCAGGATCCGCGGAACCGGAGCCTGCTCTACGCCGCGACCGAGTTCGGCTTCTTCGTCTCGCTCGATGAAGGGCGCGGCTGGAAGCCGTTCATGACCAACCTGCCGGTGGTGCGCGTGGACGACGTGATCATCCACCCGCGCGAGAACGACCTCGTGCTCTCCACGCACGGGCGCAGCGTCTGGATCATGGACGACGTGACCGCGCTCCAGCAGCTCACGCCGAGCGCGATGGCGCAGGACGCGATGCTCTTCGCGCCGCGGAATCCGGTGCTCTGGGCCAACGACATCCGGCTCAGCCGCTCCGTGACCGGCGCGCAGAACTTCCGTGGTGAGAATGCGCCGGCGGGAACGGCGATCAGCTACTACCTGAGGAGCGCGCCCTCGGGCGACGTCCGCATCACGATTCGCGACCTCGAGACGGGCGAGCTGTTTCGCACGATCGAGGGGACGAAGCTCGCGGGGATGAATCGCGTGCAGTGGAATCTCTGCAGCGATCCGCAGCCGGTGCAGGTCGCCGCAGCGGCGGGACGCGGCGGCGGCGGGGGCGGCGGGGGCGGGGGCGGCGGTCCGTGCGGTGGGGGCGGACGCGGTGGCGGCGGTGCGCCGGCCGCGGCTGCCGGCGCCCAGCCGGGTCCGCCGATGGTCGCCCGGCTCGCCGCGCCGGGATCGTACCAGGTGACGCTGAGCGTGAACGGACGCGAGTACGCGCGGAGCGTCACGGTGCTCGAGGACGTGTGGATGAACGAGCGGTAGCGGGAGCGTTGGCCGAGTGACCGCGGCGTCGCCGGTGCCGGCGCCCGTCGTCGCCGCGGAAGCCCGCTCCGGGCTCGCGCCGTGGGCGCGCGCGGAACTCCCGCTGCCGCCCACGCCGCGCGGCCTCGGGTGGTTGGCGGCGGTCGGCCCGGGCGTCATCGTGCTCGGCGCCTCCATCGGGAGCGGCGAATTCCTCCTCGGGCCCGCGGCGTTCGTGAAGCACGGGCTCGCGCTCCTCTGGGTGACCACGGTGGCCGTGTTCCTGCAGACCGTGTTCAATACCGAGGTGATGCGCTACACGCTCGCGACCGGCGAACCCGTGTTCACCGGCTTCATGCGCACGCGGCCGAATTCCACGTTCTGGGCGTGGGCCTACGCGGGGCTCTACTTCCTGCAGGTGGGGTGGCCCGCGTGGGCGGGGACGTCGGCCGGGGCGATCTTCTTCCTGTACGCGCAACGGCTCGCGGGCCCGGCCGAGGCGCGCGCGATCTACTGGATCGGCGTCGGGACGTTTCTCGCGTGCGTGGCGGTGCTTCTCGTGGGGCGGCGCATCGAGCGCACGCTGGAGGTCCTCAACTGGATTCTGGTCGTGTGCATTCTCGGCGGCTTCCTCGCGCTCGCCGCGTGGTTCGTCCCCGGCGGCACGTGGGCCGCCGCGGGGGCGGGGCTCGCGGGGTACGACACGACGCGCGGGACGTTCGACTTCTTCCCGGCTGGCGCGGATTTCTTCCTCATCGGCGCCCTCGTCGCCTACTCGGGCGCTGGGGGCGTGACGAACATCATCCTCTCGAACTGGGCGCGGGACCGCGGCTACGGGATGGGGGAGCGCACGGGGTACATCCCCGCGGCGGTCGGCGGGAAGAAGGTGAACCTCGCGCACACGGGGTTCATCTTCGCGGCAGGCGACGACGCGATGACACGATGGCGCGGGTGGTGGCGCATCGTGCGCGCCGACCAGTGGGGCGTGTTCTGCGTGGGGGCGATGCTGGGGATGGTGCTTCCCGCCCTCCTCTACGTCACCTTCCTGCCGCGCGGGACCGACATCCAGGGGCTCGGCATCAGCGCCGCGCTCGCGTCGAGCGTGAGCGCGCGCGAGGGCGCGCTGCTCGCGGGCGCCATCGCGTTCCTCGGGGCGTGGATCCTGTTCAAGACGCAGCTCGATCAACTCGACGGGATGGTGCGCGCCATCACCGACATCCTCTGGACGGGGAGCAAGCGGCTGCGCGCGTGGCGCAGCGGCGACGTGCGCGTGGTCTACTACGGCGTGCTCGGCGCGGTGGTGCTGTGGGGCGTGACCGCGCTGCGACTGGCGCAGCCGATCGTCCTCCTCAAGCTCGGCGCGAACGTGGCGGGTGCGGTGTTCGTCGTGACGTCACTGCACCTGCTTTACGTCAACACGCGCCTGCTCCCGGAGCATGTGCGGCCGCCGCTGTGGCGGCGCGCGGCGCTCGTGGCGATGGCGCTCTTCTACGGATTCTTCGTCACGCGCTCGCTGAGCACCCTGTAGCGTCCGCCCGTGCTGCCGGCGGGTGTGGCCTGCGGTCGTGTGGCCTCGATCCTGATCTGCTTCAGGACCTCCGCTTCGCGGGCGAGCTCCGTGTTCCCGGCGGGGAACTTGTTGAAGAAGAGCACGTAGGCGACGACGTCCACGGTCTGCGCCCGGTTCAGCACGCCGGGGTCGGTGGGCGGCATGGACTGGCGAATCCGCTCGACGAAGTCGCCCACCGAGAGGCCGTTCCAGTTCGAGAGGAACCCGCTTCCGGCCAGCGGCAGCGCGTCGTCAATCCCGGCGAGTTCCGCGCCGTGGCATTTCGAGCACGTCTCCCGGTAGATCGCCTCACCGCGCCGCGCCTGCTCCTCCGTGTACACGCTGTCCCACACGGAGTGTGGCGTCAGGAGCGGCCGCGTCGCGGCTGGGCGCGCCGCGTGAGTCGCCGAACTCGCGCGCGTCGCGAGGAGCGACCCGCCGGCGATCCCGAGCGCGACGATCGCGGCGGCCGCGGTCCTGGCGACGTCCATGATGAAGTCTGCCCGCGCGAGCGTGTGCGCGCCAGCGGGGACGCGTGCCTCATGGTGGCATCGCGGCTTCGGCCCCTTCCGGCGTAACTTGGTCGAGTGACGAGCGACGACCTGCCACCCGCCGTTCAGCTGGAAGGCCTGGTCGAGCTGCTCCAGGGGCACGCGCGCCGCGCGTCGGACGGACAGCTCGTCTTCGACGCCACCGCCGGCGCGCTCGCCGCGGCAGGTGCGCTCCTCTGGCGGCCGTGGGCGTGGCCGATGCTCGCGAGCGTCGCGCTCGCCGTCTCGGCGTTCGGCGCGTGGGGGATCGCGGACCGGGAGCTCGCGGAGCGCGTGACGTCTCCCGGTCCGGTTCCCCCACTCCTTCGCGCCGGCCGTGCGGTCGCCGCCGCGGTCGGATGGCTCTCCCTCGTGGCGGCCGCGTTCAGCCTCGTTTCGCTGGCGATCGGCCGCTGGATCAGTTAGCCGCCGGTCAGAACACGATCGGTGGCAGCGTCACGTCAATCGTCTTGAGTCCCTTCGCGCGCAGCCGCGCGTTGAACGCAGCCAGCTCGCGCTGCACCAACAGCTCGAGCGCCGACCGCGTGTCGCGCGCCTGCTTTTCGAGCACCGTGTGCACCTCGCGCTGCTGCGCGGTCGGTGCGTACTCGCCGATGGTGCCCGAGAGATAGCTGAGCTGACCGCCGAGGCGTACCGGCCAGCGCACGCCGTCCTGTCCCTGACCGGTCATCCGCAGGTCAATGAGGTTCCACTCGAGCGCGATGAACTTCTGCTCGAGCGAGTCCGCTCCGGCGCGGATGTCCGCGTTCGCGCGATCGTTCGCGACCAGCGCCTGCAGCGTGCCGACCTGCGCGCGCACCGCCTCGATCGTGTTCAGCATGTCGGCGGCCGCGCTCATCTGGCCCTGGATCGTCAGCTGCGCATCCACGGCGGCGCGGATCTCCTGCGCCGACGCCGTCGAGTGCGGATCCGCGCGTACCTCGAGCGGCTGCGACGACGACTGGCCGTCCACCGTGAGCGTCACCGTGTAGCGGCCCGGCGGCATCAGCACCGACACTGAACCGAACCCGGGTGCCGCGCGCGTGCCGTCGGCGTCCATCTGGAAGGCGTCGTTGTACATCGGCTTCGTGCGCATCCGCGGCGACGAGGACGACTCGTTCCGCAGGTCCCAGTAGACGCGATTGAGGCCCGCGAGCCGCGTCCCCTGGAGCGTGCGCACGGTCTTTCCCGCGGCGTCCGCGATCGTGATGGTCGGCGCGGCCTGCGGCGCGGCCCGGAGCCAGTAGTTGAGGCCGGCGCCGTAGGGCGGGTTCTGGCCCGCCGTCTGATCGTCGGACATCGAGTAGTTGCCCGGGATGTTGCCGAAGCGATACGCCGCGCGCGGCGCGAAGAGATGCGCGGCCGACGCGGCGATCTGGGGTGTCATCCGCTGGAGCGGCGAGAGGTCGTCGAGAATCCAGAAGCCGCGCCCATAGGTCGCGATCACCAGGTCGTTGAACTGCTCCTGGATCACCATCCCGTACACCGGGGTGTGCGGGAGATTCATCTGCAGCGGCTGCCATCGCTCGCCGTCGTCCCACGACACGTACATCGCGTTCTCCGTGCCGAGGTAGAGCAGGCCGCGCCGCACGGGGTCTTCACGGACGATGTGCGCGTAGCCCATCGGTACCTTGGGGAGGCCGTTCACGATCAGCTTCCACGTTCTCCCGAAGTCGTTCGTCTTGTAGACCCACGGATCGCGGTCGTTCTCCTGGTGCCCGTCAATCGCGATGTAGGCGGTGCCGGCGTCGTAGCGCGAGGGCTCGACGTGGCGGATCGAGCCCCACGCCGGGAAGCCCGCCGGGATATACGCCGACACGTTGGTCCACGTCCGCCCCCCATCGCGCGTGACCTGCACGTACCCGTCGTTCGTCCCCACCCAGATCACGCCCCGCTGCACCCGCGACTCGGCGATCGCGAACACCACGTTGCCGTACTCGACGCCGATGTTGTCGGGCGTGAGCCCGCCCGAGATCCCCTGCTTGGACTTGTCGTTGCGCGTGAGATCGGGACTGATGACGCGCCAGCTCCGCCCGCCGTCCGTCGTCATGTGGACGTGCTGGCTGCCGGTGTAGACCGTGTTGCGGTCGTGCGGCGAGAGGGTGAGCGGCGCGTCCCAGATGAAGCGGTACTTGACGTCGGCGGCCGGATAGCCGCCGGTGCTCAACGGCCAGACCTCCACGTTGTGTCCCAGGCGCGACCGCAGGTCCACGCGCACGACGATGCCGCCGCGGCTCCCCGAGCCGGAGGCGGTGGACCAGACGAGATTCGTGTCCACCGGATCGGGCGTCGCGAATCCGCTCTCGCCGCCGTAGACGCCGTGCCATTCGCTGCGCGCGATCCCGCCGCCCGTGCGGCTGTTGCTGGGGCCGCGGTACGACGGGCCGTCCTGCTTGTTGCCGTAGACGTAGTACGGAATCCGGTTGTCCGTCGTGACGTGGTACATCTGCGCGATCGGCAGCTGCACGTGCAGCCACGAGCGCGCGCGCGTCGTCGAGATGTGGATGCCGCCGTCGTTCGCGACCGCCATCCGGTTGGCGTTCGTGGGGTCAATCCACATGTCGTGGTTGTCACCGCCAGGCGCCGAGAACGGGGGACCCGCGGCAGCGGCGCCGCGCCCGCCGCCGCGTCCACCGCCACGGCCACCGCGGCCGCCGCCGGCCGCCGCGGCCGCCGCGGCCGCCGCCGCGCCGCCGCCGCCACCGCGACCCGCGACGCTCGAGGTCAGCCCGCCGTCCATCGTGCGGCTGAACGACGCGCAGAGGAAATACGCCTCGTCGGGATTGTCGGTCGAGGCCTGCACGCGCGTGTAATAGGGCTGCCGGCACGCGAGATCGCGGTTGTAGTTCACCACGCGCCACGTCGAGCCGCCGTCGTCCGAGCGCCAGAGCTCGCCGTTGTCGGTCGGCTGGCCGTGCAGCGGCACGCCGTCGCCCGTCTCGATCAGCGCGTAGATGCGGCTCGGATTCGAGCGCGCGATCGAGAGTCCGATCTTGCCGATGGTGTGCGTCGGCAGCCCGTTGCCTCGCAGCCTGGTCCACGTCGTGCCGCCGTCACGCGAGACGAAGATCCCGCTGCCGGGCCCGCCGCTCTCGCGGCCCCACGTGTGCATCTCGAGCTGCCACGTCGCCGCGAACAGCGTGCGCGGGTCGGTGGGGTGCATCTGCACGTCAATCGCGCCCGTGTTCTGGTCCACGAAGAGGACGCGCTCCCACGTGCGTCCGCCGTCGGTCGTGCGGTAGACGCCGCGCTCCGGCTGCGGGCCGTAGCTGTGCCCCTGTGCCGCGACGAAGACGATGTCGGGATTCGTGGGGTGGATCACGACGCGGCCGATGCGCCCCGTCGCGTCGAGCCCCATGTGCGCCCAGGTCTGGCCTGCGTCGGTGGACTTGTAGACGCCGTTTCCGATCGAAATGTGGCTCCGGATGAACGGCTCGCCCGTGCCGGCCCACACGATGTTCGCGTTGCTCGGCGCGACCGCGAGCGCGCCGATCGCGTGGACGTCGAGCGCGTCGGAGATGGGCTCCCACTGCACGCCGCCGTCGGTCGTCTTCCAGATGCCGCCGGAGGCCGCGCCCGCGTAGTAGACGTGGGGATCGCCGGGGACGCCGGCGACGGACGACACCCGGTTGCCCACCGGACCGATGTAACGCCAGCGCAACTGCGCGTAGGCGGCCGGGTCCACGGGCGCCTGCGCCCGCGCCGAAGGCGATGGCGTGAGCGCGGCGAGCGCCGTGAGCGTGAGGGCGAAGAGCGCGCCGGAGACGAGCGAGGCGGCGACGCGAGGAGTGCGCACCCGAGCGGTCATGGGGGCTCCCGAAGGTGTTCGACTGCGTGGAGGGATCTCGGCTATTCTCCCGCGCTGGAGGGCGGGGCGCAAGGGCGCGCGCGGACGGGCGTGCCGGGCGCGCGCCGGGGGCGCGCCGGGTTCGCCCCGGATTCGCCCCGGGGCGCTCGGCGTCAGGGCGGCGCCGGTCCCTCGGTCGCGTCCGCCACGGGTGGCGCGACGTGCAGTACGTAGCGCCCCGCGTCTCCCTCGCGGAGCGTCGTCTTCGTGCCGCAGCGCGCGCACCGCGCCACGAACGGCGCGAAGGCGGGAAAGGCGAGCGCCTCGCCGCACGCGGGACAGAACACGCGGAGCCGGTCGTTCGCGGGGAGTGCCGCCACTCCGAACTCCGCGCCACTGATCACGCGCGGGGCGGGGGCGGCGGGCGAAGGCGGCGCCGGCGAAGCCGGCGGCGCCGGCGCCTCTCCGAGCGTGTCTTTGAGCGACGCGAACATGAACTGCCGCTCGACCGGCGTCATGGTCGCGAGCTGTTCCGCGGTCACCAGACCGCGCGCGAGCGCCTGCCGCACCAGCCCCGGCGGCAGTGCGTCCGCCTGCGACGGGAGGAACGGCATCTCTCCCCGGTTCATCCCCGGGCCGAGCTGGTCGCGAATCGTGCGGCCGACCCACTTGATCAGCGCGTACGCGACGCCGAGCATGAAGAGGGCGACGCCGAGGTACTCGAGGTGCAGCTTGTCGGAAGCGAGGGTCATTCGCCGGGCAGCGCCCGCACCTCGTGTATGGTGATCGTCTGCTTCGCCGACGCGTCGGCCCAAGGCACCTTCACCCGCACGCTCACCACGCACCCCTGCGTCTCGCACGCCGAGAGGAACGCGAGGACGGCGACGCGGCCGGGGTCGGCGATGAGTGCCACGCCGCCCGGCGCGAGCGTCGCGACGATGGCGTCCGCGACGAGCGCCGCATAAGGCCGCTCGTAGAGTACGTCCGACGCGAGCACGAGGTCAAACCGGCCGAGTTCCCGCGGGAGCTCGCGCCAGTCCACGAGCCGCGTCGCGGGCTCGCGCCCGGTCGCGCGCCGCGCGTTGCGCCGTGCGAAGAGGAGCGCATCCTCGTAGTAGTCGGTCGCGAGGACGTCGAACCCGGCCCGCAGCGCGGCGATCGTCACGAGCCCGAGGCCGCACCCCAGCTCGAGCGCCCGGCGGCCGCGCCCTTCGAGCGCCGCGACCACGCCCGCGAGCGCCGTGGAGGAAGGCCAGAGGTCGGCCCAGTACGGGAGCCGCTCGTCGCGGACGAAGTCGGCCTCGCTGATGAGGTCGTCGGCGCTTCGGGGCCGCTCGAGCGTCACCGGGCCGCCGGGGAGCCCGACCTCGGCGGTCGCCAGGACGAACCGCCGATCGAGCGCGGCGAGCTCGGTGCTCAGCTCAGAGGACAAAGTCGCTCGCGAGGGTCGCGTCCTCCCCGAGGAGGAGCGCGCGGAGGGTCTCCCCGGCGGCGACGTGGCGCCGGTCGGGCGGGACGATGAGCAGCGCGTTCGCGTTCGACATGCTGGTGAGGATGCCGGAACCCTGCGGGCCGGTGAGGCGCGCGGTGAAACCCGGGGCGGCCGACGACCGCCGATCCTGCGGCTCGTCCACCGCGCGCGCCGTGACGATCGCGCGGAGGAAGTGCGTCAACTCGGCGTGGATCGTGACCTCTTCCTCGAGCACGACCTCGACCGCTCGCCGGAAGAGCCGCGCGTGTCCGCGCAGCTTGCGGATCGCCGGGTGCGCGAAGAGCTCGAAGGTCACCAGCGTCGAGACGGGGTTTCCCGGCAGGCCGATCCACGGTGTCCCGTGCAGCACGCCGAAGCCCAGGGGCGCGCCGGGGCGCATCCGGACGCGCCAGAACTTCATCTCCGCCCCCAGCTCGGCGAGCACGTCGCGCACCAAGTCCATCTCGCCGACCGAGATCCCCGCGGTGGTGAGGATGAGGTCGGCGCCGCGCGCGCGCTCGAGGTGCGCGCGGAGCGATGCGCGCGTGTCGGCGGCGATGCCGAGCGGGACCGGCTCGCCGCCCGCCGCCCGGACGGCCGCGGGGAGCGCGTAGCTGCTCGACGACACGATCTTCCGTCCCTCGCGCACCTCAGCGAAGCGCGCGAGGTCCACCAGCTCGTCGCCCGTCGTCACGATCGCCACGCGCGGCACGCGGTGCACGGCGACCTCCGCGGCGCCCACGGACGCCAGCACGCCGAGCTGGGCGGGGCCGAGCGTCGTGCCCGCGCGGACGGCGACCTGCCCCTCGACCAAGTCCTCGCCGCGCGGCCGCACGTTCCTTCGCGCGTCGCGCGGATCGCGGATGACGACCTGCTCGACGCCGCCGTCGGTGTCCTCGACGCGCACCACGGAGTCGGCGCCTTCGGGCACCGGCGCGCCGGTCATCACGCGGATTGCCTCGCCGGCGCCGAGGGGGCGCGTGGGGAACGCGCCGGCGGCGACCGTCTCCGTGACGCGGAGCGTGACGGGAGTGCGCGCGAGGTCCGCGGCGCGCACGGCGTAGCCATCCATCGCGGCGTTGTCCCACGGAGGGAGCGTCACGAGGGCGAGGACGTCGCGGGCGAGCACGCGGCCGTGCGCGGCGGTGAGCGGAAGCGGCTCGCTCGCGAGCGCGCGCACGCTCCCCACGACGCGCGCGACGGCGTCGCCCACTTCGAGCGGCGGGCCGGCCGGCGTCACGCCGCGCTCACCGGAGGAAGGGCGCACCGGCGAGCCGCGCGAGGATCGCGTCCTGCACGCGCTCCACCTCGCGATTCGGGACCGTGAAGTTGTTGCAGAGAAAGCTGAAGATCAGCAGCCGCCCGTCGGCGGTCGTGACGAACCCGGAGAGTGAGCGGGCCTTGTCCACGGTCCCCGTCTTGGCGTGCACGTTCCGCTCCGCCGGCGTGCCGCGCATCCGCGTCGCGATCGTGCCGTCCACGCCGGCGATCGGGAGCGCGTCGTAGAAGACACGGAAATCCTGGTGCGTGCGCATCGCGTCGAGCACCCGCACGATCGTCTCGGGGCTCACGTAGTCGTGGCGCGAGAGTCCGCTCCCGTCGCGCACGGCGAAACCCGCGGTGTCGGCGCCCCAGGCGGCAAGCTGCCGCTCGATCACGGCGCGCCCGCTGTCGGCACGCCCCACGCCCGCGCGCAGGAGCCCGAGCGTGTGCAGCAGGAGCTCCCCGATCTGGTTCTGTGAGGGTTTGAGGAAGGGCGGCAGGATCTCGCGGAGCGGCGGCGACCAGAGCGTCAGGAGGCGCGGCGCCTCGGTGAGGGTGGCGTGGGGCGACCGGATCACGTTGCCGTGGAGCGCGATCCCGCGATCGGCGAGCGCTTCCGCGAACGCGTCGAGCCACGCGCTCGCGGGGTCGCGCAGGGCGACGTTGGCGCTCACGCTGTCGCGCGGGCGCACGAAGCCCGTGAGGTGCACGACCGGCCGCGCGCCGCGCACGTCGGTCGTCCAGCGCAGCACGTTGCGCGGCGCGGTGTCGCCCGCCGCGAGCGCGCCGGTGGCCAGATCGGCGGCGACGACCGGCACGCTCCGCGCCGGCCTCGTCCGCACGCGCACGGGGTCGCCCGGCCGGTCGCCACCGAAGACCGTCACGCGCGCGACGCCGTTGTTGAAGAAGAGCTCGTCCACCGCGGCGCCCGACGGCGTCTCGAAGTCGTCCCACTCCCAGCCGAAGCCGAGCGTCGTGTCGGGGAAGAGGTTGCCGCCCTTGACGAGCGCGCCCGCGATCGCGCGGATGCCGAGCGCCCACAGCGAGTCCGCGGCCGCGCGCAGCGGGCGCATCGCGTCGCCCATCATCGCGTCGCTCATCGTCGGGTCGCCCTGCCCGACGACGACGAGGTCGCCGCGCAGCACGCCGTCCACCACGGGCGCGCTCGACACGAAGTGCGTGGCGAAGCGGAAGTCTCCTCCGAGTTGTGCGAGCGCGGTGGCGCCCGTGAGGATCTTCTGGTTCGACGCGGGCATGAAGAGCTTCGCCGCGTTGCGCGAGTAGAGCGTGTCGCCGGTCGCGGGGTCGAGAATGAGCACGCCCCAGTTGGCGTTGCGGAACATCGGATCGCCGACGAGCGCATCCGCGCTCGCGCGAAACGCCGCGCGGGTGAGCGCGGGCGCGGGCGCGGCGACCCGCGGGCGCGGGGCGCACGCCGCGGCGACGAGCGCGACCGCCAGCACGGCGCGCGTCATCGCACGCCCGGCAACGGAAGGAAGTGCTGTGCGCGCACGAGGTCCTCCACGGTGTTGACGTTGAAGAAGAGCCAGCTCGGATCGCCCCACGGCGTCGCGTCCAGCCGGAGCGTCAGCACGTCGTCCTGCCACGCGCCCGAGCGGAAGTCGCGTGCGTCCAGGCGCCGCTCGATCGCCGCGCGCGCGCGCGGACCGTACCACGCGCAGAGCGGCTCGAAGCCCCAGGGTGAGCCGCTCGCGGGCACGGCGGCGTCGGCGTCGTCCAGCTCGGCGGCGTCGCGCAGGGCGCGCAGGAGCCCTCCCGGCACGAAGGGCGAATCCCACGAGAGCACGAGCGCGGCGTCGGCGGCGTGCACGAGCGCCGCGTGAATTCCGCCGAGCGCGCCGGCGCCCGCGCGCACGTCGGGCACCACCGGCACGCCGGGCAGCCACGTCGAGGCGCGCGCGTCGTTGGCCACGAGGATCACGTCGTCGCACGCCTCGCCCAGCGCGCGCGCCACGCGATCGATCATCCGCTCGCCCAGGACGCGCTCGAGCCCCTTCGCCGCGCCGCCGAACCGCGTCGAGCGCCCGCCGGCGAGGATCGCGCCGGTGCAGCGCCGCCGCGCCGTCATCCGCCCGCGCGCCAGGTGGCGCTCAACGTTGGCTCCTCGGCGACCCGCACCTCGATCACCGTCGGCCGGCTCCCGAGCGCGCGCTGCACGAGCATCGCGATCAGCCGGGCGAGACACTCGCCCGTGGGAATCTGCCTGCCGTCGGCGAACTCGGGAACGTCCACGTTGATGTTCCGGTGATCGAACCGGTCGAACACCTCGGCGCGCAGCACGCGGTCGAGCGCGCGCAGGTCCACGACCATCCCGGTGGCCTCGTCCAGCGGGCCCGCGACCGTGACGTCGCACACGTACGTGTGCCCGTGGTACTGTGCGCGCGAGCACGGACCGAACACCGCCTCGTTCTTCACGTCGTCCCAGTCGGGCCGGCGCAGGCGGTGCGCGGCGGAAAAGGTGACGCGGCGCGTGAGCGAGAGCGCGCTCATCGGACGGAGGGCGTCACCGGAAGATCCCCCACGTCCACGAAACGGTCAGCGCGCGGTTCCACGTCCCCGGCGAGAGCGTGCCCGAGGGACGGATCGCGACCGTGTCGCCCTCCGTGGAACGGTACGACTCCGGATACTTGATCCCCCAGTGGAGCCACGAGACGTCGGCGCGCAGCTGGGAGTTCCTCCCGGTGACGTAGCGTGCGCCGAGGCCCCACGAGAAGCTGAACGCCGTCGGAAACCGGTAGCCGGAGACGTCGTTCCGGTCGCCGATGCCGAAGACGAGCCCCACGCCGACGTGCACCAGCGGCTGGAGCCGGCGCCAGCTCCGGTCGCCCGTGGCCGCGAGCGTGAGGCCCAGCTCCGTTCCCCCGATCGCGCCCGACTGCGTGCCCACGCGGCGCTGCGCCGCCTTCTTCGTGTAGTCGAGAATGTCGCGCTCGCTCGAGAAGCCGAAGAAGCGCGCCGAAAGATAGGCCGGACCGCCCGCGTGCAGGTCGTAGCGCACGCCAAGCATCGGTCCGCCCTTGGGGCCCACGCCCGCCGGATCGCGTCCCGTGGCCATGTAACCCGCCACGATGCCCACACGGTGGCCGCCGGACACGTCGGCGAACGGGCTCCGCTCGGGGAGGGCACCGACCACCTGCGCCGACACGCGGGAACCGGACGCGGACAGCGTCGCGAAGGTCAGCGCCCCGGCGGTGAGGGTCGCGCGGAGCCACGGGGCGCGCGTCACGCGGGGACGCCCACGAGCCGGAGGTCCCTGCCCGTCATCTCCGCGGGCTGCTCGACGCCGAGCATGCCGAGGATGGTGGGACCGACGTCGCAGAGCGCGCCCCCGTCGCGGAGCGGCGCCGCCTCGCCCCGCTCGATGAGGAGGAACGGCACCGGGTTCGTCGTATGCGCGGTGTGGGGCCCGCCCGTCGCCGGGTCAATCATCATCTCGCAGTTCCCGTGGTCCGCCGTGACGAGCAGCCGCGCGCCCGCGCGTTCCGCGCTCGCGAGGACGCGCGTGAGGCACGCGTCCACGGTCTCGCACGCCCGGATCGTCGCGGCGAGATTGCCGCTGTGCCCCACCATGTCGCCGTTGGCGTAGTTGCACAGAATGAACGCGTGCTCGCGCGCCTCGATGCCCCGGCAGAGCACGTCGGTGACGCCCGCCGCGCTCATCTCCGGTTGCAGGTCGTACGTCGCGACCTTCGGGCTCGGCACGAGGATCCGCTCCTCGCCCTCGTACGGGACTTCGACGCCGCCGTTGAAGAAGTACGTCACGTGCGGGTACTTCTCCGTCTCCGCGGTTCTCAGCGTCCGCATCCCCGCGTCGCAGAGCGTCTCGGCCACGATCTTCTCCATCGAGAAGGGTTCGAACGCGATCGGGAGGCCGAACGTCGCGTCGTACTGCGTCATCGTGGCGACGTGCACCAGGGGGCGGCGCCCCGGCGCGAAGCCGTCGAATCCCTCGATCGCTAACGCGCGCACGATCTGGCGCATCCGGTCGGAGCGGAAGTTCCAGCAGATCACCGCGTCGCCGTCCTTGATCGGCGCCACGGGCGCGCCGCCGGCGACGAGGGTCGCGGGCTTGACGAACTCGTCGGTCTCGCCGCGCGCGTAGGCGTCGCGGACGAACTGCGCGGGGTCGCTCGCCGGCGGCCCCGCGCCGAGCACGGCGGCGCGGTACCAGAGCTCCGTGCGCGGCCAGCGCTTGTCTCGGTCCATCCCGTAGTAGCGGCCGCCGACGCTGGCGATCGCCGCACGGCCCCTGGTCTGCGCGACGAGCGCTTCGAGGAAGCCGAGCCCCGACGTCGGGAGAGTGTCGCGCCCATCGAGGAGCGCGTGGATCGCGATGCGCGGAACGCCCTCGCGCCCGGCCAGCGTCACGAGCGCGAGGAGGTGATCCTGATGCGCGTGCACACCGCCGTCGCCGATGAGTCCCATCAGGTGGAGCGTGCCGCCGCTTCGCCTGGCGTGCGCGCACGCGGCGCGCAACGCGTCGTTCCGGAAGAAACTCCCCTGCCGGATGGACTCCGAGACGCGCACGAGATCCTGCGTCACCACGCGGCCCGCGCCCAGGTTGAGGTGGCCCACCTCGCTGTTCCCCATCTGGCCCTCGGGAAGCCCGACGGCGAGGCCGGACGCCTCGAGCAGCGTCCGCGGGGCGCTCGCCCAGAGCCGGTCCCAAGTCGGCACGTGCGCGAGCTGGATGGCGTTTCCGTCGCGCTCGCGGCGGTATCCCCAGCCGTCGAGCACGACGAGCACCACGGGACCGTTCTTCTCGGCGGCTCGCGCCATCGTAGACCGGCAGGGAGTGGGGTGGTAAGTTGCAGGCCGGAGCCGTGATGCCCCGTGCGCCGCGCTGCTCGCCGTGCGCCGAACGCCTCGCGACTCTCGGGCAGGAATCTAGTCCCCGTCACTCGACCCTACCAGCGATGCGGCTCGTCGGTTCCGTCCTCGCGCTCGGCGGCCTGATCGCCGCGGCCCCGCTCGCGGCGCAGGTCCCGCTCGCGGTCGCAGCGGTCGCCGCAGACGCGCGGGCGACGCCCGGTGGCGCGGTGGTCGCATCGCTGCGGGCGGGAACGAAAGTCGCGCCCGGGGCGACGCGCGGTCCCGACGTCCTCGTCACGTTCGAGGGATGGGTGGACGCCTCGCGGCTCGGCGGGAAGCGCGACTCGTTCCCGGCGTCGGTCGCCGGCGGGTTGCTGCTCCGCCTCCGCGCGTCGCCGTCGCCGGGGGGGACGATCCTCGCCGAGCTGCGCCCGGGCGCGGGCGTCTTCACGCTGGGGAAGCAGGGGCCGTGGATGCGCGTGAGGCGGAGCGCGTGGGTTCCGCTCGGCGCGCTCACGATGCCGCTGGCGAAGGGAGCGGAGAAGTCGGCGGTTCCCTCGGCGACCGCGCCACCCGCGTCGGCGGCGTCCGGGGCGCCGCCCGGCACCATGGCGGGAGCGCCCGCCCCGCCCCGCGACTCCGCGGCGGCGGGGCCACAGCCCATTCTGCCGGGGGCGATGGCGGCGACGCGAGCGACGAAGGTGCACGCGGCGCCGAGCGGTCGTGTCGTCGCCGACCTCCCCGCCGGGAGCGTCGTGCAGCCGCTCGCCAGGGATCGCGGCTGGCTGCGCGTCCGCGTCGAGGGCTGGGTGAACGAGCGCGACCTCGTGCCGGCGGACTCCGCGTACGGCGCCGGGCTGACGGCGGCCGAGCTGCGCGCGGACCCCGACGGCACGCGCGGCAAGATCGTTCGCTGGGAGGTGCAGGTGCTCTCGTTCCAGATCGCCGATCCCCTGCGCCGGGAGTTGGCGCGCGATGAACCGTACCTGCTCGCGCGCGGACCGGGCAGCGAGAACGCGCTCCTGTACCTCGCGGTGCCGCCTTCGCTCCTGACCGAGGCGCGCGCGATTCCCCCGCTCACGGCGGTCATCATCACCGCACGCGTACGCGCCGGCCGGAGCGAGCCGGTCGGGACGCCCATCCTCGACTTGCAGAGCATCATCCGGCGGTGACGACGTCGCGGCCCGGCGAGCGCCTGCGCGCACTCGCGCGGACCTACCCGCGGCGATTCGCGCTGGCGTGGAGCGTCGCGCTCCTGCTGCTGGCCGGCGACGTGCTGCTCCTGACGAGGCGCGTGCGCTACGCGCGCGAGGCGGAGCGACTGCGCACGGGGATGTCGGCCGTGGAGCGTGCGCGCCTCGACGCGGCGCTCGAGTTCGACTCGAACCGCGTGCAGGTCATCATCGCGCTCGCGCGCCGGCAGGCGCGCGGCGACATCGGGCTCCACCTCTCCGTCTCGGTGGACAGCGGCGTGCTCTCTCTCGAGCAGGAGGGCGCGACGCTTCGCGCGGTGCGGGCCGACGTCGGCGCGGAGGCGTGGGTCCGCACCGGGCCGCGCGACTCGCTGCGCATCGCGGCGCCGCGCGGCACGCGCACCATCGAGCGCGTGCTCGGCGACACGACGATCGTCCTGAGCGGCGGCACGGTGATCTACGCGCGCAACCCGCTCGACACGAGCGTCGCCCCGCGGGCGGGGATGGTGCGAGTGGAGGCGGGCGACCTGAAGGCGCTGCACCCGAGTCTGCGCGCGGGGCAGCGGGTGTACTTCTACTGAGACGTCAGACCTCAGACCTCAGACCTCAGACCTCAGACATCAGACATCAGACGGCAGACGTCAGACATCAGACGGCAGCGGGGAGACCGGAGAGGACGGACGGGGAATGACAACCGGCGAGTCGGAGAGGGCGCTCACGAGGTTCTTCGCCACGGGCGGCGCCGCGGCGTGGGCCACGACGCTCGCGGTGCCGCTCCTCGCCGCCCTGAGCGCGTGGCTCGTCGCCGACGTCGCGAACGTGCGCTTCCGCCGCGACGTCTCCCGGATGGCGTTCAACGACAACCTCGAGCTGCTCGACAACCTGCGAAAGCAGGTCGGCGCTTCGCGCGACACGCTGCGCCAGGTGCTCTCGACGGCGCTCGACACGTCGAGCGACCGGCCATACCTCGTGGTGAGCATCGCGGACAACCGGCTCTGGTACAAGCGCGGGCAGGAGGTGCTTTTCACGACGCGCGTCGCCACGGGCACGGGGAAGTTCCTCGAGCGCGCGGGCGGCCAGCGATGGAAGTTCGAGACCCCGCGCGGCCGGCTCGTGGTCGAGCGCAAGGACGTCGAACCCGCGTGGGTGCCGCCTGACTGGCACTACGTCGAGACCGCGAACGCGCGTGGCCTTCGCGTCGTCCGGCTCGAGCGCGGAAGGAAGATTGCCGGCGCCGCGGGCGCCGTCGTGACGGTCGAGGGCAACGACGTCGTGACGCGCTTCCCCGACGGCCGCGAGGTGCCTTTCGAGGTGCACGAGGGGCAGGAGATCCGCATCGGCCGCCTCCTCGTCATCCCGCCGTTCGGCACGAACCAGCGCAAGTATCTCGGAACGCTGGGGAGCAACCGGCTGTATCTGGGTGACGGCTACGGCATCCACGGCACGGACGTGCCGGCGTCCATCGGGCGGGCGGCGAGTCACGGGTGCGTCCGTGTGCGAAACGAAGACGCGGAGCTGCTCTTCCGGATCGTCCCGCTGGGGACGGCGGTGTATATCTACTGACCGGCAGGGACAAGGGACAAGAACGAGGGACAAGGGACAAGGATCAGGGAACAGGGAACAGGGAACAGGGACGAGGAGCGAATGAGCGAAACGAGGCGAGGCGTGTCGAGGCGACAGCGGACAGACGGGTGGTCGTTCGCGCGCATCGCCATCCTGGGCGCGACGACGATCGGCGGAGCCGTTGCGCTCGTGTCGCACCCGCCGGGCGCGCTGCTCGCCTCGTCCTCCGAGGAGGCGACGGCCGTGGAACGACGGCCGTTCGCGCCGGCGCCGCCCGGCGTGTTCGGCGCGAGCGGCGATGTGCGGCTTCAGCTCCGGATGCCCGGCGAGCTCTTCGACTATCCGCTCACGCTCCAGGGCGCGGGCGGGCGCACCGAGTACCAGTGGCTCCGGGCCGAGGACTCGCTCGCGGTCGTGCCGCCGCGCATGCTCCTCGGCGCCACCGTCGCCGCGCCCGTGCGCGCCGGCTTCTACCGTCTCGCGGTCACGCAGGCCGACGGCCGGCGCGTCGTGGACTCGATTCTCGTCGGCGTTCTCGTTCCCTTCACGGCCAAACTCGGCTCGACGCTCAACGGCTATCGCATCGGCCGCTGGCAGTGGGAGCGCACGCGCGACGCGTCCGCCCCGCCACCCCGGGGATTCGTCGAAGTGCGGGCCGAGGACGTCGAGCTTCCCGTGAGCACCCACTTCCGGCTCGCCGACCTCCTCACCCACGACGGACAGGAGACGTGGCCGCGCTATCTCGCACTCGATCCCCGCATCCTCGACAAGGTCGAGCTCGTCCTGCGCTACCTCGGCGGGCGTGACCGTGACATCTCCGTGGATCTGCACTCGGGCTTCCGCACGCCGCTCTACAATCTCCGCGTGCCGCGCTCGGCGAGCGACAGCCGGCACCAGTATGGCGACGCCGCGGACCTCGCGATTGACGCCGACGGGGACGGCCGCGTCACCGACCTCGACGGGCTCGCCGTCTCGCACGCGGTGGAGGTGGTCGAGCGCGCGCATCCCGAGCTGGTCGGCGGGCTCGGGCTGTACGGAAACTCCGGTGCGGGCACGTACGTTCACATAGATGTGCGGGGTGCCCGCAAGCGGTGGAGGGGATGACCGATGAACGAGTTCATGAGGGAGCGGCTGCTGCGTCGTCTCGAGACGCTCTCCGACGAGCGGCTCTACCAGGTGCTCGACTACGTCGAGTTCCTGGAATCGAAATACGCCGAGCACAAGCCGGCCCCGCCCAACGTCTTCCAGCGGTTCGCGGAGGGCGTCGAGGACACGATGCGCGCCGGACGCGTCTCCGCCTCGACCGTCGCGCAGGCCATGGATCTGATGAGCAAGGCGATGGGCGTGCTCAGCGGCGTCGCCGCGGCGGGGAAGTCGGTGGCGTCCGAGCTGGTGGGGACGCGGGAACGGCAGGGGCAGGGACAAGGGACAAGTGAGAGGGACAAGGAACGACAGGGACAAGGGACGAGTGAGAGGGACAAGGGACGAGGAACCGCCGCCAGAGGTGAGGGCTCAGGTGACAGGGGTCAGGGCCCTGACGCCTGATCCTGTGCCCCGCGTGCTGATGGAGGTGCCTTGTCCCCCGTCCCTCTCACTTGTTCCTGGTCCCTGCCATATTACATTCCACCATGGGCCCCTCAACCCGCCCCAAGCCGCATGAACGCAGCAGGCCCGCGCCGGAGACCACCGGGAGCGGGCCTTCGCGCATGAAGGCTCCTCCTCCCGGCGGACCGCGCATCGGCGCCGACGACGCGCTGACGTTCGACGACGTCCTGCTCGTCCCGCGACACTCGACGACCCACCCGAAGGACGTCGGCACGACGTCGCGCTTCTCGCGCGGCATCGCGCTCAACGTTCCGCTCGTCTCGGCGGCGATGGACACGGTCACCGAGAGCGAGATGGCGATCGCGATGGCGCGCGCGGGCGGCATCGGCGTGCTCCACAAGAACATGTCCATTGATCGCCAGGCGGCGGAGGTGGACCGGGTCAAGCGCTCCGAGAGCGGGATGATCCTCAAGCCGTACACGCTCCCGCCCACGGCGTCCATCCGCGAAGCCGCCGCACTGATGGCGAAGTTCCGCATCTCGGGCGTGCCGATCGTGGACGCCGACGATCGCCTCGTGGGCATCATCACGAACCGCGACCTCCAGTTCGAGCGGAGTCTCGACCGCCCCCTGCACGAGGCGATGACGAGCAAGCGGCTCATCACGGCGCCGGCCGGCACCGGGCTCGATGAGGCCGAGCGCATCATGGGGGAGCACAAGATCGAGAAGCTCCCCGTCGTGGACGTGCGCGGCGTGCTGATCGGACTCATCACGGTGAAGGACATCATCAAGCGCCGGCAGTTTCCGCTGGCGGCGAAGGACGGGCACGGGCGGCTGCTCGTGGCCGCGGCCGTGGGTGCCGGCGGCAACTTCCTCGACCGCGCGCGCGCGCTCGTGGACGCGGGCGTGGACGCGCTCGTCGTGGACACCGCGCACGGGCACAGCCAGGGCGTGCTCGACGCGACCGCCCGGGTGCGCGAGGCGTTCCCCGGTGTGCAGCTGGTCGCGGGCAACGTGGCCACGCGCGAGGCGGCTGCCGCGCTCGTCGAGCGCGGGGTGGACGCGGTCAAGGTCGGCGTCGGCCCGGGCTCGATCTGCACGACACGCGTCGTCACCGGCGTCGGCGTGCCCCAGCTCACCGCGGTGCTCGATGCGGTCGCCGGCGCGGGCGACGTCCCCGTGATCGCCGATGGCGGCATCAAGTATTCGGGCGACATCGTCAAGGCGATCGCCGCCGGCGCGAGCGCCGTGATGATGGGCTCGATGCTCGCGGGAACCGAGGAGAGTCCGGGCGAGTCGCTCCTCCTCGAAGGCCGGCGGTTCAAGGTGATTCGCGGCATGGGCTCGCTCTCCGCGATGCAGGACGGCAGCGCCGATCGCTACTTCCAGGAAGGCGAGATGAGCGCGAAGAAGTTCGTCCCCGAGGGGATCGAGGGACGCGTTCCGTACAAGGGACCCGCGGCCGACGTCCTCTTCCAGATGGTGGGCGGCCTCCGCAGCGGGATGGGCTACGTCGGCTGCGCAACCATCGAGGCGCTGCGCACCGAGTCCGCCTTCGTGCGGATCACGGCGGCGGGCCTGCGCGAGTCGCATCCGCACGACGTGACGATTACGCGCGAGGCGCCGAACTACAGCGTCTGATGCCGGCCGGTGATCGGGGAGCGGACCCGCGGGACCGGGCGCCGGCCTCCTCGAGGGAGGTGAGCGGCGCCACCGCGCGGGGACTCCGCTCCACGCAGGCGGGCATCCTCGTCAACACCGGCTTCGCCATCACGAAGCTCATCGCCGGGCTCGCCGGGAACAGCTACGCGCTCGTGGCCGACGCCGTCGAGTCCACGACCGACGTCCTGTCGTCGCTCATCGTCTGGGGCGGGCTCCGCGTCGCCGGGCGCCACCCCGACGAGGCGTATCCCTTCGGGTACGGCAAGGCGGAGAGCCTCGCCGCCGCCGTGGTGTCGCTGATGCTGCTGGGCGCGGCCGTGGGCATCGGCATCGAGGCCGTCTCGGAGATTCGCACGCCGCACCACGCTCCCGAACCCTGGACGCTCATCGTGCTCGTGGGCGTCGTGATCGGGAAAGGCCTCCTCTCGCGCTTCGTGTACACCGTCGGCGCCGACATCGGCAGCACCGCCGTGCGAGCCGACGCGCGGCACCATCTGAGCGACGCCCTCACCTCCGCGGCGGCGTTCGTCGGAATCAGCGTCGCGGTGCTCGGCGGGCCCGGCTGGGAATCGGCGGACGACTGGGCGGCGCTCTTCGCCAGCGCGATTGTCGTCTACAACGCCATCGCGATCCTGCGTCCCGCGGTCCACGACCTCATGGACCGGATGCCCGGTCCCGACGTCGTCGAGCCCGTGCGGCGCGCCGCCGAAGCGGTGCCGGGCGTGCGCGCCACGGAAAAGCTCGCGGTGCGCAAGGCGGGGCTCGCCTATCGTGTCACCATCCACGTGCAGGCGGATCCCGCGCTGCGGCTGGACGCGGCGCACGCGCTCGGCGGCCAGGTGAAGTCCGCCATTCGCGCGGCCGTGCCGACGGTGCAGTCGGTGCTCGTGCACATGGAGCCGTTCGTCGGCCCGCCGCCGGACGCGCGCGCACATTGACAATCCGCGGTCCCGGACGGCACTTTCTCGGCCAGTCCGCGCGGTCCGTTGGACGACGGGGCCCTGAGACGTTTGCGCTGCTCCGCCGCTCTTTTTTTGTGGAGACTCCGACATGTCGCTGTGGTCAACGAAGCCGATGACGGTGCTGCAGGCGGAAGCAGGCGAGACCGGGACCCACACCCTCAAGCGCACGCTCGGCGCGCTCAACCTCACCCTCCTCGGCATCGGCGCGATCATCGGCGCCGGCATCTTCGTGTTGACCGGCCAGGCGGCGGCGCAGTACGCCGGTCCCGGCATCGTCCTCTCATTCGTGCTGGCGGGATTCGGCTGCGTCTTCGCCGGACTCTGCTACGCCGAGTTCGCGTCGCTCATCCCGATCGCCGGCAGCGCCTACACGTACGGCTATGCGACCCTGGGCGAGTTCTTCGCGTGGATAATCGGCTGGGACCTGATCCTCGAGTATCTCTTCGCGGCGTCCACCGTGGCGGTGGGGTGGTCCGGATACTTCCGGGAGCTGATGGGACAGATCGGCGTCCACATCCCGGCGCGATTCGCGCTCGCCCCGCTCGACGTCGCGGGCACGCACACCATCACGCGCGCCGCGATGTGCGTCGATCCCGCGAGCGGATCCTCCGCGCTCGACGCCACCGGACGAGTGATCACCGCGGCGGCCTGCCAGGCGCCCAACGAGGTGGTTCAGGGCGTGGTGAACCTCCCCGCGATGGGACTGATCGCGTTTCTCACGATCATCCTCGTGATCGGCATCAAGGAGTCGGCGACGTTCAACAACATCATGGTCCTGACGAAACTGGCGATCGTCGTGCTGGTCATCGGCTTCGGATTCATGTACGTGAATGCCGACAACTGGAAGCCGTTCATCCCGGAGAACACGGGGGCATTCGGCAGCTTCGGCTGGTCGGGCATTGCACGCGGCGCCAGCGTCGTCTTCTTCGCCTACATCGGGTTCGACGCCGTTTCGACCGCCGCGCAGGAATCCAAGAACCCGCAGCGCGACCTCCCCATCGGCATTCTCGCCTCGCTCGCCATCTGTACCGTGCTCTACATCCTGATGGCGCTCGTGATGACGGGCCTGGTGCACTACCCCGATCTCCAGACGGATCACCCGGTGTACGTGGCGATCAACGCCGCGGGGCCCGCGCTCAAGTGGCTCACGTACTTCATCAACATCGGCGCGATCGCCGGCCTCTCGTCCGTCGTGCTCGTGATGCTTGTCGGCCAGCCGCGCATCTTCTACTCGATGTCGCGCGACGGCCTGCTGCCGGCGGTCTTCGGCAAGGTGCATCCGCGGTTCCGGACGCCGTACGTCTCCACCATCATCACGGGCATCGTGGCGATGGCGATCGGCGGCGCCTTTC
This sequence comes from Gemmatimonadaceae bacterium, assembly GCA_035286465.1. GTDB lineage: Bacteria > Gemmatimonadota > Gemmatimonadetes > Gemmatimonadales > Gemmatimonadaceae > Fen-1231. The sequence goes on along the minus strand of DATEDF010000012.1, from coordinate 2,776 downwards.
CCATCGGCCTGCTCGGGCAGCTCGTCTCCATCGGGACGCTCCTCGCGTTCGTCATCGTCTGCGCCGGCATCATCGTGCTGCGCAGGAAGCGCCCCGATCTTCCGCGCCCGTTCAGGACCCCGTGGGTGCCATGGGTGCCCGCGCTCGGCGTCTTCTTCTGCGTCCTGCTGATGGTGTCGCTGCCGGTGGATACGTGGGTCCGTCTGGCGGTCTGGTTCGTGATCGGCATGGCGATCTACTTCGGCTACGGGCGGCATCATTCGAAGCTCGCCGCCGCGCCGTGAGCGCCGCCTGAGCGCGGCGCTTCGCGCTCGGGTTATGTTTCAAGCGGCGCCCGGACGGCATCGGGCGCCGCTTTCGTTCACCTGTGCTGATGACGCCCCCGCTCCCCTCTGACGACCCGTTCGGCATGCCCGCCGCCCGCCGCGCGTCCATCGAGCGGCTCGCCGCCGAGCTGCATCGCGGTGACACGGTCGCGCTCTCCACCCACATCAACGCCGACGGCGACGGCTGCGGGTCGGAGGCGGCGCTCGCGCGACTCCTGGCGCAGATGGGCATCGCCGCGCACGTGGTGAATCCCACACCCTGGCCGGGGATGTACGGCTTCCTCCTGGGCGACGACGTCCGCGACCGGTCGGCGGAGGGGACACGCGCGCTCGCGAACATCAACCGGCTGATGGTGCTCGACATCAGCGACGTGCGCCGGCTCGGCGTCCTGGCCGACGCCGTGCGCGCGCTGCCCGTACCGCCGCTCGTGATTGACCATCACCTTCCCGGCGAGGAGCCGCCCGGGACACTGCACCTCGCCGACATCGCCGCGTGCGCCACGGGCGAGCTGGTGTTCGACTTCGCCGTGACGCTGGGGCTCGAGCTCACGCCGGCGATTGCCACGGCGCTCTACACCGCGCTCCTCACGGACACCGGCGGCTTCCGCTACAGCAACACGTCGCCGCGCTGTCACGCGGTCGCGGCGCGGCTCCTCGCGGCCGGCGTGGACCCCGAGGAGATGTACCGGCGCATCTACGCGTCGGTGGCGAAGGGGCGGATGGGGCTGCTCCGCGACGCGCTCGACACGCTCCAGGTGGACGAGTCGCACGGGATCGCCTGGGTGACGATCGCGGCCGGCGCGCTCGAGCGTTACGGCGTCACGACGGACGACCTCGACGGCATCGCGGAATACCCGCGCTCGATCGCGGGCATGCGGCTCGCCGTGCTCTTCCGTGATCTCGGGCACGGCAAGGTGAAGGTCTCGTTCCGCTCCGTGCGCGGCGTGGACTCGAACGCGCTCGCGCGGCGCTTCGGCGGCGGCGGGCACGCGCGGGCGTCGGGGGCGATGATCGCGGGCTCGCTCGACGAGGTGCGCGAGCGCGTGCTGGCGGAGGCGAGAACGACTCTCCGGTAGTGCCCTGTCCGGCACCCGGTTCCGAATCCGTTACTAGATTCCGCCCATGGTCGAAGCCCTCCAAGCCCGCATCGAACACGCGCTCGCCCGCATCGTGAACGCGCGCACCGGCGGTGACGTCCTCGCCGACGCGCAGGTGCGCGACATCGCGACGACGACGGACGGCCGCGTGCGCCTCACGCTGCTCCTCGCCGCGAACGACGATGCCACGCTCGCGCGCGACGTGCGGCAGGCCCTTGAGCGGGTCGAGGGCGTGCGCGAGGTGCGCGTGGACGTGAAGGACGCCGCCGAAGTGCGAAGCAGGGCTGCGACGGCGGGGCAGGGCGGAGCGGCCGCGGGCGGCGGCGCGACTCCCGCCCGGCGCGCGGCGCTCCCGGTGATGGAGAACACGCCGCAATCCGCGCGCGCGGGCGTCCCCGCCCCCACGCCCGTCGCGTATCCAAACCTCGGAACGATCATCGCCGTCTCGTCCGGCAAGGGCGGCGTGGGGAAGTCCACGGTGACGGTGAACCTCGCCGTCGCGCTCGCGCAACGCGGCAAGCGCGTGGGGCTGATGGACGCCGATATCTACGGGCCCGACATCCCGCGGATGATGGGCGTGAACGCGCCGCCCTCGGTGGACCAGGAGAAGATCATCCCGCTGGAGGCGTTCGGCGTGAAGCTCATGTCGCTCGGCTTCCTCATCGAGCGCGACCAGCCGGCCATCTGGCGCGGACCGATCGTGATGAAGATCATCACGCAGTTTCTCCGCGACGTCGCGTGGGGGACGCTCGACTATCTCCTCGTGGACATGCCGCCCGGCACGGGCGACGCGCAGCTCTCGCTCGTGCAGGCGACGCACGTCACCGGCGCGATCATCGTGACCACCCCGCAGGAGGTCGCCGTCGGCGACTCGCTCCGCGGCGCGAAGATGTTCGAGCGCGTCGGCGTCCCGGTGCTCGGCGTGGTGGAGAACATGAGTTACCTCCCGCTCCCCGACGGCACGCACATGGACCTGTTCGGGCGCGGCGGGGGCGAGCAGTTGGCGAAGGCCGCCGGCGCGCCGTTCATCGGCGCGATCCCCATTGACCCCGAAGTGCGCAAGGGCGGCGACAGCGGCAACCCCATTGTCATCCAGTTTCCCGAATCGCCCGCTGCGCGGGCGCTGGTGGCCGTGGCGCAGGACATCGCCGCGAAGGTCAGCGTGGCCGCCATGCGCCAGCCCGATTTGATTCCGATTCAGATGATTGGATAGGGATTCTTTTGCCACGAATTACACGAATCCTCTCGAATTTGCTTTTCTTCGTGAGAATTCGTGAAATTCGTGGCTAGTGGTGCGACAGCCTGATTCGGATGGATAGTTGTGATGCAAGCCGGGAAGCGGATGGGTAGCGG
>DATEDF010000011.1:0-27360 GCA_035286465.1 Gemmatimonadaceae bacterium | reverse complement strand
ACCGCCCAGGCCACCGTCGTCGGCACGGTGTTCGACTCCCTCTTCACGAATGCGCCGATGCGTGGCGCGACGGTCGTGATCCCCGAGCTCTCGCGCTACGTCACCACCGACGCGCGGGGCAGGTTCCGGTTCGACTCCGTGCCGGCCGGCAGCTACACGATGACGTTCCTGCACCCGAAGCTCGATTCGCTCGACATCGCCGCGGAAGTGCTGCCGGTCACGGTCCCCGCTTCGGGCGTCGTGAACGCACGCCTGGCGACGCCGTCGCCGGCGGGGGTGGTCTGGCTCGTCTGTCGGGCCACCGCCGACACCTTTCCGGCGATGATGCTCGGGCACGTGCGCGACGCGGACGACGCGACCGCCATCGCGGGGGCGACCATCACCGCCGTCTGGAGCGAGCTGGTGCTCCGGGACGACGTGATGCAGCGGCGGACGACCCGCTCGGTGGCGCGCACGCGCCCGAGCGGCGCGTACGTGCTCTGCGGGCTGCCGAGCGGGCTGCGCGTGGAGGTGAGCGCGTCGGCGGGCGCGCACGAGTCGGGCACGCTCGCGGTCGTGGCGTCCGGCAACGCGCTGCTCCAGCGTGTGGACGTCGCGATCGGCCGGCGTGACACGCGGAGCGCGACCGTCACGGGCGTCGTGCGCGACGCGCGGGGGCGGCCGGCGCCGCGCGCGACCGTGGTCCTCGCCGACACGACTCCCGTGCGCGTGCGCACGGACGACTCGGGCCGCTTCACGATGCGGAACGTGCCGGCGGGGACCCGGCGCTTCGAGGCGCGCCGGCCCGGGAGCTGGCCGCAGGCCACTGCCGTGGATGTCCCGAGCGCGGGTTCGCGCGAGGTCGCGCTCGCGCTCGGCCGCGGCACGTCCAACGTCACGCCGGTCCCGGCCGTGGCGCCGGGCGATTCGACGGACGATTCGGGCTTCGAGGAGCGCCGGCGCGCCGGGATCGGCGGGTTCATCACGGCGCAGGAGATCGCGCGCGCCAGGCTCAAGCGGCTCTCCGACGCCCTCGTGCGACTCCCGCCGCTCATCGTCGGCTCCACGGTGCGGAGCCCGTCGAAGGCGGTCGAGCTGCTCCTCCGCGCGGAGGGAAAGCCCATCGGCGACATCGTCTACACGCCGATCCTCCGGATGCGCATCTCCGCGGTGCGCTCCTGTACCCCGGCGTTCTATCTGAACGGGATCGCGTGGCTCCCCGAACTGCCCGGGCGCGCGCAGCTCGAGATCCAGTCGGTGGTCGGCATCGAGCAGGTGAGGGGGATCGAGGTCTATCCGCCGGCGACGATTCCGGTCCTCTTCGACCGCTCCAACGGATGCGGCTCGGTGCTCGTGTGGACGCAATGAGCCGGGCGGCACCGGGCACGCGCCTGGCGGGCGGCCCATCCCGGCGTCTGCGCCGCGCCTCGATCTGGCGCAACGCCCGTGTCGGAGTGAAACTTCCACCCAGGGGTGCCGCGTAAGGCCCCAGCAGCCACCGGAGCCGGAGTCCCCATGGTCACGCGCGAAGACATCGAAAACTTCCTCGACCGCCTGTCCGCCGACGGCGCGAGCTACACCGAGGTCTCGGACGGCCTCTGGAACGTGAAGCCCGCGGGCGCGCTCGACTTCGGCGTGGTGGTGCACTTCTCGCCGCCCGTGGTCGTGATGCGCGTGAAGGTCATGGAACTGCCGGCGAACGCGAAGCAGCGCAACGCCCTCACGCGCCGCCTGCTCGAGTTGAACGCGTCCGACCTGCTGCACGGCTCCTACGGCATCCAGGCCGACGCCGTGCTGCTTACCGAGGCCCTCGAGCTCGAGCACCTGGACTTCGAGGAGTTCCTCGCCTCCTACGAGAGCATCACCCTGGCGCTCGCGTCGCACATTCGCGAACTGGCGTCGTTCCGCGAGGCTCGCTGACGATGGGCATCTTCGACCGCATCGCCACGCTGTTCAAGTCCAACATCAACGACCTGATCTCCCGCGCGGAGCATCCGGAGAAGATGCTGGACCAGATCGTCATAGACATGCGCAACCAGCTCGCGAAGGCCAAGCAGCAGGTGGCGAGCGCGATTGCCGACGAGAAGCGCCTCAAGGACCAGGCCGACGGCGAGGTGAAGTCGGCGCAGGACTGGGAGCAGAAGGCGATGCTCGCGGTGAAGGAAGGGCGTGACGATCTCGCGAAACAGGCGCTCGTGCGCCACAACGAGCACGTGCAGCACGCGCAGCATCTCGAGCAGACGTGGCAGGCGCACAACGCGGAGACGGAGAAGCTGAAGAACCAGCTCCGCGATCTGAACGACAAGATCGAGGAGGCGAAGCGCAAGAAAAACCTGCTCCTCGCGCGGCAGCGCCGCGCTCAGGCACAGCAGCGCATCGCCGAGACGATGTCGGGGATGAGCGAGAAGAGCGCGTTCGAGGCGTTCGCGCGGATGGAGGAGAAGATCGTGCAGAACGAACGCCTGATCAAAGCCTCGAGCGAGATCGAGGAGGAGGTCACGGGCGACCGCCTGCTGCACGACTTCAAGCGGCTCGAGAAGGGCGCGGGCGCCGCGAGCGCCGACCAGCAGCTCCTCGCGCTCAAGGAGAAGATGGGGCTCCTGCCGCCCGGGAGCTCGGCGCCGCCGCGCCGGATCGGCGCCGGTGAGGAGATCGTGCACGCCGAGATCGAGGACGCCAAGCCGGAGAAGAAGTAGCGTTGCCCGCTCGCGGCCCCGAGGGCGCCGCCGCGTTCCGCCGCGTTCAGCTCACGCCGGGGTTCCTCGCCGTCGTCCTGACGGTGCTGCTGCTCTGGCTCGCGGGGACGGTCGCCCGCGTCCTCGTCCTGCCGTTTGTGGCGGTCCTGATCGCGGCTTATCTCGCCGCGGTCACCGACGCGCTCGTCGCGCGCACGCGGCTCGCCCGCCGCTGGGCCTTCGCGCTCGCGGTCGCGCTCACGGTCGTCGCCGTCGCCGGCATCACCGCGCTCCTCGTGCCGCCCGTGGTGGACCAGACGCGCCAGCTCGTCGCGAGACTCCCCGATTACGTCGTCGCGTGGCGGGGCTGGGTCCGGCACATGATCGAGCGCTTTCCCGCGCTGGCGCCGCTCGTCGGCGAGGACCGGCAGAGCCAGTTCATTGACGTGGCCATTGACGAGGCCAAGCGGTTCGCGGGCGCGCTGGCACCGCGCGTCATCAACGTCGCGCAGAGCTTCATCGAGGTCGTGGCGGTGCTCATCATGGCGCTCTACCTGTCGCTGCATCCGGCGACGTACCGTGAGTTCGTCGTCGCCGTCACGCCGCCGCGGCATCGCGAGACCACGCGCGACGTGCTCGCGGCGCTGGGCGAGACGCTCCGCACCTGGACCCTCGCGCAGCTGTTCGCGATGGCCGTGCTCGGTGCGCTCACCGCGCTCGGCCTCTGGCTGCTCGACGTGCCGTACTGGCTGGCGTTCGGGATCTTCAGCGGCGTCGCCGCGATCGTCCCGTTCTTCGGCACGCTCGTGTCCACGCTCCTCCCCGCCCTCTTCGTGCTCGGCGGCACGGGCGACCCCGGGCGCGCGCTGCTCGTGGTGCTCCTCGGCGTGGTGGTGCACGTGGTGGAGGGCAACCTCATTGCGCCGCTCGTCTTCCAGCAGGCGATGCGCCTGCCGCCGGTGTTCTCGATCGTCGCGGTGCTCATCGTGGGGCATCTGCTCGGGCCCCTCGGGCTCCTCGTGGCCGTCCCGATGCTGGCGGTGGTGCTGGTGCTGGTGCGGAAGATCCTCATCGAGCAGGTCTACGGCGACGCCCGAGGGCCCGGGACGCCCCCGTCGCCCGCGGCGGACCCCCCGGTGCCGCTGGACGGTTCGCCGCGACCCTAGCGGCGGTCGAGCGCCTCGCGGCGGCTCCGGGCCGCTCCCCGCGTCGTTTCGCTCACGCGCGCGTTCGTCTGGTGACGCTTTGCGCGGCCGCCGGGCGCATCGTGGGGCGTGACTGCGCCCGCGCTCGAACTGCTCGACGTCGTGCGCCGCTACCGCGCCGGCGTGCCCGGCTGCTCGGCGGAGGTGACCGCGCTCGCCGGCCTCTCCCTTACGGTCCATCCCGCGGAGTGCGTGGGGATCGCCGGGGGCCCCGGCGCGGGCAAGACCACGCTGCTCCTCTGCGCGGCAGGGATCCTCCCGCCCGACGCGGGCTCGGTGCGCGGCGTCCGCGCCGCGTTCGTCCCGGTGATGGGGAGCGCGCATCCGTATCTCAGCCTTCGCGCCGCGCTCGACCTCGCCGCGACGCTGCGGGAACTCGCGGGGTGCGACGAGGCGCACGACGTGGACGGGGCGATCGCGCGTGCCGCGCTCACGCACGTCGCCGAGGTGCGCCTCGGGCAGCTCACTCCCGGCCTGCGCGCGCGCGCGTCGCTGGCGCACGCGCTCCTGGGGGAACCGCGCCTGCTCTGCCTCGACGATCCGCTGGCCGCGCTCGACGCCGCCGAACGCCGGCGCTACGGCGCACTGCTCGAGCGGTTCCGCGCGGATGGGCTCGCGATCCTCGTCACCGCGCGCGACGGGCGGCGGCTCGCCGGCATCGCGACGCGCGTCGTGACGCTCGAGGCAGGCCGCGTGGCGACCCCGGCGGCCGGCGCGCGCACGCTGGAGCTCGAGGTGGGAATGCCCCGCCACGCCGCCGCGGCGCTCGCGCGCAAGATCCCGAGCGTGCGCCGGCTCGGTCGCTCTCTCCGGGTGCCACTCGGGGGGATCTCCGCGGAAGAAGTGCTGAGTGCGTGCCTGTCGCTGGGGATCAGCGTCTACGGCTCGCGGGTCGTCACGACGCCCGCGACGGGGAAGGTCGCGGAAGGACCCGAGTGACTACTTTTCACGCGTGCCCGACTTCCGGCTCTACAACTCGCTGACGCGCTCCGTCGAGCCGTTCGCTCCCGCGGACGGCAAGACCGTGCGCCTCTATACGTGCGGCCCGACCGTGTACAACCGCGCGCACCTCGGGAACTTCCGCACCTTCCTCTTCGAGGATCTCCTCCGGCGCGTGCTCCGCCTCCGCGGCTGGGCGGTCGAACAGGTGATGAACCTCACCGACGTGGATGACAAGATCATCAAGCGCGCGTCGGAGCAGGGAAAGACCATTCGTGACCTCACGGAGCCGATCATCGAGGCGTTTCACGAGGACCGCGAGTTCCTGCGGATCCAGCGCGCGGAGCATTATCCGCGGGCCACGGAGTACCTCCCGCAGATGATCGCTCTCGTGCGCCGTCTCCAGAAGAAGGGCGTCGCGTACAAGGCCGAGGACGGCTCCGTCTATTTCGCCATCGCCAAGTTCCCGCCCTACGGCCGGCTCTCACGCCTCGACACGCGCGAGCTCAAGGCCGGCGCCCGCGTGTCGCAGGACGATTACGCGAAGGAGAACGCGCAGGATTTCGCGCTCTGGAAGGCCGCGAAGCCGGAGGACGAGGCCGCGCGGGCCGCGTGGGACTCGCCGTGGGGCCGGGGCCGCCCTGGCTGGCATCTCGAGTGCTCCGCGATGGCGATGACCATCCTCGGCGACACGCTGGACGTCCACTGCGGGGCGGTGGATCTGATGTTTCCGCATCACGAGGACGAGATTGCGCAGAGCGAGGCGGCCACGGGAAAACCCCTCGCGCGCGTCTGGTGCCACGGCGAGTTCCTGCTCACCGAAGGCGCCAAGATGGCGAAACGGGTGGGCAACGTCAGCACCGTGGACGACCTCCGCGCCGCCGGCGTGAGTGCCGCCGCCGTCCGCCACTTCGTGTACTCGACGCATTACCGCAAGCAGCTGAACCTCTCGGAAGCGGCGCTGAACGCCTCGGCGGAAGCGGTGCGGCGCGTGGGCGACTTTGCCGAGCGCCTCGAGCGGGAGAAGGGCGGCACCGCCGCACTCGCCGAAGCGGCGGAGACGCTGGTCATCGAGGCGACGACCGCGTTCTCCGACGACCTCAACGCGCCCCGCGCGCTGGGCGCGCTCTTCGAGTTCATCAGCGCCGCGAATCGCGAGTTCGACACCCGGCAACGGGAAGGCGCGGACCCCGAGACGCTGGCGCGCGCGCGCGAGGCGTTCCGTCACGTGAACGCGGTGCTCGACATCATCCCCGACCGCGGGATCGAGGATCGCGCGCTCGCCGAGTGGGTCGAGGGACAGCTTCGCGAGCGCGCCGCCGCCCGGGGGCGGCGGGACTTCGCGACGGCCGACCAGGTCCGCAAGACGCTGGAAGAAAAAGGGATAACGCTCGAGGACTCGCCGACGGGAACGCGCTGGAAGAAGGTGCGGTAGCGAGTCCGCACGAGTGGCTAACACCCAGCGAGCCAACAGCTTGACTTGCGTCTTCCGGGCCGCTATCATACAAGTCTCGCGCAAAAAAGGCCTGCCGCTGACGTAGCTCAAACGGTAGAGCACCTGATTTGTAATCAGGCGGTTGCGAGTTCGATTCTCGCCGTCAGCTCTGTCGCGCGCACCAACGTCAGGCGGCACGCTGAATGCGGAACCGGGGTGGGAGCACGGGTGGCCGGCGAGTGCACGTCGTGGGTCACATGCGTTTGTCGGGAGAGGGGTGGGGTACCCAAGCGGCCAACGGGAGCAGACTGTAAATCTGCCGGCTCACGCCTTCGAAGGTTCGAATCCTTCCCCCACCATCGGAGCGGGATTCGGATGCCTGATGCCGGGAGCGTCGCTCTCCGGGCGTGGCGGTCGCGGTGACCGGGAGGGGTCGGGTCTGCGGGAGTAGCTCAGCTGGCAGAGCGCAAGCCTTCCAAGCTTGATGTCGCGGGTTCGAGCCCCGTCTCCCGCTCTCGCGAGAGGGCAGAAGGCAGAAGACAGAAGGCGGAGGGGGCAGGAAGCGGGGGTGCGCACGCGTAGCTCAGTCGGTAGAGCACCCCCTTGGTAAGGGGGAGGTCATCGGTTCAATCCCGATCGCGTGCTCTGATTGGGTGTGACTTTCGAGAGAGGATCGGGCGATGCCCCGTGAGAAAATCATCCTCGCCTGTGGCGAGTGCAAGAATCGCAACTACTTCACGATGAAGAACAAGCGCACGCATCCGGAGCGCGTCGAGTGGAAGAAGTACTGCCCGCGTTGCGACAAGCACGTGGTGCACAAGGAGACGAAGTAGATGTCGCTGGAGGTCGAACGGCCCGGCGCCACGCGCCGCGTCGTCGTGTTCTATCACGACGTCATGGCCGAGATGCGCAAGGTCACGTGGCCCGACATGCCGCAGGTGCGGCAGCTCTCGCTCGGCGTGATCGCGCTCTCGCTCTTCATCGGCGGCGTGATCGCGCTCATGGACCTGCTCCTGCAGGGGATTCTCGTCCGCGGGCTCCCCAGGCTGTTCGGGTAGTGACGTGACGCATCACTTCTACGCCGTCCAGACCACCTCGGGGCACGAGAACAAGGTGCGCTCGCTGATCCAGCGGCGGATTGATGCCGATGCGACCGCGCCGGACCAGCGGCGCATCCGACAGGCGCTCGTGCCGACGGAACAGGTCGTCGAGATCAAGAACGGCAAGAAGGTGACGGTGGAGCGGAAGGTGTATCCCGGCTACGTGCTGGTCGAGATGGTCGTGGACCAGGAGACGCTGCACACGATCAACTCGATCCAGGGCGTGATCAAGTTCGTGGGCAAGGACCGTGACCCGCAGCCGCTCCGCCCGGAGGAAGTGAACCGGCTCCTCGGCATCGCCGACGAGGCGGCCGAGGAGGAGGCGCCGAAGGAGGAGATCCCGTTCCTCGTCGGCCAGGCGGTGGCGATCACGGAGGGGCCGTTCAGCGACTTCAACGGCACGGTCGAGGACGTGATGGCGGACAAGGGGAAGGTGCGGGTGAGCGTGAGTCTCTTCGGGCGACCGACGTCGGTCGAGCTGGATTACCTGCAGTTGCGGGCGCACTAGCAGAGGCCCTTGCGCGGGGCAGTCGCAAGACGAGGAGCGCACCGTCGGATACCACGACGACGTGAAATACACGGTGGGAGCAGGCGGATCACCGCGCGGCGTCGCGTCGCGCGCACCATCCGCTGGACGCGTCAGGAGAGGAGCACCATGGCCAAGAAAGTCGTCGGGTTCGTCAAGCTGCAGATCGCGGCAGGAAAGGCGAACCCGGCCCCTCCGGTGGGCACCGCGCTCGGTCCGCAGGGGATCAACATCATGGCGTTCTGCAAGGAGTTCAACGCGCGCACGCAGGGCCAGGATACAATCCTCCCGGTCGAGATCACGATCTTCGCCGACAAGTCCTTCACCTTCATCCTGAAGACGCCGCCGGCGGCGGTGCTCATCCGGAAGGAGGCGGGGATCGAGAAGGGTTCCGGGCAGCCGAACCGCAACAAGGTGGGCAGCATCACGCGCGCGCAGGTGAAGAAGATCGCCGAACTCAAGATGCCGGACCTCAACACGGACTCGATCGAGTCGGCGATGGCGATGGTGGCCGGCGCCGCGCGCTCGATGGGCGTCGAGGTCCGGGACTGATGCGCACCCACGGCAAGAAGTTCCGGAAGGCGGCCGAGCACCGCACGGCGCTGCAGGCGTATCAGCCGAAGGCGGCGCTGGAGATCATCAAGCAGGGCGCGTTCGCGAAGTTCGACGAGACCGTGGACGTCGCGATCCGCCTCGGCGTGGACCCGAAGCACTCCGACCAGGTCGTGCGCGGCACGGTCGTGCTCCCCGCGGGGAGCGGCAAGACGGTGCGCGTGCTCGTCATCGCCGTGGGCGACAAGGCCAAGGAGGCCGAGGCCGCGGGCGCCGACTACGTCGGAGGCGAGTACATCCAGAAGATCAAGGACGGCTGGCTCGACTTCGACATCATGATCGTGACGCCGGACCAGATGGGACAGATCGGCGCGCTGGGGCGCGTGCTGGGTCCGCGCGGACTGATGCCGAATCCGAAGGCCGGGACCGTCACGATGAACGTCGCGCAGGCGGTGAAGGAGACGAAGGCGGGGAAGATCGAGTTCCGCGTGGACAAGGGCGGCAACGTGCACGCCGCGATCGGGAAGGTCTCGTTTCCGCTCGAATCACTCGAGACGAACTTCCAGGCGCTGATGGACACGATCGTCCGCGCGAAGCCGAGCGCGGCGAAGGGCGTCTACGTCAGGACGGTCGCCGTGAGCAGCACGATGGGCCCCGGCGTCCGCGTGGACACCACCCCCTACCGGTAACGAGCGATGAAGCGATCCGACAAGGAACAGCTCGTCACCGAGCTGAAGGACAAGATCAAGGGCGCGGCGGCGCTCTACTACACCGACTTCACGGGGCTCAACGTGAAGCGGATGACGGAGCTGCGGCGGCGGCTGCGCAAGGCGGGCGTCGGGTACGTGGTCATCAAGAACACGCTGGCGCTCAAGGCCGTGAACGAGAGCGGCCTCGCGGGGACGCGGCTCAAGGGCCCCACGGGCGTCGTCGTGGCGAAGGACGCGATCGTCGCGGCCAAGCTGCTCGCGACCTTCGCGAAGGAGCACGACGCGCGGCCCGCGGTGAAGGGCGGGCTCTACGAAGGCGCGGCGATTGACGAAGCGATGGTGAAGAAGCTCGCCGCGCTCCCCACGCGCGACGAGGCGTACTCCCAGCTCCTGGGCGCGCTGAACGGCGTGCTGATGCTCTTCGCGCTCGCGCTCGAGGCGCTCAGGGCGCAAAAGGCCCCGCAGGACGAGAGCGCACCAATTCCCCAGGCGTCTGCCTGACCCACACGCCCCAGGGCAGCCTGGGGGATCACTTGAGGAGAACGGAACCATGGCGCACGTGACGCTGGGCAAGGACGAGATTCTCGACGCGATTGGCAGCATGACGGTCGTCGAGCTCGCCGAGCTCATCGAGGCATTCAAGACGAAGTTCAACGTGACGATCGCGACGGTCGCCGCGGGCGCGCCCGCCGCGGGCGGCGCGGGCGGTGCCGCGGCGGCGGTCGAAGAGCAGACCGAGTTCACGGTCACGCTCAAGGAAACCGGCGCGAAGAAGATCCAGGTTATCAAAGTCGTGCGTGAAATCACCGGCCTGGGCCTGAAGGAGGCCAAGGATCTGGTGGACGGCGCGCCGCAAGCGGTGAAGGCGGGCATCTCCAAGGACGAGGCGGCGCAACTGAAGGCGAAACTCGAGGAGCAGGGCGCTACGGTCGAAGTCAAGTAACTGACGTGACGCACGTCTCCCTCCGCCCCGGCGGCCGCACGCGGCTCGCGCGCGGGGGTGGGACGCGCTTCGCCGTTCCCAGGGGTCAGACCAGAATTCCATGATCAAGCAAATCTCGTTCGGCAAGCTCGACCAGGGGATGGACATGCCGCATCTCCTCGACATCCAGGTGCGGGCGTTCGAATCGCTCCTGCAGCTGGATGCCGCCGCGCACGACCGCGAGGACGTCGGCCTCGAGCGGGTCTTCAAGGACCTGTTCCCGATCACCGACGTCCACGAGAACTTCTCGCTCGACTTCAAGCGCTACACGCTGGGCGAGCCGAAGTACTCCGTGGAGGAGTGCATCGAGCGCGACATGACGTACTCCGCCCCGCTGAAGGCGACGCTCACCCTCACCGTGTACGAGGAGGGGCCCGCCGAAGGGAAGAAGCGCGTCAAGAACCAGATCGAGAAGGAAGTGTACCTGGGCGAGCTGCCGCTGCTCACCAACCTCGGCACCTTCGTCATCAACGGCGCCGAGCGCGTGATCGTGAGCCAGCTCCACCGCTCGCCGGGCGTCGTGTTCGAGGAGAGCACGCACCCGAATGGGCAGCGGCTCATCTCGTCGCGTATCATCCCGTTTCGCGGCTCGTGGGTCGAGTTCACGGTGGACATCCACGACGTGATCTACGTCCACATCGACAAGAAGAAGAAGTTTCCGGCCACTGCGCTGCTCCGCGCGTTCGGCTACGGGTCAAACTCGGACATTCTCAAGCTCTTCTTCGCGGTGCGCCAACTCGACCTGGCGAAGAAGCGGGAAGGGCGGGCGGAGAGCCGGGAGGTCATCGGCGCGATCATCGCCGAGAACATCCGGCTGCACGGCGAGGCGACGCCGGAGGACGCGCCCAAGGCGAAGACGAAGAAGGCGCGCGCCGAGCGCGAGCGGAACGAAGCGGACTTGCTGGTGCGCGAGGGGGACGAACTCACGGAGGAGGTGTTCAACCGGCTCCGGCGTCAGAAGATCGACCGGGTGAAGGTCTTCGCGAGCTACGGCGCCGTGGATCTCCGCGAAGAGGCCGATGCGATCGAGCGCGGCGAGCGCGCGCACACGAACAAGATGCTCGCGGTGGACGCGGTGGATCCCGAGACCGGCGAGGTCATCGGCGAAACCGGCCAGCTCCTCAAGGAGCTGCTGGTCAAGCGCCTCCGCAAGCACGGGGTGCACAAGGCGTACGCCTTCGTGCCCTCGGGCCGCGCGGAGAGCACGCTGATCAAGAACACGCTCGCCAAGGACCCGACGAATCCGGCGCACTTCGACCACGAGGCGCGCAGGCGCCGCGGGTACAAGGAGAACGTCCCGGACGCGGAGTTCGGGGAGAGCGAGGCACTCAAGTCCATCTACTCGCTGCTGCGTCCCGGCGACGCGCCCAACAAGGAGACGGCGAAGCAGGCGCTCGAACGGCTGTTCTTCTCGCCGAAGCGCTACGATCTGGGCCGCGTCGGTCGCTACAAGATCAACCAGCGGCTCGGGTTGACGACGCCGGCGTCGCACACGGTGCTCACGAAGGACGACTTCATCGCGATCATCCGCTACCTCGTCGAGCTGCAGGAGGGACGCGGACACGTGGACGACATTGACCACCTCGGAAACCGCCGCATCCGCTCGGTGGGCGAGCTGATCGCGAACCAGTTCTCCGTCGGCCTCTCGCGCATGGCGCGCCTGGTGAAGGAACGGATGAGCATCAACCAGGACACCGAGAAGATCGCGCTCGACGACCTGGTGAACGCCCGCACGGTGAGTGCGGTGATCCAGGCGTTCTTCGGGTCGAGCCAGCTCTCGCAGTTCATGGATCAGACGAATCCGCTGGCCGAGCTGACGCACAAGCGCCGGCTCTCGGCGCTGGGGCCGGGCGGGCTCACGCGCGAGCGCGCCGGGTTCGAGGTGCGCGACGTCCACTACTCGCAGTACGGCCGGATGTGCCCGATCGAGACGCCGGAAGGGCCGAACATCGGACTCATCACGTCGCTCGCCTGCTTCGCGCGCGTGAACAACCTGGGCTTCGTCGAGACGCCGTACCGCGTGGTGAAACACGGGAAAGTGACGCACGAGATCGCGTGGCTCGACGCCAACAAGGAGGAGGAGGCGATCATCGCGCAGGCGAATGCGCGGCTCAACGAGGACCGGACATTCGTGGACGAGCTGGTGCTCTGCCGCCAGATGGGCGACGTGCCGCTCGCGCCGCCGGCGAAGATCGACTACATGGACGTGGCGCCCGAGCAGCTCGTCTCGATCGCCGCCGCGCTGATTCCCTTCCTCGAGCACGACGACGCGAACCGCGCGCTGATGGGCTCGAACATGCAGCGCCAGAGCGTTCCGCTCCTCAACCCGGAGACGCCGCTCGTGGGCACGGGCCTCGAGGAGGTCGTCGCGCGCGACTCGGGCGCGGTGGTGGTCGCGAAGCGCGCGGGCACGGTCACGCGCGTCACCGCGGACGAAATCCTGGTGGACGCGGGCCCGGCGGAGAAGAAGAAGGGCGCCGAGACCCCGCTCGCGCGACTCACGCAGCAGGACCGCTACCGGATCCGGAAGTACTGGCGCACGAACCAGGACACCGCGATCAACCAGCGCCCGATCGTCCGTCTCGGCCAGAAGGTCCGCCAGGGCGACGTGCTGGCCGACGGCGCGGGCACGGAACAGGGCCAGCTCGCGCTCGGCTCGAACGTGCTCGTGGCGTTCATGCCGTGGTACGGACACAACTTCGAGGACGCCATCGTGCTCTCCGAGCGCCTGGTGAAGGAGGACGTGTATTCGTCCATCCACATCCAGGAGCTGGAACTGCACGTCCGCGACACGAAGCGCGGCCAGGAAGAGATCACGCGCGAGATCCCGAACGTGTCGGAAGAGTCGCTCGTGGATCTGGACGAGCGCGGCATCGTGCGCATCGGCGCGCACGTGCGGCCCGGCGACATCCTCGTGGGCAAGATCACGCCCAAGGGCGAGACGGAGCTCTCGCCGGAGGAGAAACTCCTCACCGCGATCTTCGGCGAGAAGGCGAAGGACGTGAAGGACTCGTCGCTCAAGGTGCCGCCGGGGATGGAAGGCGTCGTGATTGACGTCAAGATCTTCTCGCGCATCGAGGACCAGGTGGTCGAGAAGGACCGCGGGGAGCGCATCGGCGAGGTGCGCCGGCTCGAGGGTGAGGAGAAGGTGCGCGTCAACGACGTGCGCGACGCCGAGTTGAAGGAGCTGCTCGAGGGGCAGACCGTCGCGCTCGCGCTCAAGGCCGGCACAGTGGAGGAGGGGATCGCCGCCGGCACGAAGCTCACGCGGGAGCTGCTCGACGGGTTCCGCCTCGCCACGCTCGACCTGAAGACCTTCCGCGTCGAGAACAAGCGCGTGAACGACCACGTGCGCGAGATCATCGAGGCGGCGAACGACGTCAAGGCGAGAATCGAGGAGAAGGCCGAGGAGCGGATTGACCGGATCCTGCAACCCGACGAGCTGCCGCCCGGCGTCATTCAGCTCGTGAAGGTCTATCTCGCCGAGAAGCGGAAGATCTCCGTCGGCGACAAGATGGCCGGCCGCCACGGGAACAAGGGGATCGTGGCGCGCATCGTGCCCGAGGAGGACATGCCGTTCCTGCCCGACGGGCGGCCGGTGGACATCGTGCTGAATCCGCTCGGCGTGCCGAGCCGGATGAACGTGGGGCAGATCCTCGAGACCCACCTCGGGTGGGCCGCGAAGATCCTCGGCTTCTACGCGAAGACGCCGGTGTTCCAGGGCGCGAACGAGCGCGAGATCGGCCTCCTGCTCCGGCTCGCCGGGCTCCGGTGGGTGCGGGGGACCCTCGCGCTCAGCGGAGCGCCGCTCGAGATCGCGGACCGGGAGCTGACGACGATGCTCGAGGACCTGCGGCCCGAGACGGGCGCGGAAAAGGTCGAGCTGCTGCGCGACGCGACCATCAACGATCTGCACGCGCGCGGCATGTCGGCGACCACGAAGGACGTGCATCACCGCGTGCGCGATTACGTCGCGGAGGCGGCGAAGGAACTCGCCGAGCGCCGGCACGTCGCGCTCCGGCACGCCATCGCCTTCCACGAGTCGGCGATCGCCGCCGATGCCCCGGCGGCGCGCAAGGTGGAACTGCGCAAGGCGCTCAAGGAGCTCGAGAAGGAAGCGGCGCTCGGGGGTCCCGCCCTGCTCGAGGCGCTCGGCCTCCCGGCGCTCGGCGCGATCCTGGCCGACAAGGGCGAGGCCGACGTCAACGCGGCTGCGGTGGACCTGATGACGCACGCGGGACTCCCGCCCGGCGGCAAGAGCGCGCTCCGCGACGGCCGGAGCGGCGAGTTCTTCGCGACGCCGGTGACCGTGGGCGAGATCTACATGCTCAAGCTCTCGCACCTCGTGGACGACAAGATCCACGCGCGGAGCATCGGGCCGTACTCGCTCGTCACGCAGCAGCCGCTGGCGGGGAAGGCGCAGTTCGGCGGCCAGCGCTTCGGCGAGATGGAGGTGTGGGCGCTCGAGGCGTACGGCGCCGCGCACACGCTGCAGGAAATCCTGACCGTGAAGTCCGACGACGTGAACGGCCGGTCGCGCGTCTACGAAGCGATCGTGAAGGGGCAGAACCTCCCGGAGCCGGGCACCCCCGAGTCGTTCAACGTGCTGGTGAAGGAACTGCAGGCCTTGGGCATCCACGTCACGATGGATGCCAACGCGGAGGGCGGCTACGGCGGGCTTCCCTTCGGCTCAGGTGAGGAATAACCGATGATTGATTTCCGCAGCGCGCGCGAGACCCGCGCCTCGGCGTTCGACTACATCCAGGTGCGGATCGCCTCACCCGAGGAAATCCGCGGCCCGAGGGACTCCAAGGAGCGGGAGCGGCTCGAGATGGCCGGCCTCCGTTCCTGGTGGTCGTGGGGCGAGGTCACCAAACCGGAGACGATCAACTACCGGTCGTTCAAACCGGAGAAGGACGGCCTCTTCTGCGAGCGCATCTTCGGCCCGGTGAAGGACTGGGAGTGCCACTGCGGCAAGTACAAGCGCATCCGCTACCGGGGCGTGATCTGCGACCGTTGCGGCGTGGAGGTGACGCTCTCCAAGGTGCGGCGCGACCGGATGGGACACATCGAACTCGCGGTGCCGGTGGCGCACATCTGGTTCTTCAAGACGCTCCCGAGTCCGATGGGGAATCTCCTCGACCTGACGCTCCGCGACCTCGAGAAGATCGTCTACTACTCGAACTACGTGGTCATCGACCCCGGCGAGCAGGAGGTGCTGGCCAACGAACTGCTCGACGAGGAGCAGTATCTCGCGCTGCGGGCGAAGGCGAAGGAGGACGCCGACGGCGCGTTCACGGCGGAGATCGGTGCACCGGCGGTGCGCGAGCTGCTGCGCCGGCTCGACGTGGACCGGATCGCCACGGACCTCCGGGCCGCGGTCGTGGTGGAGACCTCGCAGCACAAGAAGAAGCAGATGCTCAAGCGGCTCAAGATCGTGGATGCCTTCCGGAACTCGGGCGAGCACGGCGACGTGCGCAACAAGCCGGAGTGGATGATCCTCGACGTCGTGCCGGTGATTCCGCCGGACCTCCGGCCGCTCGTCCCGCTGGACGGCGGACGCTTCGCCACGAGCGACCTCAACGACCTGTACCGCCGCGTCATCAACCGGAACAACCGGCTCCAGAAGCTGATCATCCACCGCGCGCCGGAAGTCATCCTGCGGAACGAGAAGCGGATGCTGCAGGAGGCGGTGGACGCGCTCTTCGACAACGGCCGCCGCTCGAAGGCGATCCGCGGGCGCGGCAAGCGCCCGCTCAAGTCGCTGTCGGACATGCTGAAGGGGAAGCAGGGCCGCTTCCGCCAGAACCTGCTGGGCAAGCGCGTGGATTACTCGGGCCGCTCGGTCATCGTCGTGGGCCCCGAACTCCAGCTGCACCAGTGCGGCCTGCCGAAGGCGATGGCCCTCGAGCTCTTCAAGCCGTTCATCATCCACAAGCTCGTGGAGAAGGGCATCGCCGAGACGGTCAAGCGGGCGAAGAAGATCGTCGAGCGCGAATCCAGCGAGGTGTTCGAGATCCTCGAGGAGATCATCCGCGACCATCCGGTGCTCCTGAATCGCGCGCCGACGCTGCACCGCCTCGGCATTCAGGCGTTCGAACCGGTGCTCGTGGAGGGGAAGGCGATCCGGATCCACCCGCTCGTGTGCGCGGCGTTCAACGCGGACTTCGACGGCGACCAGATGGCGGTGCACGTGCCGCTCTCGTACGAGGCACAGCTCGAGTGCCGCGTGCTGATGCTCTCGTCGAACAACATCCTCAAGCCCGCGGACGGCCGCCCCGTCGCCGAGCCGAGCCAGGACATCGTGCTCGGCTGCTACTTCGCGACCAAGGGCGCGGTCGGGTTCGAGGAGCTCGCGAAGGACCCGAAGCGCGTGGCGCAGCTCCGCTCGTTCACGTCGGCGACGGAAGTCGAGATGGCCGTGTCCATCGGCCGCCTCACCATGAACACACCGCTCCGCTTCCTCGTCGAGCGGGACGGGAAGCGCGGGTGGGAGGTGACGACCGCCGGGCGCGTGCTCTTCAATCAGATCGTCCCGCCGGGCCTGCCCTTCCAGAACCGCGAGCTGAAGAAGAAGGTGCTCTCGGAGCTGGTGTTCGAGTCCTATCGCAAGGCCGGGCTCGCGGGAACCGTCGCGTTCCTCGACCGGCTGAAGGAGTTCGGCTTCCGGAACGCGACGCGCGGCGGGGTGTCCATCGGCGTCGAGGACCTCGAGATCCCGACCGAGAAGACGCCGCTGCTCGAGGAGGCCACGGCCCGCGTCGAGCGTTTCCAGAAGGCCTACCAGACCGGCAACATCACGAACGGCGAGCGCTACAACAAGGTGATTGACACCTGGACTCACGCGAACAACGACATCGCCGAGGCGATGGTGCGCCGGATGAAGGAGTCGCAGAACGGTTTCAATCCGGTGTTCATGATGTTCGACTCGGGCTCACGCGGCTCGCGCGACCAGATCCGGCAGCTCGCGGGGATGCGCGGCCTGATGGCGAAGCCGCAGAAGAAGCTCACCGGCGGCATCGGCGAGATCATCGAGAGCCCGATCAAGTCGAACTTCCGCGAGGGGCTCAGCGTGCTCGAGTACTTCATCTCGACGCACGGTGCGCGGAAGGGTCTCGCCGACACGGCGCTCAAGACGGCCGACGCCGGCTACCTGACGCGCCGGCTCTGCGACGTCGCGCAGGACGTGACGATCACCGAGGAGGACTGCGGCACGATCATGGGGCTCGAGATCAGCGCGCTCAAGGAAGGCGAGGACATCATCGAGCCGCTGTCGGAGCGCGTCGTAGGGAACGTCGCGGCCGAAGACGTCGAGGATCCGCAGCTGATGGACGAAGCCGGGCGTCGGGCGCTGCTGGTCGAGGCCGGCCAGATGATTGACGAGGACACCGCGCGCGCCATCGAGGAATCGGGGCTCGAGTCGGTGAAGATCCGCTCCGTGCTCACGTGCGAGGCCAAGCGCGGGCTCTGCCGGATGTGCTACGGCCGCAACCTGGCCACGATGCAGATGGTGGATCTGGGGGAGGCCGTGGGCATCATCGCCGCGCAGTCCATCGGCGAACCGGGCACGCAGCTCACGCTGCGGACGTTCCACATCGGCGGCACGGCCGCCCGCATCGCGGAACAGACCGCGCGCAAGTCGAAGGTGTCGGGCATCATCGAGTACGGCGACCGCCTGCTCTCGGTCAGCGGCCCCGACGGGCAGCAGATCGTGACCTCGTACGAGGGAGAGATCTTCATCCGGGCGTCGGGCGAGCGGAACGCGCCGGTCTCGGCGCGGCTCCAGGTGCCGCTCGGCGCGATCCTGATGGTCAAGGACAAGGCCGAGGTGAAGCGCGACGACGTCATCTTCAGCTGGGACCCGTACACGAACCCGATCATCACCGACGTCGCGGGCGAGGTGCGCTTCGTGGACCTCGTCGAGGACGAGTCGTTCGCCGAGGAACTCGACGAACTGACGGGCCTCCGGCAGCGCGTGGTGATCGAGGACCGGGAGAAGCGGCTCCACCCGCACATCGAGATCTGGCAGACGAAGGCCGGGAAGGAGAAGCGCATCCGCGACTTCGTGATCCCGGTGGGCGCGCAGCTCATCGTGGAGCACGGGCAGGAAGTCTCCGCGGGCACGATCCTGGCGAAGATCTCGCGCGAGGCGTACAAGACGCGCGACATCACGGGCGGCCTGCCGCGAGTCGCGGAGCTGTTCGAGGCACGGCGGCCGAAGGACCCGGCGACGATCAGCGAGGTGGACGGGATCGTGCGCTTCGGCGAGATCAAGCGCGGGAAGCGCGAGATCTTCGTGCAGCCGGTGACGCCCGACAGCGCGCTGGACGAGTCGCGGGAGGCGCAGCTCTACGAGGTGGGGGCGGGCAAGCACCTCCGCGTGCACGAGGGCGACCGGGTGCGCGCGGGCGACCGCCTCTCCGAGGGGCCGGTGAACCCGCACGACATCCTGCGCATCAAGGGCCCGCGCGCGGTGCAGGAGTACCTGCTCAACGAAGTGCAGGAGGTGTACCGCCTGCAGGGCGTGAAGATCAACGACAAGCACATCGGCGTGATCGTGCGCCAGATGCTGCAGAAGGTGCGCGTGCTCGACCCGGGGTCCGGCGAATCGGAGTTCCTCGAGGGCGAGCACGTGGACAAGGCGGTGTTCCGCGAGGCGAACGACCGCGCGAAGAAGAAGAAACAGAAGCCCGCCTCCAGCGAGCCGCTGCTCCTGGGCATCACGAAGGCGAGCCTCACGACGGCGTCGTTCATCTCGGCGGCGAGCTTCCAGGAGACGACGCGGGTGCTCACCGACGCGGCGATCCGCGGCGCGAAGGACAACCTCCTCGGCCTGAAGGAGAACATCATCATCGGGCACCTGATCCCGGCGGGAACGGGGATGTACCGGTACCAGGAGGTGGACATGGACGTCGCGCCGCCGCCGTTGCCGGAGCCGCCGTTCGCGGAGTTGCCGGGCGAGGGGCTCGCGGGCACCCCGCTCGCGGAAGCAGCGGTGGCGCCGTTCGCGCCGCTGCCGAAAGAGGGGTAGCGAGGCGGCGAGGCACGCCGCGAGCAACTACAGCTTACAGTCTACAGTTAACAGTTCACAGTTGACGGTTCGTTGGCCGGTTCTCCGGTTGGCGAACCGTCAACTGTTAACCGTGAACCGTGAACCGTGAACTGTAAGCTGGTGTTTGCCTTCGCTTTTCCCCACATTCCCCCGCCATGCCGCCCGCCGAACGGGTGATCACACGACGCGCCGTCGCGAGCTGGGTCCTCTACGACCTCGCCAACACGATCTTCTCGATGGGCGTGGTCTCGATGTACTTCTCGCTCTACATCGGCGATGCGGTCGGCGCGGAGCGCGCCGACCGGGTGTACGGGCTCATCACCGCGGTCTCGATGGGCATCATCTTCGTCGTCTCTCCGCTCCTGGGCGCGATGACCGACCGGGCCGCCCGGCGCATGCCGTTCCTCGTCTGGAGCACGGTGATCTGCTGCGCGTGCACGGCGCTGCTCGCGCGCGGACCGTACGCCGTGTCGGCGGTGCTGTTCGTCGTGGCGAACGCGGCGTACCAGGCGGGGCTCCAGTTCTACGACGCGATGCTGCCGGAGGTGACCACCGAGGAGAACCGCGGACGGATCGGCGGCATCGGCGTGAGCGTCGGGTACCTCGGTTCCTACATCGCGGTGGGACTCGGCTTCCTGGTGAACACGAAGACGCAGAAGCCGCTGCTCTTCGCGATCATCGCCGCGGTGTTCTTCGCGGTGGCGATCCCCTGCTTCTTCTTCGTGCGCGAGCGCGGAAACCCACGCCCTCGGCGCATCTTCGGCCTGCAGATGATCCGGGAATCCACGGCGCAGACGCTCGCGACGCTGAAGAGCGGACGGCGGTACCCGGGTCTTCTGCGCTTTCTGCTCGGGCGCGTGTTCTACACGGACGCGATCAACACCGTGATCGCGTACATGACGCTCTACACGGTGAACGTGGCCGTCGCCACCGGGCTCACCGCGGCGCGGGGGGAGGATCAGGCGAAGCTCGTGCTGATGTCGGCGATCACGTGCGCGATCGCGGGCGGCTTCGCGTGGGGCTGGCTCGTGGACCGCATCGGCCCCAAGCGGACACTCGACCTCGTGCTCTATCTCTGGATGCTGACGTTCGGGATCGCCGGGTTCGTCGGGCTGCTGCGGCTCCCGATCGGCTGGCTCTATCTCGTCGCGTGCATGGCGGGGGTCGGCATGGGCGGCGTCTGGGCGTCGGATCGCCCCTACATGCTGCGGCTCACACCACCCGACCGCGTCGGGGAGTTCTACGGGCTGTACGGCATGGTCGGGCGGTTCTCCGCCGTGACGGGCCCGGTGCTCTGGAGCGCGATCACGTACCTCCTCGTGGAACGCGGCGGGAGGCACGTGCTCACGGGACAGGGGGTCGCGATTCTCTCGCTGCTCGCGATGGTGATCGTGAGCTTCCTGATCCTGCGGAAGGTGAGCGACCAGCGACGCGACTGGGAGGCGCTCCGCGCGGCGTGACGCGGGCGGCGCGCGGGGCGCCGCGGCTGGCCGCCGGGGGTGCCGTCCGCGGCGCGCGCTACGCCTCCTGCAGCGCCCGCAACTCGGTGTTGGTGTGCCGGAGCCGGATGGCGAGCGTGCGGGCCAGCCCCTGCAGCACGCCGATCGCGAGTCGCTTGTGCTCTTCCGCGAGCGTGTCGAAGCGCGCGCGCGAGAGCACGTAAAGGTCGGTCTCACGCTCCGCGACGGCGTTCGCCGAACGCGGCTGGCGGTCGAGGAACGCCATCTCGCCGAAGAAGTCACCGCGCCGGAACGTCGCGAGATGGTGGACCTGCGACGCGCCGATCGGCAGCACGATGCGCACCGCGCCGCGCCGCACGAGGAAGAGCTCGTCCCCGGTATCGCCGGCGCCGAAGATCCGTTCGCCGGCCGGGTAGCGCCGCGCCGTCATCAGCGCCTCCAGCTCCGCGAGCGTCTCGGCCTTGCGTCCCGTGAACAGGTCAATCTCGTGCAGCTCGAGCGCCGGGCGCGACACCTTCTCGACCTGCGCCTCGGCGAGAAGCCGTTCCTCCACCCACTCGAGCGCCTCGTCGAGCTCGCCGACGGTGCGCACCGCGTGCGCGCCGCTGAGCCCCGCCTCCTCGAGGTAGCGGGCCAGATCGCGACCGCCCGGGAGGTTGCGTGGGACACCGCTGAAAATCAGCTCACCCGGTCGCTGCCGCATCGTGTCGGCGACCTGCTCCAGCATGTGCGCGGCCGTGACGTCTACCGACCGCACGCGATGCATGTCGAGGATGACGTACGTGCGCGTGCGGAGGTCCGCCTCGAGCGCCGAGTAGAGCTGGTCCGTCGTGCCGAAGAAGAGGCTCCCCTGCAGCTCGAAGACGGCGGTACGCTCGCCGCGCGTCTCGAGGATCTCCAGTTCACTCGGCAGCCGCACCTGCTTCGAGAAGATCTGATTGCCCAGCGTCCGGCGGCGCACCACGGTGCTGCGCACCTGCTCGCGAATGAAGAGGAGGATCGCGAGCCCCACGCCGACGCCGGATGCCGCGATCAGGCTCACGGTCTCCGCGACGACGACCACCGAGACGATGACGACGAAATCGAGGATCGTCGCTCTCGAGCGGAGGAGGTGGAGGCTGTTCTTGTCGAACATCCGCACGCCGACGACGATGAGGATACCGGCCAGCGCGGCGATCGGAATCCAGGCGAGCACCGCACCGAGCGCGAGGAAGGCGACCAGCGCGGCGGCGCCTTCGATCGTGCCGGAGAGCCGGGTCTGTGCGCCGCTCGAGATGTTCACCAGCGTCGCGCCCATCGTTCCCGCGCCCGGCACGCCGCCGACGAGCGTCGAGGCGAAGTTGCCGAGCCCCTGCGCCACCAGCTCGCGGTTCGAGTTGTGGCGCGAGCGCGTGAGGGCGTCCACGACGACGCACGTCTTGAGGGTGTCGATCGAAAGGAGCACCGCGAGCGAGAGCGCCGGTATGAGGAGCATCGGGAGCTGCGCGACGTCGAACGACCGCGCCGCCGAGAAGCGGCCCGTGATCCCCGCGAGCACGCTGGCGCCGGCGCTCGCACCGGCGCTGCCGCCGCTCCCGCCGTCGAGCGGCCCCACCACCGCGGCGTTGCCGGCGAGCGAAAGCAGCGACCGGTCGGCCAGGGCGATCACGAAGTACGCCCCGACGCCCGCCGCGAGTCCGACGATCGTCGCCGGCACCGCCTTCGTGAGCCGGGGCGCCAGGAGCACGACGCTGATGGTCACCCCGCCCACCACGATCGCCTGCCAGCGCCACGTCTCCGGGCCTGTGAGCGTCTCCCACAGGTGCGCCCCCCTCGGCGCGCCCAGCAGCTTCGGCAGCTGGCTCAGGATGATCAGCAGGCCGACGCCGCTCAGGTAGCCGCTCACGACGGGATACGGCATGTACTTGATGAGACGGCCGAGCCCCACGGCGCCGAAACCGATCTGAAGCGCCGCCGTGAGGAGCGCGACGATCCCGAGCATCAGCGCGGCGCTTTCCGGCGCCGTGCCCTGCCGCGCGAGCTCGATGGCGAGTGCGGAGAGGAGCGCCGCCGCGGGCGCGCAGGGCGCCGAGATGAGCCGGTTGGTGCCGCCCAGCGCGGGCGTCACGAGTCCGATCGCCATCGCGCCGAGGATGCCGGCGATCGCGCCGCGCGCGGCGAAGGAGCCGCCGAGCGGCGCGAAGATCGTCACGCCGAAGGCGATGGCCGACGGGAGGGCGACGAGCATCGCCGAGACGCCGCCCCAGATCTCGCCGGCGAGGTGAGTGGGTCGCTGCATCGCGGAGAAGGTGCCTCCCCGGGCGCCGGGTCGCAATCGGCGCCGGCCGGGTCGCAATCGGTGGCAGCCGCGCAGCAACCGGCACGTCCGGCGATCGCGCCCGAAGGAGGGCGCACATCCGCGGCGCTTGACCCCTCCCGGACCCGGAGCGACGTTCGGGGCCGATGCGGTTCCTCGCGAGCAAGGGCGTCATCGCCGCGCTGATCGTCACGCTCTTCGCCGTCCTCGGATGGCTCCTCTGGCGGCGCTTCACGCGCCGCGCTGCCATCCGGACGGTGCGCCGCTTTCGCGCGCGCATTGACCGCTTCAAGCTGACCCGCAAGCAGTACATCACCGAGGCGCTGCTGAGCGACGCAGCGATCGCGACGGCCGTGCGCGCGCACGCGGCGAATCAGCAGCTGCCGCCGGCGGCGGTCTGGCGGACGGTGCGCGCGTACGTGGACGAGATCGTCCCGGTCTTCAGCGTGCTCGCGTACTACCAGTTCGGCCTCGCGCTGAGCCGTGCCGTGCTCACGCTCTTCTGGAAGGTCGACGTGGCGCACGTGCGGCGGGCGAGCTTCGTCGAGCTGCCGCGCGACAGCATCGTCATCCATCTGATGAACCATCGGTCGAACGCGGACTACGTGCTCGCGGGCTACGCGCTGGCGGGGCAGGTGGCGATCTCGTACGCCGTGGGTGAGTGGGCGCGCGTCTTTCCGCTCGAGTCCCTCTTCAAGACCTTCGGCGCCTATTTCATCCGCCGGCGCTATCGGGAGCCGCTCTACCACGCGGTGCTCGAGCGCTACGTGCATCTCGTCACGCGCAACGGCGTGACGCAGGGGATCTTCCCCGAGGGCGGACTCTCGCGCGACGGCCGGTTCCGCCCGGCCAAGGTCGGGCTGCTCGACTACGTGCTCGGGGTGGCGCGCGAGCCCGGATTCGCCGAACGCCTCTACGTCGTGCCGGTGGCACTCAACTACGACCGCGTGCTCGAGGACCGGTCGCTCCTCCGCGAGCTGCGCGTCGCGGAGGGGGAGCGACCTCCCGGCCGGTTCGCCCAGTCAAGGGAGGTGACCAGCTATGTGCTCTGGAACGCCTGGCGGATCCTGGCGCGCCGGTGGAAGCGGTACGGGCAGGCGGCGGTCGTGATCGGAGAGCCGGTGGCGCTCGCCCCGTGGTTCGCGCGGCTCGAGCGGGCCGGGCGCGGACTCTTCACGCTCGAGCGGCACGAGCGGCTGGGGGAGGTGCAGCGGCTCGTGGACGACGTGATGCGGCGCGTGGGGGAGATCATGCCCGTGACGCCGGTGCCGCTCGTGTGCGCGGCGATCCAGACGTTCGACGCGGAGTTCATCGTAGAGGACGCCCTCCTCGAGCGTGTGCGCGAGATGCGGGACGTGCTGCTCCATCACGCGCGTCGCGTGTCGCACGCCGACGAAGACGTGAAGGAGACGCTCGAACGGGCGTTCGCGCTGCTGCACCTGCGGCGTGTGATCACGCGCGAGGGGACGGGCTACCTCGTGTTGCCGCGCGGTCGGGAACTCATCTCGTTCTACGCGAACAGCATCGCGCACCTGCTCGGCGAGTTCGAGGCGGCGGTGCGGGCACGGGACGCGTTGCCGGTGCACGCCGTGGTGGATGCGTGAGGCGTTCTCCTCGCATCCACGCGCGGCGACGTAACCCAATCGTAATCGAACCAGCATTGCGGGCCTCATCCTGACGCCCGTATCGTCTCGGCATGCGCATCAGACTGCTTGCGGGGGTAGCCGGCCTCGCCATCTGCGCGCCGATGCATCCTCTCGCGGGGCAGCGCGTCCGCGGTCAAGTACTCCATCCGGACTCCGCGACCGCCGCCGTGGGCATCATCGTGGTCGCAACCGACGAGAAGGGCGCCTTCCTCGCCCGCGCGCTCACGAGCGAGCGCGGCGACTTCGAGCTCGCGTTGCCGGGCGCCGGACGCTACACCGTGCGCGCGCTCCGCATCGGCTACCGGCCGACGATCCTGCCGGCGCTCACGCTGGCCGAGGGGGAGACGCGGACCATTCGCATCGTGCTCGGCGGCGCGGCCGTGACGCTCGCGCCGGTTCGCGTGCGTGGGGAATCGGTGTGCCGCATCCGGCAGGACTCGGGCCAGCAGGTCGCGAGCCTCTGGGAGGAGGCGCGCAAGGCGCTGACCGCGTCGCAGCTCTCCTCGAGCAGCGGACGGCTTCTGGCGCACTGGACCGTCTATGACACCGTCACCGACCGCAGCGGCCGGGTCGTGCTCGAGGGGACCGAGCGCTCGATGACGGGATTCAGCGACCATCCCTTCGTGAGCATACCCGCCGACTCGCTCGCGCGCGCGGGCTACGTGCGTCGAGAGCTGGACAACGGTGTGATGTACTACGCGCCCGACGCCGACGTGCTGCTCTCGGAGTCGTTCGCGGAACTCCACTGCTTCCACGTCGAACCGCCGTCCGCGAGCCGTCCGGAGTGGATCGGGGTCGGGTTTCGACCGGCGCGCGATCGGAGGGGTGTCACCGACATCGAGGGGACGCTCTGGCTCGATCGCGCGTCCGCGGAGCTGCGCCTCCTGGAGTTGCGCTACTCGCCGCAACCGCAGGAGTACGACGAGGCGCGGATCGGAGCGACCGTCGAGTTCCTCCGCCTGCCCACCGGGAACTGGCTCGTGAATCGCTGGGTGATCCGGATGCCCCGGGCCACGCGGCGCACGGAGTACCGGCCGCTCTCCGGCGCACGGGGAGGAGTCGGCGCGCCGACGAGCCAGCTCGTCGTTGACGCGATCCAGTCCACGGGAGGCAACGTCTCCTCGGTCGAACGCAGTGGAAGGCTGGTGTACACGACCGGCGAGCCGCCTGCGGCGGCGACGGCGGATTCGCTCGCGCCTTCACGACGACCGACGCTCGCCGTGATGTGTGGTGGGACCGAGATCAAGGAGGAGAAGGCGCTGCTGCACGGCGTGCTCTTCGAGGGCGCGCGAGTGCCCGTCGCGGGGGCGGCGGTGAGTCTCTCGTGGCGCGAGGGCGTCCACCTCATCGGCGACCGGAGAGTCTCCGGCGTGCAGTGGCTCACAAGATCGATGGAGACGACGACCGCGAAGCTCGGCTGGTGGTTCTTCTGCGGCGTTCCACGCGAGACGGAGCTCACGCTGCGCGCCTCGCACGCTGGGCGCGAGGCGGAGCTGACGGTCAAGATCCTGAAGGAGCGACAGATCGCCACGGTGGACTTCGCGCTGCCCCCGAAGCGGGCGCCGTGACGGACCGTCCGCGAGCGCGGCCCCGAACCTCCACTCGCCTGCCAATCCGGCATTTGCCCGGTTGACCCGAGCCCTCGCCGTCTCTAACTTCCCCAGTCTGTTCCGTGCCGCCCGTCGGGCGATCCACGTAGAACCAGGTTCATGAACCGCAGGAGCTGTTCCGCAAGTGCCAACCATCAATCAGCTCGTTCGCCAGAGCCGGCGCGACGTCTCTAGGAAGGACAAGGCGCCCGCGCTCCGGCAGAATCCGTTCAAGCGCGGCGTCTGCACGCGCGTCTACACGACGACGCCGAAGAAGCCGAACTCCGCGCTTCGCAAGGTCGCGCGGGTGCGCCTGACCAACGGCTTCGAGGTCACCGCCTACATCCCGGGTGAAGGACACAACCTGCAGGAGCACTCGATCGTGCTCATTCGCGGCGGCCGCGTGAAGGATCTGCCCGGCGTGCGCTACCACATCGTGCGCGGCAAGCTCGACGCCTCGGGCGTCGGCGGCCGCAACAAGAGCCGCTCCAAGTACGGGACGAAGAAGCCGAAGGGCGGCGTCCGCCCGGCCGCCGTGGCGGCAGCGCCCGAGGGAGGTGCCGCGTGAGCCGCCGCAAGAAGAGCGTCAAGCGCGACATCCTCGCGGACTCGCGCTACGACAGCCAGACCGTCAGCAAGTTCATCAACGTGCTGATGTACGAGGGGAAGAAGTCCACGGCCGAGCGGATCTTCTACGGCGCGATGGATCTCGTGGAGTCGCGCACCGCGCAGCCGGGCGTCAACGTCTTCAAGCAGGCGCTGACGAACCTCAAGCCCGTCGTCGAGGTGAAGAGCCGCCGCGTGGGCGGCGCGACGTATCAGGTGCCGGTCGAAGTGCGCCCCGAGCGGCGCACGGCGCTCGCGATGCGCTGGCTCATCCTCTTCTCGCGTGAGCGGAACGAGAAGTCCATGGCCGAGAAGCTCGCGGCCGAGGTGATCCTTGCGTCGAAGGGCGAAGGGAACGCCGTCAAGAAAAAGGAAGACACGCACCGGATGGCGGAGGCCAACAAGGCGTTTGCGCACTATCGGTGGTGAGCGCGCGACCGCCTGAGAGTCGAACGCCCCGCCGGTGAGTCGGCGGGGCGTTTCCGTTGCGTTGCGGCCACTCGCGGAGGGTGCCGGAGTTCAGCGCACTCGGGGCACGGTTACGGCACTCTTCACCTGAGCGGCTCCCTTTCGCATGTTGACGCGATGACGACCGACCCGACCCGCCT
>DATEDF010000010.1:0-9610 GCA_035286465.1 Gemmatimonadaceae bacterium | reverse complement strand
ACGCGGGTCAATCACATCCCACCTGGTCGGCGCGGCGATGGTGATCGTGGACATCGGCCCCGGGGTGCCGAGTCGTTCCCGGATGTCGTATCGCCGCGCCCAGAGGTTGCCGGCGCGGTCGCCGAGCAACAGGCCGTAGACCGGAAAACGTTCGGAATACACCGCGTCCTTCAGCATCTGTTCTTTGCGCGCCTGAAACGCTGGGGAAGCGGGATGGCCGTCCTCTCCGGGCAAGGCGAGAAACCAGGCCCGGTGCGCCTCGCGGTCCGCGGCCGTGACCGGAACCGGTGCAACGTTCAGCCGGAACACGCGCACGAAGCGTCCGTCGCGGCCCAGCTCGGCAATCTCCGGCTTGACCGGAAACGAGTAGAACAGCCGCTCGCCGTCGCTGGCGACGAGGCCCCCGGGCGTGAACTCGACTCCGGTGCCGAACCGCTGTCGACCGTCGAACACCGCTTCGCTCGCGGGCAGCACCGCGACCGTGTCGAGGCGCCCGCCGTCGGCGGAGACGTGATAGACCGGGAGGCGCCGAACGGCGCGCCCAGCCGGCGGCACGACGGGATCGTTCCAGTCGAAGCCCGCGTACGATCGATCGGAGAACACCGTGCCGGGATAGATGAAGCGCCCCTGAATGCTGCGGCGGCTCGCCCCCTGGGCGATGAACTCTCCCTGTCCCGTGAAGTACTCCACTTCACCCAAGTCGGTGACGAAGAGCGTGTCGCCGCGAGTCGCCGTGAGCAACAGGATCTGCCGGAACTCACCAGGGCCCTGGCCGGCGCGCCCGGCGCTGCGCACGAACTTTCCGCCGGCATCGTAGAACCGGATGGCCTGCGATCCCTGCACGCCCACCGCCCAGCGACCGTCGCCGAGGCGCACGACGCCCATGATCCGAAGGAACTCATACAGGGAATCGCCGGCGGTCGCCGCGTTCGGGTCGCCGATGACGAGCGTGGGGCGCTCATCCACCCGCCACGCCTTCGCGGCGGCGAGCGCGGGGGCGCGGCTCTCGACGATCTGCACGCCCGCACTATCGCGAATCGTCTGCGCGGGGATGCCGGTGCCAGTCGCGAGCACCAGTGCCGCGAGCATTCCGCAGCACGCATTCAACCTCCTGCTTGGAGTCCGCACCGTGCCTCCTTCGTTGCCGCGATTCCGCACTCCCGTCCCATATTGCACAGCGGCTCACCCTCCCGTCCGCAACAGGTTCCAGAATTGGCGCGGGCTGAGAATGGGAAGCGGGGCGCGATCGCCGAGTGCCTGGAGTTCCAGGTCGCCGGTCACGAACACGTCCGCTTTGGCCGCGAGTGCCTCCCCGAGCACGCGCCTGTCGCCCGCATCGAGGTGGGCGATGTTCACGCGGTCGGCCTCGCCGCCTACCCGTGCCTGCTCGCGCAGGAGCGCCTCGTTGTCGGCGATGACGCCGGCGGGGAGGCGAAACTTCCTGGCGAGGTTCCGCCGCAATTCGTGCAGCACCCGTTCCCCGATCACCAGCTCGTGCTCAAGCAGCACGACTCGCAGCACGTCGGCGCAGAGGCCGCGGGTGCCGATCGCGCTGGCGAGCACGTTGGTGTCCAGCGCGACCCTCACGAGATGTCGCGGAACACGTCCTCGTCCGTGAGATACCCCCGGGCCTCGGCCAGCGGCATGACGCGACGCCGGATCTCGTCGAACTGCGCCACAGCCAGCTGGCGGCGCAAGGCGTCGCGGGCGAGGTCGCTCCGGCTCCGGCCCGTGCGCCGCGCCAGCCGCCGGAGCTGCCGCTCAAGGGCTTTATCCAGGCGAATGGTCAACGCGGCGGTCTTCATGTCATGCATTGTAATACATCGAGCGTCCCCTCACAAGACGATGCAGCTGTTGAACGCGGACAATCAGGGACGCGCACGCGCCGCGCGCGCCGGCCCGGCCCGAGCTCTCCGCGTGCGCGATCCCCCGCTGCCGCTACTTCCGGCTCAACTCCTGGAACAGAATCCTCAGAAAGCGCTCGCGACCCCCGGGCCAGGACTTGTCGTACTCCGCGGTGATCGCCGAGGCGAGGACCTGCTCGATCGTGTGCCCGGCCGCGATCTCCTTCCGCATCCTGTCGCGCATCACCACCAGCATATCGTGGTACGCCTGGACCCGCGCCCGATCGGTGAGCGGCCCGTGGCCAGGAATCACCTTGGTGTCGGCATTGAGGACCGGCAGGACGCGCGCGCACGCGGCGATCACTCCGTGAATCGAGCCCCCGCTCGAGAGGTCCACGAACGGGAAGCCCGCGCTCACGAAGACGTCGCCCATGTGCACGACGTTCGCGCCCCGGAAGACGACGATCGCGTCGCCGTCGGTGTGGGCCGGGGCGACGTGAAAGGCCACGACATCGTCGCCGTTGATGTGGAAGGTGACCGTATCGTTGAACGTGACGACGGGGAGCGCGCCCTTCTCCGCCGCCGGCTGCGCGCGATTGAGCGCCTCGATGAACTGGTCCGTGGACATCCGCTTGCGCACGTTGTCGTGCGCGACGAGCAGCGCGCCGGCGTCGCCGTGATCCTTGTTCCCGCCGGTGTGATCGAAGTGCCAGTGCGTGTTGAGGACGAAGCGCACGGGCTTCGCGGTGAGCGCGGCGATGGCCGCGCGGATCTTCGGCGTGAGCGGCGCGAACTCGTCGTCCACGAGGAACACCGCGTCGTCGCCGACGGAGAGCCCCATGTTGCCGCCGGCGCCGGCGAGCATGTAGACGCCCTTGCCGAGCACCGTCGTGCGGACCTGCACGGTATCGTAGTTCTGCGCGGCGGCGGGCCGGCAGACTGAGAGCGTGAGGAGCAGCGTGAGGAGCGGCGGCAACGAGCGGCGCATGGGGCCTCGGCGGGGAGCGGGCAGACGGTGGGGCGGGACGAGACGAATCTACGCGTGCTGGCGGGCTTGTCACGGGCGGCTGGGGTCCCCGCCAACCGCGGAGCGCGCGGCCGACACGCTCCGGCTCTCGTCACGCGTTTCTAATCGTCGCTCTCGAGCCAGAGCTCGACGCGACCGGGCGAAGTTGGAACGCGCTTCAGTTCCCGCGGCTCGGGGCGATAGACCTTGGCGATGAACGGCCGGCGATGGCGCTCGATGAACCGTTCGATCCGTTTCCGCGTGTTCACGAAGTTCTGGGCGAGCTGGGTGAAAGGCACCTTCCCGATGACAAGAAAGAGGCCGACGCCCGCCCGCACTACCGCGTCACGCTCGTTCGGCGTGTATCGAATGCGGCGGTTATGGGATATGACGTACCAGTTTCGTGCACCAACCGAGGTGAGCCACTCATCGTCCGGAGTGTCGTGCGCGAAGTGAGCGGAATGCTCCTCGACCGCGATACCGGCTTCCCGCAGAATCCGCGGAAACGCCTTTCCGAGATCCCTGTCGGTGAAGAAAGTGAAGCTCAAGCCGCACGTTCGTACACGACGGCTTGCTCCACTTCCGTCCGATCCAGTTCGTAATCGCGCGACACCGCGTCCACCGACTCGCCGCCATCAATGCGATCCCGGATCACCGCTGTCGTGATCCCTCTGCTGACGACTACGGGCCGTCCAAACGCGATGAGCGGATCAATCACGATCAACCTCGGCGCCTCCGCCGAGACCGTTCGCACAAACGGATACAGCCGACGAGGAATGTGCGAAGTATCCCACTCGATTCGCTTGAGGTACGACTGGAGCAGCATCTTCATCGCGAGCTGACCCGAGCGTGAGAGACTGATCAGCTGCCCGTACCTCTCGATCAGAAGCTCACCAGCGTGCGTTCGAAGCTCGGGCCGGAGCAGAAGGCGCTCGATGCTGAGCGAACGCTCGGCGTACTTCACTGCCGATCGAACGTCCTTGATGGAGACTCCGTGCTCGGTTCGAAGCGCGCGAAGGACGTGCGCCTCGATCAGGTTGTTGAAAGAGAGGAGGCTCTGGTCGCGATCCGCGATCTCGATCAGCGGGCGGAAGACGCCCTTTCCGCCTCGGCGCGGGTACTCTCGCCCGAACACCCACGACCGCAGGGTCGCGGAAGCGAGATCAACATAGCGTGCGGCCTCGGCCAGGCCGTAGGCAGGGGTGTCGCGGTGGTCGGTCTTCGGGATGGGTCGGCCTCGGGGATTGGCGATCACGGCGGACGGGGATCTCGCAACGAACTCTACCTCATTGATCCACCGACTGCCAGACGCTTGGAAGGGCGAATCGTCGCGGAGCGGACTCCGAGCCGAGGACGACGTAGTCCCGGACTCCGCCGCCCCTGCGGTCCCGTTATCCTTCCGGCGCCAATGCCCTCCCGCCGCCGCCTCCCGCCCCGCGCCGACGACCGGCGCCCGCCGCTCGCGCGCCTCGAGTCACTCCTCGCCGAGCGCAACCGGGCCCGCTCGCGCCGCATCCTGTTTCGCATCCGCAACGAGCTCGATGCGGAGCCGAATCCCGGCCCGTGGATCGCCGCGGCCCGCGCGCTCCACCAGCGCGGACTCCTCTCCGACGATGCCGTCATCTACTTCGTCGAGATCTTCCTCGAGTGCATCACCTTCCAGGCGGCTGAGGGCGACTCCGAACTGTTGCGCATCGGAGCGGCGATGGACGCCATCGAGCGTGCGCACGGACTCGGCGAGGACGAGTACTGGCACATTGACGAGGCGCCGCCGGAGTGGCGCGAGCTGAGCGCTGCGTGGGATGGCCGGGCGGATGCCATCAATGTCGCCGCGCTGCGGGAGATGGGACACGCCGACCTGGCCGGCGAACTGGAGCGGGACGCCCGGGCGTTCGAAGAGCGCGGCTCCTCGGGGCATCACGACGTGTGGGGCGCGGAAGACGAGATGGAGGGCTGAGGGGGCGCGAATCGGCGCGCGACGGATCGCGCACTCCCCAGCCCCGTCGCGATCGCGAACGCCTTGTCCAGGTCGTACGGTCGCGCCGGCGTGCCCATCGAGTAGGTGGGACAGCGATAGCGGGCTCGCCGGGCGGGCAGGGGTTCGTCCAGGCCGCGGCGCAGTACGCCGCTCAAGAGCTCCTTGAGCGGCACGCCCCTGCGGTGCGCCTCCGCGCGGAGCCGCTTGAGGAGGTGCGTGTCAATGTCAATCGTCGTCCGCATGGAGTGATGCTCGCGCGTCAAGACTGTGATGTCAACGCATCATGGCGGGCGCATCGGGGCCGCGCGCGAGGAGGCGCCGCCGAACGCCTTGCGCCACCGCGTGCCCGGATCCCAGAACTTGACCTTCGATGCGTCGAAGCGTTCCGGGTCGAACGAGCCGCCCACCCACTCGAGATACGACTTGTGCTCCTCGTGCCGCGGGTCGCGCAGGGCCTCGAGGAAGCCCTCGTAGCCGAACGGCCCGCCCACGTCCTCGGGCGGGCACGCGCGCGCCCCGTCCACGCATCGCGGGACCTTCACGCCGCGCTCGGCCGGCGCGACCGCTTCCAGCCGCACCACGTGGCGCCAATCGTCGCCGAAGTCATAGGTGTAGAGCGCTTCGTGACCGGGCGACGTGAACCACGCCGCGATCGGCACCTCCCAGTCGGCGAGCGTCACCGGCATTCCCGGCCACCGGTCGTCGTCATCCGGGATGCCGAACTCCTTCCGCGTACGCCGCGCACCGCGGGTCATCCGGAACGAGTGGAGATGATAGTCCAGCCAGCCCATCGCGTCCTGGATGGCGACGTGGAGATCCCAGAACGAGTAGCGCTCCGGGACCCGAATGCGGCGCCACACCGGTGGTGCGACGTCGAGCAGGGTGATCAGAAACTCGAATGTCCACGGCGCCGGCCGGCGCGGGATCTTTTTCCGCGGAACACGCATCGTGGTGCGTTTCACGCCGAGAAGGTACGCGCTCGCCGCGGCTGCCGGCAACGGATGTCGGCTTCATGCTCCAGCTTTCGAGACAGAAGTTGGAAGAATGGAGGTACCAGTTCGGCACCTCCAATCCCGCGGCCAGGATGAGCCTCCGCTACCGCCTGCTCGTCTTCACCGAGCACGGCCTTGCCATGCCGCGGAAGTAGATCGGATTCCGGACGCCGTAGCTCGGGAAACGGCCGCGCGATAACGCAGGGCCTCCTTCGTGGCGGGGTCGGCGAGTTGCTGCCGGTCGTCCGGCTCGAATGATGTAATAATGTCGCCAAGACCTATTATAATACACAATCAATTGCTATAATATAGCTGACTGACACAATCACCATGCGCCCAACCAAACATCCCCAGAGCGCCCTCCGCTGCCCGCTCAACCACATCCTGGGCACCGAGGCCAACGTACGCGTGCTGCGCGTGCTGTTCCTCTCGCCTGTCCCTTTCGGCATCGCGGAACTCGCGCGACAGACGGCACTCCAGGCGAGCGGGCTCTCGCGCGTGTGCGCGAACCTCGAAGACCTCGGCGTCATCGAGACCGTCGGCCGCGGACGCAACCGCCAGTTCTGGCGCCGGCAGGGCAGGCCGCTCCAGCAGCAGATCGCCAGTCTCTTCGGAGTCGAACACAGTCGCGCCGAGCAGGTCCTCGCCAAGGTGCGCGCGGCGGCGCAGGCCAGCTCGGGATCCATCAGAGCCGCCTGGCTCGAAGGGCCGGTGGCCGATCAGACGGACAGCCCCGGTGATGCGATCATTGTTGGTGCACTCGTGGACGACGCGGCGATGGAGTCCGTGCGCGATCAGATCTGGGCGCAGTTCCTCGCGGTGCAGGAGGAACTCGACGTCTCCATCGAACTGCGACTGATGACACAGGCCGACCTCCGCACCGCCGACGAATCGCGGCTCCGCGAGCTGGAGCGCGCCCAGCCGCTCGTCGGCGCGCCGCCCATCGAACTCGCGCGCCCGGCGGCACCGGACCGATCGCGCGACCCGATCTTCCGGGCCAAGCGCCACGAGAGCGTGGACCGGAGACTGCTACGCATCGCTACGGCCATTGCGGAACGCCTCAAGCGCGATCCATCGCTCGTGCAGCGCGCAATGGACCATGTGGAGCGCCGCCTGCTCACCGCGTCGGGAAGCGAGCGGCTGGCGCTCCGTGAGTGGCAGGCGCTGCTGCGATCGAACTCCGCACCCCGGCTGCGGCGCCTGCTGGTGCAGGACGACGCGCGCGCGCGCCGCCTGCGGCAGTCGCTCCCGTTCGTTGACGTGCTCTCTCCCGACGAACGGAAGACGCTGCTCCGGGACGTTCCCGAACGCAGGTGACGCGCGACCAGCTCGAGCACGCGATCCGTGCCGCCTGTGACATCGCGCAGGACGACACGGTGTACGTCTTCGGCTCGCAGGCGATTCTGGGCCAGTTTCCTGACGCTCCGGCCAACCTGCGGCAGTCCGTCGAGGTGGACGTCTCTCCCCGCACGAGGGTGGACAGGGTGGACGCGATCGACGCGAGCATCGGCGAACTCTCACGCTTCCACGAGACCCACGGTTTCTACGTGCACGGGCTCCCGATCGGCGCGGCCACCCTTCCCGCCCGATGGGAGACGCGCGTGGTCCGGGTCAGCGGACCAGGGACGCGTGGAAACACGGGGCTCTGCCTCGAGGGACACGACCTCGCCGCCAGCAAGCTCGCCGCGTTCCGCGACAAGGATCGTGACTTCGTGCGCGTGCTGCTCCACGAGCGCCTGATCACGGCCGGCACGCTCATCGAGCGCATCGCGACGCTCGCCATCCAGGAGAAGGAACGCAGCCGTCGCGTGGAGTGGGTCACGATCACCGCTAAGGCACTCGGAGTCTGATCGCCGGCGCTGAACGGCGCCGACCGGATGAACCGGTCGCCGAGGTGCGCCGAGGAGCCCCGCGACTTGTCCCCGCACCGCCCGCCCGCGACACCGGACTATGTATCACGCACTATCTGTTTTGCAAAGTGTGTCCCGGGTGTCCGACCGGTCAGAGAGGCGCGTAGCCTCACTGGTTCGCGGACCGCGGACGCAAGGAGCGACTCCGAAGACGGTCAAGTGCAGGATGTTGTGTGCTTTTCTGAGGCCGGACGATCAGGCGCTACGGCGCATCGGCTCCTCGGCCGGGATGAAGGTGGGCTCGACGAGCCAGTGCTTCGTTCGCCAGCGGTCGTTCTGTTCGATGGCGAGCGCGGTCAGCAGGCGGAGCAGGCTGGCTTCGTGCGGGAAGATGCGGATGACGCGGGTGCGGGGCCGCACCTCGTTGTGGTGGCGCTCCAGGGAGTTGGTCGAGCGAAGTTTCTCGCGCACGTCGTCGCGCTCGAGGACGTAGCAGGGGAGCGTGGCCTCGTGGGTGTCGGCGAGCCAGTCGGCGAGCCGCGGCGCGTCGGGGCGGAGCTCGGTGATGAGGCGCGCGAGGCGGAGCGCGGCCTCCTCGCGCGTCGGCGCGCCCCACGCGTCGCGGAGCCCTTGGCGGGTGAGGAGCTGCAGGCGTTCGCTGGTGACCTTGCTCAGGGCATTGCGCTGGTAGTGCACTTGGCAGCGCTGGTGCACGGCCTCGGGGAAATACCGATGGAGCGCCGCAACGAGCCCGACATGCTCGTCCGAGACGACGTAGGTCACGCCGTGGAGCCCGCGCTCGACCAGATCCTGGAAGACGCTGGCCCAGCTGGCTTCGCTCTCGCTCGGGCCCATCCAGACGCCCAGGTGTTCGCGGTAGCCATCCGGCGTGACGCCCACCACCCAGAGCGCGGCCGTGCCGCGCACGTGCCCTTCGCGCCGCACGTGCTCGACGTGGGCATCGACGACGAGCGCCAGATAGGGCGTGTCGGTGAGCCGGCGCTCGCGCCAGGCCGTGAGGCTCGCGTCCAGCTTCCGGGTCAGCGCGCTCACCTCACTCGCCGAGATACTGGTGCCACAGAGCTGCTCGACGATCGCGTTGACCTTCCGGGTCGAGACCCCGTGGAAGTACATCTCGATCATGGCGAGGACCAACGCCTGCTCGCTCCGCTCGTACTTGGCGAAGAGCGACGGGCGGAAGAGCCCGGCACGGTCCCGCGGAACGCTGAGCGTCAGGGCCCCCACCCGGGTCTTGAACGCCCGCGGGTAGCTCCCGTTCCGATAGCCGCGCCGCTCGGGCGTGCGCTCGTACGGCGCGGCCCCGACGAACTGCTCGAACTCCGTGCGGAGCGTCTCCTGCACCAGGGTGGCGACCATCGTGCGCAGCGCGTCCTCCGGCGCCGGCGCTTGTTCCAGCGCCACCGGCGTCCTAGTCTTCTCGTCGAAGGCCATCGGTTAGCTCCTCTGGGTGATGCGGAGCGTCAACTCCGCGGTCAGTGACCTACTGCCCCAGAAAAGCTAGACGGTGGCCTTCTTCTGTCAGCCAACGTCGAAACATCTACACAAACATCTGCACACCACTTGTGAAGAATGGCGCCGGCGATCGGCTTTGCCACCTCGGCGACTCGACTTGCCGCCCCGACGATCGAGATGCGCGACCCTGCGGCCGGGCTCCCCATGCCGGCGAACCGCTCGCACGAGTGTGCCGTCCACGTGCGCGACCCGGCGGGGGACGTGCGCGATCCGGCGGCGCACATGCGCAGTCCGGTGGAGCGCGTGCGCAGTCCGACGTGGCTCGTTCCCAATGCGGAGACCGGCCTTCCCGATGTGGTGGAGGCCCGCCGCAACGCAGTGGCGAGCTTTCCGAATGCAGGGGAGGGAGTGCGCGATCTGGTGGAGAGCGTTCCCAGCGCGGTGATGCACGTTCCCAACAGAGTGGA
>DATEDF010000009.1:0-4498 GCA_035286465.1 Gemmatimonadaceae bacterium | reverse complement strand
TTGGCGTGCATCCCGAACGAACTGCAATCGTTCCGACATCGCGTCTACGTGCGTCCGAGGCGACGGGCACGTCCTGGGCTGCTACCAGCGGGTCATCATTCGGATCTCAGCGCGGCGAGAGGCTCGATGCGCGTCGCGCGTCGCGCGGGGATGTAAGTGGCTGCCAGGGCAACCGCAAGGAGACCTACCGACACCGCACTGAATACCACGATATCGTATGCACTGGTCATCGCCAGGAGCCTCTTGATCAACTGCGCGAGGCCGAGCGCCAGCGGCAAACCGAAGACGACGCCAAAGGCGGCGAGGCGGATGCCATCCCGGAGCACCAGCCGCAGCACCTGACCGGACGTTGCGCCGACCGCCACGCGAATGGCGATCTCGCGGGTGCGCTGCGCCGTCGAGTGCGCAATCACGCCGTAGAGACCAAGCAGGGCAAGCACGACTCCGAGCAGCGCGAGCGCCAGGAGTCCCCGCGCCAGCAGGCGTGGCCGTGAGAGCGAGTCCTGGATCACCTGGTCCATCGGCCGCAACTGATCGACGAACAGGTCGGCGTCGATCTCCCGGACGTACCGCCTGAGCGACGCCATCGCACCGGCCGGATCACCGCTCGAGCGCGCAACGAAGAACAGCTCCGCCTGCGGCGAGCGTGCGAGCGGGACATAGACCTCCGGAGCCGCCTCGCGCCACGGACCTTCATGGCGCACCGAGCCCACGACACCGACGATGGTGTACGTGCTGTCCTGCAGGGTGATGCGCGCGCCGATCGGTTTGCCATCGGGAAAGTGCCGTCGCGCGAGCCGATCGTTGACGATGACGACGGCAGGAGCGCCGATCCTGTCGCGCTCCTCAAAGTCCCTGCCCTGCAGCAGAGGGATTCCAAGCGTCGCGAAATACCCTGGCGTCGACGCGTTGAGCACGGCACGCGGGCTCGGTGCGGTCGTGTCCGCGGCGCCGCGCGCAGTCTCGAACCGAGTCTCCTCTTTGAAGCCGCTCATGGGCAGCGCGCCCACCGCAGCGGCCGAGACGACGCCAGGCACGGCACGAAGGCGGTCCACGACCTGGCGCGCCAGCTCGGTTCTCTGCTCGTCGGATGCGTACCGGCGGCGCGGCAACTCCACGCGGGCTGACACGACACCCTCTGGCTTCACGCCGGTTTGCACTTTCAGCAGACGCAAGAAGTCCTTCGTCAGCAGGCCGCCACCAGCAAGAAACGCCATCGCAAGCGCGACCTGCGCCACCACGAGCGAGGAGAGGAACCGCGCGCGGTGGCGCTTCGGATCCGACGGGTGCATGCCCTTGAGCGCGGCGCCGAGATCCGCCTTGCGGTATCGCAGCGCCGGTGCGAGCCCGCATATCAATCCGGTGAACGCAGACAACGCGAATGTCACGAGCAGGACCAGCGGGTCGAGGCGCAGCGTCGCATCGAAGCCCCGGTTGGGCACCAGGCTGTCGGCAACGTGAACCAGCCACTGAGCGACCACTAGTCCGAGTGCGGCGCCGAGGACGGCGAGTAGAACGCTCTCCGTGAGAAGTTGTCGGACGATACGCCACCAGCCGGCGCCGATGGCCGTGCGGATGGCGATTTCCCGCGTTCGTGCGGAGGACCGCGCGAGCAGCACGCCGGCAACGTTCGCCATGACCAGGATCAACAAGCCTGCCGCGATCGCGCCGATTGCGATCAGGGGAGTGATCGCCCGCTCGCGAATGAACGCCGTGGCGGACGAAACCACGACGCCCCATCCCTCATTGGACGCGGGATACTCCCGCTCGAGCGCACGCGCAATCCCTGTCATCTCCGCGCGAGCTCGCGCCAGCGTCACGCCGGCCCTGAGGCGTGCAAGCAGGAAGTAGTACTGTTGGCCGATACGCGCACCCGCTGGATCCTCGCGGAGCGGAAGCCAGAAGTCCGGGTTCGGCATCCCGGGCAGCACCACGTGGTCCGACATGACGCCGATGATCGTGTGCGGCTGTCCATCAATGATCGCGACGCTGCCGAGAATATCGGGACCACCACCGAACCGGTTCCGCCACGCCGTCTCGCTGACGAGCGCGACGCGAACTCCACCCGGGGCGTCTTCCTGGTCGCTGAAGAATCGTCCGACGATCGGTATGACGCCCAACACACGAGAGGCTCCCGCCGTGGTGACGTACGTGGCCGCGCGCTCGGTCTCGATACGGCCGGTCAGCACCGCACGGCGCGCAAACATGATCGCGATCTCGTCGAACACCGTGTTCCGCCCGCGCCAGTCGAGGAAGTCACGGTAGTGCGCACCGACGCCCTGCCGCACGTGTCGGGCTTCCACCTTCACCAGCCGTTTCGCGGCCGGAAAGGGATAGGGGCTCACCAACCATGCTCTTGCCGCGCTCAATGCCGCCGTGTTGGCACCGATTCCAACCGCGAGCACGCCGATCATCAGGACAGTCGATCGCCGGTACTTCCAGAGGACGCGTGCCGCGAATCGAACGTCCTGAGCGGTGCCCTCCATCACGTCAGCTAGCCTCACGCTGCGCCTCCAGATCCGTCACTCGTAGAACCTACGCGGATTCGAAACACGTGGTGTCGGGATACTGCCTTTAGCGGCCCCCCCCATCCAGCGTGGCAAAGCCGTCGTCATCACGGGCACGTACGTGATAGGCGCGCCCGGTTCAGGAATTCCCGGACACGCCGTCGGCTGTTCCCCTACTGCAGTCACCTGCTGACCGGTTGAGGGTTGGGCCACCCCAACCTCCCGCATCCGCATGACATCGGTCGCCCTCCCAACGGCTGCCGGCAGGCCACTCTGGCGTGCCGCCCAACTGCTCGGCGTGCTGCTCACGCTCGCGCTCATCGGCGCGCTCTGGGCAACGCCGACCGTCGCACTTCGCGTGCTCTGGGACATGGTGATCCCGTTGCTGCCGGCCGTGTTTCTGGTGAACCCGTTGATCTGGCGGAACGTGTGCCCACTTGCCACGCTGAACGATGTCACCGGCAACGCGCCCGGCCGCCCGCGGATGGAGGCGACACTGACTCGCGCGGGATGGGTCGTGGGAGTCGTCCTGCTCTTCGTGCTCGTGCCGGCGCGTCG
This sequence comes from Gemmatimonadaceae bacterium, assembly GCA_035286465.1. Taxonomy (GTDB): domain Bacteria; phylum Gemmatimonadota; class Gemmatimonadetes; order Gemmatimonadales; family Gemmatimonadaceae; genus Fen-1231. The sequence continues at coordinate 1,433 of DATEDF010000009.1, read as the reverse complement.
CTTCCTCTTCAATGAGAATGGACCGGCGCTCGCGTTGACGATTGTTGTCGTCGCCGTGCTCGCGGTCGCGACCGGACTCTTCTTCGGTCGCCGAGCGGGCTTCTGCAGCTCGATCTGCCCGGTGCTTCCGGTGGAGAAACTGTACGGCCAGTCGCCGATCGCTCCGCTCCACGGCGCCCGGTGCAGCGAGTGCACGGTCTGCACGCCCATCGGCTGCATTGATCTCGCCGGCCCGAAGACGATCCCGCAGACCATCGGGCCGCTGCGGCGTGACTCCGGATGGGTGCGGACCGGGTTTGGCGCGTTTGCCGCGGCGTTTCCGGGGTTCATCCTGGCGTACTTCACCGCGTCGAACGGCGCGCTGGCGACAGCGCCCGCGGTCTATCTGCGCGTCCTGGGGTTCGCCGCGGCGAGCTACGCCATCGTGTGGGCGGCCGCGACGGCGTTCCGGGTGCGCGCCGCGGTGGCCCTGCCCCTCCTCGGCGCGACGGCCCTCGGGCTCTACTACTGGTACGCGACGCCCACGCTGGTCGAGGCGTACGGTGCGCCGGAGATGGTGCTCCCCGTGCTTCGCGTGGTCATCGGCGCGCTGGTGGCATTCTGGCTCGCGGCCGCGTGGCCGGCGATGAGGGCCGGATCAGGAGACGCGGCGGCAGCCCGGCCGCGGTGACGGTTCTCGTGGTGACGGGCGCGCGCTGGCCCGCTGCGGCGGCTTCCCGACCCCGGGCCTTCACCTGAAGACGCCGCAGGAGCGCGCCATCCCGAGGTGAACGTGGTGGCAAGCGTTTTCACATGCATGCCAAAAAACCCGGATGACCCGGCGGCGGCTCCCCCGATCTTGCCCCTGTCGCCGTGCGGCCGGTAGGCCGTGCGGCTTCTGCACCGTGCAGCCTGACGGGCCGGAGTCCGTAACCCCGTCGTCATCCGATTGTGTCCACGTGCCTCCAGGGCGACGTCCCGGCCACGGAACGCCGGTGGCAGGGGACGACGGCCGTCAGATAAGGCCCGAGATTGAACGTCTGACGTTGAATCTCCGGCCACTGTGACCCTCCGCCGCCAGCAGGCCCTCATCGCGCGTCGGAGGCGGCCGCGCGTTCGATGTCAATTCTTGCGTCCGGATGTTGTTTGCGACGAGCTCCTCTTCGCCCCACGTGACCAGCCTCGCACCTCCGGCACCTCCGATGGTGCCGATGATCTCGGAAGTGTTACCTCTGTCTCCGGTCCAAGGCGTTCCCTCTGTCAGCGATCCGCACCCTGGAGAGACAATGGACGTGGATGCCCTCGTAGCGCGTCTGATGCTGGCCGTCAGTGCTCTGAGCGCCGGCGGCGCCGTGATTCTCCTTCATTCAGTGGGCGGACTGCTGTGTGCCGCGCCTGTCGCGGCTTCATCCGGGGAGACCGCGACCACGCCTTGGGTGAGCCTGACCGCGGGC
>DATEDF010000008.1:0-11182 GCA_035286465.1 Gemmatimonadaceae bacterium | reverse complement strand
CGTGATCGTCGGCACACCATTCACAACCTCGAAGGGCAAGGAGCCCGACGTGCCGCCACCCGGCGCCGGGTTCACGACGGTAATGAGTACCGCCTGAGCGAAGTTCAGAAGCGAAGCGTTCACCTCCACGGTGAGCGTTGTGGCGTTCACATACGCCGTCGGGAGATGCACCTCTTCGTTCCAGCGAGCGACGCTCGTCGGAACGAACCCGCTTCCCGTGACCGTCATCGTGAAGGTCGCCTCACCCACCTCGGCCGAGGTGCGAAAGAGGTCAATGAGGGTCGGTGACGGGTTCTTGACGGTGAGCGTCACCGGCGCCGACGTGCCTACGCCCTGCGTGTGGACCGTGATCTGCTTCGTTCCGGCGGTCGCGACCTGAGCCGCCGGAACGGTGGCGGTCAACTGCTCGGCGGATACAAAGGTCGTCGGGAGAGCCGTTGTTCCGACTGAAACCGCACTGCGATCCTTTACAAAGAATTGGCCGTTGACCGTGAGGGGAAGGTCCGCGCCCCCCGCCGTGATGGTACTCGGCTGGATGGAGATTATCACCGGAGGGAGGTCGAATCGCGCCGTGCAGGCCTTGGCCGCATCCATCGTGACTTTGCCGTCGGCGTTGCAGTCACCGCTCCAGCCGCCGAAGGTCGATCCGAGAAGCGGGGAGGCCGTCAGGGTCACCAGGGTGAACTCCGCATACTGCTCACTCCAGTCGAGGCAGTCGATCCCGCAAGCGATGCCGGCCGGGCTGCTGGTTACCACGCCGATTCCGGTGCCTGACTTCCTCACGTTCAACAGGAACGCGAGCAGGTTACGGAACTCCGCGTCGCAGGTCCGATCTTTATCCATCAGAACTGTGGTCACGGGATTGGTGCCCGTACAGTCCCCCGACCACTTGACGAACTTCGACAGCGGAGTTGCAGTGGCCGTCAGCGTCACCACGGAAGCATGGGGATAGCCCTCGACGCAATCACCCACGCACGCTATCCCGGCAGGATTGCTCGCCACCATGCCGTTCTGGGACCCGCTAAGCGTGACCTTGAGCTGCGGCAGATCACAACTGACGTCCTTTCCCAGTTCGGCCCAAGCCACTCGGCCCCCAGCGAGAGTGCCTATGACGCCGGGATCGATGCGGAAGGTGGCGCGGAAGCTGTGCAGTCCCGGTGTCGTGCACGTGTACGAATACGCGTCCTGATAGGTGGACGGTGACACCTGCGGAAGCTCCTGATATACACCAGAGGGAATCGAGACGGGGGGGAGGCCGAGGCTTGAACCATCCCTGTACTCCGCCGTTCTGATCGAGCTGCCGTCCTGCACCTTGGCGGTCGCGACTACAGTGAAGCTTCCACGGACCGTCATTCGTTCGGGTACGCCCGCAACGGCTGCAGTGTGGAAGTATTTGTAGAATCCCACGACCAGCTGAGAGAAGTGCTTCAGCCGCCCCGTCAATACGATCGTGTCTCCTCGTACCTCCTGTGCGACACTGTCGAGCGCCTCTATGCGGCCGCCTGCGGACGTGAGAAGACTTCCCACCTTCATCGTGACCGTGGTGTCCGTCACCACCGCCCGTTCGGTTGAAGCAAACGAAACGGTTACCGGTGTTGCGAATTGCATCCCGCTCGGCGCAAGCTCGAAGGCCAGCGTCACAGGCACCCCGTCGAATTCGGGGCCAAGTCGCGCCGTATCCAGCGGCACGATGCTGAGTGTTTCCGGGCGAGCGAGCGCCCCCGCGGGAACGGTGAGCCGGAGCCGCCCGTCCATCGAAACGAGCGTCCCTCCTTCCGTCCCTATCCGTGCGGACACCTTCTCCGCGTTCCCGCCCGGTTCGGTGGGACTCGTGCACGCCGCCCAGAGGGCACCGGCCAGCAGGGCAGCGCTCAGCGTCCGACGGGTCGGCGGATTCCCGGGATAAGAGGGCATCGCGAAAGAACCTCGGTGAAAGGCGCGCAGCCGGTCGCAATCTTCCGGCGCGTGTTCTGCCTGTCGCGGTACTCTGAGGCGGGTTATGATAGCGGCGGGGACTGAACCGATTCTGAACTCCCGGTCAACCGATGATCGCGCCGGTCGTTACACTGAAGCTGCTGGGCGGGATCGCCTTGGAACGAGACGGTTCGCCGCTCACCGGCCGCGCCACTCAGCGCCGCCGGCTCGCTGTGCTGGGGCTCCTCGCCACCGCGCCCAACGGGACCGTGAGCCGGGACCGGTTGCTCGGCTTGCTGTGGCCCGAGGCGGACGCCGAGTCGGCCCGCGCGCTCCTGAACACCGCCGTCTACGACCTCCGACGCGCCCTGGACGAGAGCGCCATCCTTTCCCTGGGTGATGATCTGTCGCTCAATCGCGCCTTGGTTCGCCCGGACGTGTGCGAATTCGAGGCGGCGCTGGTCGCGGGTGACCTCGGTCGCGCGGTCGCGGTGTACCACGGTCCCTTCCTCGACGGGTTCTTCGTGTCGAGTGCACCCGGTTTCGAACGCTGGCTGGACGCCACGCGCGAACGCCTCCGCCGTCAGTACCGGCAGGCGCTGGAACACCTTGCCGCGACCGCGCCGAGTCCTCGGCAGGCGGCAGAACTGCGGCTCCGCCTGGCGGCTGAAGATCCCACGGATGGCGAGGCCATATGTCGGGCCATGCACGCGCTGACTGCGGCGGGTGAGCGGGCGGCGGCGTTGCGCCTCGCGGAACGCCACGTGGAGGCGACGCGGGAGGATGTCGAGCCCGACCGCGCGGTGCTGGCGTTCGCGGACCAGATGCGAGCGGCCGGCGCGGCGCCGGTCCGCGACCGTGATGCCAGCGCGCCCGGTGGCCCGCGTTCGCTGACCGCGGCCCCGTCGCGGGGTCGCAGGGGCATGGCCCTCGCATTGGCGACCACCGGCATCGTGGCGCTGGTGCTGTTCAGTTCCGGCATTCCTCCTCGAAGGTCGTCCGCGAGCGCGGCACCGAGTGCCTCGGCCGCCACGAGGGTACGGGTCGCGCCGTTTACCGTCCTGGGAGATTCGAGTTTCGCGTACCTCGGAGACGAAATCTCCGGGCTCCTGCGAGGCGCACTCGACGGTGCAGGAGACGTGCGCGTGCTGCCCGCGGATTCTGGCGGCGATCGTTTGGGGCTCCGCATCGCGGGAACCGTGCACACCGCGCGGGGATCGCTTCGCCTCCGGGCGTCCCTGTTCGAGGGTGAGCGGCCGCTGCCGTTGGCGGAAACGACGGCCGACGGATCCGCCGGGGGGCTGCCTCGCCTCGTTGATCAGGTCGCGGCGCAGTTGCTCGCCGGCTGGCCGGGACCGCCGCGAGAGCGCCTCAGCCGTGTGGCGGCCCACACCGCGACCTCGATGCGCGCACTCAGGCTCTATCTGACGGGCGAACGCGACTACCGCGCCGGCCGGTATCTCGCGGCGGCCGAGGGTTTCCGTCAGGCGGTGCAGATGGACAGCGCATTCGCGCTGGCGCACTATCGGCTGAGTTTGAGCATCCTGGCTGCCGACCTCCCTGAGGCTGAGGCATCGGCGGCGGACGCGAAGGCCCTGCGATTCAGCGGTCGTCTGTCGGACCGCGATCGTCTGCTCATCCGGGCTTATGGAGCTTTCAGGGCGGGCGAGATACATACCGCATCGCGTCTGTATCGGAATCTCGTGGCCCTGTATCCCGACGATCTCGAGGCATGGCATCAGCTGGGTGAGACGCTCTTCCATTACAACCCGCGGGATGGGCGCAGCATTCTCGAGGCACGCGAGCCGTTCGAGCGCGTGCTGGCTCTCGATCCGGCTCACTGGAGCGCCCGCTGGCACCTGGCGCATTTGGTGGCGGAAGGCGGGGACCCTCGCGGTTTTCTCACTTACACGGCGCCTCTGCTCACGGGAACCGTGGAGGACGCGACGGCGCTGGAGATCCGGGCGCTCCAGGCAATAGCCGTCGGCGATCGCCGTGCGGAAGAGACCCTCCTGCCGCAACTGGTGAACAGCGACGAGCTGCGGCTCTTCCAGATCGCATGGCGAAGTGCCGTGTTTCTCAACGACCTCGGGGGCGCTGATCGTATCGCCGAGCTGCTCGGCCGGAGCACTGGTTTCGCGGGCCTGCTGGGCCACGCGACGCGGGGTCATTTGAGTCTCGCACGCGGCCAGTGGGACGGTGCCATGGCGCACCTCGCCGCGCTGCCGTCGGCGCAGCATCCCGCGTCCCTCGAGGTCCGAGTGCTCGCAGCGTTCCACCCCCACGCTCCGGATCGCCGGCTGGCGCTCGAGTCGCTGCGCACCGCCGTCAGCCGTCTCGAGTCGCCAGATCGGGCATTCCCCTTCTTTCGCGCGCACGTTCTGGGACACGTGGCGAGTGCGCTCGGGGACTCCGGCACCGCGATGGCGCTCGCGCGGGCGGCCGACTCCCTGGGTGGGTCAACGCGATTCGGCAACGGGATCCGGGCGCGACTGGCGCTCGAGCGAGGGCGTTTCGAAGAAGCCGCCGCACTCAGTGTTTCCGACACGGTCTCGTGGTTCGGATGGGCGGTGACGTCGTTCATTCAGGCGGGCACGCTGGAACGGTGGATCCACGCAGAAGCTCTTCAGGCACTCGGGCGCGATGAATCTGCGCTGGCCTGGTATGGATCTTTTGGAGAGCACGCCGTGGCGGATCTCGTGCTGCTCGCGCCCGCCCGGCTCGCGCGCGGCGGGATTTACGAGAAGCTGGGCCGGCCGGCGGACGCAGTGCGCGAGTACCAGGAGTTCCTTTCGCTGTGGCGGGACGCGGACAGGGACCTTCAGCCCGTGGCCGACTCGGTGCGGCAACGAATCAGGGCGCTGCAGGGAGGCCCTTGACCGATCCGTGTTAGGAGTTCTTCCCGGGATTGCGGGAGGAACCAGTCTTTTCGCGGAGTGCAACATGCGATTCATCCGGATCATCGGCGTCTGCGTGACGGGGCTCGTGCTCACCGCAATCGGTGTGGGCGCCCAAACCTGGCCGTTGTCGCCGCGGCCGACGATTTCGATTGGTGACGACACAAGCGGCGAGTCGGCGACGCCCGAGTACCAGTTCAACCGCATCTCGAATCTGCGCCGCCTGAGCGACGGCCGGATTCTCGTCACGATGGGGCCCGACATCCGGTATTACAGTGCGCAGGGGAAATACCTGAGCAAAGCGGGCGGACGGGGACGGGGTCCGGGCGAATTCCAGTACATCCAGGACCTCTACGTGCTGCGTGGCGACACGCTGCTCGCGCTCAACTTCCGCAACAAGGTCTGGCTCACCGCCGACGGCAAATACGTGCGGCAGGAAACCATGATGCTGGATCCCCTGATGAAAGACGGCTGGTTTTCCGAAGGCGCCGTGCTGCTCCCGAACGGCAACCTGCTCGCGCCGCAGTACCGCCAGGAGACCCCGCAGAATCCGCCCCCAGTTGGGCTGCACCGGCCCGTGTTGCGATACGCCATCCTCGATTTCGCGACGAACGCCGTGACGCCGCTCATCACAGCGGGGGGAATCCGGCAAATCACCGGCGCCAGGTTGGGCGGCGGCGTCGCGCAAGCGTTCAGCCCGCACGCGCAACACGCGATCGGCCGCGATCTCGTGTACGTCGGCGACAACGACACGACGTTCGTGAGCGTGTTCACGCTCGACGGCAAGGCCGTGCGCACGATGACGGTCGCGGACAAAGCCATTCCGGTCACCAGCGCCCACCTGGACGAGTACCGCCAGAGCGTGCTCGAAATGATCGGCGCCAACGCCAGCCGGAGAGAGCAGTTCGAGCGGAGCTGGGACGCCATCACGAAGCCGAAGCGCTTTCCGTACTGGGGCACGGCGCTCGTTGACCAGGGCGGCGATCTGTGGGTTTCGGCGCCGTCAACCGGCATGACCGCGCCGACCACGTGGTCGGTGTTCAATCGAAACGGCCGCCGGCTCGCGAACGTGACCGTCCCGAAGGGATTCACCCCCAAGGACATCGGCCCCGATTACGTCCTCGGTGTCATGCGGGACGACCTTGGCGTCGAAACCATTCGGATGTATTCGCTGGAAAGGCGGATGCGCTGACGCCGCCGAGGACTGCTAGCCCACGCCCGCCGGGCGCTCTTCGTTCCGAAAGATCGCCACCTGGTGGATGAACGTCGGCCGCCGACGCACGACCGCGGGCAGCGGGAGCTTGCTTCGGCGGCTGAGCTCGCTGACCAACGGTAGTCGCTTCACCGCGATCTCAGCATCACCGGCTGCATCCACGCGCGCCGGCCGTGGGAGTCGGTCACGCGCGCGCGGACGTACCCTTCACTCCCGGTGATCTGGTAGCGCGCACGCTGCCCCGTCGCGGTCGCCAGCACGCGCCCGCCGCTCCCGATGAACTCGATCACGAAACGGCGATCGCCGGACGGCGCGATCTCGAGCTGGATCTCCCGCGCGTCCGCGCGATAGTCGCGGAGCGCCACTCCCGTCGAGCTGTAGAAGTCACCGCGGGCGAGCGAGCGGAGGATCGCCTCCGCCGTGAGCGTGTCGGCGCGGACCATCACCCACGCGCGCCCGGGGCGCGTGAGGTCGGGATCTTCGGCCCCCTCGGGCCGGAAGCTGTGGCTGTCGTCGTCGGCCACGCCGAAGATGAGCTTCCCTCGCGTGAGGAGCGAGTCCCAGAGCGCTTCCGTCGAGGGCATCCAGCGCCCCGAGCTGTCGGCGCCGCCCAGGTTGTTCACGCCGGTGTGCGCGTTCGCGATCTCGAGGAGCGTGGAGTCGGGCAGGTCGAGCAGCTCGGCGAGCGGCACCGACCATCGGAAGTTCGGGTGATTCACCTGCGGCACGGCCCCGGCCCGGCGGATCTCCGCCAAGTTTCGCGCGTACGTCGCGGCCATCGGTGGCGGCGCGATGTTTCGCTCGCCGAGCGGGCGGATCACCCGGGTGACGCCGAGCGCGTTCACGTGCGCCTCGCGAACGCCGCTCGCGTGCGCCGGATCGGCGATGCGCTGCGTGACCTCCTGTCCCGCCATCACGAGGAAACGCCCGGGCGCGCCGAACAGCGCGTTGAGCGGAGCGACGTCGGTCACGTACTCGTGGTCCGTGATGAACGTGAAGTGGTAGCCGTGCTGGCGGTACCACCGCACGACGACGTCGGGTGGGCTGTCGCCGTCGGAGTTGAGCGTGTGGGCGTGGGTGTTGCCGCGGTACCAGCGGCGGGCGGGTTGCTGAGCCGCGGAGGAGACCGCGAGCGCCAGGGTGAGGGCGAGCGCGGCGGCGAAGGGTCCGGACTTTCGTGTCATGCGCCGTTGGTGTGGGGAGCCCGATCTTGCGCTCGCCGTCCGGTCTCGCGCCACCGGGCGCCACGAAACCCAGCTCATCGGAAACCTCCGGCGAGATTCTCGCGAACCGCCCCAAGCACACCACCAAACCACGCCGCATACTGCTCGGGCCGCTCCGCGAGGTCGCGGTCAATCTCGTCCGGGCGCGCCCATCTCCAGGCGTCCACCTCGCCGGCATCGGGTGAGGGATCGCCTCCGGACCGCCCCACGAACAGATGGTCCACCTCGTGCTCGATGAGTCCCCCGCCAACGTCGGCGCGGTACGTGAAGCGGCCGGCGCGCTCGAGCGTGCACTGGATCCCCATCTCTTCCCGCAATCGGCGCTGCGCCGCGGCCTCGGTCGTCTCGCCCGGCCGGGGATGGCTGCAGCACGTGTTCGCCCACCGGCCGGCGGAGTGGTACTTGCGTGCCGATCGGCGCTGAAGCAGCAGGCGGCCCGCGTCATCGAAGACGAACACCGACACGGCGCGATGTCGTTGGCCGGCACGATGCGCGTCGAGCTTCCCGGCCAGGCCCACTTCGCGATCGTGCTCGTCCACCAGCACGACCTCGTCGCGGTCGTCGTGCATCAGCCGAGGCGCTCCTTCAGCGCCGGCGGACTCGCCGGGACGTGAGTGAACATGTCGAGGTCAGGTGGTCCGGGTCGTTCAGGGCCGTTCGCTCAGGGCCGTTCGTCAACGCCGAGCTGCACCCGGTACACGAGTGCCAGGAGCGTGCGCAGGACCACGAGCGCAACGTACGCCGCGGCGATGCCGAGGGCGATCGAGAGGTAGAGTGTCATTGTCCTTGCTCCTCAGGCCGGCTGGATGGTGAAGGTCCCGTTCCCGTAGACCGTGACGATGCTCGAGTCTATGTACCCGCCCGCCGAGACGATGAGTCGGATCTTGAGCGACGCGCAGCGCGGGCAACAGTCACTGCAGCCCGACGGGCGGTGCAACCCGCACTCCATCACCTGTGCCTGCACTTTCCAGTCCGCCTTCCGGCCGAAGAAGGTCTGGTCATAGTCGGCGATCGTCACGGAGATGCCCTTCAGGTCGCATCCGTTGCATTCGCCGAACAGTTTCACCCGGAACGACTGGCTCTCGTATCCGATTCCGGATGTGAACGCATAGGTCCGCGCGATGTAGCGGCCGAGCGACGCTCGGAGCTCTCGCCAAGGACAGACCGTCGCGAGCTGTTCGTTGCGCTCGCAGTCCCACCTGATGTTGCTCCGGTCGTTCGCGGACAGCTCGACGTGCCCGTCTCCGAAGAGGTGGGTCACGACGACCGAGCCCGCGTCGACCAGCGCACCAGCCCCGGATGTCACAGGATTCGTCACAGTCTTGCCCTCCGTTGTGCGGGGTGACCGGCGCTCCCGGACCGGAGCACCCAGGTCCGGTACGCCTCGAAAAGCCGCTGCTGCGCCCGCGACGCCACCGCAGCGTCGGCGAACATCCGGAGCACGCTGCTGAGCGCAAGCAGGGCGTCCGCGCTTCCGTACACCACCAGCAGTTCCCGCTCGAGGAGCTGCTCCACCGTCGCCGTGCCGTCCACGAGCTGCAGCGTCGCGCGCGCGGTGGTTTCCGCAACCACGGCCGCCGGATCAGGCGGCCACCCCTGGCGCACCTCGACCTCGCGCGCACTCCGCGCGCGAAGCGTGAAGCGTTCGCGCTCGACGCGGTAGCGGCCCGGCGCGTCGCGGAGCACCGCGGCGATCGCACGGTACCGCGCCGGACGCTCGCGGCGCATCAGCGCGAACGCGCGACGCACGAATCGCGCCGTCCCGCGCGGCTCCGCGTCGCCGGGCACCGCCCTCCTAGCCCGCAAGTTCCGCGAACCCCACATAGGAGAAATCGAGCGCACGCCCTTCGATCACGCCGCGCACGCGGTACCGCCCCACCAGCTCCGAGATCGTCGTGCTCCCCACGCCCCGCGGATGGGGAATGAGGAACTGCATCGCCCGCTGCACCGCCATCGAGATCTCCACCCGGTCATCTCCGTCCCGGGCGCGAATGTGCAGCTCGCGCGGGATGCCCTTCGGGCCGAGCGGAAAGAGGTTCGCCATCACGCCGGGCACGCGCGGCACGTCGAGGCCCTTCAGGTAGCCCTTCGTCTCCACCTCGACCGCGTCGTCGAGAAAGACCTGCATGCACCGGCCCCCGAACCAGACGATCAGCACCAGGTCGGACTTGGCGGCCACGCGGGTGGCGTCCGTCACCTGGCCGAACACGATCGAGACGGGCGGGCGCTTGCCGTTCGGCCCGGCCGGCTGGAGGATGTAGCCCCAGTCCCAGCCGAGGTCGCGCCCCCAGTCCCAGTTGCCCCAGTTGTGGTCGTGGTAGCCGGAGGCGCCGCGCAGCCGGTAGCTCTTGCCTTCGACGGCGATCGTGCCGTCCACGCGCAGGCGCGGAAGGATGAAGGTGTTGATCATCCCGCCGATGTTGTCCACCCGAATGGCGGAGGCGTCCGGCGTCCACGTCGCATCGAGCACCACGGAGCGGTCTTTCAGGACGCCGGTGATCTCGTAGCGCCCGTTCCGGAGGCGGATGGCGCTTTCGCCGATCCGGAGGTCCACGGCACCGGGCCTGAACTTCACGTCGGAGGCGGAGTGCATGTTCATGGTGCCGTGCCAGCCGGTGCCGGGCTCGCACACGATGAGCGACGTTCCGATGCGCGCCTGTTCCGCGTCGTCGAGGTTGCCCGAGAGCGCGAGGTTGAAGATGCCGTAGAGGCCGTTGCGCTCGTCGTTGAAGTTGAAGTGGTGCCACTCGCTGAATCGTTCCGCGGACTTCCCCGTGGGACGGGTCGCGCTCATCGCATCCGCCCGGGCGATGCGGTCCGCCACCTGGATCTTCACGGGAGCGGCGCCGTTGTCAGCGGAGGAGGAGCCCGCTCCGCCGCCCGCCGTGTGCGCGCGGCTCCCCCCGACCGGTACCGACGCGGCCCGATGCCTCCCCGGGCGCGCCGGCGTCCCGCTCCACGCCGCTCCCCGCGAGCAGGGACGTCCCGAGCCGCATTTCCTCCGAGTGACGCCGCAGGCACTCGCCCGGGTCCGCCACCATCGGCGCGATCTCTGACGTGCGGAAGAGGAGCGAGAGCACGACGCTCAGGTCGTTTTCCGGCGTGACGGCGATGGCCACGCGCGGCAGGTTCCGGCGGTCGCGCGGACGCTTCATGAGCTTCATGAGCTTCATGAGCGGGACCCCGTCACTTGACCCGCCGCGTTCGCGCGGGCCTGGCGCGCGCGGCCGACTTCGGCCCGCCGGCGGCCGTGGCCGCCTTCGGCAGCACCGTGAGCGTCAGGCCGATGTCGCCCGCCTCGAAGCCGAGCACCTTGATGGTCGTCGCGTAGGTCTTTCCGACGACGAAGCCCTTCGTCAGCTCCACGGAGGCGTGCACGATGGACTGCGACCGCGGCTGCAGGAGGAGCCTGGTGGGCTCGAACTTCACGCGCGCGCCCGGCGGCGGCGCGCCGTCCTGGCCCGCCAGCTCCGCCGCCTCGAATGACACGCGCAGTTCGCGGTCGTAGTGGTTTTCCACGAGGAAGGGCGTCGAGACGCGGTCGCCGGGGCGCCCCTCGAGCCGGATCTCCGCGCGCTTGCCTGAGGCGGGAAAGGCCGCGCCCCGCGTCCCCGAGGACGACACGAGCGTCCGTTCCGCGGCGGAGACGAGCCCGTCGAGCATCGCCACCGAGTGCTGGCTCAGGGCCTGGTAGGCCGCGAGGTTGAAGTCGAGCCAGCGGGAGAGCAGTTCGTTGGAGCTCAGCGGTTGTTGCCCCCGTGCGGCGCCCGCCCTCGCGGCTTCACGCACCAGGTCGCTGATGCGGCCGACGAGCTTCACGTTCGCGGCGACATTCGACGAGACCAGCGACCGGAACTCCTCGACGAAGGCCTCGGGCTGCTTGCGGCCCGGCGTCTGTGCATCGGACATCGGTGCTTTCCTCCCCTGTGAACGAC
>DATEDF010000007.1:0-31012 GCA_035286465.1 Gemmatimonadaceae bacterium | reverse complement strand
GCGGGTACCGGGATCGCGGTCGTCGTCTTCGCGATGGGGGCCATCGTCGGGCTCCTGGAGGACCGGCAGCTCCTCCTCCGGGACCTGCTCCTGGCCGTGCTGTTCCTGCTCGTCATCGGGCAGCTCATTCCGCGCGCCGTTGCGCGGCGCTGGGCGCCGCAGCTCGCGCCCGTGCTGCTCCCGGCGCTCCGCGGGCTCGACTGGCTCTGTGCGCCGCTCCTCGCGTTCGCCGGCCGGGTCGTCCGGGGCCTCACCACCCGCGTCGCGCCCAGCGCGCCGGAGGCGCACGATTCGCTCGAGGACCTGCTCCGGGAGGGGGAACTCGAGGGGGTGGGCGAAGCCGCCGAAAGCGCGATCATCACCGGCGTCGCGGAGTTCGGCGAGAAGAAGGTCGGCGCGGTGATGACGCCGCGGGCCGAGATCGTCGCCGTGGAGCGCACGACGCCGCCCGGCGACATCACGCGGCTCATTGCCCAGTCCAAGTTCAGCCGGATTCCCGTGACGGAAGGCGGCCTCGATCACATCGTCGGGCTGGTGCATTCTTTCGACGTCCTCGCCCATCCCGACGCTCCGGTCGCCTCGCTTCGACCCGTCACGACCGTCGGCGCCGACCTGGCCTGCCACGAGCTGATGCGGCGGATGCTGAAAGACCGCGTGCACCTCGCGGTCATCCGGGGCGCGGGCGGCGAGACCGTGGGTGTCGTGACCCTCGAGGACCTGGTCGAGGAACTCGTGGGCGAGATCAGCGACGAGCACGACGAGCCGCGCCCCGTGTCGCCGTGACCTGCCCCCTTCGTCGCCGCCCCCCCGTCTCCCGGCGCGCCGCGTGACCGCGAAACTGGAGGCGCTGCTCGCCGATCTGTCCGCCGGCAAGACGGCCGCGCTCGCGCGGGCCGTGAGCATCGTGGAAGACCAGCGTGACGGCGCCGACCAGCTCCTCGCGGCGATTCACGCCACGCTCGGGCGCGCGTGGCGCATCGGGCTCACCGGCCCGCCCGGAGCGGGGAAGAGCACCATCGCCACGAAGCTGGCGGCCTCGATGCGGAATGCCGGGCTCGGCGTCGGCATCGTCGCGGTGGACCCGACCTCGCCCTTCACCGGCGGCGCGCTGCTGGGGGACCGCGTGCGGATGGAGTCGGTCGCGCTCGACCCCGGGGTCTTCATCCGCTCAATGGCCACGCGCGGGTCACTCGGCGGGCTCGCCAGCACGACGCGCGAGGTGTGCGACGTGCTCGACGCGTTCGGGATGGAGCGCGTGCTGGTCGAGACGGTCGGCGTCGGGCAGAGCGAACTCGACATCGCGCGCACCGTGGACTCGAGCGTGGTGGTGCTCACGCCGGAGTCGGGCGACGCGATCCAGGCGATGAAGGCGGGGCTGATGGAGATCGCCGATCTCTTCGTCGTGAACAAGGCCGACCGGCCCGGCGCGGACCGCGTCGTGAACGACCTCGAGCTCGCGCTCGGGATGCGCGGGGGCCGGGCGATGCGGAACGTCCCGGCACACCACGGCGTGGAGCTGAAGCGTGTGGCAAGCTCCCCGAAGGCGGCGCCCGACGCCGCGCGTCGCGACGACGCGGCGGCGTGGACGCCACCGGTGCTCCGGCTCGTCGGAACGACGGGCGAGGGCATCCCGGCGCTGCTGGCCGCGCTCGACCGCCATTTCGCGTATCTTGAGCGGAGCGGGGCGCTGCGCACCAGGCGCCGCGCGCGACTCCGGCAACGAGTGGTGGACGTCGCCGAGCAGCGCGTGCGGCGACGCCTCTGGACCGACGCCGCGACGAACGCGTGGCTGGACGAGCGGGTAGCGGAGCTGGAGTCGGGCAGCACCACGCCGTACGCGGTGGCCGATGCGCTGCTCGCGCACAGTGGCCCGCTCCTCACCGGCGCCGCCCGGAGGGCAGCGAACGACGGGAGCGGGTCGGGGAGAACCTCCTGAGCGGAGCCAGGGAATGACCGGAATCCGACGCGACGCCGACGACGCGATCGCCGAGATGCAGGAGGAGCTGGACGAGCTGCGCCGTCAGGTCGCCGAGTGGCGCGCGAAGTACGACGCGGCGCCCAGGCGCGACCTCGCCTTCACGAACTCCGAGAAGGAGGTCGCGCCGCTCTACACGGCGCTCGACCTCGAAGGCTCGGCCGGCACGGCCTTCGAGACGCCGGGCGAGTACCCGTTCACCCGCGGGATCCACGCCACCGGGTATCGCGGCCGCCTCTGGACGATGCGCCAGTTCGCGGGATTCGGCTCGGCGCGCGAGACGAACGCCCGCTACAAGTTCCTCCTGGCGCACGGGACCACCGGACTCTCGGTCGCCTTCGACTTCCCGACCCTGATGGGGTACGACTCCGACCATCCGCGGTCGGAGGGCGAGGTCGGGAAATGCGGCGTGGCGATCAGTTCGCTCGCCGACATGGAGGCCCTCTTCGCCGGGATTCCGCTCGGCGAAGTCTCCACCTCGATGACGATCAACGGGCCGGCGATCATCCTCTGGTGTTTCTACATCGCCGCGGCGGAGAAGCAGGGCGTGTCGAGCGAGCAGCTCCGCGGCACCGTGCAGAACGACATTCTCAAGGAGTACATGGCGCAGCACGCGTGGTGTTTTCCGATCGAGCCCGCGCTGCGACTCATCGTAGACATGTTCGAGTGGGGGGCCGTTCACGCGCCGCAGTGGAACACCATTTCCATCTCCGGCTACCACATCCGCGAGGCGGGCGCCACGGCGGCGCAGGAACTCGCCTTCACCCTCGCCGACGGCTTCACCTACGTGGAACGGGGCATCGCCAGGGGCTTGCCGGTGGACGAGTTCGCCCCGCGCCTTTCGCTCTTCTGGGACCTTCACAACGACTTCTTCGAGGAGGTCGCGAAGCTTCGCGCCGCGCGGCGCATCTGGGCGCGGCACCTGAAGGAGCGCTACGGCGCTCGGGACCCGCGCAGCTGGATGATGCGCTTCCACGCGCAGACGGCGGGCGTGACGCTCACCGCGCAACAGCCGATGAACAACATCGTGCGCGTCGCGTACCAGGCGTTGGCGGCGGTGCTCGGTGGCACGCAGTCCCTGCACACGAACTCGATGGACGAGACGCTCGCGCTCCCTACGGAACAGGCGGTGCAGGTCGCGCTCCGCACGCAGCAGATTCTCGCCTTCGAGAGCGGCGTGCCGAACGTGATGGACCCGCTCGGCGGGTCGTACTACGTGGAGAAGCTGACGGATGATCTCGAGCGGGAGGCCGAGCGCCTGTTCGGGGAGATCGAGAAACAGGGCGGGGTGGTGCGCGCGCTCGAGGCCGGGTGGCTCCAGCGCCAGATCGCGGCGAGCGCGGCGCGGCAACAGTGGGAGATCGAGCAGCGGCGGCGCCTGATCGTGGGCGTGAACGAGTTCGTGACCGAGGACGAGGCACTGACGATCCCGCTCCTTCGCATTGACGAGCAGGCGGCGAAGGACCAGGCGGCCGCGCTCGCGCAGTTGCGGAAGACCCGGGACCACGCACTCGGCGCGCGGCGGCTCGAGGCGTTGCGCGTGGCGGCGCGCGGGGCGGAAAACGTGGTGCCGCGGATTCTCGACTGCGCCGGCGCGTACTGCACCCTGTACGAAATCCGGGCCGCGCTCGAGGACGTCTTCGGCGCGTACCGGGAGCCGGTCTTCTTCTGACCTCCGGCATTCGGTTGCCCCGCCTCGCGCCCGGGACTTAATTCTCCGACATGCCGCGCCCCATTCGCGTCCTCGTCGCCAAACCTGGCCTGGACGGCCACGATCGCGGCGCCAAGGTCGTCGCCGCCGCGCTCCGCGACGCGGGCATGGAGGTGATCTACACCGGCTTGCACCAGACGCCCGAGATGATCGCGAGCGCCGCGATTCAGGAGGACGTGGATGTGGTCGGCCTCTCCATCCTCTCCGGCGCGCACATGACGCTCTTCCCGCGCGTCCGCGACCTGCTCAAGGCGGACGGGCGGGCCGACATCCTGCTGACCGGCGGCGGGATCATCCCCCGGGAGGACATGGACGCCCTGCACGCGGCGGGCGTCGGCAGGCTCTTCGGGCCCGGCACGTCCACGGGAGAGCTCGTGGAGTACATCAGGGGCTGGTTCGCCGCGCAGCACCCGCGGGACGTGTGACCTCCCGACTCCGTGAGCTCGCCGCGGCGACGCGCGAACTCGAGGCCCGGCTCCGCGAGGGCGGCGGGAAAGAGAAGGCCGCCAGGCAACACAAACAGGGCAAGCTCACCGCCCGCGAGCGCGTCACACAACTCACGGATGCGGACGCCCCGTTCCTCGAGATCGGGCTCCTCGTCGCGCACGACCGGTACGACGGCCAGTCGCCGGCGGCGGGCGTCATCACCGGGATCGGTCTCGTCGCGGGACGTGAGTGCGTGATCGTCGCCAACGACGCCACGGTCAAGGCGGGCTCCTGGTGGCCCGAGACGATCACGAAGATCCTCCGCGCGCAGGAAGCGGCGATGCGCTGCCGGGTGCCGATCCTCTACCTCGTGGATTCGGCCGGCGTGAACCTCCCTTACCAGGGGGGCGTCTTCCCCGGACAGTACGGTGCCGCCCGCATCTTCTACTACAACTCACTGATGCGGCGATTCCTCCGCATCCCGCAGATCGCCGCGGTCATGGGGCAGTGCGTCGCGGGCGGCGCGTATCTCCCGGCGCTTTCCGACGTCATCCTGATGGTCAAGGGGACGAGTTTCATGGGGCTCGGCGGCCCGAATCTCGTGAAGGGCGCCACGGGGCAGACGATCGACTCGGAAACGCTCGGCGGGGCGATCACGCATACCGAGACGAGCGGGGTTGCCCACTACGCGTGTGAGGACGACAAGGAGTGCGTGCGGAAGATCCGCGAGCTCGTGGGACGCCTGCCCGCCTCCGCGCGCCGGGACCCGGCCGCGGCGCCCTCGCCGATGCCCACGCCGGGTGCTGATCCCACGACGCTGTACGAGCTGCTCCCCTCCGACCACCGCATGTCCTATGACATGCACGCCGTCCTGAAGTGCCTCCTCGACGACGGCACGCTCGACGAGTTCCAGGGGAACCTCGCAAAGGAGCTGATCTGCGGCGACGCACGCATCGAGGGCATCACCGTCGGGGTCATCGCGAACCAGCGCGGCCTCGTGAAGCCGCGCACCGGCGAGAAGCCGCGCTTCGGCGGGATCATCTACACGGAGAGCGCCGAGAAGGCGGCGTACTTCATTGACCGCTGCAGCCGTGAGGGGCTGCCGATCCTCTTCGTGCAGGACGTGTCGGGCTTCATGGTCGGCGGGGAAGCGGAACAGGAGGGGATCATCCGCGCGGGCGCGCGCTTCGTCGAGGCCATGGCGACCTGCACGACGCCCAAGATCGTGCTCACCGTGAACCACGCGTCCGGCGCGGGCTACTACGCGATGGCGGGGCAGGGGTTCGACCCGGATTTCATCTTCTCCTGGCCCACGGGACGCATGGGGGTGATGGAGGGCGAGGCCGCCGTGCAGGCCGTGCACGGACCGGCGCTCGAAGCCGCGAAGCGCGCGGGGGTCGCACCACCGAAGGAAGTCACCGACGCCACGGGGCAGATGCGCGAGGACTACGAGCACTGGCTCGACGCGCGCTATGCGGGCGCGCGCGGGTTCATTGACGCCATCGTGTATCCCGAGGACACCCGCACCGCGCTCGGCCTCGCCCTCCGGACCGCGCTGCACAATCCGGGGCCGCACCTCGGGCCGTTCGTGCTTCCGGCGCGGCCGGGCGTCGAGTGACGCCATCGGAGAAGATCGTCCGGGTCGCCGCCGGCCAGGGGTTCTGGGGCGACTGGCTCGAGGCACCGCGCCGGCAGGTCGAGGGGGGGCCGGTCGACTATCTGATGCTCGACTACCTCGCCGAAGTCACGATGTCCATCCTGCAGAAGCAGAAGACGCGCGATCCCTCCCTGGGGTACGCGAAGGACTTTGTCGGCGCAGTCGAGAGCGTGCTCGGCGGAGTCGTGGAGCGCGGGGTGCGAGTGATCGCCAATGCCGGCGGCGTGAATCCGCAGGCCTGTGCCGACGCGGTGCTGGCGATGGCGAAGGCGCGCGGGGCGGCCGGGAGACTGCGCGTCGGGGTGGTGACGGGCGATGACCTCCTCCCGCGGCTCGACGAGCTGCTCGCGACGGGGCACGAGCTGCGGAACCTGGACACGAACGCGCCGCTCGTCACGCTCCGCGATCGCGTGCTCGCGGCGAACGCGTACCTGGGGAGCGGTCCGATCGTGGAGGCACTCGCGCAGGGAGCCAACGTCGTGATCACCGGGCGTTCCACCGACACCGCGCTCACGATGGCCCCGCTGCGCTTCGAGTTCGGCTGGAGGGACGGCGATTGGAACCGGCTCGCCGCGGGGATCATCGCGGGGCACATCATCGAGTGCGGAGCGCAATGCTCCGGTGGAAACTGCCTCTTCGACTGGCGCGCGATCCCGGACCTCGCGAACGTCGGCTACCCCATCGTCGAAGGGCACGCGGACGGCACGTTCGTCGTGACCAAGCACCCCGGCACCGGCGGTCGTGTGTCGGTGCAGACCGTCAGCGAGCAACTGGTCTACGAGATGGGCGATCCGCGCTCGTACATCACGCCCGATGTGGTGGCGGACTTCACCTCGATCCGACTCGAACCCGCGGGCGAGGACCGCGTGCGCGTCTTCGGCATCGCGGGGCGCGCCGCGACCGACCAGCTCAAGGTCTCGATCGCCTACCACGCGGGCTACAAGGCGGTCGGCTCCCTCGTCTATGCGTGGCCCGACGCGCTCGACAAGGCCCGGCGCGCCGACGAGGTGCTGCGCGCACGCCTCGACCGGCTCGGACTCCACTTCGAGCGAGTGCACTCGGAGTTCGTGGGCGCGAACGCCACCCACGGGCGACTCGCCGGCGTCCACGCGGGCGCAGACACGCCCGAGGTCCAGTACCGCATCGGCGTGCGCGACGCGAGCCGCACGAAGGTGGAACGCTTCACGCGCGAGATCGTCCCGCTCGTGCTGAACGGTCCGCCGAGCGTGACGGGGTTCGGCGGGGGACGGCCCAAGGCCGAGGAGATCGTCGCCTACTGGCCCGCCCTGATTGACAAGTCGGTGGTCCGGGCGACGGTCGAGGTCCGCTCGTGAACGTGCGCCTGCGCGACGTCGCGCACGCGCGCTCGGGGGACAAGGGCGATACGGCCAACGTCGGCGTCATCGCGCTCAGGCCGGAGTGGTACGCGCTCCTCGCGCGGCACCTGACGCGCGAGCGCGTGGCGGCGCACTTCGCGGGCCTGATCGCGGGCGGCGTGGAACGATTCGAGCTGCCGAACCTCCACGCCCTCAACTTCCTCTTGCACGGCGCGCTCGATGGCGGCGGCACGCTCTCGCTCAAGACCGACGCGCAGGGTAAGGTCTACTCCACGGCGTTGCTCCGGATGATGCTGGACGTCCCTGACCAGGAGGCGCTGGCCCTCGGGCTTCCGAAGGCGAGCGAGTGACGATGGCCCGCGTGCGTGTCGCGATCACCGGCGGGGTGGGGCGCGTGACGCTCTCACGACCCGAGAAGAAGAACGCGCTCGACGCCGAGGCGGCGCGCGAGCTCGTGGACGCACTGATGGAGTTCGAGGGGGACGATGCCGTGCGCGCGGTTCTCGTGGCCGGCGACGGCGACGACTTCTGCGGCGGCGCCGACATCGAAGCGCTCGCCGCGCTGCTCGACGCGCCGATCGAAGCGCACGCGCGCGATGCCGCCGACCTCGGGCGCGTGTTCCTCACGATTCGCGGGATGAGCAAGCCGGTCGTCGCCGCCGTGCACGGACGGGCGCTGGGCGGTGGATGCGGGCTCGCGACCGCGTGCGACGTGGTGCTCGCGCGCGAGGACGCGCAGTTCGGCTATCCCGAAGTGCGCATCGGGTTCGTGCCCGCGCTCGTGATGAACCTCCTCCGCCGCTCGGTGGGAGAAAAGCGCGCGTTCGATCTCGCGGCGTCGGGGCGAACCATCGACGCCGCCGAGGCGGAGCGCGTCGGTCTGGTGACCCGCGTGCTTCCCGCCACCGGCTTCGCTGACGAGGTCGAGCGCTACGTGCTGGGCCTCGCCGCGAACCCGACGACCTCGATGGCGCTCACGAAGCGGCTCTTCTATCGCCTCGAACTCCTCTCCTTCCGAGATGGAATCGCCGAAGGCGTGGAGGTCAACGTCGAGGCCCGGCAGACGGAGGACTTCCGGGCCGGGATCCTCCGCTTCACGCAGAAGGCGAGGAAGAAGTAGGCGTCACCCTCTACCCCCGACGCCGTGAAATCCCTGACGCGCGCCAAGCTCGCCCTTGCGCTAACCGGAATAATGGTGTTTGGTGTTGGCATCCGGCTCGACAACCCGACGGCCCGGTGGACCGGGATCGGGCTCGTGGCCGCGGCGTGGCTGTCGCGGTTCGTCAAAGACCGGAAAGGCACCTGACCAGGAGGGGGACGGATGCGGACGTTCATGGGAGTGCTCGTGCTGGTCGCCACGGCGGCGACGGCGGGTGCGCAGGGTGGGGGCGTGCCGGGGATGCAGATGGACGCGACGAAGAACACCAAGCAGGCCGGACCGCTGCCCACGGGCTGGGTGGGTCGCGTGGACCGGGCGAACCAGAAGCTCGAGGATGCCAATTTCTCGACGATGGGTGCGGGGCTCCACGTCACCACGGGTCCGGCGGTCACGCTCTGGAACCCGGCGAATACCGCGAGCGGGAGCTACACGATCTCAGCGAGCTTCGGCGTGCGGTCGGTGCCGGATCACGACTATTACGGGCTCGTTTGGGGCGGTTCGGACCTGGATGGCGACAAGGTGACGTACGCCTATTTCGTCGTGGCGGGTGACGGCACGTTTCTGGTGAAGCACCGCTACGGCCCGAGCAGCGGTGGACGGGGAAACCCGCCGGCCGAGGTGCACACGGTCATTGACAAGACGCCGCACGACGCGATCCGCAAAGCGATGAAGGACGGTCAACCGGCCAGCTTGGGCAGCGCGTCGAATACGCTCGAGGTGCGCGTCGCGGCCGATTCGGTGCGCTTCGTCGTGAACGGCACGCAGGTCGCTGCCGTGGACGCCAAGAACCCGATGGTTCCCACCGCGGGGCTCTTCGGCCTGCGTGTCAACCACAACATTGACACCCACATCTCGAACTTCGGCAAGAAATAGGGTTCGGCGGCGACCGTTCGCGCGGGTGAAACGCCGCGGGCCCGGGTGGTGCGGCGGATGAAGGAAACAGTAACGGCGAGGGGCGAGGAGTGCGGTTCGACTCTTCGCCCCTCGCGCTTCACGCTCCCTTCGCCCTATACCCTTCGCTCTTCGCCCTTCGCCCTTCGCTCTTAACCCTTCACCAGCCCCTCACCCGTCGCCCCTCACCAACGATCAGTACTTCGTCCACACGATGAGCACACCGCACGTGTTCCGCTTCTCCGGGAACTGCGGAGGAATGGTCCCGGCGCCGGTGTAGTACTCGATGCCGTGGATCTGGTTGGGGGGGACCGTGTTGATGTCAAACAGCAGTTCGCCCGGCAGGGCGCTGAACACGGCGACTCCGTCCACGTACACGGTCGCGTAGCAGAGATTCGGGTCGGCGCCCTTGTTGACGTCCATTCGCTCCAATCGGTAGCCGCCGCGGTTGTACGCGCCGCGTCCTGCGGCGACCCACGCCGAGCTCGACACATTCGATCGCACGATCTTGGGGCCCGGCATCAGTCGGAGCACATCGTCCGTGCGGCGGGACTCCATCTTGGCCAGCGTTTCGGGGCCGATGAAATCCCCGAAGCCCGACGCTCGTCGCTCGTCGAACGCCTTGATGCGCGCGGGCGTCGAGGCGCGCCCCCGGACCTCCACGCCCCGGAGCCGTTGCGCGGACGTCATCATCAGGAACTCGCCGTCCAACGTATCGCCGGGGGTGAACGTGAGCACCGCCGTGATGGGCGCGAAGCCGAGGCGGCGGACGGTCACGAGCTGCTTGCCGGCCGGGATGTTCAGAAAGAGGAAACGGCCCAGCGAGTCGGAGATGGCGACGCCGCGGACCTCCTTGATCGTGACTTCGGCGCCGAAGATCGCGATTTCGGACGAGTCCGTCATCACCTTGCCGCTCAGCACGGCCATCTTCTGCGCGGCGGCCGGGACGGCGACCATGGCGCACAGGACGGCAACGAGCGCCAGACGTGACGCGGGGCGCACCACGGGAACTTCCGTCGGCGAAGTCACGCTTAATACTACCTGTGCCGTGCGCGGGGCGTCATTCGCCCTCGGGTGACTCAGTGCCGCGTCAGTTCCCCGGCCCGAGCACGTAGCCGCGTTTCACGTCGTTGGCCCCGGAGCGGACCCCAAGCCCCACGCTGACCCCGAAGATCAGGGCGGCGCCGCCCGGCACGAACCATCCGACGATCGGCAGCCAGTGCAGGAAGGACACGAGCGGGGCCGCGATGACGAGCGCGAGGACCCCGGCGATGACGGCCGCAGCCGGTTTGAGCGCCGCGTCCACGTAGCGCAGTCGCTCCCGCACGAAGCGCCGCGCCGCCCCGTAACTCACCCACGAAATCGCGATGCTGGCTGCCAGGGCGATCAGTCCCCACATAAGGCCTCCCGTTGCACGGCACTACGCGGGTGCCCGGCTCGCGGTTTCACGCGCCCGGCGCGGACCTGAAGAGGTCCGGGGCGGATCGGGACGCGTCGCCGCCGGACGGGGCCCGCAGCGTGTGTCGCGCCGGGAACGCGATGGAATGCGCGTGCCTGCGATGGAACGACATCGCCTGGCGTCGGCGCGCGGCGCTATGCTTGACTGTGCCTTCCATCTCACTCGACCGCGCCCGCGAGGTGTTGCGCGAGCGTTTCGGCCACACGGACTTTCGCCCCGGGCAGCAGCGGGCCGTGGAATCCGTGCTCGCCGGACGGGACACGGTCGTGGTGCTGCCGACGGGCGGCGGGAAGTCGCTCTGCTTCCAGGTGCCCGCGCTCCTTCTCGACGGACTCACCGTCGTGCTCTCGCCGCTCATCTCCCTGATGAAGGACCAGGTGGATGCGCTCGAAGCGCGCGGGATCCCGGCGGCCTTCGTGAACAGCTCGCTCTCCCCGGCGCAGGTCAGCGAGCGGCTCGCCCGCGCCGCGCGCGGCGAGCTCAAGCTCCTTTACGTCGCTCCCGAACGTCTTGACGCGGAGAAGGCGGCGGAGCGCATCGCGGCTCTTGGTGTGTCGCTGCTGGCCGTGGACGAGGCGCATTGCATCAGCGAGTGGGGGCATGACTTCCGGCCAAGCTACCGGCGGGTGTGCGACATCCGGAACCGTCTTGGATTCCCGCCCACGGTCGCGCTCACGGCGACCGCCACACCCGAGGTCCGGCGCGACATCGCACGCGTGCTGGCGCTGCGCGAGCCCGCGCTCGTCCTCACCGGCTTCGACCGGGTGAACTTGCGGTGGCACGTCGTGCGTACCAGAACGGACGCGGAAAAGGACGGCACGCTCGCGTCACTGCTCGAGCGGCACGCGGGCGTCGCGATCGTCTATGCCGCGACGCGCAAGACGGTGGACCGGGTGGCGCATCATCTCCAGCGGTCCGGCGTGCCGGCGGCGGCGTACCACGCGGGGCTGGACGGCGCGCGCCGCAAGGAGGTGCAGGACGCGTTCATGGCGGAGCGCGTCCGCGCCATCGTCGCGACGAACGCGTTCGGCATGGGCATTGACAAGCGCAATGTGCGGCTCGTCGTGCACCATGCGATGCCCGGCTCGCTCGAGGCGTATTACCAGGAGGCGGGCCGCGCGGGGCGCGACGGCGCGGCGGCGGATTGCTTCCTGCTGCACGCGTTCCAGGACCGCTTCACGCACGAGTTCTTCATCAAGGGGGCCTGCCCCGAGCGCGTCGTGGTCGAGGCCGTGTACAAGGCCGCGTGCCGTCACGCGGCAGGGGACGGCCTCCTGGCTCTCGACGTCGCGGCGCTCGCCTCGGCCGCGAAGGGAAAGGTCTCCGCGCGCGAAGTGGAGTCGGCCCTCCGGCTCCTTGCCACCGCGGGCGCGATGCACGTGGCGCCGGGCTCGCCCAATCGCGTGCGCGTGCGGCTCCTCGCGACGCCCGAGCGCCTTCGCATGGAGCTCGGACGCGACGAGACGCTCGAGCTGGGACTCCTGCGCGCGCTCTGGCGCGCCTCGCGCGGAGGCATCGCCGACGGGGCGATCGTGGACCTGGACGCCCTGCCCCCCGGGCTCGCCGACGCGCGCGCCGCGACCGCGCACCTCGACGAGTTGCAGGGGCGGCAGTACCTGATCTGGTCGCGCGTCGGCGAAGGCGTGGTCATGACCGATCCGGCGGCGCCGATCGCGCGATGGCCGATTGACTGGGATACCGTGGAGCGCCGGCGTCGCGCGGAGCTCGCGCAGCTCGACGTCATGCAGAAGTACGCCTACAGCGACCGGTGCCGCCGCGGCTTCGTTCTCCGCTACTTCGGCGATCCCGCGGCGACGAGTCACTGCGAGCAGTGCGACAACTGCCTCGGGCTCCGCCACCACGCCGTCGCGGCCCCGGGCGCTCGCCCCGGACGCCAGGCAAGCGTCCCCCGAAAGCGCAGAACCGCCGCGCGGGGGCCCGAGTCGCCGGAGCCCGTCGCGCTCGCCGACCTCACGGCGGGGGAGAGCGCGCTGCTTGACGGCCTGCGCGCCCTGCGCACCACGCTCGCGCGCCGCGAACGCGTGCCGGCGTACGTCGTCTTCGCCGACCGCACGCTCCGCGAGATGGCGCGCGCGAAGCCGCACACGCCGGAGGCGCTCGGCCTCGTGCACGGAGTGGGCGCGGCAAAGCTCGCGCGGTACGGCGCGGCGTTCCTGCGCGTGATCGGCGGGGAGTGAATCGCGCTCCGGCCCGGCGTCCCCGGCTATATTCGGATCATGCACGATGCGCTGTACTTCACCGACCAGCACCTCGCCGTGCGCGAAATGGTCCAGGCGTTCGCGCGCGACGAGGTGGCGCCCGTGGCCGCGCGCTTCGATGAGTCGCAGGAGTTCCCCTGGGAGAACGTGAAGAAGATGGGCGAGCTGGGCCTGCTCGGGATTCCGTGGCCGGAGGAACTGGGCGGCGCGGGGCTCGACACCATCTGCTTCATGATCGCGATCGAGGAAATGGCGCGCGTGGACGCGTCGCACGCCATCACGATCTCCGCCCACACCACGCTGGGCACGTCACCCATCATGAACTTCGGGACGGACGCGCAAAAGCAACGCTATGTTCCGCTGCTCGCCTCGGGCACCGTGCTCGGCGGTTTCGGCCTCACCGAGGAAAACGCCGGGAGCGACGCGGGAGGCACGCGCACGACGGCGAAGCGCGTGAACGGCCACTATGTGCTCAACGGCTCCAAGCGGTTCATCACGCACGCGGGCGTCGGAGAGGTGTTCTCGGTGACCGCCGTGACCGACCCTGCGCGGGGAACACGCGGCATCAGCTCGTTCATCCTCACGAAGGAGACGTGCGACCTCTCCCGCACGCGCGAGGTCGGGATCGGGCACAGCGACGCGCTCACGCCGCTCAAGGGGTTCCGGGCAGGGAAGAAGGAGGACAAGCTCGGGTGGCGCGCCTCCGACACGCGCGAACTGATCTTCGAGGACGTCGAGGTACCCGCCGAGAACCGGCTGGGGCGGGAAGGCGAGGGGTTCGCCAACTTCATGCGCACGCTCGACGCCGGCCGTATCGGCATCGCGGCGCTCTCTCTCGGGCTCGCCCAGGGCGCCTTCGACCAGGCCCTCTCGTACTCGGCAACGCGCCGGCAGTTCGGGAAGCCGATCGCCGAGTTCCAGGGCGTCCATTTCCAGCTCGCCGACCTCGCGACGGAGATCGAGGCGGCGCGGCATCTGGTCTACCACGCGGCGTGGCTCGCGAAACGCGGGCATCCGATCTCGAAAGAGGCGGCCATGGCGAAGCTCTTCTGCTCCGAGCTCGCCATGCGCGCGACGATCAAGGCCGTCCAGCTCCACGGCGGATACGGCTACACCAAGGAGTTCCCCGTCGAGCGGATGATGCGCGACGCGAAGGTGGGAGAGATCGGGGAGGGCACCTCGGAGATCCAGCGGATCGTGATCGCGCGACACCTGCTCAAGGATCTGGTGGCGATCTGAGAGGCAGCGCGCCGGTCCGGGGTTGGGCGTGACCATAGCGCCTCCGACTCGTCGCCATTGCGCGCGGTCCGGCCCCTCAGTTACCTCTCAGTGGGCGCCGAACGGCGTTCGGATGGGATCTGACTTCTCACGCGACCTTACGGAAGTCATTCCATCGCAACAGGTTCGGACAACCGGTCGCGCTAGTTGCGGCCGGATCGGCGGGACGTCCGGGCTGCTCCCTCTCGCGTCGCCACATCAATCGCACGATGCTCAGCGCATTCGATCGCACGTCCGGCCGCACGGTGCCGGCCCAGCCTCGCCGGGTTCTTCCCGGACGACTGGGTCGGGCGGCGAGCGCGTGGACGATCTCGCGCGAGCCGGGGAGCCCATCCACTCGAGTCGTGCCGCAGACCCTCGTGCCGCGCTCCGCAGGTGGCTGTTTCGGGCGCGAGGGCCAGCCGCTCTCCTCCAGACCATCAACCTTCCGCACCGCCGCGAGCGCCCATTCCGCGTGGGCCGGGTCGCCACTCGCGCGTCTCCGTGCGGTCTCCGATGAAGCGAGAGATCCTGATCAGCGCGACGCAACGCGAAGTCCGCGTCGCCATCCTCGAGGACGACCAACTCGTTGAGTTGCAGGTTGACCGTCCCGAAGCACCACGGATGGTCGGCGACATCTACTGGGGAAAGGTCGAAGCGGTGCTGCCGGGCATCCAGGCGGCATTCGTGGACATCGGGACCGAGAAGAGCGCGTTCCTGCACGCCTCGGACCTCGTCTACGACGAGGGCGGGAGTGACCTCGACGAAGACGCCGACGAGGCCGAGCCGGACGAGGCCGGGCCGGATGAGGCCGAGCCGGACGAGGAAGCGAGCGATTCTCCCTACGCGCCCGACCTGACCGGCTCTTCCGAGGCGGAGGGGGCGCTAGAGCCCGGTGCCGCAGGCGATTCCCCTCGCGCGCACCAGGGCGGCGGCAACGGCGGCCCCCAGAAGCGGGAGCGGAGAGGGCGCCACCGACGCGGCCTGGAGCCCCCGGCCATCGAGAACGTCCTCCAGCGCGGCCAGCACATCATCGTCCAGGTCTCGAAGGAGCCGATCTCCACGAAGGGGCCGCGCGTCACGGCGCAGGTGTCCCTCGCCGGTCGCTTTGTCGTGTTCATGCCGTTCGCGTCGCGCGTCGGCGTGAGCCGCAAGATCGGCGACCGCGCCGAACGGCAGCGGCTCCGGGAACAGGTGCAGAAGGTGCTTCCCAGGGAGTCGGGGGGGATCATCGTCCGCACCGTGGGCGAGGATGTCACGCAGGCGACCTTCGAGCGCGAAATCACGACGCTCATCGGTCAGTGGAACAAGATCAACAAGAAGACGAAGTTCGTCGGTGCGCCGCCCAAGCTGCTGCACCGCGAAACGTCGCTCTCGCGCGGGATCATCCGCGACCTCTTCTCGACGAAAGTGGACACGCTCACGGTGGACTCGAAGCAGATTCACAACGAGATTCGCGAGTATCTGAAGGCGATTGCCCCCGAGCTGACGGACCGCGTCGTGCTCTACGAGGAGAAGGTGCCGCTCTTCGACAAGGCGGAGATCGAACCCGAGATCCGTGACCTGTTCAAGCGGCGATGCGCGCTGCCGAGCGGCGGCTATCTGATCATCGAGCCGACCGAGGCGCTCGTGTCCATTGACGTCAACTCGGGGCGATACACGGGACGGAAGGACCCGGAGAAGACGATCCTGCGCACGAACACCGAGGCGGCGCGCGAGGTGGCACGGCAGCTGCGGTTGCGCGACATCGGCGGCATCATCGTCTGTGATTTCATTGACATGGAGTCGCGCTCGAACCGCGAGAAGGTGCTGAACGAGTTGCGAATGCACCTGGCGCGCGATCGGGCCCGCACGAAAGCGTTCGGTGTGAGCGACCTCGGTCTCGTGGAGATGACGCGCCAGCGCGTGCGCCAGAGCCACCTGCAGTCGGTGACGGAGCCGTGCCCGACATGCCACGGCACGGGGCGCGTGTTCACCCCAGAGACGGTCGTGCGCCGCATGGAGCGCTCGGTGCACCGCATCGCCGTCGAGGGGCGGCGCGACAACCTGATCGTGAAGCTGCATCCCGACGCGGCGATGTACGTGCTCGAGAACGAGCGCGACCTGCTCAAGAAACTGGAGAAGGGGCTCGGGTTCTCGCTCGAGATGCGCGACGACCCGCTCCTCAAGCCGGACGAGTTCAAGCTGGTGGTGAAAGGGGCCGGTCGAGACGTGACGCAACAGTATTCCGTGGCGTAACCACGAGGGGGAGAGATGAGAGACGCTTGGCGACGGATCGGAGCTGTTTCCGCGGTCGTGGTGGGCGCACTGCTCTCCGGAGCGTGCGGCCCGAAGGATGAGGCCCCGCCCGCGTCGGTCGCCGACGAGGTGGCGTCCGCCTTCACCCGCCTGCCGACGCCCCCCGAGAGCAGTCTCACGGCCGACGCCTTCTCGCGCGCCGTGCGCCGCGGGCGGGCGCTTCTGAATGCCACACCGGAATCGCTGCCGCAGCACGTCGGAAACACGCTCCGCTGCACCAGCTGCCATCTCGACAACGGCACGCGCGCGCTGGCCATGCCCTGGGTCGGCGTATACGCGCGCTTTCCGCAGTTCAGAGCCCGTTCGGGCAACGTGGATGCGATCGAAGACCGCGTCAACGACTGTTTCAAGCGGAGCCTCAACGGGCGCGCGCTCAATCCCGCGGGCCGCGACATGAAGGACATCGTCACCTACTATGCGTGGCTCTCTCGTGGGACGGCCGTGGGCGCGCGCACGAAGGGGCAGGGGATCGACTCGATCGGGCCGTTCGAGGGCGACAAGAAGCGCGGCGCGACCGTGTTTGCGACCAGCTGTACGCGCTGCCACGGGGCCGACGGGCAGGGCATCACCATCCGGAGTCACCCCTCGCTCTGGGCGCCGCCACTCTGGGGTCCGCGCTCGTTCAGCATCGGCGCCGGCATGGCCCGCGTGCGCGTCGCCGCGGCGTTCATTCACAGGCACATGCCGTTCGACCGGCTCGTCGCGCCCACGGAGGGGCAGGCCTTCGACGTCGCCGCCTTCGTGACCGGTCAACCGCGACCGGACTTCCCGGGCAAGGAGTACGACTGGCCCAACGGGGACCCGCCGCCGGATGTCGCCTACGCGACGCTGAAGAAGCGCGCCGGACCGTGAGCGAGGGAATGCGCCGGGCGCTGGCGCTCGTCGGCACGGGACTCTTCCTGACGAGCTGCCAGCGGCCGGCCGCCGAGCCGCCACCGTCCGCCGTCCAACGTCTTCCGTCGCCGCCCGAGTCCACGCTCAAGGACGACGCCCTCGCGCGCGCGGTGCGGCGTGGCCGCGCGCTGCTCGCCGCCACGCGCGACTCGCTCCCCGCGCACGTGGGCAACGCGCTCCGCTGCAACAGCTGCCACCTCGACGAGGGGACACGCGCCTTCTCGATGCCGTACGTCGGCGTGTACGCGCGCTACCCACAGTACCGTTCGCGCCGAGCCGCGGTGGAGCTGATCGAGGACCGCATCAACGACTGCTTCGTCCGGAGCATGAATGGGAAGCCCCTCGACCCCGCCGGGCCCGACATGCGCGACATCGTGACCTACCTGGCGTGGCTCTCGCGCGGGATCACGGTGGGGCAGCGGATACCGGGACAGGGGATTGACTCGATCGTGCCGCCGCTCGCGGGCGATTCGGCCCGCGGAGCGCTCGTGTTCGTCGCGCACTGTGTGCGCTGCCACGGCGCCGGCGGCGAGGGCGCTCGGGTGCCGACGTCACCGGGGCTGTACGCACCGCCGCTCTGGGGCGCGCGTTCTTTCAACATCGGCGCGGGAATGGCGCGTCTCCGCGTCACGGCCGCTTTCGTGCGGACCAATATGCCCTTTGACGCGCCGGGAACGCTCTCGCCACAGCAGGCCTTCGACGTCGCGGCCTTCGTCAACGCGCACGCCAGGCCGGACTTCGAAGGGAAAGAAGGCGACTGGCCGCGCGGCGATCCGCCGCCGGATGTGGCGTATCGGACACGGGTCGCGCGTGCATCGCCTCCCCGTTGACCCGCAAGTCAAAGCCGGTTATACTTTTAGGTTCGGAACGAACTGACCACGAAACTCCCCATGTCCTACGCCATCATCCAGACCGGCGGCCGGCAGTTCAAGGCCGAGCCGGGCAAGACGCTGCGGATCCCCACGCTTGAAGGGGACGCGGGAACCGAGGTCGAGTTCAAGGACGTGTTGCTGGGCTCCGACGGGAAGGCCGTCCGGGCCGGCACCCCCACACTCAAGGGCGCGAAGGTCACGGCGGAGATCGTGAAGCACGGTCGCGGCCCCAAGATCGTGGTGTTCAAGTTCCGCCGCCGGAAGAACTACGCGCGCAAGCAGGGACACCGGCAGGCATTCACGGAAGTGCGCATCAAGGATGTGAAGCTCAGTTGAGCCACATCACTCCCCTCTCGACTCCCGACAACCGGCTGCACTCCATATGGCGCACAAGAAAGGCGTAGGCTCTTCCCGGAACGGGCGCGATTCGAACGCGCAGTACCGCGGCGTCAAGAAGTTCGGCGGAGAGCGGGTGCGCGCGGGCGGCATCATCGTGCGCCAGTGCGGCACGAAGTGGCATCCCGGACGAAACGTCGGCCTCGGGACCGACTACACGATCTTCGCCCGGATTGACGGCGTGGTGAAGTTCGAGCACAAGAGCCGCGAGCGCTACCAGGTCAGCGTCTACCCCGGGCCCGCGACGGTCGCGTAGAAACCCGGCACGGCCCCCGGCCGTAGGGTCGGTAACTGGGGAGGGGCGTATGGGCTTGCTGAACCGGCTGTCGTCCGAGTTGCGGGGCGTGGGAAAGGCCGCCCGCGGCGCGCTTGACGAGGGAAAGGTCCGCATCGAGCTCTTCCGCGTTCGCCAGCTCGCCGACAAGGCGGCGCAGGCGGTCGGCTACGCCGTGCATCGCGCGCGCGCGGAGGGGAAGGACCCGGATCCCGCCGAACTGCAGCGCCTCGAGTCGAAGCTCACGGAGCACGAGACGGAAGCGCACCGGCTCGAAGAGGAGCTGCGGCAACACACGGCGACACCGAGTACTCCCCCGAAGCCCTGACGGCGGCTCCCGCCCGCGTCGGCGGAAACCGCCCCGGCGGGTCGTTGACGGATCGCCGAGCGCGGCCCCCTCGCGACTACGGCGAGCGGTATGTCGGCGGCCTGCTCTTGTACCGGTTCGTGAGTTCCTCCTCACGGGTCGGCTTCGCGTATTCCACGCCGCGCACGAAGACGTGTTCCGCGCGCGTCGCGAACTCGAACGGATCGCCATCCCACACGACGACGTTCGCGGACCGGCCCACCTGCAGTGAGCCGAGCTTGTCGGCAACGCCGAGCGCTTCCGCCGCCGAGAGCGTCACCGCCCGCAGCGCGTCGTCCCATCGCATTCCGTACGCCACCGCGTTCCCGGCCTCCTGCCGGATATTGCGCACGTTGAACGACGATTCGTCGCCCGGGCCGTTGCCGATGAGCACGACGGTCGCGCCGGCGGCGCGCAGGAGCGCGGCGTTCTCCTGGCGCTGGCCGAGCGTGGAAAACGACGAGGGGATGTTGTTCATCGCGCCCACCATCACGGGGACCCTGGCGGCAGCGAGTTTGTCCGCCACCCTCCAGGCCTCGGCGCCGCCCGCGATCACGATCCGGAGCCCGAGTTCCTTCGCGAATGCGAGCGCGGCCTCGATGTCGCTCGCGCGATCGACCTGGAGCCAGAGAGGCATCGTGCCGTTCGCGACCGGGATGAGCGCCTCGAGATCGGCGCGTCTCGCCGCGAGCGGACGCGTTTGATTGGCGTCGTACTGCGCCTTCCTGAGTTGATACGCCTTCACGTCGCGCAGAAGCTCGCGCCACCGGTCCACCAGCTCGCCCCGCGCAGTGGCCTCGGCCGCCTGGGGATTCGCGAAGTCGCCCACCATCGCGACCGGCGCCTTCACGAGCATCTGCGGCACGGTGCCCTCGACGAGGTCAATCGCCGCGGCCTGGCCCTGCACGAAGCCCCGGCTCGGCACGACGGCGACCGTCGTGATGCCGTCCTTGCGCGTCGCGGGGATGTACGTGTTCGCGGGGTTGATCCCTTCCCACACGCGGAAGCTCGCGGCGATTCCCTTGTCGCCCTTGGCGCCGTTGTCCTGATAGCCGCCGCTGAACTGCACCTCGAGAAGCCCCAGTACGGTCGCGGCGTTCACGAGACCGGGGGTGACCCACTTTCCCGAGGCGTCAATGCGCTGCGCATCGGCGGGAATCGCGACATTCGAGCCGACCGCGGCGATTCTGCCATTCCGGATGAGTACCGTGGCGTTCTCGAGTGGCGGCCCGCTCACTGGATAGACCTTCCCTCCCGTGATGGCCAGGGACTGTCCGGGCAGCGCGCCGGGAGCGGCGAGCAGCGCGAGCATCGTCGCGGCGCCGAGGAGAGCGGCGGGCGCGAGGGGCGTCACGCGTCGTGGCGCGTGGGGCGCGTGGGGCGCGTGGGGCGCGTGGGGCGTGCGCATCAGCGGGACCCTCCCGGTGCGGGGACGAAGCCCAGTTCAAAGTCCGTGCGCCACCGGCTCGTCGGGTCGAGACGGTCGAAGAGCATCGCGCCGTCAATCCAGACCTTCTCCGCGCGCGAGTAGACGCTGAATGGATTCCCCGACCAGAGCACGACGTCCGCGTTCTTGCCGGGTTCGATCGAGCCGATCCGGTCATCGAGGCCCAGGGCCCAGGCGGCATTGATCGTGATCCACTTGATGGCGTCTTCTTCGGCGACGCCGATCCCCGCGGCGCGTGCGGCCGCCATCCCCTTCGCGGCCTCCTGGCTCAACCGTTGCGAGCCGGAGGGATCGTCCGAGTGCACGACGGCGCGGCCACCGGCGGCGTGAACGATCGCGAGGTTCGCCCGGATGCCGTCCAGCGCCTCCATCTTGAAGCCGCCCCAGTCGGCCCACAGCGAGCCCGCGATCTCTTCCTTCGCGAGTACGTCGGCCACCTTGTAGGCCTCCACGCCGTGGTGGAACGAACGAATCCGGTAGCCGAACTCCTTGCTGACATCAATCATCTGCATCATCTCGTCCGCACGGTAGCAATGGTTGTGGACGAGAATGTTGCCACGCAGCACTTCGGCGAGCGTCTCATTCTGCAAGTCGCGCTGCGGGGGATCGCCCTGGCGGTCGGCCAGCCACTTGTCCCACCGCCGGCGATACGCCTCGGCGTTGATCCACGCCGCGCGGTAGCCCGCGACGTTGCCCATCCGCGTCTGGAGGCCGCGCTGCTGGTAGACGCGCTTGGGGTTCTCGCCGCACGCCATCTTGAGGCCGTATTTCGCGCCGGGAAACTTCATTCCCTGCACGGAACGCGAGGGAACCACCTTGAGCACCACGCCACGGCCGCCGATGAGATTGGCCGAGCCGGGGAGCACCTGAAGCGTCGTCACGCCGCCGGCCAGGTTGCGCGGGAACTGCGGGTCCTGCGGCCACACCGAGTGCTCGGCCCAGACGTGCGCCGTCACGGGGCTCGATGCCTCGTTGCCGTCACTGTTGGCTTCGGTGCCGGGGGCGGGATAGACGCCCAGGTGCGAGTGCGTGTCAATGATGCCGGGCGTCACGTACTTTCCGGCGCCGTCAATGAACACGGCGTCCGCCGGCGCGATCACCGTCGGCCCTACAGCCACGATCTTGCGGTCCTGGAGGAGGATCGCGCCGTTCCGGATCAGCGGGCCCGCGGCGGTGAAGATGTTCACGTTGCGAATCACGGTCGGGCGTGACGCGAACGGCGCGTACGTGCTCGGGAAGGGATCCGCATTGGGCACGCTGAGCGCTCCCGCGCCGGGTGGCGGCCCGGGTTTCTTCGCGGTGTCGGCCGCCGGCTTGGGGGCCTGCGCAGGCGCGGAGGGTGGTTGCTGCGCCGCGGCGACGCCGCCGGCGAGCACGAGGATCAAAGGGGTGAGTTTCGCGCGCATTGGTGTGTGGTGGTTCGAGGACGTGTAAGGTCAGCGGCCAAGCACGCGCCGCGCAAGCGGGACGTCGTCGGTGCAGAGCGCGTCCACGCCCATCGCGGCGAAGCGCTCCATCGCCGAAGGAGCGTTGGCCGTCCAGGCCACGACGCGTCCGCCGCGCGCGTGGACGGCGTCCACAAGCGGCTGGTCAATCGTCTCCCATTGCTGCCAGAGGTCTCGCGCCTCCACGCTCGCCATCGCCGCGGTGGGATCCAGGTGGTAGCTCGTCTCCAGAATGCCTCGCGGGAGCCGCGAGGCCAGTCGCCGCGCCTCGGCCACCTGGCGATGGTCGAAGGCGTGCACGGCGGCGCGCCAGCGCGAATCCTCAAGCATCGTGACCGCCGGGGCCGCCGTCGCCTCGCCTTTCAGCTCGCAGTACACGATGAGTTGCCCGCCGACGCTTTCCAGAACCTCCTCGAGCGTCGGGATCGGCTCGCCGCGAATGCGAAACGCGCGGAGCTCCTCAGCCGTCAGACTCGAGATGGCGCGGCCGGAGAGCGAGGAGCCCGGCACGTCGTCGAGGACCGGGTCGTGGTGTACCACGAGGACCCCGTCCGCAGTGCGGTGCACGTCCAGCTCGACGGCGTCGGCGCCCAGCTCCGCGGCGCGGAGGAACGCGGCGAGCGTGTTCTCAGGACGCTCGCGGGAGGCGCCGCGGTGGGCGATGATTTCGGGTCCCTTCTGGTGAGGCACGAATCGCTGGGCGAAGGGTCAGGTGATCGCCCGGAGTACGTTCCCGGGGCGGAATCGCGAACAAGTTAACGTCCGGCCGCTGCCGGCGTCTCATCGGTGACTGAATGCGCGTGCCGAACAGGCAAGACGATGCGGCCCTCGATGCCGCCCTGATCGAACGATGGAAACGGGGTGACCAGCGGGCAGCGGCCGAGATCGTGAAGCGGCACGCCGAAGCGTTGGCGCGCTTCGCCGCCAGTTCGGGCGAGCGCGACGAGATTGACGAGCTGGTGCAGGACACGTTCGTCCGCGCGTTCAATTCGCTGGACACGTTTCGCGCGGACAGCTCGCTCCGAACGTGGTTGTTCACGATCCTCCGCCGGCTGGTGCTGGACCGCCGGCGGTCGGAGAAACGGCGCGGGCGGGGGGTCGAACTGGAAGAAGGGCACGCGGTGCAGGCATACGACGCGCTCGATGCGCTCGTCGCCGACGAAACGGCGCAGCGCGTGCGAATGGCGGTGGAGCGGCTGTCGCCGCTGCAGAAGGAAGTGTTCACGCTGCGCGTGACGGAAGGGCTGGCGTACAGCGAGATCGCGAATTTGGTGGGGAGCACTGAAGGCGCGTGCCGGGTGCACTATCACAACGCGATGCGAGCGGTGAAGGAGTTTCTCGATGAGGCGTGACTGTCCGGATGGCGAGCTGCGCGACCTGCTTCCCGATCTGGTCCACGGGACCCTGTCGGCCGGGGAGCACGAGCGCGTCGCGGCGCACGTGGCGTCGTGCCCCGACTGTGCCGCCGAGGTGGAGCTGATCCGCGCGGCGCACCGGGCGTTTCCGGCGCCCGCGGTGGATGTCTCGCGCGTCGTGGCCGCGCTTCCGGGATCGCCGGGGAGCGTGGGTGCGTCGTGGGGCGGTGGCCTCGGCGGTCGCGTGTGGCGCCTCGCGGCGGCGATCGCGCTCGTCGCGATCGGTGGACTCTCCGTTGTTGTGCTCTGGAATCTGTTCGACCATGGCGCCGGCGGGGCGAGCGCCCCACTCGCAGCGGTCGTCCCCGGCAGCCAGCCGGGCCCGGACGCCGGCCCTGCGGCGAAGCAGGTGCCGATCACGTCTCGCGATGTCGCCGTCGCCTTCTCGGGCGCGAACGAGCTGAGCTTTGGCGGCGGGTTGTCGGATCTCACGGATGATCAACTCATGATTCTGCTCCGCGAACTCGACGCGTTTCAGGCGACGCTGAGCACGGAGCCGGAAGCGCACGCGACGCCCATCGTGCCGTTGCGTGAAGGAGGAAGCAATGCGTAGGCAACTCACAGTGGTGATGCTGCTCGCCCTCACGGCGGGAGCGCTTCAGGCGCAGGGCGGACGTGGCGGTGGACGGGTGGGACCGCCGCCCGGCCCGCCGCCGGGCGGCGATACGGCGGCGCCGAGGCGCGCGCAGCTCGAACAGCAGGTTCGGCAGCGCCTGGGACAGGTGATGAAGAATCGGCTCGGTCTCAACGACGAGCAGATGAACAAGCTGCAGGAAACGAACCGGAAGTTCGACGAGCGACGCCGGATTCTCGTGGATCAGGAGCGTGATATTCGCATGTCGCTCCGCGATGAGATGCTGCGCCCCGACTCCGGGCGACAGCCGCAGGTCAGCGCCCTTCTCGAGCGGATGGTGAAGGCACAGCGCCAGCGCGTGGACGTCCTGGAGCAGGAGCAGGCCGAGCTCGGGAAGTTCCTCACGCCGTTGCAGCGCGCCAAGTACTTCGCGGCCGAGGAACTGGTGCGGCAGCAGATGCAGAACATGCGGCAGCAGCAGATGGGCCGGGGCGCGGGGCGCGGCGGACCCGGAATGGGTCCCGGCGGGGGTATGGGACCCGGCCCCGGCGCAGCGCAGCCCGCACTACAGGGGCGCGGGCTGGCGCAGTGCGCCCAGATGACCCCGCAGCAACGGCAGCGTTTGCTGCAGCGGCGCGCCCGCGGTCAGACGATACCGCCGGGGCTGGCGCCGTGCCTGCCGCCGGGGGAAGGTCCGATCGCGGATCCGCCTCCAGCGTTCTGAGCCCGCAGTGCCGCTGGCTCGCCCCGCACGCCGTCACTAGCTTCCCGCTCGTGACGGCGTGCGGCGTTCGGGCGTACTCCCTTTGACGTCCGACGCACCCGGGTGGCGGAACTGGTAGACGCAGGGGACTCAAAATCCCCCGCCACGAGAGTGGTATGCGGGTTCGAGTCCCGCCCCGGGTATGGACTTACGACGTTTCGACGCGCGGCCGGCGACCCGTTCGGGCATAGATCGGGGCATATCCGGGGAGTTGAGCGTGCTCGGCGTTCGGTTCCTCGGCAGTTGGACCTACTCAAAAAGTCGGAGAGCTCGATGCCGATCCTTCTGGCCATCGCGAGCGTCGGAGTTCTCGTCGCACTTGGCAGGGAAGCGCTTTCCGCCTTCCCCGGATCGGACAGGGCCGCCGAGGCGACGCGCACAAGCAACCCGCCAGGATTCCTGGCGCTCAGCTCGCCGATTCTGGCCGCGATTGGGGTTCTCGTGTGCTTGTTCCAGGGCGCGCACGCTCTGCTCTGGTGGATGCCCGGGTCGTGGGAAGTCCTTGGCGACGACGGGCAGGCGTTGTCGCTGCGCTCGGTCGTTTCGTTTGGATTCGCGTTCGCGATAGGGTGGATAGTATTCGACCGCTGGCGATCCCTCCGGCAAGCGAAAGTCTAGCGCGCAGGGGGTGGCGCGGGGCGAGAGGACTCACTCTCATAAGTGCGGCGCTGGCGTTAAGGGACCGCGTTTGGCACCATTGGCACGCATGGACCGGCAAACACTACGGCAAACAACGTCTCGGGAACAACTCGGGCCGCTTACGGCTCTAGTAGGCCGGGTCGACCTTCGGCAGTCGCGGCTCCACGCTCGGGAGTAGATCGAGCGCCTTCCTGGCGTCGGTCACAGCGTCGTCAGCCTCGGTCTTGTTCACAGTCCTGGCGAGCCGGTAGTCCGACCTGATTCGCAAGAGCCTTAGGGAGTTCAGGAAGTTGCCGAGTTCTCGGACGCCCGCGTCGGTCTTGCAGCCCGCGAGTGCGAGTGATAGAGCCTCGTGCGGGAGGTTCTTGGCCGGGGCAATGCCATGCGTGCGGCAGACGGCGGCGCACGTCGCCCAGTAGAGACCGTAATATGCGCGCCCCGCGATGGTCCGATGCCGCCCTTCCCCGGACGGGATGACTCCTCGCTTCAGCTCGTCGGCGACCGTATGGAATCCGTCAGGAGGGAACGGCATCGCGGTAGTCCCATAGGAGCCCTGGCACTGGCGCGCCGTCAGGGAGTGTAGTCTCCCGCGCGTATCGATCGAGGAACGAACCCCGGAGGCCTCGCTGCGCCACCGAAATCACCAGAGTGAAGACGAGATTCGCCTTCCGCGACTCCGGGTCAACTTCAATCTCATCACGTACCGCCGCATCGGACCCGAAAACCTCGCGCAACAAGCGCTCGGTGGCTTGGCGTACCCCAGAAAGGCCGTAGGCCGCGATGACGAGGGAAGGATCCGTCCACGTTGGCACGATTGGGTTTCCGCCGACCAAGGCGGTTGTGAGGTCCATCTTCGTGACCACAGTATCGCGCTCGCCCTCTGCGGCGCGCACGACGACGGCCTGTGGCGGATCAATGAGTGGAATGATCGCGGCCTTCCCCGGCGCAATTGCTGGAAGGGCAAACTGCGGGACGGAGGACGCGCTTGTTTCGGTTGTCTCCGCGATAACGCTGCCTGTCATCATTCGCGCTCCGCCTTGAGGCCAACCCCGGCAGGTCCAACCAATCCCGCAATCTGATCAATCTGCGATTTGAGTTGGTGGAAGCCGAGTGGCGACAAGAGAAAACGATGCGTGATCTCGGGAACAACAACGGTCGCCTCGCCCCGCATCTTTGCCTCGTGCAGATTGATGAGGTTGATCGAGCCGACCAAGAACTGCACTTCGCTCCCGACGACGGTGAAGTGAAAGTAGTTGGCCCCGAGCGGATCTGGCAGCATGATTTCGCCCGGCACCTTAACTGCAATCGACACTTCCTTGGCCAACTTGTCCGACACAAACGCCTCGTAGGGGTACGGATGACGTCAACAATACGACTTGGGCAGGCGAGCCGCGAGGTCTCCGGTGGTGCGGGTACCGGGCCACCGGGGTTGGACTATCGCAATCATGACCTAGGCGGGTACCGGTCGTCGAGCCCGCCGCGGCGCCACCACGATCAGCCGCAGTGGCGCTTCGCTGTCGCCCGATCGCAGCCGCACCGCGAGCAGGTGCTTGCACGACCGGCCCCGCACGGCGTAGTCGGTACAGTCGCACGCGGTGGCGTCGGCGTTCACCTCGTGCACGTGCGCCCCGCCAGTCACGCGCCAAGCGCCGGTGTCGAGGCGTTCGGCGTCCAGGTGCACCGCGCGGGCGAGCCGCTCGAGGTCCGGATCGCGCGCGGACGCCATCACATCTCCATGAAGCTGAACGCGACCATCGGCTGACGGATCCCGCCCATCGACGCGGCCAAGCCGATGACCACGGCGTCGGGCCGATCGGGCGAGCGGCCGAGCGCCTTCCGCAGTAAGTCCTTTCCGAGAATCTGAATCGCCCCGCGCGCCGGGTTGACGGACCATTCGATCGACAACGCCTCTTCCGTCAGGTCCGCGTCGGCCGGGAGTGCGACCGTGCCGCGCTCCAAGGCCGTGCGGAAGTGCCAGAACGCTTCCGCGCGCTTGTTGAGCCAGCGCGAGGGGTCCGACGAGTGTTCGGCGCCGTTGAATGCGTGCACGGGATAGCCCCGCTCGGTGAGGACGTCGATCACACCGCCGCCCAGGCCGGGCTCGTCCACCCATACTGCGGGCGGGCGCCGGTGCACGTCGCTCGCTGCGAGGCGGCTCCCGTGCTCCATCACCTTGTCGGCTGTCTCGGTGAGCGAGGCGCCCCGCCACGTCACCAACTCGCTCACGACGGACCCGTGAACGACCGCGAGCGCGCTGGCGTCGGGTCCGAAGCGCGCCACGTCGAGCGCCATGATCGTCGGCGCCCAGTGGCGCGCCTCCCGGTCCGAGCGCCACCGCAGGAAGGTCACCTCATCGTCAGGCGGTGTCTGGACGGCGTGCCAGCGCTCGACGGCGGCCTTGAGTTGCGCGCGCGTGACCAAGCCCTCGATCGACTCCTCGGGGAAGAGGGCGAGCACGCGCGCCCGGTAGATGCTCGACGCGACGCCGTATTCCTCCGCCATCGAGGCGAGCCACGCGCGCGACAGGCCGCCGGGAATCTCCTCGCGTCCGCTGATGATGTTGGGATGCGCGCTCGCGGGAATGGTGAGGGTGCGCCAGTGGTCGGACGTGGCCGCGTCGTGGAACGCGCCCACGGGCCGCGTCGGGTTACCGTAACAGACGACGCGATTCTCAGGGCCCGTGGCGCACGCGAACGCCGCCTCGAAGACTCCGGGCTCCAACCCCTGTCCCTCGGACAGCGCGAGCAGGAGCCACGGATGGTGAAACCCGACTAGCTTCTCGATCGAGTCAGAGGTGAAGGCGAGAATCCCGCTCGCATCGTCCACGCGTAGTTCCATCTGGAACAGCTCACCCGGTAGCGACGGCGTGCGGAGAAACGCCTTGCGGACCTCCTTCATGCTGATGTTTCGAGCTTGACGGTCCGTCACGCTCGTGAGTATCACGAACCCGCGCCGGGCGTACACCCACCAGAGCGCGAGCCGGGCCACGAGCCAGTCCTTGCCGATCGCGTTCGCCGAGACGAGGCATACGCGCGGATGGTCGCGCACCAGCTCGGCCATTTCAACCTGCGCGCTCCACGGCTCGGCGTGCAGTACGTCGCGAATGAACCCGGCCGGATCGTCGGCGTACTTCGTGAAGTCGCGCCGCCCCTTTGCCGCCGCGTGCTTCGCGACGATCTGCCCGACTTCGCCCCGGAGCATCTCGACGGCGTGGGCGGTGGTCACGCGACGTTACCCCGCTGCCGCTTGGCCTCGGCGATCTCGGCGCGCAGTGCCTTGATCTCGCGCTCCATGATCCGCTTCTCCGCCGCGCCCCGAAACTCGCGCAGACACACCGCCGCCTCGTGCGCCGTCCGCGCGTCGATTCCACCGCTGCACACGGTGAATGTCAGCCACGACGCAAAACGTTCCGCGTCCTCAATCGTCTTGGGCGCTTTCGGCACGGTCGCTGGGTCGGCCGCTTTCGCCTTCACCTTCGCCACCTTCGACGCATCACCGCCCGCCGAACGCACCGCTCGGCGCTCGGCGACCCGCGCGGGATCGTGCATCAAACACAACCCCGTCGCGGGCGACAAGTTCATCACGCATCGGCACGGCGCGCCG
Source organism: Gemmatimonadaceae bacterium (assembly GCA_035286465.1). GTDB lineage: Bacteria > Gemmatimonadota > Gemmatimonadetes > Gemmatimonadales > Gemmatimonadaceae > Fen-1231. The sequence goes on along the minus strand of DATEDF010000007.1, from coordinate 1,955 downwards.
GCCTTGGTCACACCGCCCGCGGCGCCGCAAGTGCGCGCGGTGCTATCGAGTGTCATGCTCAGGCGCCCGGCGGCCCGATCAACGCCTCGATCTCGCTCTCCGTCAGGTCCGTCGAGCTTCCGTCTTCCTGGATGACGCGGCTCGCTTCGTGCGCCGCCGCGATCTTCTCCACCGGATCGAGCGCGACCGCGCCAACGGATCGCGAGTACTCGCGCTGAGCCGCAAGCAGGACTTTCAGCGCGTCGTCACTCTCCGACGTGCCGGCCTTGAGCGCGAGCGCCGCCGCAGAGGCGGCGGCGTGGCCGTCGTCGCCAGGCGCCGCCATGATGGCGAGCCGGAGCCCGTAGGCGCCGGGCGCGTCGCCCTCCTCCACGAGATGCGCCGCGATCTTCTGCACCTCCACCGAGCTAACGAGCCCGACCAACCATGCCATCTCCAAGGCGCGCGCCGGGTTGCCGATTGCGGCCTTACGCTGCACGGCGGCCGGCGTCACCGCGAGCCACCGCACCCGGGCGCCTTCGACGAGTCCCCGCTGGGTCCGGAGGAACGACTCGGCCACCTCGCGGCGTTCCGCGAGCATCGGCCGCTCCGCGCGCTCCCGATCCTCGACCGGCGCGACCCTGTAGGCGGTGCTCGCCCGAAACTCCGCGAGCGTGGCGTCGAGCGCGGCGAGCTTGGCGGCGGTGCCGGAACGGTTGAGAAACATTGAGGTGACTCTCGTATGCATGGGGTGATCCTCGTGATTGGGGTGTGTGGCGGGTGGCGCTACAGTTCGACGGTGCCGGCCTCCACGAGCGCGACCAGCGCCGCGACGTTATCGCCCGGCGTCGAAGCCTGGGCGCCGAGCACGTGAAGGCGGCGGGAAATCTCTTCTGGGCCGAGGGCTTCGACCTGCTCGCGCACCGACAGCTCGCCAGCGTCGGCAAACTCATAATCGGCCGTGTCGGCCATGATCTTTGCGTCCCAGACGCCCCGCTCGACAATCGTGCCGTCGGCGACGCGTCGGAGCTTCATGGTGTGGCGAGAAGTCAGCGACGGGTTGTGTGAGATGCTCATGGTTTCCTCTTCGTTGGTGGTTTGTAGGGCGCGTGCTCAGGCGGGAGAAACCGGATACGGCGACAGGCCACACCGTCGATGTGCGACGGCAGTCGGGCGAGGAGCGAGGACGACACCGCGGCGAGGTCGGTCGGTGCAATCGTCTGCGTCGCGCGGACGGTCAGCACGCCGCCGATGTCGAACGCACACGCCTTCAGCCGCTCAGCGAGCGGAGCGCCGACGACAGCCGGCCATTGCTCGACGAGATCGGCGAACGTCATGGCGTCGGTGGCGGTCATGCGGGCCTCGCGGCACGAGGGACGTGCAGGCGAGCTGTGGCAAGCGCCGGGTTGACGACGCACTCCGACGCCTGGAGCCAGCGCCGCACGGCGCCAGCGGTGAACACGAGCACGCCGTCGAGGCGCTGGCAGGGGAGCGGATCCCGGCCGTGCTCCGCGGCGCGCGTGGCGTTCGTCGCGCGGTAGCACCAGTCACGCGAGCGGCCCAACGCCTCCGCCAGCTCGCGGACGCCGAGCCGGGTGTCAGGCGGGCACGTCCAGAGGCGTTCACGCCACGTCAGGGGCTCAGCCACGGCCACGGGCGCAGGCGGGGCGGTCGTGGGCTCCTCCGCAAGCCACTCGCGCACCGCGGCGGCCGGGATCGTCACCGCGGCGCCATCGGGGAGCGCGTCCGCGATCGCGCGAAGGCGCTCAGCTACGCTCGGCACGGTGCCCTCTTCTCGCGGGATATGCCCATGTTATGCCCAGCCAGCCGGGAGCCGTTGCGGCACAAGGGGTTGCCGCTGCGCGAGGGATAGCGAATCCCCCGCGCGTGCAGAATCGAGGAGCGCCGACGTGAGGACCTGACCGCGTGCGCTGGCGGTGAGCGGCGGCACGAAAGCGCCAGGCGCGGCCAGAGGG
>DATEDF010000006.1:0-19892 GCA_035286465.1 Gemmatimonadaceae bacterium | reverse complement strand
CGGCCGCGAGCCGGTAGGTCTGGTCGCCCGCCGTCGTCTTCTTGAGGGAGTCGGTGCGCCCGGAGAGCTGCACGAGCACGAACGCGCCGCCGCCGATCACTTCCGCCGACCCGTCCCCGGAGGAGGGCGTCGGCGAGTAGCTCAGGAGCTGGCAGCTGTCGGTGGCCGCCGTCGTCGAGCTGAAGGTGATGTTCTGGGCCTTGTAGAAATTCACCGTGGGCGACGTCGTGAACGCCGCGCCCTTCACGCGCGTGTCGAGCACGACCACGGCGACCGGCGTTCCCGAGAACGACGTGTCGGTGAGGGCATTGCAGGCGGCGAGCGCGGCGAGGCCGGCGCAGGAGAGGCTGGAGAGAACGCGACGTGGCATGGAGGGATCCGGTCGTGAGAAGGTGCGGCGTCAGCCGCGCGGCCGCAACGCGTAGAGCAGAAAGCCGAGCGAGACTCCCGCGGCGAGCATCGCCACGCCGAGCCCCAGCACGCTATACCCGTGCAGGAGGCCGAACGCCACGCGGCGGGGGTCGTCGGGCGAGAGCATGTCCACGGGACCCGCGATGTCGGCGCGAAGCCGCACGAGCCTGGGGTTGATGCCGAACTGCGTGAGCGCGCACGCGGCCGAGGCGAGGAGCGCCGTGACCGCCGCGCCCCGCCCGGCCAGGAGTTCCGGGCCGGCTGCCTCGCGCGCGCGAGCGCGCCAGCCGGCGAGGAGCGCGACCGCGACGCCGACGCCGAGCCCCGATCCGAAGACGATCGGCAGCACACGGCCGACCAGCACGCCGGCCAGCGTGCGCGACGGCAGGACCGCGAAGGCGCCGGGCGCCACAACGACGACCGTGAGGAGCGCGCCGCCCATCCACGCGCTCAGCAGGAGCGCGGCCGCGATGTGCCGCACGGGCACGGTCATCGGACCGGCGCTCGCGCGACGCCGGTGAGGAAGGGATTCGTCGCCTGCTCGGCGCCGATCGTGGTGGACGGACCGTGACCCGGGTGCACCGTCGTCGCCGCCGGGAGCGCGCAGAGCCGTTCGAGCGAGCGCCCGAAATCCGCGGGATTCGCGAACGGCAGGTCGGTGCGCCCGATCGAGCCGGCGAAGAGGCAATCGCCACCGAAGACAGCGCCGTGGCCGTGGAACGCCACGTGTCCGGGAGCGTGCCCGGGGACGTGCAGCACGGTGAACCGCATCGCGCCCATCGCGAGCACGTCGCCGTCGGCGAGAGCGCGATCGGGGCTCGGCGGCTCCTCGAACGCCAGGCCGTAGAACGCGGCCTGCATCGCGCCGGTCCGGTAGATGGGCTCGTCGAGCGGATGCAGGTGAATCGGCACGTTCCACACCTTGCGCACGGCGGCGATGCCGCCGATGTGGTCCACGTGGGCGTGCGTGAGCCAGATGGCGCCGAGGCGCGCGTCGGCACTCTCGACCGCACGCACGAGGCGCGCCCCCTCGTCGCCGGGGTCAATGAGCACGGCGTCGCGCGACGTCGAGTCCACGACGAGGTAGCAGTTCTCCTCGAACGGACCGACGGTGAGGCAGGTGACCAGCATCGGGACGCGCGCCGTCAGCGGGCGTCGGCGGCGCCGGCCGCGGGGACCGCTGAGCCGGACTTCGGCGCGGCACCCGTCTTCCCGTCGCGCGCGAGCATCGGCATCGGCGCGGGCGCCGCCTGTCCGCTCCGGCGCGCGGCGAGATATTTCTCGACCGCGATCGCCGCGGTCGTCGCGTCGCCGACGGCGGTCGTGACCTGGCGCGTGAGCTGCACGCGGACGTCACCGGCCGCGAAGAGCCCCGGAATGGACGTCTCCATGTTCGCGTCGGTGAGGAGGTACCCCGCGGCGTCGTGCTCGACGTGCCCCTCGATCACCCCCGTGTTCGGCTTGAAGCCGACGAACACGAAGATGCCCGTCGCGTTGAGGTCGCGCGTCGCCCCGGTCTTGACGCTCCGGATCTTCGCGTGCGTCATCAGCCCGTTCGCGCCGGCGATCTCGTCCACGACGGTGTCCCAGAGTACCTCGACCTTGGCGTTCGCGAGGAGACGCTGCTGCAGGAGGCGGGAGGCGCGAAACTCGTTCCGGCGATGGATGACGTACACCTTCGATGCGTAGCGCGTGAGGAAGTCGGCCTCCTCGACGGCGGCGTCGCCGCCGCCCACGACGGCAATCGTCTGCTGCTTGAAGAACGCGCCGTCGCAGACCGCGCAGTACGACACGCCTTTCCCCGCGTATTCGATCTCCCCGGGGACGTCGAGCTTCACGGGTGTGCCGCCCGCCGTGATGATCACCGCGGGAGCGCGGAAGACGTCGCCGTTCTCGACGAGCGTCTCGAAGAGGCCGTCCGCGCTCTTGCGCACGCGCTCGACGCGCGTGGACGTGCGAATCTCGGCTCCGAACCTGGCGGCGTGCGCCGCGAACTTCTCGGCCATCTCCCAGCCGAGAATGTGCTCAAAGCCGATGTAGTCTTCGATGACCTCGGTGTTGAGGAGCTCGCCGCCGGGGAGCCCCTGCTCGAGGATGACGGCCTTGAGGAGCGCGCGTCCGGCGTAGAGACCGGCGCACAGGCCGGCGGGGCCGGCGCCGATGATGACGACGTCGTATTCGAACAGGGCCACGGCGTTGCCTTTCTTAATAGTTGTCGAAATCTCGCCTGGACGGCGGGAAAACGGTACGGGCGCGGCCTTCCGGGACGGCCACGTCTCACGGCGCGTCGTGCCGTCCGCCGTCCACGAAGAGCGTGACGCCGGTGACGTACTCGGCGGTCGCGAGGAAGAGCACCGCGTGCGCGACGTCGTCGGGCGTGCCAACGCGCCCGAGCGGCGTCCGCTCGGCGAAGCGGCGGCGCTCCTCCTCGGGCCAGTCCTCGGGCGGGAGCACCGCACCCGGGGCCACGGCGTTGACGCGCACTTTCGGCGCCAGCGCGGAGGCGAGCGTGCGCGTCATCGCGCTCACGGCCGCCTTGCTGATGCCGTGTGGCGCGAAGGCGGGCCACGACTCGAAGCCCATGTGATCGGAGAGGTTCACGATCGCGCCGCCAGAGTCGCCCATCGCGCGCGCGGCCGCGAGCGAGAGGAAGAAGGGGGCGCGCAGGTTGAGCGCGAAGATCTCGTCCCACTCCGCCGGCGTCACCGTGCCGAGCGGCGTGCGCACGAACGACGCCGCGGAGTTCACGAGGAGGTCGAGCCGTGCACCGTCCTTCGCGACGTCGGCGACGAGCCGTTCGGAGGCGCCCGGGTCGCGCAGGTCGGCGCGATAGGCCGCCGCGCGCCCGCCCACACGCTCGATTGTCGCGAGCGTTTCGCGCGCACCGTCTGCGGACACGTGGTAGTGCACCGCGACGCGTGCCCCGTCGGCCGCGAGGGCGACCGCGATCGCGCGGCCCAGACGCCGGCCGGCGCCCGTGACCAGCGCGACCCGGCCGTCGAGCGCTCGAGCGACCCCGCCGCCTCCGGCCACCGCACCGGCTCCCGGTCGCGTCCGGCGCTCAGGCGAACGTCGCGGCGGCGCGCGACGCCCTCGCCGCGAGCCGTGCGTCCTGCGACGCGAGCCACCCGGCCGGCACGCGCATCGCACCGAGCGCCCGCGGCCCATCCGCGGTGCCGTGCCAGTCGGAGCCACCGCTCGGCACCAGGCCGTGGGACTCGGTGAGCGCGGTGAGACGCGCGACGTCCGCCGGCGAGTGACTCGGGTGGAGCACCTCGAGGCCGTCGAGCCCGAGCGCCGCGAGCGCCGCCACGCGCTCGAGGGTCCCGTCGGCGCCGGGATGCGCGAACACGGCGAGCCCGCCCGCATCGTGGATGCGCCGGATGCCGTCGGCGGCGCTCAAGCGCTGCTTCTCGACGTTCGCCGGCCGGCCCGTCCCCAGGTAACGGCCGAACGCCTCCCGCAGGTCGCGCACCCAGCCGCCGGCGATCAGGGCGCGTGCCACGTGCGGGCGCCCCACCGCGCCCGCGCCCGACTCGGCGAAAACCTGATCGGCCGTGACGGGAACGCCGAGCGCGTTGAGGCGCTCGACGATCTTCACCGCGCGCGCGCGACGCGTTTCCCGCAGGGCAGCGAGGTCGCGCTCGAGCGCGTCCACGCGCGCCACGTGGAGTCCGAGGAGATGCACCTCCTGCTCGCCGTCCAGCACGCTCAGCTCGACGCCGGCGACGACGCGAAGCCGGAGCCGGTTCCCCGCCTCGCGAGCGGCGGCCACGCCGGCCAGGGTGTCGTGATCAGTGAGCGCGAGCGCGGAGAGTCCCACGCGCGCCGCCGCCTCGACGACGGTCTCGGGCGCGAGCGCGCCGTCCGACGCGGTCGAGTGGACGTGCAGATCAACCTCGCCACCGTGCCCACTCGGCGCGGCGCCCGGACCCGCCGCACGCGCGCCCTCGACGCCGGTCACGGCGCGTAGCCGGCCTCGGGCGACGTAAAGCTCGGCTGCGACGCCGCGAAGAGCGCGCGCAGGTCGGCCTCGGCCATCGCCGCGAGCGCCTGCTCGCGCGACCGCGTGCCGGGCGGCGAGTAGCGGGTCACGCGCACCTCGCGCTCCGAGCCGGTCCCGCGCACGAAGAGCAGGCCGTACTCGTCGGCGTCGTACTGCGTCACGTAGCCGGAGGGATAGACGCTCCAGGGCACCCCATCAATCACGATGCTGCGGCTCGGCATGTCAGGTCAGCTCCACCTCGACGTAGATGCGGTCGGCGTCGAGCGGTGATTCGGGCGCCGCCGCGTGCGCCGCCGCGAGCGTCGCCGCGTCGGAGGCCTCGATGAACTCGAGGAACGCCCCCGCCAGCGAGGCTTGCTCGAACACCCAGAAACGGCAATTCGCGCGCTGATAGTGGTCGCGACGCGCGCGAAGGCGCTCGAGGTGCCGGTCGCGATCCACGGCGGGGATGATCGAACGCTGGATGGAGAGCGCCCGCGCCATCAGTAGCCGCTCTCCGGGATGGTCTCGAGCGTCCGCTTCAGGTCCCCCATGAAGCGGTCCGCATCCGCGCCGTCCACGACGCGGTGGTCGAACGAAAGCGAGAGGTAACTGCACGTGCGAATCGCGATCGTGTCCTCGCCGTCGGCGCCGGCGATCACCTTGGCGCGCTTCTCGATCGCGCCCAGACCCAGGATCGCGGTGGTCCCGACGGGTACGATCGGCGTCCCGATCACGGAGCCGAAGACGCCGAAGTTGCTGACGGAGAAGGTGAGGTCCGCGGCGTCGGCGGGCCCGAGCTTCCCCGCCCTCGCGCGCGCCGCCAGGTCGCTCGACGCCTTCGCGAGCCCCGAGAGCGAGAGATCCTCCGCGTGCTTGATCACCGGCACGATGAGTCCGGACGGGTCGAGCGCCACGGCGATACCGATGTTGTATCGCTTGCGATAGATGATGTCGGTGCCGTTCACGGCGGCGTTCAGCACCGGATGCCGCTTGAGCGTCATCACGAGCGCCTGCAGCACGAACGGCAGGAAGGTGAGCTTCTGGCCCGACTGCGCCTCGAACTCGGCCCGCATCGCCGCGCGCACGCGCCCGACGCGCGTCAGGTCCACCTCGTGGACGGTCGTCACGTGCGCCGCGACGCGGCGCGCGAGCGCCATGTGGTCGGAGGTGAGCCGGCGGAGCTTCGACATCGGCTCGACGACGTCGCCGGGCCACGGCGCGGCGGTCGGCGCGGGCGCGGCCGTCAGCGCGGGCACGGCCACCGCCCCGGCAAGACCCGCCGGCGCGGCGACGCGACGATCACCGCTCTCGAGATAGCCGAGCAGATCGCGCTTGGTCACGCGCCCGGAGATGCCCGTTCCCGTGAGGCGCGACAGCTCTACGCCGTGCTCGGCGGCGAGGCGGCGCACGAGGGGCGAGCTCTTCGTGCGGATGCGCTCCGCAAGCAAACCGTTCGGGCCGACGGGCGCGGCGCTCGGCGCCGGCGCGCCCGAGGCGTACGACGCGAGCGGCGAGGGCGCCAATGGTCGAGACGGCACCGGCGCCGGTGCCGCCGCCATCGCCGGCACCGGTGACGCGGCGCGCGATTCGGACAGCGGCGCGCTCGGGGCTGGTGCGATCGCCGCGCCTTTTTCCGTCTCGATCCGCGCGACCACGGTCTGCACGGCGACGGTCTTGCCCGCGCCCACGAGGATCTCGGCGAGCACGCCGGCCGACGGCGACGGGATCTCGGCGTCCACCTTGTCCGTCGAGATCTCGAAGATCGGCTCGTCGCGCTTCACGTCGTCGCCCACCTGCTTGAGCCAACGCGACACCGTGCCCTCGGCGATCGACTCACCCATCTGGGGCATGATCACGTCAACTCGAGCCACGGGAAGACCCTCGATCAGTCGTTGCGCGACGCGGGGCCCTTCGACTTGCCGAGGGCCCAGAGCACGAGTGCCGGCAGCGTCACCGCGCCGATACCGCCGCCGATGATCGCATAAATGTACCAATTGCACGACGGAATGCCCGCGCAGGCTTCCGCGCGCGTCAGGTAGGCGACGATCCGCGAGACGAGCGCCGCCACCATCGCTCCGCTCGCGAGCCCGAGCCACGCCGTGAAGCAGCCGATGCCGACGCGCCGCGCCCGCGACACGCCTTCGCCCTTCACGGACTCCTCGCCCTTCACGGAATCTTCACCCTTCGCCATTCGCTCTTCACCCTTCACCACGTCAGTAACTCGCCAGCCGCCGCGCCGCCTTCACGATGTCGTCCGTCTGCGGCAGCACAAAGTCCTCCAGCGCCGGCGCCGACGGCAGCGGCACGTCGTGCGCGGTCACGCGCAGGACGGGCGCATCGAGCCACTCGAAGCAACGCTCGTTGAGCCGCGCGGTGACCTCCCCCGCGATCCCGCCGGTGCGCGTGTCTTCGTGGACGATCACCACGCGATTGGTCTTCTTCGCGGTCGCCTCGATCGCCGCGTCGTCGAGCGGCGCGAGGGTGCGCAGGTCGAGCACTTCGACGGAGAGCCCGTCCTCGCGCTCCAGTCGCTCCGCCGCCTCGAGCGCCTTCCACACCGTCGCCGCGTAGGTGATGAGCGACAGGTCCTTCCCTTCCCGCGCCACGCGTGCGCAGCCGATGGGGGTGAGGTGATCGCCCGCGGGCATCGTGGCCTTGATGCGCCGGTAGAGATACTTGTGCTCGAAGAAGAGCACACAGTCGTCGTCGCGGATCGCGGCCTTGAGCAGGCCCTTGGCGTCCTCGGCGGTGGCGGGCGCCACGATCTTGAGACCCGGCGTGTGCAGGAACGCGCTCTCGGGGTTCTGCGAATGAAAGGGCCCCCCGCGCACGTAGCCGCCGCTCGGGCCGCGCACGACCATCGGGCAGGCGAGGCCGGTGCGATAGCGCGCCGTCGCGACGTAGTTGGTGAGGATCTCGTACGCGCTCGCGATGAAGTCGGCGAACTGCATCTCGGCGACGGGGCGCATGCCCATGTGGGCCGCGCCCGCGGCCGCGCCGACGATGGCCGCCTCCGCGATCGGCGTGTCAATGACACGCGCCTCGCCGAACCGCTCGCGCAGCCCCTCGGTGACCTTGAACGCGCCGCCGTAGACCCCGATGTCCTCGCCGAGGCAGAACACATCGGGGTCGCGCTCCATCTCCTCGAAGAGCGCCTCGCGAATGGCCTCGAGGTAGGTGATCTCGGCGGTCACGACGGTCCCCGCTCCGGCGTCCGGTGCCCGGCCTCCCGGTACCAGTGGGGGGCGACGGCCGGCGGATCGGCGAAGACGCCGTGCAGCGCGTCGGTCGCCCGGGCCGGACGCGACCGTTCGGCCTCCGCCGTGGCGGCGTCGAGCTCCGCCACGACGCGCGCGTCCACGGCGTCGAGCGCGGCCTGCTCGACCTTCTCGCGGTCGAGGAGCACCCGCACGTAGCGGTCGAGCGGATCGTTCTCGGCGGCCCACCGTTCGGCCTCGCCCGCGGGCACGTAACGCTGATTGTCGTGCTCCGCGTGTCCTCGCCGACGGTAGGTGAGCAACTCGATGAGGGTGACGCCCCCGCCCGCGCGCGCGCGATCCACGGCGCGCCGTGTGACGTCGTACACGCCGAGCACATCGTTGCCGTCGGCCTGCTCGCCGGCGATGCCGTAGCCCGCCGCCTTGTCCACGAAACGGCGCGCAGCGGTCTGCTGGTGCACCGGCGTCGAGTAGGCGTAGCCGTTGTTCTCGACGATCACGATCATCGGGCAGCGCAACACCGCGGCGAAGGTGAGTCCTTCGTGGAACGGGCCCGTGCTCGTGGCGCCGTCGCCGACGTAGACGAGCGCGACGCGATCCTCGCCGCGCATCCGGAAGGAGAGCGCGACCCCGGCAGTCACCGGCACCATGTCGCCCAGCGGCGAGATGTGGCCGAGAAACCCCCGCTGGAGGTCCGCGATGTGCAGCCCGAGGTCGCGGCCGCCCGTGGGGGAGTCGGCCGTGGCCAAGTGCTGGCGCAGGATCTCGAGCGGCGTCGCACCCTTGACGAGCAGCGAGCCGAGGTTCCGCGTGAGCGACGACAGCACGTCGCGCCGCTCGAGCGCATAGGCGGAGCCGACGGAATCAGCCTCCTGGCCCAGCGAGCGGAAGACCCCGCCGACGAGCTTCCCCTGGCGGTGCAGGCTCACCAGCCGCTCCTCCAGCGAGCGCGTGAGCCGCATCCAGTAGTAGAGTTCGAGCTTCCGGTCCGCGGTCAGCGCCGCCGAGGGCGCGGCGGCGGAGCCCCGCTTCACGCCTCCCGCCGCGCGCGTGCGGGCGACCGCCATTCAGTACGCGGCGCCGAGCGCGTGTCGCGCGTCCATCTGGCGGTGCAGCCGCACGAAGAACTTCTTCACGTTCCGGTCGAGCCGGCTCTCCCCGTGCGCCGACGTGCTCGCCTCGACGAAGGTGTAGTGGCCGCCCTCCATCCTCACGGCGAGCGCGAGCGTGACCGGCTCCTCGGGCGTCCCGACCACGCCGGTGAAGGTCCGCGTGCGCGGTCCCGCCGCGGTCTGCCGGAGGCCGATCGTGGGAAAGAAGTCGTCCGCCGTGGCCAGCACCGCGTCGGGGGGAACGTGGGTCCGGTGAAAGTGCTTCATCGCGTCCGCTCCGTCTCGCCGGTCATCCGGGCCGGGACGTGTCGCCCGGCTCGGCGCCGACGCGGATTTCCTGCCGCCAATCGTATTCCGGCCGCTGCAGCGCCGATGTCGAGTCGCGGCGGAACTGCACGTTCATCGCCCACTCGCCGGCAGTCAGGAACATCAGCCGCGCGTGGTAGGTGCCGACCTCGGGCCCGTAGGTGAATCCGTCCCAGATCGTCTTGCCATCGGCATTCGTCGCAAAGATGCGACCCTGCCCATCGGCGATCGGCTCGCGCGTCTTCCGGTCGCGGACGACGACGGTATAGCGCGACTGCTCGAGCGCGCGCGGCGGGAGCACGTCGGTCGAGACGCGGATCTCGAAATCGGTGGTCCACAGGCGGATGTCGCGGGCCGAGCGCGGCACGGGGCCGCAGGCCAGCGCGGCGAGGGCCGCAAGCGAGAGGCCCCATGGGACGCGCGAGGCGAGCGTGTGCGGCGCCGCGCGGAGGACGCTCGGGTTTGCGTGAGCGTTCATGTGTAGTACTCCAGACCGAGGTGCGTGATCTGCTCCTCCCCCATCAGGTGGCGGAGCGTGTTCTTCAGCTTCGTCTGCTGAATGAAAAGATCGTGCTCCGGCTGGAGTCCCGCAGCGGCCATCGGCGATTTGTAATAGAAGCTTAACCACTCCTGAATCCCCTTCATCCCGGCGCGCGCGGCGAAGTCACTGAAGAGCGCCAGGTCGAGCACGATCGGCGCCGCGAGAATCGAGTCGCGGCAGAGGAAGTTCACCTTGATCTGCATCGGATAGTTCAGCCACCCGACGATATCAATGTTGTCCCACCCCTCCTTGTTGTCCCCGCGCGGCGGGTAGTAGTTGATCCGCACGACGTGCGAGAAGTCCTTGTAGAGGTGCGGGTACAGCTCCGGCTGCAGGATCGTGTGCAGCACGGAGAGCTTCGATTCCTCCTTCGTCTTGAACGACGCCGGGTCGTCGAGGACCTCCCCGTCGCGGTTTCCGAGGATGTTCGTGGAGTACCAGCCCTTCAGGCCCAGCATCCGTGCCTTGATGCCGGGCGCGATCACGGTCTTGAGCCAGGTCTGCCCGGTCTTGAAGTCCTTGCCGGAGATCGGCACGCCGCGCTCGTTGGCGAGCTGGATGAGCGCCGGCGTGTCCACCGCGAGGTTCGGCGCGCCGTTCGCGTAGGGAACGCCTTCCATCAGCGCCGCCCACGCGTAGAGCATCGAGGGGGCGATCGCCTCGTCGTTCCGCTCCATTGCCTTCTCGAACTGCTCGAGCGTCGCGTGCGCGGGCCCCGCCTTGATGTAGATCTCCGTGGAGGCGCACCACACGGCGACCATTCGATCGAGCCGGTGCTTCGCCTTGAAGTCACGAATGTCCTGCCGGAGCTGTTCGGCGAGGTCGCGCTTGTTCTTCCCGCGCTTGACGTTGGTGCCCGTGATGCGGGTGACGTACTTGTTCTCGAAGACGGCCGGCATTGGGGTGATGCCCGCGAGGAACGGCGCGACCGGCCCCAGGTCGCGCTCCTCGAGCACGCTCGCCTTGCGCGCGGCGGTCAGCGCGTCGTCGGGAATCGGGTCCCACGCGCCGAAGACGAGGTCGTCGAGCGAGGCCAGCGGCACGAGGTCCTTGATGAGCGGCGAGCGGCGGTCGGTGCGTTTGCCGAGGCGGATCGTCGCCATCTGCGTGAGCGAGCCCACCGGCGTGCTCAGGCCGCGCCGGATGCTCTCCACGCCCGCGATGAAGGTCGTCGCGACCGCGCCGAGCCCCGGCGTCAGGATGCCCAGCCGGCCGGTTGCCGGGCGGATCGGCTTCTCCTCTTCGCTTGCGGTCACGTTCGGAGGGCGCTCACGCGGAGGGACTCGGCGCCGAAAGGAGTGGGGGGAGCGCGCTAGCGGGGTGAATGCGCGTGTACGGGCGTGGGCGCGCCGTCGGCCGTGGAGCCGGACGGCTTCGCCGCGAGCGTGGGCTCGGGGGACGGCGCGTGCGCGCTCTCCAGCAGCGCCGCGCGAGCGGTCGTCGCGCGCGCGCTCGTCACCCGATGCACGAAGCGGATGCGCTGCACCACGGTGATCCACGACGTCACCGCAAGCAGGGTGATGATCGTCGAGAGCACCCAGCCGTCGAAGGCCAGCCCGAATAACGCCTGCGGCGCCGCGAGGAGCACCACGCGCTCCTCGCGCTGAATGAGCCCGACTTTGGCATCAATGCCGAGCCCCTCGGCCCGCGCACGCGTGTACGACGTGACGAACGTGCCGAGGATCGCCGCGAGGCAGACGACGACCATCTCGACGCTGTGGCGCGACGTGTCGGTCGCGTAGAAGACGGTCAGGCCGGCGAGCAGCGCGCCGTCGGAGATGCGGTCGAGCGACGAGTCGTAGAACGCGCCGAATTTCGTCTGGCGACCCGAGCGGCGCGCGACGTTGCCGTCGAGCACGTCGAAGATCGCCGTGAGGCCGAGCACCCACCCCGCGATGCGGATGTGCCCGGACGCGAAGATCACCGCCGCGGTGATCATGCACCCGGTGCCGATCGTCGTGATCACGTTCGGGTTCGCGCCGCGGCGCACGAGGTACGCGATCACCGGCTCCACCAGTCGCAGGTAACCGGCTTTGACCGCGTCCCAGGGATTCGGCATACCGAAGTTTACCCGGCCGGAAGAGTGAGGGCAACGCGAGCGCGACGGGCCTAGCGATAGATCAGATAAGGTCTTACGGCCTCCCGGAAGGCCACGACCGCCGGCAGTTCGGCGTCGAGTACGGCGTCGGGGTCATCGCCGCGCACCAGCGCTTCGCGCAGCCGGGCGGCGCCGAAGCGATCGTCGAAGCCGGCGGCACGAATCCGGAGCGAATCGGGCGACGTGCGGGCGATCGCCCAGAGGAGCGCGGCCCCCACGCGCGCGGCGTTCACGCGCTCGCGGTCCGTCACGACGATCCGCACGCCCGCCACGCTCCGGCCCGCGTACTTCCCGTCCGACGGCGACGCGGGCGTGAAGCGCTCGGCCTCGAACTTCACGCCCGACATCGCGCGGTCGGCGAGGAGGTCCACGACCTCCTTCGCCCGGAGCCACGGCGCGCCGAGCCGCTGGAACGCCTCGCCGGTGCCCCGGCCCACGGAGAGGTTGGTCGCCTCGAAGGCGACCAGCCCCGGATAGAGCAGCGCGCTCGTCAGCGACGGCATGTTGGGGGACGGGCGCACCCAGGGGAGCCTGGTCTCGTCGAACCATTGCGAGCGTCGCCAGCCGCGCACGGGCACGACGGTCAGGTCGGCGCCGAGCCCGAGCTTCGCGTTGAAGAGCTGCGCCAGCTCGCCCATCGTCATTCCGTGCCTGAGCGGCGCAGGATATAATGCGTACGCCTTGCCGGGCGCGCCGGGGGCGGGATCGTTCGGGTTCGCGATGAGCGAGTCGAGCATCGGCCCTTCGACGTGCGAGCCGGTGATCGGATTCGGGCGGTCGAGCACGAGCACGGGAATCCCGAGGCGCCCACCGGCGCGCAGGGCGTAGAGCATCAGCCCGGTGTACGTCCAGGTCCGGGTTCCGATGTCCTGCAGGTCCACGAGGAGCGTCTGCACGTCACGGAGCAGTGAATCGGGAGGCGGGATGGTCTGCGACTGGTACAACGCGTGCACCGTGAGCCCGCTCTTCGCGTCCACTTCGGCCTGGAGGAACTGCCGGTCCTCGGTGCCGCGGATGCCGTGCTCGGGGGCGAAGAGGCGGACGAGCTGCACGCCCGCCGCGCGCGCGCGTGGATCGTCGCGGAGCAGGTCAATGTCCGACTCGCCGCGCTCGTTGATCCCGGTCTGGTTCGTGATGAGCGCCACGCGCCGGGCACGAATCAGCCCGATGCGCTCCTCGATCAGCACGGTGATGCCGGGACGCACCCTCTCGGCGGCCGGCGCCGGGGCGCGCGGGGTCGGGGCACGTTGCGCACGCGCCGCCGGCGCCGTAACGCCGTGGAGGGCGAGCGTCAGGCCAAGCGCCGCCAGTTGCCCACGCCTTCCCGATTGCTGATGCCAGTTCACCGGTCGCTCCTCCCGTTGGTCGCGGTGGCCGCGCTGGCGTGCGCGCCCTCCCGTGTGGCGTCGCCATCACTCATCACGCGCTACCCGCCACCGGCGTTCACGCCCTCGCTCACCGCGCCGCTCAACGCCGACGCCCGCGCCTGGATCGAGCGCAGCCTCGAACGCCTCTCGCTGCGGCAGCGCGTGGGGCAGATGGTGATGGTCTGGGTCCTCGGGGATTATACCAGCGCGACCGACTCGACGTTCGCCGTGGCCCGGCGCTGGATCACGGAGGACGGGGTCGGAGGCGTCGTGATGTCCCTCGGCTCGCCGGTCGAGGTCGCGGCGAAAGTGAATGATCTGCAGCGGCTCGCGCTGGCCGGCGGGGTTCCGCTGCTCGTGGCGTCGGACCTCGAGCCGGCGCTGGGCCGTCTCGAGGGCGGGAGTTTCACCCCGTCGCTCCTCAACGCCGGCAGCGCCACGGTCTTTCCGAGCGCCATGGCCATCGGCGCGACGGGCAACGAGGCGAACGCCGAGGAGGCGGGGCGGGTCAGCGCGCGGGAAGCGAAGGCGATCGGCATTCACCTGAACTTCGCGCCCGTGGCCGACGTGAACAACAACCCGTCCAACCCGGTGATCAACACGCGCGCGTTCGGCGAGGACGCCGCGACGGTGGCGCGCTTCACGGCGGCGTACGTGCGCGGCACGCAGCAGGAGGGCGTGGTCGCCGTGGTGAAGCACTTCCCCGGCCACGGCGACACCGACACCGATTCCCATCTCGCGCTTCCGATCGTCGCGAGCGACCGGGCGCGGCTCGACACGGTGGAGCTGGTGCCCTTCCGGGCGGCGATCGCCGAAGGCGCGTGGGGTGTGATGACGGCGCACGTCGCGCTTCCCGCGGTGGCGCACGACACGGTGCCCGCCACGCTCAACCGGGGAATCGTCGGCGCCCTCCTGCGCGACACGCTCGGCTTCCGGGGCGTCACCATCACCGACGCGCTCGACATGCAGGGGGTCGGCAAGGGGTACAGCGTCGAGCAGAGCACGGTGCTCGCGGTGCAGGCCGGCGCCGACATCCTCCTGATGCCGACGGACACGCGCCGCGCGATTGACGCCGTGGTGGCCGCGGTCGAGCGCGGCGAGATCGCGGCCGCGCGCGTGGATACGTCGGTGCGGCGACTGCTCGAACTCAAGGTGCGCGTGGGCGCGGCGCGGCGGCCGATCGTTCCCCTCGACTCGCTGCGCGAGATCGTGGGCGCCGCGACCCACCGCGAGACGGCGCGGCGCATCGCGCGCGAGGCCGTCACCCTGCTCCGCGACGAGCAATCGCTCGTGCCCGTGCACGACGACCAGCCGACGCTCGTCGTGACCTACGCGGGAGAGACGGACGTCGAGGCGGGCCGCGCGTTCGCCGCCGGGCTGCGCTCGGCGCTCCGCGGCGCGCGCGTGGTGCGGATCTCTCCACGCTGGCCGCGGAGCGCGCTCGACTCGCTTGTCCGGCCCGGCGACCGCGTGATCGCCAGCACGCACGTGCGCGCGGTGGAGCCGCCGGGGCGATTCGCCGTCGCGCCACACGTCGCGGCGTGGCTCGATTCGCTCGCGGCGAGCCACCCCGTGATCGTCGCCGCGCACGGCAATCCCTACGTGATCCGCGAGATGCCGCACGTGGGGTCGTATCTCGTGACGTACGGCCGCGGTCCCGCGCTCGAGCAGGCGGCGGCGGGGGCGATCGCGGGGCGCGCCCCGGTCGTGGGCCGCGCGCCCATCTCGCTGCCGGGCTTCTTCGCGCGAGGCGACGGGCTCCGGCGGCCGTTTGTGGGCGGCGCGGGCGGCGCGGACGGCGCGGGCGGCGCGGGCGGCGCGGGACGGGCGGACAGCGTAGACGGCGCGGACGGCAGGCGCACGGTCGCCGAGCCGCTCGAGAAGCTCGTCGCGGACGCGCTGCGCACGGTGCTCGACAAGGCCGTCGCCGACAGCGCCTTCCCCGCGGCGTTCGCCGTCGTCGGGCGGCACGACCGCGTGCTCGCGGAGTACGGCGCCGGGCATCTCGACTGGGCGCCGTCGCCCGCTCCCACCGAGCGCACCCTCTGGGACCTCGCGTCGCTCACCAAGGTCGTCGCGCTCACCTCGGCGATGATGCAGCTCGTCGAGCAGGGGAAGATCGAGCTGGATGCGCCGGTGCAGCGGTATCTGCCGACCTGGACAGGCAGGGACAAGGAACAAGTCTCCGTTCGCAACCTCCTGACGCACTCCTCGGGTCTCCCGGCGTGGCGCCCCATCTACAAGGAGACGGACCACCCCGACTCCGCGATGGCCCGCGTTTACGCCACGCCGCTCGACACCGTGCCCCGCGCCCGAATGGTCTACTCCGACCTGGGCGCGATCTTGATGGGCGAGATCGTCCGCGCGGTGAGCGGCGAGCGCATTGACACGTATTTCGCGAAGCACGTCGCGGAACCGCTCCGGATGCGCGAGACGCTCTATCGGCCGGGCGCGTCACTCCGCGCCCGCATCGCGCCCACGGAAGTGGACCCGTGGCGCCAGCGCCACCTGCGGGGCGAGGTACACGACGAGAACGCGTACGCGCTGGGCGGCGTCTCGGCGCACGCCGGGCTGTTCAGCACCGCACGCGACCTTACCCGCTTCGCCCGGATGTACCTGAGCGGCGGTGTCCTCGACGGCGACCGCGTGTTCGCGGCGGAGACGATCCGGCTCTTCACGACCGTGCAGGACTCGACGTTCTCCCACCGCGCGCTCGGCTGGGAGACGCCCACCGGGCAGAACTCCGCCGGGCACCTGATGACGCGCCCGGCGTTCGGCCACACCGGGTTCACCGGCACTTCGCTCTGGATTGACCCCGCGCGCGACCTCTTCGTCCTCCTGCTCACGAATCGGGTGAATCCCACGCGCGCCAACACGAAGATCACGCGCGTGCGGCAGGCGCTGGCCGACGAGGTCGTGCGGGCCGTCACCTCGGGCTCGGCACCACCCTCGAGCGCTGCGACACGCCGTCCCGGTTCACGGTGACGCCGAACTCCACGGGCTGACCGGGCGCGACGGACACGCGCACGGAGAAGCCCCCCGAGCGCCGGAAGGTAGCGCCGCCGTAGCCCAGGTTGAGCGTTTCGGCGCGCGCGGAGTCGGTGGCGAAGACGACCACGCGATAGGCGCCATGGACCGGGTTCCAGACCGTGAGGCTGGCCGCGCACGCCGCCTGCGATTCGCGCATCACGCCGAAGCCGGCGCACTCCACGCTCCCGTGCGAGCCGGGAATCCGGCCCGCGGTGTCGCTGTGCGCGGCGGTCGTCGCACGCCGCCCGTCGGGGGCGACGATCTCGAGGTCCACGGCCGCGCCGGCGACCGCGAAGTAGCCGGGCCCGGACCGGTCGCTGGGGAGTGCCTGCACCGGCTTGGGCCGTGGCGGCGTGGTCAGTGTGCCCCAGACCCAGTAGCCCAGCGCGCCCGTGACCGCGAGCACCGCGATCCACCCCACGATGCTGTCCCTCGGGACGTTACGCATGGCCCCGCGGCGTCATTTCCTTGAAGGACACTCCCGATTCACCTATATTGTCTCGTGCGCTGGACTTGCGCGCGACCCGGGAGTCGGAGGACGGAATGAGCACGATCAATCAGCCGGAAGTCGCCCTCGAGATGACGGCGGCGGCAGGCGTGGAAGTGTTGAAGTTCATGGAAGCCGAGAAGGTCTCCCCTGAGGCGGGCGGGCTGCGCGTGAGCGTCCAGCCCGGCGGATGCTCGGGGTTCAAGTATAGTCTGCTCATCGAGGACCAGCCGATGGACGACGACACGATCGTCCAGAAGGACGGCTTCCGCGTCTTCGTGGACCCCTTCTCGCTGCAGTACCTGAGCGGCGTCACGATTGACTATGTGACGTCCATGCAGGGGTCGGGCTTCACCTTCAAGAACCCGAACGCCACCGGCGGCTGCGGGTGCGGTAACTCCTTCTCCGCGTAAGGCGCCGTTCTCGTTCTGCCCGGCAGCCGATTCGGCGTCGTAGACTTCGCGGTCCTCGTCGCCTATCTGGCCGGGACCACCGCGCTGGGCGTCTGGCTCGGGCGCCGACAGAAGACCTCGCGAGACTATTTCATCGCCGACCGCTCACTCCCGTGGTGGGCGGTCATGTTTTCCATCGTGGCGTCGGAGACGAGCGCGCTCACGTTCATCTCCATCCCCGGGCTCGCGTACATCGGGAACCTCGGTTTCCTGCAGGTGGCGGCGGGGTACATCGCGGGGCGCGTGGTCGTCGCGACGGTGCTCCTGCCGCGCTACTTCGAGGGCGAGCTGGTGACGGCGTACGCGCTCCTCGAGAAGCGCTTCGGGCTCGAGACGCGGCGCTTCACCTCGATCGTGTTCCTCGTGACGCGGGCGATGGCCGATTCGGTGCGCGTCTTCGCGACGGCGATTCCGATCGCGCTCATCATCGGGCCGGTGCTGCCCAGGCAGTACCTGATGCCGGTGGCGATCCTCATTCTGGGCGTGCTCACGATCGTGTACACGTACAAGGGCGGGATGCGCGCCGTCGTCTGGACGGAGATTCTCCAGGCGGCGATCTACCTCACGGGCGGCGTGAGCGCCGTGGTGCTGCTGGGGCAGGCCGTGACCGGCGGGTGGGGCGCGATCCTCGACGCGGCACGCGCGGGCGGCAAGCTCACGGCGATCAGTCTGTACACCGGATTCGACCAGCCGCACACGCTCTTTGCCGGGCTCCTGGGCGGCGCCTTCCTCGCGATGGCGTCGCACGGCGCCGACCAGATGATCGTGCAGCGGCTCCTCTCGTCGCGGTCGCTCCGCGAGGCGCAGCGCGCCATCATCGGGAGCGGGATCGTGGTGTTCTTCCAGTTCGCGCTCTTCCTCACGGTGGGGCTCGGGCTCTGGGCGTTCTACGAGGGCGCGGGGTTCAACGCGCCGGACTCGATCTTCCCGACGTTCATCATCCAGCGGATGCCGCACGGGCTGCTCGGTCTCATCGTCGCGGCGATCCTCGCCGCCACGATGAGCACGCACTCGGGCGCGATCAACTCGCTCGCCGCCTCGACGACGCACGACATCTACCTGCCGCTCACCCGCCGTTCGGCGGACGACCCGCGGACTTTTCGCGCGGGGCGCCGCTTCGCGCTCGCGTGGGGCGTCGTGCTCACGCTCGGGGCGATGCTCTTTCCGGAAGGACGGACGCCGGTGGTGGTCATCGCGCTCTCGATCGCGTCGTTCACCTACGGCGCGCTACTGGGCGGGTTTTTCCTCGGGATCTTCAACCGGCGCGCGGCGCAGCGCGACGCGATCCTCGGGATGTCGGTGGGGATCGTCGCGATGGCGGGCGTGGTGTTCGCGAAGCCGATCGTGGCGGCCGTGCCGGCACTCGGGGCCGTGCTCGGGCCGTTCGCGAACGTCGCGTGGCCGTGGTACGTGCTGATCGGGACGACGATCACGATGCTCGTGGGGTCGGGCTCGGCGCTCGTGCGTCCCGGGCGCGCGTCGAGCATCGCGACGGATTCTCGATCGTAACTGCCGAACTGCGCGTTTGCGCGGATGGGGACCGGACCGTTTCTTTTCTAACTGCGATGGCACCGATTGTCGTGGGCGTGGACGGCGGCGCGACCAAGACGCGCGTGATCGTGGCAAACGGCGAAGGCGAGGAGCTCGCGACGGTGACGGGCTCCGCCAGCGCGGTGCGCCCCGGTGAGGCGCAGCGTTCGGCCGACGTCATCGAGAAGCTGATCGGCGAGGCGCTCGCCGCCTGTGACCTCGAGGGCGAGACGCCAGAGGCGTGCTGCATCGGCGTGGCCGGCGTGGGGCGCGACTCGGAGTACTCGGCGTTGATGGCGGCGCTCTCGAAGCGGACGCTCGCCGAGGAAGTCGTGGTGCTTCCCGACTTCTTCGTGGCGCTGGAGGACGCCTTCGGCGACGACGCCGGCATCGTGCTCATCGCCGGCACGGGGTCGGTGGCGTACGGGCGCGGGCCCACGGGGAAGATGGCGCGCTGCGGCGGATGGGGCCCGACGTGCGGCGACGAGGGGAGCGGCGCGTGGATCGGCCGGAAGGCGCTCTCGGTGGTCACGAGCACCGCCGATGGGCGGGAGCCGGAGACGGCGCTCCTCGGCGTGTTGCTCACGCACCTCGAGATGGAGTCGGCCGACGAGCTGGTGCCGTGGGCGGCGAGCGCGACGCCGGGCCAGCTCGGGCAGCTCGCGAGCGTCGTGATGACCGTGGCGAGCTCGCGCGACCAGCGCGCGAGGTCGCTCTGCACGCTCGCGTGCGAGGAGCTGGTGCTCCACGTGCGCACGCTGGCGCGGCAACTCTTCACGGATGAGCGGGCGGCGGTGCCGGTGGCGCTCGCGGGCGGCCTGCTCGACGCCGCGAGTTTCCTCCGGAAGCTGGTCGAGCAGCGGCTCAAGAGCGCCGTGCCGGGCACGGTGTTCCACGCGGCGGAAGTCGTGCCCGCGCGGGGGGCCGTGCGCAATGCGCTCCGGCTCGTCGGGAAGACCTAGTCGCCGAGCTTCGCCGGCGCCATCAGGCGGCCGCACGGACGAAACTGCTCACCACTCTCGCCTCACTCGGGGTCCGGCACCTTCGGCACCACGTACACCTTCCTGAGCGCCTCCTGGTACTCGCCGAAGAGCGCCTTGATGCCGTCGAACTCGCGTTTCACCGCCGCGCGATAGTCCGGCCGCGTGGCGAAGTCGAAGAGCAGCGCCGTCATCGCCTGCGCGTCAATCACGAATCCCTTGTGCCCGACCTCGGCGAGCGCGTCGGCTTCCATCTCGTAGGTGTGATTGGGCGCGTTCGACGACTGCGCGCTGAAGCCGATGCCGGGGATGGCGCTCGAGACGCTGCCGGTCTCCTCGTAGCCCTGCGGCTTTCCGGGCTCGGGCACGACG
>DATEDF010000005.1:0-52568 GCA_035286465.1 Gemmatimonadaceae bacterium | reverse complement strand
ACGCCTCCTCTATGACGTGGCCATCGTCGGCTCCGGCGCCGGCGGCGGGATGGCCGCGCACGTCCTCACGAAAGCCGGCGCGAGCGTCGTCGTGCTCGAGGCCGGCGGATGGTGGGACACCGCGCGCGATTCGAAGATGCTGGTGTGGCCGTGGCAGACGCATCGGCGCGGCGGGGGCACGCGCGAGCAGCCCTTCGGCGAGTTCCTCGCCGGCGTCGGCGGCTGGGAGATCGACGGCGAGCCCTTCACGCGCGCCGAGGGCACGCGCTTCGACTGGTGGCGCGCGCGGTCGCTCGGCGGCCGCACCACCCACTGGGGGCGCATCTCGCTCCGCTTCGGTCCCGACGACTTCAAGGCGAAGAGCCGGGACGGCCTGGGCGACGATTGGCCCATCTCGTACGACGACGTCGCGCCGTACTACGACCAGGTGGACCGCCTCATCGGCGTCTTCGGCTCCAGGGAGGGGCTGCGCAATCATCCGGACGGCGAGTTTCAGCCGGCGCCGCGCCCGCGCTGCCGGGAGCTGCTGGTGAAACAGGCGGCGGACCGGCTCAACATCACCTGCATCCCGTCGCGCCTCTCGATCCTGACGAAGCCGATCCACGGGCGGATGGAATGCCACTACTGCGGCCAGTGCGGTCGCGGCTGCTCGGTGAACGCGGCCTTCAGCTCGCCCGAGGTGCTCCTCTTCCCGGCGATGAAGACCGGGAAGCTCGCGATCCTCACGAACGCGATGGCGCGCGAGGTGACGACCGACGAGCAGGGCATCGCCACGGGCGTGAGCTACGTGGACAAGCGGAGCGGCGAGGACCGGCACGTGCGCGCGAAGGTCATCGTGCTCGCGGCCAGCTCGTGCGAGACGGCGCGCATCCTCCTCAACTCGAAGTCGTCGCGTCACCCGCACGGGCTCGCCAACTCGAGCGGCGTGGTGGGGAAGTACCTCACCGACACGGTGGGCACGGGCGTGGCCGGCTTCATCCCGAAGCTGATGGACCAGCCGCCGCACAACTGCGACGGCGTGGGCGGGATGCACGTCTACATGCCGTGGTGGCTCGACAACGCGAAGCTCGACTTCCCGCGCGGGTATCACATCGAGCCGTGGGGCGGGCGCGGCGTGCCGAGCGCCGGGTTCATGGGCGGCATTCACCGCTACCCGAATGGCGGCGGCTACGGCAAGGCGCTCAAGGCCGACTACCGGCACTACTACGGGACGACGGTCGGCTTCGACGGCCGCGGCGAGATGATCCCGAACGAGAAGTCGTACTGCGAGCTTGACCCGGAGAAGAAGGACCGCTGGGGGATTCCCGTCCTGCGCTTTCATTGGGAGTGGACGGACCACGAGATCCTCCAGGCGAAGCACATGCAGGAGACGTTCCGCGCGCTCATCGCGGAGATGGGCGGCGAGGTGTTCAGTCCGATGCCGCCGAAGGAGCGGGGATACGGCATCGCGAACGGCGGCTCGATCATCCACGAGGCGGGCGGCGTGCGGATGGGGAGCGATCCGGGCAGCTCGGCGCTCAACGCGACCTGCCAGGCGCACGACTGCAAGAACCTGTTCGTGGCGGACGGCGGGCCGTTCGTGGGGCAGGCGGACAAGAACCCGACGTGGACGATTCTGGCGCTGAGCTGGCGGACTTCCGACGCCATCGCCGGGATGATGACGAGGAGGGAACTGTGAAGCCGCCGACACCCGACACCGGACACCCGACGACCGTCAACTCGCGGTTCACGCGCCGGGACCTGCTCAAGGCCGCCGCGGTCGCGCCGCTGGCGTTCACGCCGTTCTCGGAAGCCGACGGCGCCAAGGCCGCACTCCACGCGCTGGCCGCGCTCGAGAGCCAGGCGCAGGGCGCGCCCTATCGCCCGAAGTACTTCAAGCCCGACGAGTGGACCGAGTTGCGCGTGCTCGTGGACCTGATCATCCCGCGCGACGAGCGCTCGGGGAGCGCCACCGAGGCGGGCGTGCCGGAGTTCATGGACTGGCTCTGCGCGGACAACCCGCAGAACTACCAGTGGATGCGCGAGGCGCTCCGCTGGCTCGACGGCTTCGCGTACACCTCGTTCCGCAGGGCATTCGCGAAGTGCTCGGACGCCGAGCGCCGCGCGCTACTCGACCAGATCGCCTGGCCGCGCAGGGCGACGCGCGAGCTGCAGGAGGGCGTGACCTTCTTCAACCGCGTGCGCGACTTCACGGCGAGCGGGTTCTTCTCGAGCCGGATGGGCGTGAAGGACCTGCAATACCAGGGCAACGACCTGGTTCCGGAGTGGAAGGGGTGCCCGAAGCCGGTGCTGGACAAGCTGGGGGTGCGCTACACGTGAGAATGACCCACGTGCGTTGGGCACGGCGCGCGTCCATCCTGACTCTCGTTCTGGTCGCACCCGGATGCGCCGGACACCGTCCCGCGTATCCCGGCGTGCCCGCGGCAGCCGGTGCCGGCACCCTGCTTCTCGAGCAAGGCACGCTCGAGACCAAATCCCGAAAGTATCGCGCCGAGTTCGGCACACTTGTCGTGCCGGAGAATCGTTCGAAACCCGATTCCCGTCTCATCACGATCCCCATCATCAGGGTGCCGGCATCGGACAGCACCAGCCGCGCGGAACCCATCTTCCTGCTCACCGGCGGGCCCGGCCTGAGTAACATGAACTGGCGCCCACGCGAGTATCTCCTCGCCAACCACGACCTGGTGATGGTCGGCTATCGAGGCGTGGACGGTTCGTCGGTGCTGGATTGCCCCGAGGTCGAGAAGGCCCTGAAGGGTGATGGAGACCTGCTCGGAGAGCGCTCGCTCCGCTCCCTCGGCGCCGCGTGGATCGGCTGTGCGTCCCGTCTGAAGGATTCCGGGGTGGACCTCGACAGCTACTCGATGCTGGACGTCGTGGATGATCTCGAGGCGGCTCGCCGGGCACTCGGGTACGAGCGGGTGAACCTGCTGAGCCTGAGTTACGGCACGCGCGTGGCTTACCTGTACGCGCTGCGATACCCGTCGAGCATCTTCCGCTCGGTCCTGATCGGCGTCAACCCGCCCGGGCACATGGTCTGGGAACCCGCCGCCGTTGACGGGCAGCTGGGCCGTTATGCCGATCTCTGGAAGCGCGACCCCAGGATGCGGGCGCGGTCGTCCGATCTGCTCGCGACCATGCGGAACGTCCTGGCCCGCATGCCGCGGCGATGGCTCGTGTTCGGCATTGACCCGGGGAAGGTGCGAGTGATGAGCTTCATCCTGCTGTATCACCGGACATCGGCGCCGATGATCTTTGATGCCTTCGTCGCGGCCGAGAACGGCGACGCGAGCGGGCTCGCGCTCCTGTCGCTGGCGTACAACCGCGTGCTCCCTTCCATGATGTGCTGGGGAGACCTGGCCTCGAAGGCGGTCAGCGCGGACTTCGACGCCTCGCGTGATTATGTCGCGGAGATGGATCCCCCGAGTGCGACGCTGGGCTCGCCGCTCGGGAAGCTCCTGTGGGGTTCATCGCACTATGGCTCCTGGCCCATCCAGCCGCTTCCCCGCGAGTACCGTGGATTGCGAGACTCGGAGGTTCCCACATTACTGATCAGCGGGAGCATCGATTTCTCCAGCCCTGCCGAGTCCGCCGAGAAGGAGCTCCTGCCTCGTCTGAGCCGGGGCCGCCACGTCGTGCTCTCCGAGATGGGTCACGTGGACGATACCTGGGGCGCAGGGGGAGACGGGCTTCGGTTGCTCCTGACGAGCTTCTACGCGACGGGAGTCGCCAATGATTCCCTGATCACGCATTCGCCGATGGACTTCGAGGTCAAGCGCGGGTTCCCGAAGTTGGCCAAGCTCGGGCTGGGGGCGGTGGTCGGCGGAGTGCTCATCGTGGGAGGCGGGGTGGCGTGGCTGGTGAGTTCGCTGGTGAAATGAGCCTTCCCGATGCAGGCGTTCTGACTCGAGAGGCGGCAGTCATCCGGTCATCCGGCCCGGGAGGGACGATGTCGAAGTTCACTCGCAAGGACTTCCTCGGACTCGGCGCGCTGATGGCGGGCGCGCTCGGCGCCCGCAAGCTCTCCGCGCTCGGCACGCCCTGGCGCGGCGAGGCGCTCCCGCCGATGCGCCAGCGCGGCACCGGCATCGAGGCCGACACGATCGTCGTGAACGCTCGCGTCCTCACGCAGGACGCGGGGCTGCCGCGCGCGGAGGCCGTCGCGATCAAGGACGGCCGCTTCCTCGCCGTCGGCTCGAACGCGGACATCCGGAACCTCGCCTCGAGCCGCACGCGCGTGATTGACGCGGCGCGGATGACCGTGCTGCCGGGCTTCATTGATTGCCACTGCCACCCGAGCGGTACGAACGAGCTGTTCGAGGCGAACGCGAACGTGCGCACGGTGGCCGAGCTGCAGGCGAACCTCCGCAAGCGGGCGTCCACGACGCCGGCGGGCTTCTGGGTGAACGGCGCGATGTTCGACGACACCAAGCTCGACCGCCCGCTCACCAGGGCCGACCTCGACGGCGTCTCCACGCAGCACCCGATCGCGGTGAACCACCGGGGCGGCCACACGAGCTGGTACAACTCCAGGGCGTTCGAACTCGCGGGCGTCACGCGCGACACGAAGGACCCCGACAATGGGCGCTTCTTCCGCGACGCGAACGGCGAGCTCACCGGCCGGGTGGCCGAGCTGGCGCGGGGGCAGGTCACCCGCGCGGGGCAGCGCGAGCGGTTCACGGCCGAGCAGCGGCGCGACCGCGCGAAACGGGGAATGGCGTACATCTCCGAGCTGTTCACCTCCGCGGGCCTCACGAGCGTGCACGACCTCGGCGCATCCGCGGACCACGTGACGGCGTACGAGGACATTCGCGCGGAAGGCCTGCTGCGGCACCGCGCCTACCTGATGATCCGCGGCGGCGCCTTCCCGCAGATGCGCGACGCCGGGATCTACACCGGTCTCGGCGACGAGTGGATCCGCGTGGGCGGCGTGAAGTTCGCCGCGGACGGTTCGGCGTCCGAGCGCACGATGCGGATGAGCACGCCGTACGTCGGCACCAACGACTACGGCATCCTCACGATGACGCAGGAGCAGATCCACGAGGCCGTGGACGACGCGCACAGCCACGGGTGGCAAGTGGGGATCCACGCCAACGGCGACGTCACGATTGACATGGTGCTCAAGGCGTACGAGCGCGCGCTCGCCAGGTGGCCGCATCCCGATCGCCGCCACCGCATCGAGCACTGCTCGCTCGTGAATCCCGACCTCATCTCGCGCATCGCGAAGTCGGGTTCGATCCCGACGCCGTTCTGGACGTACATCTACTTCCACGGCGAGAAGTGGGACCAGTACGGCGACGCGAAGATGCGGTGGATGTTCGCCCACCGGTCGTTCCTCGACGCGGGCATTCGCGTGCCCGGCGCCTCGGATTACGGCCCGGGCCCCTTCGAGCCGCTGATGGCCATCCAGTCAATGGTGACGCGCCGCGACTACCGCGGCAAGGAATGGGGCGCGAACCAGAAGGTGACGGTGGACGAGGCCCTCCGGATCGCGACGATCCACGGCGCGTACGCTTCATATGAAGAGAAGGCCAAGGGATCGATCACGGCCGGCAAGCTGGCCGACCTCGTGATCCTGGAAAAGGACCCGCACGACGTGGACCCGAACGCGATCAAGGACATCAAGGTGGTGCGCACCGTGACGGGCGGGCGTACGGTCCATCCCAGGGGGGAGTGAGCATCCCGCACCGCAACGCGACCGCGGCAGAGTGACAGGGCGGAAGTTCTACGTCGGTCTGGCCACGACGTTTCACGATCCCGCGGTGGCGGTCGTGAACTCGTGCGGAGAAGTCGTCTTCGCCGAGGCGTCGGAGCGCTATCTCCAGGACAAGCGGGCCTATTGCGGTGCCGCGGACGTCCGGGAGACCGTCCGGCGCGTCATCCACGAATGCTGCGACCCGCACGGCGAGTACGTCGTCGCGAAGTCGTGGAGCAGGACGTTCACGCGCGGCCTCAACCTGATGTCGCTGCTGGGCCTCGTGAGTCACGAGCGGCTGCCCCGCCGGTCCGGCGTCACGAGCCGGTTCCTGGCCGACGGGCACATCGTGTACGAGAGCCTCTGGATGCAGCACGTCGCCAACACGCTCTCGGGCGGCCACATCGCGGACCTGCTCGCGTTGTCCGGCAACCGCAACGTGTCGTTCGTGAACTTTCCGCATCACCTCGCCCACGCGGCCACTGCGTGCTACACGAGCCCGTTCCCCGAGGCCGCCTGCATGGTCGTGGACGGCAGCGGCGAGCTGGGCTCCATCAGTTACTTCGCCTACCGCGACGGCCGGATCCGGCCGGTCAAGCGCATGCTCGGCGCGGAAGGCCTCGGCAACCTGTACGCGTTCTGCACGGACCTCTGCGGCTTCAGTTCCGAGAAAGGCGACGAGTGGAAGGTGATGGGTCTCGCGCCCTATGGAACGCTCGACCCCGAGATGCACGAGACGTTCAGGTCGCTGGTCACGGTTGACGGCCTGACGTTCAGCTATCCACGCACCCGCGTCGTCCGGCAGTGGGCCGCGAAGATGCAGCGCTGGGCGCGACCGCCGGGGGCTTCCCCGCTGGCCGCCGCGAACCTCGCGTGCACGACCCAGCACTTCTTCGTCGAGGTGATGACGGAGTTGCTGAACAACTTCCACGCGATGGGGATCTCGGACAACCTGGTCCTCGGGGGCGGCTGCGCCCTCAACTCCTCGTTCAACGGGCAGATCGTGGAGCGAACCGGCTTCACGAGTCTGCACGTGCCCAGCGCGCCCGGCGATGACGGGAACGCGCTCGGCGCGGCGCTGCTGGCCTGGTGCCGGGACCATCCGGGAGAGCGGCCCTCCAGCAATGTGCGGAGTCCCTATCTCGGATCCGCGATCGCGAATGGGAGTCTCGCGGGCCTGGCCAGGTTCGGGCGCGTGCCCAGGATGCGTCACCTGCCCGATACCATCCACGAGGCAGCCGCCGACCTCCTCGCCGACGGCCGGCTGCTGGGATGGATCCAGGGTCGCGCCGAGTTCGGCCCTCGCGCCCTCGGCAACCGGTCCATCCTGGCCGACCCTCGCCCCCGGGACATGAAGGAACGGCTCAACGCGCTGGTGAAGTTCCGGGAGGAGTTCCGCCCATTCGCGCCGTCAATCCTGGATGAGTTCGGAGACGAGTATTTCGAGAACTACCAGCGGTCGCCGTACATGGAGCGGACCCTCACCTTCCGGGAGAGCGCCGCGCGGAAAGTGCCGGCGATCGTGCACGTGAACCGGTCCGGCCGGTTGCAGTCCGTGCGGCGCGAGTGGAACGCGCGCTTCTACGATCTGATCCGGGCCTTCCACGAGCGCACCGGCGTGCCGATGCTGCTCAACACGAGTTTCAACATCATGGGCAAGCCGATCGTCCATTCGCTGGAGGACGCGCTGGGGCTGTTCTACACCACGGGGCTGGACGCGCTGGTGGTCGAGGACTACCTGATCGAGAAGTGAAGGCCCCGCGCGTTGACGCGGGTGTGGACACGAGGCAGTATCTTAGCGGGTTCCTTCCTCTTCCATGGCCGATCTTCAGACACCACTCGCCGCGGCCCTCGCCGGCCGCTACCGCATCGAGCGCGAGCTTGGCGCGGGCGGGATGGCCACGGTCTACCTCGCGCATGATCTGAAGCACGAGCGCAACGTCGCGCTGAAGGTGCTGCTTCCGGACCTCGCTCAGTCGGTCGGCGCCGAGCGTTTCCTCGCCGAGATCAAGACGACCGCGCGGTTGCAGCACCCGCACATTCTCGCGCTCTACGATTCCGGTGAGGCGGCAGGCAACCTCTTCTACGTGATGCCGCTCGTGGAGGGCGAGTCGCTGCGCGAGCGGCTCGACCGCGACCAGAAGCTGCCGGTGGAGGAGGCGCGGCGCGTCGCCTCCGAGGTCGCCGACGCCCTGTCGTACGCGCACGCCCAGGGTGTCGTGCACCGCGACATCAAGCCCGAGAACATCATGCTCGCCGCGGGCCACGCGCTCGTCGCCGACTTCGGCATCGCGCGCGCCGTCTCGGCCGCGGGGAGCCAGCGGCTCACGCAGGCCGGCATGACGCTCGGCACGGCGGCGTACATGAGCCCCGAGCAGGCGTCGGGCGAGGAGCGGATTGACGCCCGGAGCGACGTCTACAGTCTCGCCTGCGTGCTCTACGAGATGCTCGCGGGGGAGCCGCCCTTCACGGGGCCTTCCGCGGCGGCGGTCATCGCCCAGCGTTTCACGAAGACGGCGCCCAGCGTCATCGTGAAGGTCGGGAACGTGCCGCGCTCGATTGACGCGGCCATTCGGATGGCGATGGCGCGCGAGCCCGGCGACCGCTTCCAGAGCGCCGCGGAGTTCGCCGTCGCGCTGGCGGGGAAGAGCGTGCCCTATCGCAACGGCGAGGATGCGAAGAAGTCCATCGCGGTGCTGCCGTTCACCAACATGAGCGCCGATCCCGACGCCGAGTTCTTCAGCGACGGGATCGCGGAGGAGATCCTCAACGCGCTCGTGCGCCTGCCGGGCCTCCGCGTGATCGCGCGCACCTCGTCGTTCGCCTTCAAGGGCAAGAACGTGGACATCCGCGAGATCGGCGAGAAGCTGGGCGCGGGGATGGTGCTGGAGGGGAGCGTGCGCCGGGCCGCGAACCGGCTGCGCATCACGGCGCAGCTCATTGATGCGGCCGGCGGGCACCACCTCTGGTCGGAGCGCTACGACCGCGAGATGAAGGACGTGTTCGAGATCCAGGACGAGATCACGCTGGCCATCCGTGACGCGCTGAGCGAGAAGATCCTGGGCATCGAGAAGGGACCGCGGATTAGCAAGGCGCTGATTGACGCCGAGACGTACGAGCTCTTCCTGCGAGGGCGGTTCCACATCGCCAAGCGCGCCGAGGGGATGGAAAAGGGGATGGAGTACCTCGGACAGGTGGTGGCGCGGGCGCCGACGTACGCGCCGGCCTACGCGGAGCTGGCGACCGCCTACTCGCTCCTCACCGTGTACGGGGCCATCCCCGCGCAGGTGGGCTGGCCGAAGGTGCGGGAGCTGGCGGAGGTGACGCTCTCGCTCGACCCGAACTCCG
Source organism: Gemmatimonadaceae bacterium (assembly GCA_035286465.1). Taxonomy (GTDB): domain Bacteria; phylum Gemmatimonadota; class Gemmatimonadetes; order Gemmatimonadales; family Gemmatimonadaceae; genus Fen-1231. The sequence continues at coordinate 43,525 of DATEDF010000005.1, read as the reverse complement.
CGCGCGCACACGCCGAACTCGGGAACGTGGCGTTCCTGTTCGACTGGGACTGGAAGGAGGCGCGCGCGCACTACGAGCACGCGATCGCGCTCGACGCGAACGATCCGTGGGTCCACATGTTGCTGGGGCACTACTCTTCCTCGCTCGGCCGCCACGAGGAGGCCGTGTGGCGCTGCCAGCGCGCCGCCTCACTCGATCCGCTGAACCCGTCCGTGCGCGTGAGTCTGGCCATCACGCACTTCCTCGCCCGCCGGTACGAGGAGGCGATCGCGGTGTGCGACCAGATCATTGACCTGGACGCCGCGTTCTCCGAATCGCATCGGTGGAAGGGCAAGGCGCTGCGCCACCTCGGCCGGCGCGACGAGGCGCGCGGGCCGACCGAGGCCGCCGTGCGGCTCTCCGGGCGCCACCAGTGGGCCGTGAGCGACGAGGCGATCCTGCACGCCGCGGCGGGGCGGACCGACGTCGCGCTGGCGTTGCTGCAGGAACTGATGACGCGATCGGCTCCGCAGCCGACGCGCCCGCTCGCCATCGCGCTCATCTACGCGGAGCTGGGCGACCTCGACCAGTACTTCGAGTGGATGGAGCGTTCGTACGCGGCCCGCGACGCGTGGCTCGCGATGCTGAACGCCGAACCGGAGTACGACCGCGGACGCGCCGATCCGCGGCACGAGGCACTGGTGCAGCGCGTGGGCATCCCGGCGTCGTCCTGAGCGACGCGCGCGCGCGTCGCCCCGCCTTCCTCACGTGAAGCGAGCTCTCGTCACCGGCGCCACCGGGATGCTCGGCTCGTACCTGGTCGAGCGGCTGGTGGCCGGCGGATGGACGGTGCGCGCGCTCGTGCGTGACGTCGAGGCGGCGCGCTGGCTCGAGCCGATGGGCGCCGCGCTCGCGCGCGGCGACGTCACTGCGGCCGCGAGCGTCCGCGACGCGGCCGCCGGCTGCGATGCGGTCTTCCACGCCGCGGCCGCGATCGGCCCCGGGCGCGACCCGCGCGCCTTCTACGCGCTGAATGTCGAGGGCACCGCGCACGTGGTTCGCGCCGCCGCGGCGGCCGGCGCGCGGCTCGTGCACGTGAGCAGCACGGCCGTCTACGACGACGCGACCCGCTTCGGCCGCGCCCCGACCGGCGAGGACGTCCCCGTCTCCACCCTGCCCGAGGGCGACGCCTACGGCCGGTCGAAGCAGGAGTCGGAGCGCGCGGTGCTCCGCGCGCACGCCGAGGGCGTCGTGTGGGCGAGCGTGGTGCGGCCCCCGGTGATGTACGGCGTGCGCGACCGCCAGTTCGTCCCGCGCGTGGCGCCCGTGCTCGCGCGCGGCGTCTTCCCGCTCATCGGGGGCGGCCGGGCGCTCCTGCTGATCGTGCACGCGGGCGCCGTGGCGGACGGCGCGGTGCGCGCCGCCCTGACCGACGTGGCCGGCGGGCGCGTCTACCACCTCACCAACGACTTCGAGGTCACGGTCGCGGAGTTCGCGCGCCTCGCCGGTGAGGGGCTCGGGCGCCGCGTCCGCACGCCGTCCATCCCGCTCGCGGCGGCTCGCGTGGGCTTCGCCGCGCTCCGCGCCGCGCTCACGCTCGCCGGACGCGCCGATCTCGCCGCACACGCGCCGGCCACGCTCGCGATGCTGACCCGCGACAACCCCTTCAGCTCCGACCGCGCGCGGCGGGAACTCGGGTGGGCGCCGTCCGTGCCGCCGTCCGTCGCGCTCCCCGAGGCGTTCCGTTGGTGGAACGAGCGTTATGGGAGCGCGAAGGCGATCAGGTAGTCGCCCAGTTTCGTGCCCATTTCCTTGTGTCCGCCCGCCGCGATGACGATGAACTGCTTGCCGCCCGCGCGCGCCCGGTAGGTCATCGGCGTGGCCTGCGCCGAGGCGGGGAGCGCCGCCGACCAGACTTCGCGGCCCGTGTCCACGTCGAAGGCGCGCAAGGTGTGGTCCATCGTGGACGCGATGAACACGAGCCCGCCGGCGGTGGCGAGCGGCCCGCCGAGGGTCGGGGAGGCCCAGCGCGCGGGGGTCGGGACGCGGGTGAGGTCTCGCACGTTGCCGAGCGGCACCTCCCAGAGCACGTCACCCGTGGCGGCACGGACGGCGGTGAGCGCGCCCCAGGGCGGCGGGTTGCACGGCGCCCCGAGCGGCGAGACGAGCAGCGAGCGCCGGATGGCGTACGGCGTCCCCTCCGCGCGCGTGATGTACGCGGTGCGATAGTCTCCGCTGTCGCTCGGCGTGTGCAGCGCCCGGGGGACCAGTGTCACCACCCCGGCGACGCGACTCGTGTTCGCGACGACGACACCGCGTGTTTCGTCCACCGCGACTCCGCCCCAGTTCATTCCGCCGATGAATCCCGGGAACTCGATCGAGCCGCGCACGCTGGGCGGCGTGAAGATCCCGTCGTTCCGGAGCGCGGCGATCCGCCGGCGGCACGCGGCGCGGTCGAGCCACGTGAGCCCCCACGCGTCCTCGGCGCGGAGCCGCTGCGGCACGAGCGGCGGCGGCCGGGTCGGGAAAGGCTGCGTCGGCCACGCCCGCTCCTCCGGCACGTCGCTCACCGGCACGGGCCGCTCCTCGATGGGGAAGAGGGGCGCACCCGTCTCGCGCTCGAAGAAGAAGAGGCTCCCCATCTTGGAGCCCATCGCGACGGCGGGAATCGCCCGCCCGTCACGGCGCATCGTGAAGAGCGCGGGCTGCGACGACGCGTCGTAGTCCCAGAGGTCGTGGTGGACGAGCTGGAAGTGCCACGCGACGCGGCCCGTGGCGGCGCGCAGCGCGACGATGGAGTTGGCGTAGAGGTTCGGCCCCGGACGCAGTCCCCCGAAGTGGTCGGGGCTCGCGCTCCCCGTCGGGACGAACGCGAGGTCACGCTCGGCGTCCACCGAGATCGTGGCCCAGGCGTTGGCCGCGCCGGCGCGAAATGCCGTCGAGTCGCCCATCGCGCGCCCGCTCCGCGAGTCACGAGCGTCGCGTCCGCGCGGCCGCGCGAGGTCCAGCAGCGGCTCCCACGCCCAGCGGAGCGCGCCCGTGCGTGCGTCGAACGCGCGCACGACGCCGCTCGCCGCCTCCACCCGGCGGTTGTCGCTGATCGCCGAGCCGACGATGACGACGTCGCGCGCGACGGCGGGTGCGGACGACTCGTGGTACTCGGTCCGCTCCACGCTCACGTTGCGCACGCCCGTGCGGAGGTCCACCTCGCCGCGGACGCCGAAGTCGGCGCAGGGCGCGCCGCTCCGCGCATCGAGCGCGAAGAGGCGCGCGTCGAACGTCGCGACGAAGATGCGCCGGCGGCAGCGCGCGTCGGGCGCGCGCGAGGAATCGAGCCAGGTGGAGACGCCGCGCGACGTGAGCGCGTCGTGCGTGGCGACCGTCCGGTCCACGTGCGGGTCGAACGCCCACCGCTCGGCGCCCGTCTCCGGGTCGAGCGCGAGGACGCGGCTGAATGGCGTCACGGTAAAGAGGGTGCCGTCCACGACGATCGGCGTCGCCTCGGAATTCGTGCCTACCCGCCCCTCGCGCCCGTCGGAGACATCGCCCGAGCGGTGGATCCAGGCGACGCGCAGCGCACGCACGTTGGCGCGCGAGATGTCCGCGAGCGGCGAGAAGTGCGCGCCGTCGGGCGTGCCGCCGTAGGCGGGCCACTCGACGGGTGGTGCCGCATCGCGCGCGTCGTGCGCCGCCGGAGTCGCGGCTCCCGCACTGGCGTCGCCGGCATCGCAGGCGACAGCGGCGAGGAGCAGGGCGGGGCCCAGTGTGCGGGTGGGACGAATCAACGCGCCTCCGGTTGCGCTCGAGTGGCGAGCCCGACGCTCGCGGCCCCGAACGGCCGTGCTAACGTAGCGACCTGTCGCGTTCCGGGCCACAGGTCTCGCGCTCGCGCGCATTGACTCGCGTCCCGCGCGGGGACACGTTTCCGCGTCCCCATCAGCCCCGACCGCGAATGGCCGAGCCGATCGCCCGCGTCTCCGCCGCCCTCGCCGAGCGATATCGCGTGGAGCGCGAGCTCGGCGCGGGAGGGATGGCGACCGTGTACCTCGCCGAGGACCTCAAGCACCACCGTAAGGTCGCGATCAAGGTGCTGAAGGAGGATCTCGGCGCGTCGGTCGGCAGCGCGCGGTTCCTGCGTGAGATCGAGATCGCCGCCCAGCTCCAGCATCCGAACATCCTGCCGCTGCTCGACTCGGGAGAGGCCGGCGGCCTGCTCTACTATGTGATGCCGTACGTGGAGGGTCAGTCGCTGCGGCAGCGGCTCGCGCGCGAGCACGAACTCCCGGTGGGAGAGGCGGTCAGAATCCTGGTGGAGCTCGCGGACGCGCTCGCGGATGCGCACGCACACGGCGTCGTGCATCGGGACATCAAGCCCGACAACGTGATGCTCTCCGGCCGGCACGCGCTCGTCACGGATTTCGGCGTCGCGCGCGCCGTCAGTGAGGCGACCGGACGCAGTACGATCACCACGATGGGCGTCGCGCTCGGCACGCCGGCGTACATGGCGCCGGAGCAGGCGTCCGCCGATCCGCACGTGGACCATCGCGCGGACATCTACGCGCTCGGCGTCGTGGCGTACGAGCTGCTCGCCGGACGCGTCCCGTTCACGGGCGCGACGCCGCAGCAGGTGCTCGCGTCGCACGTGACGGAGACGCCGGACCCGGTCTCCAGGCACCGTCCGGGAGTCTCCGAGGACCTCGAGCGCGTGGTGATGCGGTGCCTCGCGAAGCGTCCGGCCGATCGGTGGCAGAACGCGGGGGAGCTGCTCGCCGCGCTCGAGCCGCTGGCGACGCCGAGCGGAGGTACCCAGCCGACGGCGGCGCGGCTGCCGGCGGTGGTCGTTGGCCGGAGCGGAATGTGGGCGGCGGCCGTCGGGCTTGTGTTGTTTGCCGCGGTCGGCGCCTGGCTCCTGCTGCGCGCCACCGGACCGAGCTGGGGCCTCGGGAAGTCCACACAGGTCACGAGCGAGCAGGGGCTCGAGATCCACCCGGCGATCTCGCCCGACGGGAAGCTGGTCGCGTACGCGGCGGGAAGCTCTCAGCGCATGCGCATCTTCATTCGCCCTGTCGCCGGCGGGCGCACGATTCCACTCTCGGACGACTCCACGGCGATGGAAACGCATCCTCGCTGGTCGCCCGACGGAAGCCGGTTGCTCTACCTCACTCGCGGCGGCGTCTCGATCGCGCCGGCGCTCGGCGGCTCGGCCACGGCGACCATCCCTCCGTCACCGACCTCCGTCGTGGTGACCGCGGCGTGGTCGCCCGACGGGGAGGAGATCGCCTTCGTGAGAGGCGACTCGCTGCTCGCCCGCCGAGTGACGGGCGGCGTGACGCGGCTGGTCGCCGTCGCTCCGGAGCTCACCTCCTGCGCGTGGTCCGGCGACTCTCGATGGATTGCCTGTGTGAAAGGGAACTGGCTGTATCTGCAGCCGGGCCCGACGTTCGGGAACCTCGCACCCAGCCAGGTCGTGCTGGTACCCGCGTCCGGTGGCGTGCCCACCGCGCTGTCTGAGGAGACGACCAAGCTCCACCAGAGCCCCGTCTGGTCACCGGAAGGGCGCACGCTCCTCTTCGTCTCGAACCGCGACGGCCCGCGCGACATCTACGTCGCCGCGCTCGGACGAGACGGCCGTCTTCGCGGACCCGTGTCGCGGCTCACCACCGGGCTGAACGCGCACTCGGTCTCGATCTCCGCGGACGGCCGCCAGCTCGCGTACGCGGTGTACACGGCGCAGGCGAACGTCTGGTCGCTGCCGATCCCGAAGGACGGCCCGGTCTCCATTGACCGCGCCGTGCCGGTCACGAGCGGGAGCCAGATCATCGAGGCCACGAACGTGTCACGCGACGGGAAGTGGCTCACCTACGATTCCGACCTGCGCGGAAACGCGGACATCTACCGGATTCCGCTTGTCGGCGGCAGGGCGGAGCTGCTGGCCGCCGAGCCGTTCGACGAGTTCACGGGTGATCTCTCGCCCGACGGGCGTTTTGTCGCCTACCATTCGTGGCGCGGTGGCACGCGCGACATCGAGGTGAAGCCGCTCGACGGCGGACCGGCGGTTCGCGTCACCGACACCCCGGCGCAGGAGAGTTATCCGGTCTGGTCGCCGGACGGACGCGCACTCGCCTTCTTCGACCAGGCGAAGCCCTACGGTATCTTCGTGGTGCGACAGGACGCGTCCGGGCGCTGGGGCGGAGTGGTTCGGCGCGCGACCGGCGCGATGCCGGCGTGGTTCCCCGATGGGCGCCGCTTGGCGTTCATCGCGAGAGACTCCACCGCTGGTGCCGGTCTTGGTTCGGTTGGAACCGTGATGACGGTGAGCGTCGATTCCGGGCGCGCCGCGCTGGTGTACGCGCCGTCGCCGTCCAGCCCGGTTCCGGAGCGACCGCTGGTGAGCGCCGATGGCCGGGAGATCTACTTCAAGAGTCACGACGCCGAAGGACGCGCGGCCCTCTGGTCCGTGCCGGCGGCCGGCGGGACGCCCCGGTTGCTGGTGCGCTTCACGGATCCGAACCGGCCGTCAAACCGCGGGGATTTCTCGCACGACGGCACGCGCTTCTTCTTCGCCGTTGACGACCGCCAGAGCGACATCTGGGTCGCGGAGATCACCAGGAAGTGAGCGGCGGCGTCGCCGCAGCGGATTGACTAGTCTGACCAGATCAGTTAGGTTCTTCTGATGCGAGACACCTATTCGCTGTACGAAGCCAAAGCCAAGCTCTCCGCGATCGTGCGACGGGTCCGCGAAGGGCGCTCGGTCGTCGTCACGCTCCACGGCGAACCCGTGGCCGAAATCCGACCGCTTCCCGCCTCGTCCGGCGGGCTCGAAACGAGACTCGCGATCCTGGTGGAGCGGGGCGTCGTCACGCGTCCCGCCCGGCGCCCATCCCGACTCCGGCCACTCGTGCGACGACCCGGGGCACTCGGCCGCTTCCTGAGCGAGCGCGACGTGTGAAGCTCGCCTACGTGGACACCTCGTGTCTCGTGGCCATCGCGTTCGCCGAGCGCGGGGCCGCGGCGCTCGCGCGCCGGCTCGAGGGATTCGATGAGCTGGTGTCGTCCAACCTGCTCGAAGCGGAGCTCCGTTCGACCCTCGTGCGCGAGGAGGTCGCGCAGGAACCGGACGTGCTGGACGCCATCAGCTGGATCGTCCCCGACCGGCCACTCCACGCGGAGATCGGCACCGTGCTGTCGGCGGGGTATGTTCGCGGAGCGGACTGCTGGCACCTGGCCTCGGCGCTGTACCTGGCGGAGGATCCCTCGGCGATCAGCTTCCTGACGCTCGACGCACGGCAGAAAAGCGTGGCCCGGACGCTCGGTTTCCGTGCATAGCAAAGCGGTGGGGTGCCGTCGCACGCGCCGCGACTTCCTCGCCGCGAGCGCGACGTCGTTGCTCGCGCTCGCGGGCGCGCCGGCGCTCGTGCTCCGCCGCGCCGAGTACGATCTGGTGCTCCGCGGCGGAACGGTGTTCTACGGTACTGGTACCGCGGGCGTCGAACGTGACCTGGCGATCACGGGGGGCCGCATCGTTGCCGTCGCGCCCCGCATCGCCGAGCGCGGCACCGAGGAGATCAACGCCCGCGGGCTCGCCGTTGCACCGGGGTTCATTGACATTCACTCGCACGGAGACGGCTCGCTCGCCGAGGACCCGCGCGCCGAGTCGCTCGTGCGGCAGGGGATCACGACGATCGTCGTCGGGCAGGATGGCAGCTCGCGCGCGCCGTCGCGCTCACCGGGCGGCGGTGCCGCGGGTGGCGCGGGCGCGGCACGCGCCGGTGCGGAATCAGGATCGCGAAGCCCGCAGTCGTTCACCGAGCTCTTCGCCGAGCTGGACCGGCTGCACCCCGCTGTAAACGTCGCCTCGATGGTCGGACTTGGCGGCGTCCGCGGCATCGTCGTGGGCGACACCGACCGGCCGGCCACGGCCGACGAGCTGCGGCGGATGACCGCGATGGTCGAGGAGGCGCTCGCGCAGGGCGCGTGCGGTGCGAGTTCCGGACTCGAATACACGCCGGGCGCGTTCGCGTCGCTCGACGAGCTGGTCGCGCTCTGCAAGCCGCTCGCCGCCCGCGGGCTCCCGTACGCCACGCACATGCGGAACGAGGATGATCGGCTTCTCGAGGCGATTGACGAGTCCATCGCCGTCGCGCGCGGGGCGCGCTGTCCGCTGCAGATCGCACATCTGAAGACGCAGGGGCCGCGCAACTGGAGGAAGCTCGATGACGTCTTCGCGCGGATCGCCGCGGCGCGCCGTGACGGCCTCGACGTCGCCTTCGACCGCTATCCGTACATCGCGTACCAGACGGGGCTCACGAATCTCTTCCCGGTGTGGAGCCGCGACGGCGGCACCGACGCCTTCCTCGCGCGGCTCGCGGACAGCAGCACCGCGCCACGCATTCGCGCCGAGGCGCTGGCGAAGGTGGAGCTGATCGGCGGGTGGAACAACGTCCACATTGCCGGCGTCCGCGCGAGCGAGGACAAGCCCGCCGAGGGGAAGCGACTCGGCGCGTACGCGTCGTCGGTCGGTCTCGATCCGTACGCGCTGACCGTCGCGATGCTCGCGCGCAACCGGGCCAGCGTGGGCATGGTCGGCTTCGCGATGAGTGAAGAGAATCTCGACCGCATCCTCGCGCACCCGCGGGGCATGGTCTGCAGCGACGGCGGTTCCTTCGCGATCGAGGGACCCACGCGTCGCGGCAGTCCGCACCCGCGCGGGCTCGGCACTTTCCCACGCGTGCTCGCCCGCTACGTGCGCGAGCGCAGGGCGCTCACGCTCGAGCAGGCGATCCACAAGATGACGGCGCTTCCGGCGTCACGCGTCCGGCTCCGCGATCGCGGTCGGCTCGCCGTGGGACTCGCGGCCGACGTCGTCGTCTTCGATCCCGCGCGCGTCGAGGACAGGGCGACGTACGAGGAGCCGTTCCAGTATCCGGTCGGCGTCACGGTCGTGGTGGTGAACGGGGTCCTCGCGCTGCGCGACGGGCAGCGGGCGGTGCAGGGCGACGGCCGGGCGCTGAAGCCCGCGTGAAACCTCGCGCAGCGCTCGCACAACGGCGCCGCACGCTGCATCTTCGGGCTTCCCCGTGACCATTCCAACCAGGCTGTCCTCGGCGTTGGCCGACCGTTATCGCGTCGAGCGTGAGCTCGGAGCGGGCGGGATGGCGACCGTCTATCTCGCGCACGACCTCCGCCACGACCGCGACGTCGCGATCAAGGTGCTCCATCCGGAGCTGGCCGCCGTGCTCGGCGCCGAGAGGTTCCTGGCGGAGATCAAGACGACGGCGAAGCTCCAGCATCCGCACATCCTCCCGCTCCTCGACTCGGGCGAGGTGGATGGGCTCCTGTTCTACGCGATGCCCGTGGTCGAGGGCGAGTCGCTGCGCGCGCGACTTGAGCGCGAGACGCAGCTGCCCATTGATGACGCGGTACGGATTACGAGCGAGGTGCTGAGTGCGCTCGACTACGCGCATCGCCACGGCGTGGTGCATCGCGACATCAAGCCGGAGAACATCCTGCTGCACGACAATCAGGCGCTCGTCGTGGACTTCGGCATTGCGCTCGCGGTGAGCGCCGCGGGTGGAGCACGGCTCACGCAGACGGGGCTTTCGCTCGGCACGCCGCAGTACATGAGCCCGGAGCAGGCGACGGGCGAGAAGAGTGTGGACGCGCGGTCGGACGTTTACTCGGTCGGCTGTGTGCTCTACGAGATGCTGGCGGGCGCGGCGCCGTTCACGGGGCCGACGGCGCAGGCGATCGTGGCGAAGGTGATCACCACGGAAGCCGTCAGCGTGACCGCGCAGCGGAAAACGGTGGCGCCGCACGTGGCCGAGGCGGTGCGCATCGCGTTGCAGAAGCTGCCGGCGGATCGGTTCGCGAGCGCGGCGGAGTTCGGCGCCGCGCTGGAGGGGGAGGGCTGGGCGACCGGCGCCGCGGTGGCGCGACGCAGGGCGCACGAGGGCGCGCCGGCCGCGGGTCGGACACGGGCGAGTTCCTGGAACAGCCTGACCCGCGCGTTCGCGGCGGTGTCGCTGCTACTCGCCGCCGGACTCGTGACGAGCATCGTGCTCCCCCCTGGCCGCAGCTCCGGCGATGCCCGCGTCACGCGAGTGAGTCTGCGCTTTCCCGCGAACCAGCGCCCGCGGACCATCCTCGCCGGCCTGCCGATGCTGGCGCTCCACCCCGGCGGCGGAGGGCTCGTGTTCGCCGGGCCGGGCTCGGGCACGCGAACGCAGCTCTGGCTCCGGCGATGGGACCAGATGGAGGCGACGCGACTTGACGGAACGGCCGACGGGAGCAGTCCCGTGTTTTCGCCGAACGGCGATTCACTCGCGCTGCTCGTGCTCCCGCACGGCGTGAAAATCGTACCGCTTGCGGGTGGAGTGCCGAAGATCGTGCTCGACTCCGGGATCGTGGACGTCGCCGGAAACGGTGGTGGACTCGACTGGGCAAAGGACGGCAGGCTCTACGCAAGCAGCTTCCAAGGTCTCATCCGTATTTCCCCGCGGGACGGCTCGCGTGAGGACGTCTCGCATCTCGACGCGAAGCGCGGCGACTACTTCCACGTGTTGCCAGCTGTGCTGCCCAGTGGCCGAGGGGCGCTGGTCACCGTCGCGCCGAAAAACCCCACGCCCGGCACTCTCTCCATCGGCGTGGCGGACTTCGCAACGGGAACGGTGGACGTCGTGCTCCAGGGCATCCGGGCACGGTACGCGCGGAGCGGCCACATCGTGTACGCCGAGGAGAGCGGCGCCCTCTGGGCCGTGCCCTTCGACGAGAAGCGGCTGCGCGTGACCGGCAAGCGGCTCCTGCTGGGAGACACGGTCGCCGTGGGCTCCCTTGCCGACGGCGCCGATTTCGCTCTGTCCGACGATGGGAACCTCGTCTATCTCAAGCGCGGCGCGAGGACTTCCCGCGTGGTCTGGGTGGATCGAGCCGGCGACGAGCGAGACGTCGCTCCGGATCTTTCGGGAAGCGGCGTGGACAGTCCCGCCCTGTCGCCGGACGCTCGCCGGCTTGCCATCTCCATGCAGGAAGGCGGAATGCAGGCGGTCTGGGTCAAGCCGCTCGGTGGCGGCCCGAAGACTCGACTCACCTTCGACGGCAACAGCAACACGCGCAGCGTCTGGAATCCGGACGGCCAGACGGTGACATTTCTCTCGGATCGAGTGGGCGGTCGAGGAGCCATCTTCTCCCGACGAGCGGACGGGGGCGGCGAGGTCACGCAAGCGAAGACATTCGACCAGCGCGACGTGTGGGGTGCAGCGTGGTCCCCCGAAGGACGCTGGCTCATCTACCGCACGAACAATCAGGCAGCCGGGAACGCGGACATCATGGGGATACGCCCTGGTGTTGACACGGTCCCTCGTCGTCTGATTGCCACGGACGCCGAAGAGATGGGACCCGCGGTTTCCCCGGACGGCCGCTGGATCGCCTACAGCTCGAACGAGTCCGGGCGCCGCGAGGTCTACGTGCGCCCGTTCCCGGAAACCGAACGCGCGAAGTATCAGGTCTCGACGAACGGCGGGGCAGAAGCGGTCTGGTCGCGCAACGGAAAGGAGCTGTTCTACCGGGATGCCACCGACAGTCTCGTCGCGGTGCCGCTCACGCCCGGCAGCACATTCCAGCGTGGTGTCGCGAAGGCGCTCTTCTCGGTGGCGCGGTACGCGTCAACGCCGTTCCATCGCCAGTACGACGTCACGCCGGACGGGCAACGATTCGTGATGATCCGGAGCGAGGCGATCGAAGAGGACCAGGTGGTGGTCGTCTTCAACTTCGTGGAGGAGTTGACGCGGCGGTTCAGGAAGTAGGCGTCGAGTGCACGCAATGATGTGCTCCCTCGCACTTCCGGGCCGGCGCGTGCCCGGCACGACGCGACTCGTGCGCTGGGCGCGGGCGCTGGTCGTACTCATCGCCGCCGTCTGCACGGCGCAGTGCGCGCTCGTGCGCGTCACGCCGCTTTCGCGCGTGGAGCCGAACGACAACCGGAGCGCCGCCGGCGTCGTGGAGCGCGACACGCTTCACGTCGCACTCGTCGTGCGCATGGCGGAGTGGCGCCCCGAAGCGGACTCGGGCCCCGCCATCGCGGTCGCCGCGCTCGCGGAGGAGGGCAAGGCGCCGCAGATCCCGGCGCCCCTCATTCGCGTCCGCGAAGGCGCCGCGATCGCCGTGACCGTGCGCAACGCGCTCCGCGACTCGACGATTCGCCTCGTCGGCCTGGGCACGCGTCCTTCCTCCGGCCACGACACGCTCGTGCTCACGCCCGGCGAATCGAAGCAGGTCCGATTCGCCACCGGCTCGCCCGGCACGTACCTCTACCGCGCGATCATCGGGAAGCACAACCCCGACAAGGACGACGAACGCGAGCAGGCCGCCGGCGCGTTCGTCGTTGACCCGCCGGGCGGCTCGCCGCCCGACCGCGTGTTCGTGCTCAACATCTGGGGAGAGACGAAGGACTCGGTCACCTATCGAAACGCGCTCACGATCAATGGGCGCTCCTGGCCCTGGACCGAGCGGATCGCCGCGACGGTGGGCGACACGATGCGGTGGCGTGTGATCAACGCGACCGTGCGGCCGCACCCGATGCACCTGCACGGCGCGTTCTTTCGCGTGGAGCACACCGGCGATGGGTTCGCGGACTCCGCACTCACGCCGCGAGCGCGGCGGCTCGTCGTGACCGAGGTGATGCCGCCGATGCACACGATGGCGATTGCGTGGGCTCCCGTGCGCGAAGGCCGCTGGCTCTTTCACTGCCATATCGCCTTTCACGTCATCCCGACCGCCGCGCGCGTGAACCCGGCGGCGCACGGCGGCCACGACGAAAACTCGACCGATCCCCTCGAGCACATGGCCGGACTCGTGCTCGGCATTGACGCGCGCCTCCCGCCGGGCGCCCGCGCGCCGGCGCGGGGTGCCGCGCGCCGGCTCGACCTCTTCGTGCAGCAAGGCGCGCGCCGCGGACGCTCGGCGCGTACCCTCGCCTTCGTGCTGCAGCGCGGGGCGACTCCGCCCGCCGCCGATTCGGTGGAGATTCCCGGCAGCACGCTCGTGCTCACCCGCGACGAGCCCACCGACGTGCTCGTGCACAATCGGCTGCGCGAGCCGGCGTCCATCCACTGGCACGGGCTCGAGCTGGAGAGCTTCTCCGACGGCGTCGCGGGGTGGAGCGGTAGTGATCGGCGCACCGCGCCTTTCGTCGCGCCGAATGACACCTTCCGCGTGCACCTCTCGACGCCGCGCGCGGGGACGTTCATCTACCACACGCACCTGAGGGACGAGGAGCAGATCTCGTCCGGGCTCTACGGCGCGATCGTCGTGCTCGAGCCGGGACGGCGGTTGGATCCGCGCACCGATCACTTGTTCGTGGTGGGATGGGATGGTGCGGGCGCGAAGGTGCACCAGCTCGTGAATGGCGACTCGGTCTCGTCGCTTCCGCTCGAGATGCGCGCGGGGGAGACGCACCGGCTCCGCTTCATCAACATCGGCGCCGCGGGCCGCGTGACGTTCTCGCTCCGGCGCGATTCCACACTGGCCGCGTGGCGCGCACTGGCCAAGGATGGCGCGGACCTGCCGACTGCGCAGGCGATCGTGCGGCCGGCCCGGCTCACGATTGACGTCGGCGAGACCTACGACTTCGCGTTCCGGCCGAGTTCGGCCGGCGAGTACGTGCTCAGCGCGCCCGTGGACGCCAGGGGCGCGCGCTGGTCGCGGCGCATCATCGTGCGCTGAGCGGCCGGCGCCCGCTCACGACCTCCGCCCGTCGAGCCGGCAGAGTCCGAGTGCCTCCGCGATCCGCCGCGCCTCCGTGAACTCCGCCACCGAGAGCCGCCGGTTGATCTCCGGGTAGTGCTCGCCGCCCACGCGCCCCGCCGGATGGTACTGGTTCATCAGGTTCACGTACGCGTCGGGGCCGAGCTCGGCGCGTATCCATCGCAGGATGGCTTCGGTCTCGTCGAGCCCGCCCGGCATCACGAGGTGGCGGATCAGCACGCCGCGATACGCGAGCCCTTCGTCGTCGAAGCGGAGCGCGCCCACCTGGCGGTGCATCTCCGCGATGCGCGCGCGGGCCACCTCGGGGTAGTCCCCGGCCTTCACGTAGCGCACGGCACTCTCCGGCTTCCAGTACTTGAAGTCGGGCATGTAGATGTCCACGACGCCATCGAGCTGCGCGAGGCTCTCCGCGGAATCGTACGCGCTCGTGTTGTACACGATCGGCAGCCGGAGCCCGTGCTCCACGGCCGGCAGGAGCGCCTCGAGCAGCTGCGGCACCACGTGCTCCGGCGTGACGAAGTTGATGTTGTGGCATCCCTCCGCCTGGAGCTGGAGCATCATCGCGGCGAGGTCCTCCGGCGGCGTCGCGCGCGCCTCCGACACCCGCAGCCCCTGGCTGATGTCGTAGTTCTGGCAGAAGACGCAGCGGAGGTTGCAGTGGCCGAGGAAGATCGTCCCCGAGCCGTTCCAGCCGCGGAGGCAGTCCTCCTCGCCGAAGTGCTGGAACCAGCTCGTGACGACGGCGTGGCGGCCGGTGCGGCAGAACGCGAACTTGTCGGCGAGCCGGTTCACGTCGCAGTCGCGCGGGCAGACGCGGCACGAGCGGAGCGACGCGAGCGCGCGCTCCGAGCGCCGGCGCAGTTCTCCCGAGCGGTGCAGCGCGCGATAGGCGGGCTCCCACGCCGGCACGCGCGGGGCGCCCGGTGCGCTCGGCGAGGCGCCCGGAAGGCCGCCGTTCCGCAGCGTGCTCGGGTTCGCGGGGAGCGCGCTCACGGAATCAACACCCCCGCGTACGAGACCACGCGGCGGTCGTCGCCATTCACCGCCCCCGAGTGCCGGTAGTCCACGACTTCCGCCGCCCGCGCCCCGAGCTGCCGTGCGGCCTCGACGACCACCGCGGCCGCCGCGCGGCCACACATCGTGATGTCGTGGCGATGGCATGCGTCGAGCAATGCCCGGCCGTCCGCCCGCTCGATCTCGGCCAGCGCCAGCACGTCCTTCGCCCGGGCGCGCTCGGCGCTCTCGTAGTGGGTGAGGTCCGACGACGCGACGAGGAGCACGTCGTGGGGCGTGTCCTTCACGACCTGCGCCAGCGCGCGCGCGAGACTCGCGCACGGCGCCCAGCGGTCCCACGCCAGGAGGAGCGGCACGATCGCCGAGTCGGGCGCGAGCACGCGGAGGAACGGCAACTCGACCTCAAGGGCGTGCTCGTCCCGGTGCGCGAGCGCGTCGTGGGCGACAAGATCGCTCGCGCGCTCGAGTCGCTCGGCGAACGCCCCGTCAATCGGGACGGGGCCGAGCGGCGTCTCGAAAGCGCCGCTCCGCCAGAGCGAGGCGCCCGGCGAGCGGTGGAGTGCGGCGTGGTTCGGGCCCACGAGCACCACGGTCGGGGGAATCGCGAGGCGGGCGAAGACAGCTCCCGCGCACTTCCCGGAGTACATCAGGGCCGCGTGCGGCACAATGCCCGCCCGGCAGCGACGCTGGCCACCTGGCACGCCGGCGACGCACTCGGCAACCGCCGCGCGCAGCGCGTCGGCATCGGCCGGGTAGAACAGCCCGGCGACGGCGCTCCGGCGCAGATCGTCGCTCACGACCTGGCTGCCGTCGGCTGCCCGCCAATCCGCACGGGTGCGCGCCGCGAGCCCCATCCACCCGGTGGTCCCGCGAACACGCCCGCGCAGCGCTCGCCGCAGCGCTCGCACCGGCCGTCCGGCGTGAGGTGCCAGGCGAGGAGATCGTACCAGTCTCGCACGATGAGCCGCGCGCCGCACGCGTGGCAGAAGGTGGTCCCGCCCTCCGGATCGTGCACGTTGCCGGTGAACGCGTAGCGCACGCCGCTCGCGCGGGCGATGCGGCGCGCGCGCGAGAGCGTCGCCGGCGGCGTCGGCGGACGGTCGAGCATCTTCCAGTCCGGATGGAAGGCCGTGAAGTGCATCGGCACGTCGGGGCCGAGGTGCTCCACGACCCAGCGCGTCATCGCCTCGAACTCGTCGTCGCCGTCGTTCAGCCCGGGGATCACGAGGTTGGTGATCTCGAACCAGACCGTCGTGTGGTGCTTGAGATACTCGAGTGTGGCGAGCACCGGCTCGAGGTGCCCCGCGCAGATCTCGTGGTAGAACGCGTCCGTGAAGCCCTTGAGGTCCACGTTCGCCGCGTCCATGTGCGCGTAGAACTCCTCGCGCGCCTCAGGGTTCTGATAGCCGGCGGTGACGGCGACGGTCTTGAGTCCCCGCGCGCGACACGCCTTCGCCACGTCAATCGCGTACTCGTGGAAGATGACGGGATCGTTGTACGTGAAGGCGACGCTGCGGCACCCGAGCCGGAGTGCGGTGTCGGCGATCTGCTCGGGCGAGGCCGCGTCGGCGAGCGTGTCCACGTCGCGGGACTTGGAGATGTCCCAGTTCTGGCAGAACTTGCACGCGAGGTTGCACCCCGCGGTGCCGAAGGAGAAGACGGGCGTGCCCGGGAGGAAGTGATTCAGCGGTTTCTTCTCGATCGGGTCCACGCAGAAGCCGCTCGAGCGGCCGTACGTGGTGAGCACGACCTCGCCGTCCTCGCACGCGCGCACGAAACAGAGGCCGCGCTGGCCCTCGCGCAGCCGGCACGCGCGCGGGCACACGTCGCACTGCACGCGTCCATCGTCGAGGCGATGCCAGTGCCGGGTGCGGACGACGGATCGCTCGCGCACGTCGTGAAGAGGGAGGCTCGGCTCGTACGTCATGGGACGCGGCCTCGGCGGAGCGGCTCCCGAAAGATGGGCGCACCCAGTGACGGAGTCCATCCGGCTATTCGCGTGACGCGCGCCGCCGGTCGGCGTAGATTCGACGCATGCCGCTCCGCGTCGCCTTCGTCGGCTCGGGCTTCAACGCCCGCTTCCACCTCCAGGGGTGGCGCGGCGTGCGCGACGCCGAGGTCACCGGCGTCTGGAGCCCGAACGCCGCGAATGCCGCCGGCGCCGCCACACTCGCGCGCGAGCTGGACGTCGGCCCGGCGAAGCCGTT
The DNA here is from genome assembly GCA_035286465.1 of Gemmatimonadaceae bacterium. GTDB lineage: Bacteria > Gemmatimonadota > Gemmatimonadetes > Gemmatimonadales > Gemmatimonadaceae > Fen-1231. Next base: position 26,564 of record DATEDF010000005.1, on the reverse strand, counting down.
CCGGAGCATCGGCGAGATGGTGGCCAGCGAGAGCGTGGACGCGATCTGGCTCTGCGGCCCGAACCACGCGCGCGTGCAGAACGTCGAGGAGATCGTCGAGACCATCCGGAAGGGGAAGGGGGCGCTCAAGGGGATCGCCTGCGAGAAGCCCCTCGCGCGCACCGTCGCGGAAGCGCAGCAGATCACCCGGCTCGTGAAGAGCGTCGGCCTCGCCACCGGGTACCTGGAGAACCAGCTCTTCGCGCCGCACGTCGAGGCGGGGAAGCAGCTCCTCTGGGCGCGGGGCGCCGCGACGACGGGGCGGCCCTACCTCGCGCGCGCCGCCGAGGAGCACGCGGGTCCGCACTCGCCCTGGTTCTGGAGCGGCCGCCAGCAGGGCGGGGGCGTCCTCAACGACATGATGTGCCACTCGGCGCTCGTCGTGCGGCACCTCCTCACGAAGCCGGGCGAGCCGCTCTCGAGCGTGAAGCCGGAGCGCATCACGGGCCACATCGCATCGCTCAAGTGGACGCGGCCCGCGTACGCCAAGAAGCTCAAGGCCGCGATGAGCGTGGACTACGCGAAGGCGCCCGCCGAAGACTTCGCGAGCGTGCTCATCGAATTCGTCACGGACGACGGCCATCGCGTAGTCGGCGAAGCCACCACCAGCTGGAACTTCGTCGGGGCGGGACTCCGACTCTCGGCGGAGCTGCTCGGGCCGGAGTACTCGATGAAATGGAACTCGCTCGACTCGGGACTCCAGCTGTTCTTCAGTCGCGAAGTCTCCGGAAAGGCCGGCGAAGACCTCGTCGAGAAGCAGAACGCCGAGCAGGGCGTGATGCCGGTGGTGCCCGAGGAGTTCGTCGCCTACGGCTACACGAACGAGGACCGGCACTTCGTCCGCGCGTTCCTCGGCAAGGAGAAGCCGCTCCTCACATGGGATGACGGGGTGGAGGTCGTCCGCGTGCTGATGGCCGCGTATCAGAGCGCGGAGCTGGGGCGCACGGTCGTGTTCCCGGGAAGGGGGCTCGACAAGTTCGTGCCGGCGGTCGCGCGCGGCACTTGGCGACCGTGACGCGCGCGGCCCGGCTCCTGCTCCGCGCGCTCGCGGGGTGCGCGGCGTGTGCCATCGCGCTTCCGCCCGGCGCCGGCGCGCAGGGACCGGCCAGGAACGTGGTGCTCGTCGCGATTGACGGCCTCCGCTGGCAGGAGGTGTTCAACGGCGCCGACAGCGCGTTGCTCTCCCGGCGCGCGGGCGGCGTGCAGGACACCACGGGGACGCGCAAGACGTTCTGGCGTCCCGACGTCGAGGCGCGTCGCCGCGCGCTCATGCCCTTCCTCTGGGGCACGGTCGCCGCGCGCGGCGCGATATGGGGTAACCTCGCCCAGGGCAGCGACGCGCACGTCACCAACGGCCTCAACTTCTCGTATCCCGGCTACAACGAAATGCTGGTCGGCGTCGCCGACGCGAAGGTGGACCGGAACGACTACGGCCCGAACCCGAACGCGACGGTCTTCGAGTGGCTCAACAGCCGGAGGACTCTGCGCCGCCGGGTCGCCGCGTTCGGCACCTGGAGCACAATCGCCGACATCTTCAACCGCGCGAACAGCGGCGTCTTCGTTCACGCCGGGTGGGAGCCCCCGCCGGGCCGGGTCAAGGGCGCGCCGGAGCGCACGCTCGACCGGCTCTATCGCACGACGATTCGCTACTGGGATGACAACACCTTCGACGCGCTCACGCAGGCGGCGGCGCTCGACTACGTGAAGGCGAAGAAGCCGCGCGTGCTGTTCGTGGGGTTCGGCGAGACCGACGAGTGGGCGCACGGCCGGCGCTACGACCTCTTCCTCCGGGCTACGCAGCGCGCGGACGAATTCGTCGCGGAGCTCTGGCGGACGATGCAGGCGGTCCCCGAGTACCGCGACCGCACGACCTTCATCATCACCACCGACCACGGCCGCGGCCACGGCGCGGAGTGGACGGACCACGGCAAGGACGTGGCCGGCGCCGGGCAGATCTGGATCGCGATGCTCGGCCCCGGCACGCCCGCCCTCGGCGAGGTGACGCAGGGTTCGCCGGTTACGCAGTCGCAAATCGCCGCGACCGTCGCCACGTTACTGGGAGAGGATTACAAACGGTCCGAGCCGCGCGCGGCCCCTCCGCTCGTGCGCGCGCCGCGCTGATCGGCGCCGCCTTCTTCGCGCTTCTCCCTCCACCCCGGCTCCGCACCTCTCCCTCCACCCCATCTCCGCACCTCTCCCTCCGCCCCATCTCCGCACCTCTCCCTCCGCCCCACCCAAGCACTTCTCTCTTCTCCCCCGGCCCATGTCCCTCGCCCGCTCCCTCCTCCTCGCCGCCTCCAAGAGCGACTCGCTGAATCACTTCGCGACGAACCGCGGGTTCGTGAAGCGCGCGATCAAGAAGTTCATGCCGGGGGAGGCGCTCGAGGACGCGCTCGCCGCCGCCGAGACGCTTGCGCGGCAGGGCCGTGGCGCCGTGCTGACCAAGCTCGGCGAGAACCTCACGCGCCTCGACGAAGCCCAGGCCGTCCGCGATCACTACGTGGGCATCTTCGACCAGATCAAGGCCCGCGGCCTCCCGGCCGTCGTCTCGGTAAAGCCGACGCAGCTCGGCCTCGACCTGTCGGAGACGGCGTGCGCCGCGCACCTCGATGCGCTCGCCGCGAAGGCGGAGTCCACCGGTTCGTTCCTCTGGGTGGACATGGAGGACTCGAGCTACGTGGACCGCACGCTGGCGCTCTACGCGGCGCTCAAGGTGAAGCACGCGAACACGGGCGTCGCGCTGCAGTCGTACCTGCGCCGCACGCCGGCGGACCTCGACAAGCTGATGCCGCTCAAGCCCGTGATCCGCCTCGTCAAGGGCGCGTACGCGGAGCCGGCGCACGTGGCCTTCCCGAAGAAACGCGACACGGACCTGGCATTCTTCGACCTCGCGGTCCGGATGCTCGAGCGCGCGAAACAGGGTGCGTGCACGCCGATCCTCGGGACGCACGACGTGGAGCTGCTCGCGCGGATCGTCGCGCGAGCGAAGGACCTCGGCGTGGCCGACGGGAAGTACGAGATCCACATGCTGTACGGCATCCGCGACGCCGACCAGCAGCGGCTCCGGAGCGAGGGACGCATGGTCAAGACGCTGATCAGCTATGGGAGCGCGTGGTACCGGTGGTACATGCGCCGGCTCGCCGAGCGTCCGGCGAACGTCTGGTTCGTGATGCGGGCGATGCTGCGCTGAGCGACCCGGCGTGCTCGGCGGACTCAGCCCCGGCGCTACACGCCTGCGGTTCCGCCAGGAGGGAGAGCGACGTGAGGCGCGCCGCGGGGTCGCCTAGAACGTTTCGTACACCGCCTCGCCGCACGCCGTGCCGCTCACCGTGCCGTGCCCGTTCTGACTGAAGAGGGTCGTGAGGCTGAGCTGGCACGACTGGTTGGCCGCGGTCCCCCACTTGAATCCACCGCCCATGTGCATGGTCTGCTGCGTGGCGGGCGCGCCGTTCAGGAACGTGAACGTCCCAGTGACCGAGATGTACGGATCCCCGTTTATCACGAAGCCACCGATGCAGTTCCAATCCGTGATCGTCTCCGTCATCTGCATGAAGAGCGCGCCGGAGCCGTTGTTGTCAATGTTGCCGGAGACGGTCCCTGACACCTCGATCCGGCCGCCCGCCGTGCAGTTCACGCGATAGGTCCCGCTCCAGTAGATGAGACGCGACGCGGGTGGCAGCGGCTGCAGCGCAAGGCCCCGCCCGCTCGTGGCCAGCGTGCCGCCGAGGGCGTTCGTCGCGGCCTCGGCGAGTTGCCCGGCGAGCGCGTCGAGCTGGTCAGGGGTGAGTTTGTTCGCGTCGTCCGTTCCGGTCAGCTTCGAGCAGCCGGCAAGAACGGCAAGCGCGACAGGCAGAGTGCGGCGAAGGAACGGCACGGCGTGAGGGGTTATCGGCATGGGGGCGCCCTCCGCCGTCCACGCTAGTTGGCGCGATTGTGGTACGCAAGAGAGGTTCGAGGCCCACGGTTCACCGCGGCGCGCGCGAGCGGTCCGGGAGTCCGTTCCGTCTTCACGCGCTTCCTGATCGCTGAGCGCCGTGCGTCTGAAGCCGGCGCGATCGCCCTCACTCCCGCGCCGCGGCTGCCGCCAGGCCCCGGAACGCACGGCCGTGCACGAACCGCACGCCCGTCTTCGCGACGACCTCGCGGACGTTCGACGCGGTGATCGCACCGCCGGCGATGATCGCGATGCGATCACCGGCGCGCTCCACGAGTGACCGGAGGCGCGACGCCCCCTCGAGGGCCGTGGGCTGCCCGCCGCTCGTGAGCACGTGATCCACCTGCAGGGAGACGAGCAGCTCGAGCGCGTCGTCCTGGTCGGCGATGTAATCGAATGCGCGGTGGAACCCGACCCGCATGGGGCTCGCGACCGCGATCAGCTCGGCGAGCTTGACCGCGTCCACCTCGCGCTCGGCCGTGAGCGGGCCGATCACCACGCCGTCCACGCCGAGCTCCTTCGCGACGGCGATGTCCTTCTTCATGATCTCCACGTCGTCGTCGGAGTAGACGAAGTCGCCCACGCGCGGGCGCACGAGCACGTGCAGCGACGGGAGCAGCCGGTCGGTGCACCGCGCGATGAGCCCCGCGCTCGGCGTGGTCCCGCCGTCCCTGAGCGGGCCGCACAACTCGATCCGGTGGACGCCCTCCTCCTGCGCCGCGAGGGCGTCGGCGAAGGTCTCCACCGCGGCTTCGACGAGGACCGTCATGGGAGAGGCGGGGCGTCGCGAGCCAGGGGTCGGTCGCTCCCGTCAGCCGGCGGCCGGCGCCGTCGCGGCCGCGCCGCGCGGGCGGAAGAGAATCAGGAAGAGCACGAACACCACGAGCGCGAGGACGCCCGCCACGTGCCAGATCCGGTACCACTCGTGCGTCACCACGCCTGACGCGTCCGCGCTCGCGTACCGGTTCACGATGGCCCCCGACACGTTCGCGCCGAGGAAATAGCCGACGCCGTTCGTCACGAAGTTGATGAACCCCTGCGCCGCCGCGCGGATCTTCTCGCCGGCGCGCTGGTCCGTGTAGATCTGGCCCGCCACGAAGAAGAAGTCGTAGCAGACGCCGTGGAGCAGGATCCCCGCGTACAGGAGCCACATCCCCGCGCCCGGGTTGCCGTGGCCGAACGCGAAGTAACGGAGCGACCAGGCCAGCATCCCGACGAGCATGATGACCTTGATCCCGAACTTCCGCAGCACGAGCGGGAGCAGCAGCATGAAGCCGATCTCCGACATCTGGCCGAACGTCTGGATGAACGCGGGATCGGGCGCCTTGATCTCGTTCAGGAACGGGTTCGCGAACGCGTAGTAGAACTGCAGCGGCACGCAGAGGAGAAAGGACCCCAGCACGAAGACGAGAAAATCCGCGCGCTTGAGGAGCTGGAGCGCGTCGAGCCCGAGCGCGTCGCGCACGCTGAAGGGCGCGCCCGCGGCCTTGGGCGGCGTGTGCGGGAGGGCGAGCGCGAAGAGGCCGAGCACGATCGAGGCGCCCGCGGCGAGCCGCATCGGGACCGCGAGCGCGTCGGCGTGGAGGAACTTCCCCACGGTGATCCCGGCCACGATCCAGCCGATGGTGCCGAGCACGCGGATCAGCGGGAACTCGCGCGCGCCGTCCTTCACGTGATGGAACGCGATCGCGTTCGTGAGCGAGAGCGTCGGCATGTAGCAGAGCGCGTAGACGATCAGGAGCGGGTAGAACGTGCTCCACTCGCGCTGCGCCGAGACGAACCACATCACCACGCCGCCCGCGAGGTGCAGGATCGCGAGCAGCTTCTCGCTCGCGAAGAACCGGTCGGCCACGATCCCCATGAAGAAGGGCGTGACGATCGCCGCGATCGCCATCGCGCCGTAGGCGTTCCCGATCTGCTGGTCGGTGAAGTGCCGCGTCGTGCCGAGGTACGTCCCCATCGTCACGAACCACGCGCCCCAGACGAAGTACTGGAGGAACATCATCACCGAGAGCCGGGTGCGGATCACGGAAGTTCCCGGATGCGGATGTTGCGGAGTGCGAGCGGGCCGTTGTGGTCGCCCTGGATCCCGAGGTGGCCCCGTTTGGCGCGGCCGTAGTTCGGCCACGCGCTGAACTTGCCGGGCTTCACCTTCGCCTCCCAGTCGGCACTCCAGAGGTCATACTCGAGCAGCTTCCGGCCGTTCAGCCAGTGCTCGACGTGCGCGCCCTTCGCCACGATGCGCGACGCGTTCCACTCGTCGGCCGGTTTCACGATCCCCGCCGGCGCGGGATAGAGGCCGTATGCCGCGCCCGCGGACGTGAGCCGGTTCCGGCCGTCGGGCGCGTTGGCGTCGTCGAGGAGCTGGTACTCCGGCCCGCTCCAGTAAATGCGCGGATACTCCTCGGTCGCGCGGTAGAAGACGCCGGCGTTTCCGCCCGCGCCGAGCTTCCACTCGAACTCCAGCTCGAAGTCGCCGAACTGCTCCTTCGTCATCAGGTCGCGTGTGGTGGCGTCCTTGCGCAGGAGGCCGTCCACGACCTTCCAGCCGGCGGGGATCTCGGCGTTCTGGTAGCCGCGCCAGGCGTCGAGCGAGGTGCCGTCGAAGAGCGCGCGCCAGGCGCCCGGCTGGACGGCGGCGACGGCGCCGCTCGGCGGGGCCGCCTGGCCCGCGGCGGCGCCCGCGGTCGTCGCGGCGGCGGTCACGGCCAGCAGAACGGGGATGAAACTCGGGCGACTCGTGCGCATGCGGGCCCCGGAGTAGTGTGGTGGAGGACGCGCAGGAATCTGCGTCTTGCCGCCGCCCGGCGAAAGAGAAAGCTTTCCGCCCAGGAGGGCGCGCGCTTTCCGTCCCGCGTCCGCCGCTCCCGCTCCCGCTCTCGCTCCCGCTCTGCGTCCCGCCTCCGCCCTCGCCCCGCCTCCCGCTCCGTCTTTCGCCTCTCGCCTCCGCCCTCGCCCCGCCGAATGCCCTCGTCCTACTTCGCCCGCGGCATCCCGATGCTCCCCGTCGCCGACGTGCGCCGGGCGATTGACTTCTACGTGGACGTCCTCGATTTCAAGTTCGGCTTCAACGCCGGCGGGTACGGCGGCGTGCGGCGCGACGCGATCGAGATTCACTTCTGGCGCACCGACGCCCCCGCGCCCGCGCGGAACGCCAGCTGCCGCATCGAGGTGACGGAAATCCGCCAACTCTACGGTACCTGCCGCGAGCGCGGCGTCGTGCACGCCGACGGCGACATCGCGGCCACCCCGTGGGGCACCACGGAGTTCCGCGTGCGCGATCTCGACGGCAACGAGCTCACCTTCGTGGAGGTGTTCGGGCTGGGGTCCTGACCGGCCTGTCCTGGCCGTTGTCGTGGCCGTCGTCGTGGCCGTCGTCGTGGCCGTTCAGGTCGGCGTCCGGAACGCTTCCCGAATGGCCCGCCACCGCCGGCGCACGAGCCAGAGCACCGACACCAGCACGAGGGAGGCGACCCCCAGCGTCGCGACCGGGTGGCTCCACACGAGCAGCGCGACGAGCGCGACCGTCGCGAGCTCGAACCCGTTCGCGAGGGCGTTCGACACGCGAGCGGGCGACGCGTCGAGCGCCACGCGCGCGCCGAGCTTCGTGGCGTGCGCCGCGAGCCCCGCCGTGCCACCCAGCAGCCCGGCGGCCACGAAGAGCGGCACGCTGCCGTGCCACGCGGCACCGAGCGCCATCGCTGCCGCGGCGGGAGGCCGGATGAACGTGTGCACGGCATCCCACGCGGAGGCGACGCCGGGCACGAGGGTCGCCACGAACTCGAGCACGGTCAGCGCGAGCGCGAGGGCGATGACCGCGGGCGCGCTCACCACGTCGAGCGGCGCCGGCAGCGCGCCCACCACGCCCCAGCGCACGCCCAGCCCCAGGAGCGCGACCGTCGCGTAGAGGCTGATCCCGCTCGCGAAGGCGACTCCGAGTGCCTGCGCGAGCAGGACCAGCGGCATCACCTCACTCTCCGGGATGCTGCGCCTTGAACGCGTACGCGGCCGCCGCGCCGCCCGCGAGCGGGCCGACCAGATAGATCCACCACAGCGGCGTCGGCGATCGCCCGAGCACGCCCTCAATGATCGCGGGCGCGAGCCCCACCGCCGGATTGAGCGCGCCGCCCGTGATGTCGCCCATCGCGAACACGCCGACCATCAGCGTCGAGCCGATGGCGAGGCCGAAATGCGAGTTGCCCTGCGTCGCCTTCGCCGTCGCCACGTTCAGCACCACGTACGCGAGCGCGAAGGTGAAGACGGCCTCTCCCGTGATCCCCTTGAGCCACGTCGTCAGCTCGCCGGGGGCAACGTGAACCGGATGCCCCGTGAACTTGTAGATGAGGAAGCCGGCGAGACACCCGCCCGCGAGTTGCGCGATCCAGTAGGGGGCCACTTCCTTGACGGGGAGCGCGCCGCGGAGCCACGCGGCGAGCGTCACGGCCGGATTGTAGTGCCCGCCGGAGATGTGCCCTCCGGCGTACACCATCACCATCAGCGCCGCGCCGATCGCGAGCGGCGCCGGCGCGACGTCCAGGTTCACGCACAGGCCGACGGTGAGGACGAGGAAGAAGGTGCCGATGGCCTCCGTGAGGTAGCTCTTCATCGCGCGCTCCTCTCTGGCTGGGGTGGCTCACGGCCCGCCCGGCCGCGATGGGCCCAAAGTAGGGCCGCACCGGGCGCGGGACAATGGTGCGCACCGGCCGCGGGACAATGGTGCGCACCGGCCGCGCATCCGCGCTCAGGTGCCCGCCTCAGCGCCGCCACTCCCGGAAGAGATCGAGCCCGAACTGGTAGACCTCCGAGAATCGCCCCACTCGGTTGCACGGCGCCGATCCCGGATCCACGGAGATCGCCGCACCCAACGTGCGCTTCGGCCGGTACTCGGCGGCGACGCCGAACCACACAGACGGGCTCTGCGTGGACGACACCCGGCTCCCGGAGCACCTGCCGGCCGACAGACTGAGAAACGCATCCGTGCCCACCTGGCGGCCCGCGGTAAGCGCGTAGCTGCTGAGAAGTCCGTCGAGCGGGTTCGTCGTGAGGCTCTGCGGCCCCGCGCCGGCGACAGTGGTGACCTGCAGGCTGCTGAAGAACGGGAGGAGCGTGCCGAGCACCCCCTCGAGGACGCCGCCCAGCGACGGCACCAGCGCCGCCGTCGCCGTGCGCACCGTGGACTGGCCCTGCCCGTCGAGTCCGAAGCTCGGTGACCCGAAGATCAGATAGCTGATGATCTCGCTCTGCGCCAACGTCGAGCCGTCTGCGCTGCTCCGGAGCTCAAGACGTGGCGCATCCGTGGTGCCCGTCACGCGCGCGCCGATGATCACATCGTCCCGCTCGGCGGTCCGCACGACGTAGGAGCTCCAGATGTCGAGCGCCGCCGGCTCACGGACCGTCCCTTCCACCCACACCGTGCCGCTGTCCACGCGAAACGTGCGCTTGAGCACGCCAAGATCCACGCGGTACGTGCCCCGGTCCGCCGAGAACTCGCCGCTCACGTACGGGCGCCGGAGCGGCCCCTCCGCTTCGATGGTTCCGGAGAGCTGCACGTTCGCGTCGCGTGACCGGAGCCGCACGTCGTTGCCCAGCGTCACGACGAGCGAGCGGGTGAAGGGCCGCCAGGCGCGGTCGCGCACGGCGTCGGCGCCGCGCCTGGCGCGGAGCGGACGGACGTTCCGCTCGGCCCCGATGACGAACGTGCCGCGCTCGAGGGAGACGGTGCCGTCGAGTTCAGGTCCGCGCAGTCCGCCGCTGGCGGTGAGGCTCCAGGTCGCCTCCGCCGTGGCGAGACGTGGATCGTCCATCACCCTGAAGTCGCGAGCCTCGCTCGTGAGCGCGACGAGCCACGTGCTGTCGCGCTGCCAGACGGCGCCGCGCACCGAGACCGTATCGTGGCGGTCGCCGTCATCCATCCGCAGCGCGTCCACGATGACCGTGTCGCCCGAGAGCCGGAGCGCGGCGGCGGCGCGGCGCACCGCGGTGCCCCAGCGCGGCAGGTCGAACGCGACCTCTTCGGCGCGCACGGTGCCGCGGCCGGCCGGCCGCCGCAACGTGCCGCCGACGGACAGGTCGGCGGAGATCGTGCCGGCGAGCCCTTCGATCCCCGGCACGAGCGCCTCGAGGCCCGGGAGCGCCGCCTCATTCGCGCGGACGCGAAGCGCGAGGGTGTCGTCAGTCAGGCGCGGCGTGACCGCGCGCAACGTGAGATCCACCGGCACGCTTCCCGTAACCGCGAGGATCTCGCGCCCCTGGAACGCGCCACGCAGGTCCACCCTCGCGCGCCGCTGCTCGTAGTCTCCCGTGAAGTGGAGCGAGGGCGCCGCGCGCTCGCGCACGGAGACGGAGTCCACGCCGAGCGTGAACGCGAGGCGCGGCGCGTCGCGCGTCCCGCTGAGCCGCACGTCGGCGTCGGCGCGCGCCGAGAGTTCCATCGGCGCGAAGCCCGTGACGGCGAACTCCCCGGGTGTGACGCCGGAGAGGCCGAGCCGGCCGTCCACCGCGCCCGAGTCCGGCAGCGTCGCGCGCAGGGCGAGCGTCGCGCCGAGCGAGCTGTGGAGCACCGTCGAGTCCACGACGAGGAGGCGCGGCTGCAGCGTGGCGCGCGCGGGACGATCGAGCCCCCATCGGACGCCTCCGAGCAGAACGGCCACCGAATCGAGCGCGATGCGGGTCGTGTTGCCGGCCTGCTCGACACCGGCGACGACGCGGGCGCGGAGCGAATCGCCGGAGGAGATCTCAGCCCAGCCGTGGCCCGAGCGACCGCCGCGGAGATCGGCGCCCGCCTCGACGTGACGCGCGGCGCGCCCGCCGAACGCGACCGAGTCGGCCGCCAGGGTCACGCGCCCCGTGGCCGCGGCGGGGAGGCGCGCAAGCGTGGCGTGGCCGCTCGCGAGGCGGACGCTCAGGTCGTTCCAGCGGGCCTGCGCGAGGCTGAAATCGGCGTCGAGCGCAAGCGTGTCGAGCGATCCCACGAGGACGCCGGCCGCACCGGCGGCGCCGTGCACCGAGTCGGCGCGGGCCGCGCCCGCGGAATCGAGCAGGAGCGCGGAGAGCGACGCGAGCGCGTCCACGGTGACCGCGAACCACAGGGTGTCGTGCGTCTCGCCCGCTCTTGCGATCCGCCCGTGCCCGGCGAGCCGCCAGTCCCTGGTCCGGAGGTCCGCCGTGTCCACGTGGACGCCTGTGGAGTCCACGCCGGCCCGCACGCGCCCCCGGTGGACCGGCGACACGCCGATCACGCTGGTCGAGTCGAGCGCGACTTCGAGGTGCCCGGTGGTGCGCCGGGCGTCCGCCTCCACCTCCAGCCGGGCGGTGCCGTCGAGGCGCAGCGCGGGAATGTCCCGGCGCGCGATCAGCGCGCGCGGATCCACTGCCTCGAGGGTCGCGCTGCCGCGCAGCCAGGTGCGGGTCGAGTCGAGGAGCGCGAGTCCCCGGAAGCGCGCTGCCCCCCGGCCGGCACGGAGGGCCGCGTCAATGGACATCGTGTCGCCCGTCGCGTGCAGCTCGAGCGTGCCGAGGACCGCGCCGGTGAGCGGGAGCGAGGTGCGGCCCCGCGCGAGCGCCGCCGGGGCGACCGAATCGAGCGCGAGCGTGGCGTCGAGCCACCGGCCGGTGACGTCGCTTGCGAGCCGCCCCTCGCCAGAGACGCGTGAGCGCGGGCGGTCGCCGTCCACGTGCCGGAGCGTGAGATCATGAAAGCGCACGTCGCTCACGGGACCGTCAAGCACGAGCGAACCGGTGAGCACGCCGTGCAGCGAGTCCGCCATCCTCACGACGGCGCCGAGGGTGCGCACGTCCAGCTCCTCGACGCGCACGCGGAAATCCCGCAGCTCGCTCCGTGGCGCGCGCGCGTTCACCACGCCGGCCAGCGCCAGGCGCGAGCGCGCGCCACCGAGCCGGTGATCTTCGAACGAGAGCCGCGCGTCGTCGAGCCGGATCGCGTCGAGCGGGCCGCCCGTCCCCCGCACGGTTCCGCGGAGCGCGCCACGCCACACCCGCTTCGGCACCGAGTCGCCGAAGAGCTCCCGCACGAGATCGAGGTCGAGCGGGTCCGCCGCCAGCGCGAGATCGGTGACCGCGACGCCGCGACCAACCGTGGCGTCGAACGCGCCCGTGATGCGCGAGCGCGTCGCGCGCACGTCGAGGTCGCGGATCGCGTACGTGAGGCCCCGTGCGCTCCCCACCTCGCCGCGAATCGCCACGGCGCCCGATGCGCTGCCGTGCCCGGGCAGGAGCGCCGAGAGCCACGCGACATCCTCCAGCGATACCTGGTCGGCGCGCGCCCGGAGGTCGAGCCGCGCGGCGCCTCGCGCGGCCCAGGCGACCGTTCCGCGCACGGAACCGCGCGAGGCGGGGAGCCGCACGAGCGGCAGGTTGAGCGCGAGCGAATCAGGCCACCAGCGCACCGTGCCCGACGTTTCGCGCACGGTGACGCGCGGGAGACTGCTCCGCACGGCGAACCGGCGAATGCGCGCCACGCCGCCCTCCGGGCCCGCGCCGGCCAGCAGCGACGGACCAAGGGCGATCTCGAGCCCGGAGAGGGTGCGGTGCACGAGCGGCAGCGTCGGGAGCGTGTCGGGGGTCACGAGCGCGACGCGCCCCTCGCGCAGCTCCGTGCTGTCAATTACGAGGGCGAACGGCGAGCGCCCCGCCGCCGCCCCGCGGGGCCCGGGCGGAAAGAGCCGGCTCACGTTCCAGACGGAGTCCTTGCGTTCGAGAAAGAGAAAGGGCCGCACGACCACGAGACGGGTGAGCCGCACGCGCCCCCGCAGAAGGCCCGCGAGCGAGCCGTCGGCCTCGATGCGCGCGGCCGCCGCGACGACGCGCCCCCGGTCGTCGAGCAGCGCCACCGAGTCCACCGCGAGGCGCCCGGCGAGCCCGCCCTCGAGCCGCCCGAGGAAGAGCGTTCCGCGCCCTCCGAGCGCGGTCGCGGCGCGGCTCATCGCGAGGCGGCGGATCCGCTCGCGTCCCGCGCCAGTCTCGAGCAACGCGACGAGGACGGCGAGCAGAACCGCCGCCAGGGCGGCGAGGCCGCCGAACGACCACCAGACCACGCGCGCGCGCCGCGACAGCGCCATCAGAACGCGTGCCCGATGCTGAACTGGAACGCGAGACGCGGGAGCAACCCGTGGCGCCGCGCGGGGAGAAAGGTGGCCGGGCAGAATCCCGCGCCGCCCGCGCCCGGCGCGAGCGTGAGCGGGTCGGTCGTTCCCGGGCTCACGCAGACCGCGCGGCCGCTCGCCACCGTCGGCGTGCTCGAGCGCTGCACGAAGAACGCCGGACCGGGCTCGAGCGCGTCCGCGTTGTAGCCGACGTCCACGCGGAACGGCCCGAGTGGCGTCAGGAGCCGGATGCCGGCGCCCGGCGTGATCCGCGGCGCCGCGTTCGTCACGCTGAACACGTCATTCGTGTTCCAGACGCGGCCCGCGTCCACGAAGACGACCCACCGCAGGAGTCCCGCGGGCCATCCACGTCGCGTGCGCAGCTCCACGTTGGCGAGCCACATCGCGTTCCCCCCGCTCGGCGCGAGTCGCCGGTAGCCGTCCGCGCTCTGCGCGACGCCCACGAGCGTGCCGCCGGGCAACGTGTCCACCCGGTAGGCGTCTACGATGTACGAGCCGGGGCCGAGGGAGTTCTGGTCGTAGCCGCGCACTGTGCTCTGTCCGCCGGAATAGAAGCGCTCCGGCGGCGGCAGCAGGTACGACCGGTCGTTCGGCGCGAACACGAATCCGAGCTGCGCGCGCGTGGCCAGCACGAGCCGGGGCCCGAGCGGCCGGTACGCCGCCGCCTCGGCGAGGACGCGCGTGAAGTTCAGCGTCCGCGTGCGCGCGATTCTCGTGAACCCCTGTCGCACCTCGAGCTGCCAGCGCCCGCCCGAGACGGGGTCGTCGGTCGGCAGGAGGGGGTTCCGCGCGAGACTCGCCCCGACGGCGTGGAGCGGGCTCGCGATCAGGAAGCTCGCGACATCCTCCACGCGGCAGAACCCGAATCGTTCGCAGCTCACCGCGCCGTCGGCCGCGGTCCTGGCGTCCACGTACTGGTACTGCAGCGTGAGGTTCGTGCGGGCACCGACCGCGCGCGCCACGGAAAGGACCGCGCCGAGGTCGGTGGACTGCTCGTACGCGGCCAGCTCGGAGCGACGTTCGCTGTACAGCGTGAGCACCGGGCGCAGCCTCGCGCCCGCGACGCCGCGGAAGTTGACCGTCGCGCCCAGGTAGTAGTTGAGACGCCGGCTGAACGGGTCGTCGCGGACGCGCGCGGCGCACAGGGACGCGAGGCCCGAGAACGGCGCGCCGACGCCGATCTTCGCGAGACGGCCGTTCAGCTCGAGCCGGTGCGCCGAGCCCAGGAAGCGCTGCTCGACGAGCCGGGTCTGGGCGCGGAAGCAGTCGAGCGTGCCCCACCCGGCGCCCACGCGGGCGCGGCGCCGCTCGCCCTCGGCGAGGTGCACGATGAGCGACACGGTGTCGGACGCCGGATCGGTCGCCGCGCGCTCCACGCGGATCGCGCGATAGAGCTCCGTCGCGAAGAGATCTCGCTGGCTCGCGCTCAACGCCCGCGCGCTCAGCCGGTCGCCGCGGCTCACGCGGAGGAGCGACCGCACATCGCGTTCAGGCAGGGCGGGTGTCCGTGTCGAATCCGCGTACCGGACGGAGATGTCCCCGACGTGCGTGAGGCGCCCGGGGGCGAAGACGAACGAGACCGTGCCGCGGTGCCGCGCCACGTCCGCGCGCATCGAGGCCGTGACCGGCGCGGCCCGGGCGTACCCCGCGTTCAGGACGAGCGACTGGACCGAATCGGCGACCGCCCGCACGACGGAATCGTCGAGCACCCGGCCTGACAGCAGGCGCTCGAGCGCACGCGCATCCGCCGCATCTTCCGGGAGACCCGCGACCGTCACGGAATCCACGAGGACCGGCGCACTTTCGGTGACCACGAACGTCACCCGGGCGCGGTTCGCCCCGTGCCGCGCGACCGAGGACGCCACCGTGGTGCCCGGATAGCCGCGGTCCTCGTACAGCTCCACCACCCGCTGCTGGTCGTCGCGCAGGGTGGCCGAGTCGAGGCACGTGAGCGCACCCGTGTTCCAGCCGAACCACCGCCGCCAGAGGCCCGTGCGCTCGGTCACGACAATGGAGAGGAGCGCGTCGGACGCGATGACCTTGTTGCCCCGGACGGCGACGGCATCCACCATCGGGTGCCGGGCCGAACAGGCGTGATCCTGCGAGGAGGCGGCGCGCGGACCGGCGATGAGCGCCGTCAGGGCGCAGAACCACGCGCCCGGTCGTCTCGAGCACGACGCGGGCGCGCTGGCCGGTCGGTTCATATGGTTAAGAGTACACGTGACGATGCGTGCGGTGACACTGGGGCCGCGCGCGGGGAAACTGCGCGCGCGGAGGTCTGCCATCCTCGAACCTGTGCCGCCGTGGCTGCTCGGTCGCTGGCGCCTGATGCGCGCGGATCCGGCACTCGACTTCGCGCCGGGCGTGCTGATGGAATTCCGGCCCGGCGGTGAGTTGCGTTACACGATCCGTGTGGGCGGCCGTGAACACGTCATCACGCTGGTCTACTCGGTGCGCGGCGACCTGCTCGAGACCGACAACCCCACGGCGCCACACCGGACCTCGTCGCGGATCGCCCAGGGCGCGGCCGACACCCTGGTGATCGACTTCTCGGGCGCGATCGCCGCGTTCGTGCGCGAGACGTAACGCCCGCCACACCGGCCGGGCGCGCCTGTCGCGCTCGTGTCCACGGTGCCGGCGGCGCCCCTGTCGCCGCTGAAACCCGGTGTGGGCACGACGCCGTAGGTTACGGCGTGGCCACCGCTCTCGAATCCTCCGCGACGTCGGGCGGCTCCGCGCGCGCCCGCGCGTTCTGGCCGCTCTTCACGGCCACCTTCGCCGCCGATGTCGTCACCAAGCGCCTCGCCGAAGGGCGGCTCCCCCCGCACGTGCCGCACGACGTCGCCGGCGAGTGGGTCCGCCTGACGCTCACGTACAACACGGGCGCGGCGATGAACCTCTCGCTGGGCGACGCCTCGCGCGTCACCTTCACCGTGCTCGCCACGGCCATGCTCGTGGTGGTCTTCCGGCTCTACCGGCGCACCGCGCAGCACGCGGTCGCGCAGGCGGCCGCGCTCGCCCTCATCGCCGCCGGCGCGCTCGGCAACCTGCTCGACCGCCTGCGTTCCGCACGCGGCGTCGTGGACTTCATTGACCTCGGCATCGGCGCGTGGCGCTTCTGGACGTTCAACGTGGCCGACGTCGGCGTGACGATCGGCGCGATGCTCCTCGCCATCGTGCTCTGGCGGCGCCCGCGGCCGGTCGGCGCCGCGGAAGGCTGACGCGCGCGGCGCTGTTCACCCGCGCACGTGGCGGAGGTTTTCGCCGCGCGCGCCGAGGGCCCAGGCCGCCACGCCGATCCAGAAGAGCGCGAGAAGAAGTTACCTCGCGCCGCGCGCCGGGGTATTGCAGGTTGGAGGGGCTCACCAGGAGACCCATCACATGCGCGCCATCCGACCGCTACTGTCCGTCCCGGCGCTCGCCGCCGGCCTCGCGTGCGGCACGCCCACGGCCCCGGACCCCGTCGGGAGCTGGGGCGGCCCCCATCTGCTGCTCATCCTGACGCCGACGGGCGGCACGGCCGAGTACGACTGCGCGCACGGCGCCGTGACCGAGCCGGTGCGTGTGGACGGCGAAGGCCGGTTCGAGGCGGCGGGGACGTTCGTGCGCGAGCACGGCGGCCCGATACGCAACGACGAGACGCTCCCGACGTACCCCGCGCGCTACGCGGGCCGGATCATCGGCGACGTCATGACGCTCGCGGTCACACGCACAGACTCGGCTATCGCCATCGGGGCGTTCTCGCTCGAGCGGGGGAGGACGGGGGCGGTGTTCAAGTGTCTGTAGGGAGTGGCGAGTGCGAGAGCGAGCGGGGAGCGGCGAGAGCAAGAAGTGAGCGCTGAGGACACTCGCCGCACCCCGCTGCCTCTCGCATCTCCCTTCTCGATCTCGCACTCGCCACTCCCTCCCATCTCGCCACTCCCTCCCATTGCGCCGCTGAACGTCCCCCTTGACCCACCCGTCGAATCGTATATCCTTTCATCCGGATATACGAATGAAGAAGTCTCCTCTCTTCGACCGCCTCTCGGCCCTCGCTGACCCGATTCGCGCGCGGCTCCTCCTGGCGCTGGAGCGCCACGAGCTGACCGTGGGCGAGCTGTGCGCCTCCCTTCAGCTGCCCCAGTCCACCGTGAGCCGCCACCTGCGCTCGCTCGCGGACGCAGGGTGGGTCGCCTCGCGCGGGGACGGCACGAGCAACCGCTACCGGATGGCCGCCCGCGAGATCACGGGCGGCGCGCGCCGCCTCTGGCAGGCCGTGCGCGACGACGTCGGCGCGATGGCGGCCGCTCAGCGCGACGCCGAGCGGGTCCGCGGCATCATCGCCGCCCGGCACAGGACCTCCGAGCGCTTCTTCGCGTCGAGCGCCGCGCAATGGGACCGGCTCCGCGCCGAGCTGTTCGGCGAGCGCACGGAACTCTACGCCCTCCTCGGCCTCCTCGACCCCAGGTGGACCGTCGGCGACCTGGGGTGCGGCACGGGCCAGCTCACCGACGCGATGGCGCCCTTCGTCGAGCGCGTCGTCGCCGTGGACGAGTCCCCGGCGATGCTCCGCGCGGCACGCGCACGCCTCGCGCACCGCCGGAACGTGGACGTCCGCCAGGGCACGCTCGAGGAGCTCCCGGTCGAGCCGGGCGAACTCGACGCGGCCGCCCTCTCGCTCGTGCTGCACTACGTCGCGGAGCCGGCGCAGGCGCTCGCGCGCGTCCGGCACGCGCTGGCCGCGCGCGGCGTGCTGCTCGTGGTGGACATGCTCCCGCACGACCGCGCCGAGTTTCGTGAGACGATGGGGCACCTCTGGCAGGGCTTCGCCCCGGAGCAGATCCGGCGCTGGGGAGAGGAGGCGGGATTTGGCGACTGCCGGGCCCACCCGCTCCCGCCTTCGCTGCACGCCAAGGGGCCGAACCTCTTCGTCGCCGTCCTTCGCACCCACTGAGACCTCACCATGGCCACGCTCGCTCCCACGCCACACCCCTTCGATGCCGCGCGCCGGGCCGGTCGCGCGCCGTTCAAGGTGCAGGACCTGACGCTCGCCGACTTCGGGCGCCGGGAAATCCGCCTCGCCGAACACGAAATGCCGGGGCTGATGGCGCTCCGCGCCGAATACCGGGGGAAGCAGCCGCTGGCCGGTGCCCGGATCGCGGGTTCGCTCCACATGACGGTGCAGACCGCCGTGCTGATCGAGACGCTCGTCGAGCTGGGCGCCGACGTGCGCTGGGCGAGCTGCAACATCTTCTCGACGCAGGACCACGCGGCCGCCGCCGTCGCGGTCGGCCGCGACGGGACGCGCGACGAGCCGCGCGGCACGCCGGTCTTCGCGTGGAAGGGGGAGACGCTCCCCGAGTACTGGTGGTGTACGGAGCAGGCACTCGCGTGGCCCGGCGGGTCGGGGCCGACGCTGCTCCTCGACGACGGTGGCGACGCGACGCTTCTCGTGCACAAGGGCGCGGAGTTCGAGCAGGAGGGGCGCGTGCCCGACCACAACCCCGTGAGCGAGAGCGAGGAGTACGGCGTCATCCTCGAGCTGCTGCGCGCCGGATTCGAGAAGGACCCGAAGCGCTGGACGCGCATCGCGGCCGGCATCGGCGGCGTCTCCGAGGAGACGACCACCGGCGTGCACCGGCTCTACGAGCGCATGAAGGCGGGCACGCTCCTCTTCCCGGCCATCAACGTCAACGACTCGGTCACGAAGTCGAAGTTCGATAATCTCTACGGCTGCCGGCACTCGCTCACGGACGGGATCCTCCGCGCGAGCGACGTGATGCTCGCCGGCAAGGTCGCGGTCGTCTGCGGCTACGGCGACGTGGGGAAGGGGTGCGCGCAGGCGCTCGCGGCGCAGGGCGCCCGCGTGGTCGTCACGGAGATTGACCCGATCTGCGCGCTCCAGGCGGCGATGGAGGGCTATGAGGTCACCACGCTCGAGCGCGTCGTCGAGACCGCGGACCTGTTCGTCACCGCGACGGGCAACTGCCGGATCATCACCGCCGGGCACATGGCGCGGATGAAGGACAAGGCGATCGTCGGGAACATCGGCCACTTCGACAACGAGATTGACGTGGCCGGGCTCAAGACCTCCCCCGGCGTGCGGCGCGTGAACATCAAGCCGCAGTACGACGAGTGGGTGTTCCCCGACGGGCACAGCGTGCTCCTGCTCGCCGAGGGGCGCTTGCTCAACCTGGGGTGCGCGACGGGCCACCCGAGCTTCGTGATGAGCGCGTCATTCACGAATCAGGTGATGGCGCAGATCGAGCTGCACCGGAACGCCGGGCGCTACGAGCGGAAGGTGTACACGCTCCCGAAGCACCTCGACGAGAAGGTGGCGCGGCTGCACCTCGACAAGCTCGGGGTGAAGCTCACGACACTCACGGAGGACCAGGCGGCGTACATCGGGGTGCCGGTCGGGGGGCCGTACAAGCCGGAGATGTACCGCTACTGATCTGAACGCGGGATGCGGAGTGCATCCCGCATGGTGCAGTCATCGCATCCAGATCACCGCGTAGAACACCCCGCTCGTCCGCGTGCGCCCGGGGAGCCGGAGCACGCGGCATCCCCCACCGCGGGTGTAGTGCACCAGCGAGCCCGACGACTCGGTGCCGGGCGGATAGAGCTCGACGAAGGCGACGTCGCCGGCGCGGTACAGGTCCAGCGTGGTCGGGCCGACGAAGACGCGCCCATCCTCGATGACGCAGAAGTTGGCGCCCGCGTACTGGAGGTCGGCCGCGAGCAGCGCGCCCGAGCGCGTGTAGCGCAGCGCCTGGCCGAGCGTCATCGCGCCGAGCGGCGCCAGCTCCTCGCGCGTGACGATCACCGCCCGCGCGCCGTGCGTCACGGCGAGGCGCTGCTGTGTCTCCTTCCACGTGAACTCGACCGCGTTGCCGAAGCCCGAGTACTCCGCGCGCTTCGAGGGCCGGAGGTTCCGCTCGAGCGGCTCGAGGAGCAGCACGAGCCCGCGCCAGTCCTCGAGGTTCACGCTGTGCATTCCCATCTCGTACTCGGGTTTTCGCGCGCGCACGACGACCTTGCCGCCCTTCACCGAGGTGAACACGAACGACCCGCCGCTGTCCGTGGCCGTCTCGGCGTGCGTGCTTCCGATCAGGTCCACGATCGCGCCCGCGATCGGGCGATACTTGTCGTCGAGGACGACTCCGGCGAGCACGTGGAGCTGCGCGACGACCCGGACGGTGTCGAGTACCGGTGTCGTCGGCACGAGCATCACGGCGACCGTGTCCGAACTCTCCGGCACGTGCACCGGGAGCTGCGACGGCAGAAAGCCGATGCGCCGGAACTGGAGCACCTGCACGCCCTTCGGCACGTTCGCGAAGGCGAACGCGCCGAGTTCGTCGGTGCGCGTGCCCCGCTCGCGGCCCTCGATTCGCACTTCGACGCCCGGGAGGGGCATCCCCGCCGGTGTCGTCACGCGGCCGCGCACGTTCGGCGCGTCCTGGGCCGCGATCAGTGCGGCGAACGGCGGCGCCGCGAGCAGCGCCGCGAGCAGCGCCGTGGCGAGCGCCACGGCATACCTCGTCGTCCTTGCCATCGGTCTCTCCTTCAGGGGCGCGCGGCCTCCGACTTCCAGAAGTCGATGCCGCCCGCCTGCGGGCCCACGTCCACGCTCGCCACCCTCCGGAGCACGGCGAGATCAATCACGTCCACGGTCCCCGGCTGCGAGCCCGTGCCCTCGATGGAGACGAACGCGTAGCGGTCGTCGTCCGACACCGCCACGCCGTGCACGACCTTGCGCGTGGTGGCGATGCGCGCGAGTTCGCGGCCGCTCGCCGCATCGAACACCGAGACCGACTGGTCGCGCTTGTTCGTGCCGATGAGGCGCGCGCCGTCGTGCGTCACCCCGAGGTTGTACACCCCGGGGCCCGCGGGGATTCGCCGCCGCAGCGTCCACGCGCGGGCGTCCAGCTCGACGATCTCGCTCGACTTGTTGCACGCCACCCAGACGCGCTCGCCGTTGGGCGCCGGCTGCGCCCAGGTGGGCTGGCACGAGAGGTCGCCGGCCGCGGGCGGCTCCATCCCGCGGCCGCCCATCGCGTGCGCGGCCGCCGGGCCGGCGCCCCGCCGCGGCGGCGCGCCGGCCATTCCCATCTCGCGGCCGGCCGTCAGCCGGAAGTGGCGCGAGACCTGGAGCGCCTTCGTGTCAATCTCGACCAGCATGTCGTCCATCATGCACGCGGAGTAGTGCTTCAAGCCGTCGGAGGAGAGCCGGGAGCCGTGCGGCATCGTGCACGTCGGGATCCGCGCGATCTCCACCATCTCGTCAGCCGCGACGACCGAAACGTCGGACGCCACCATCTCGCCGTGGAGATTGAAGTTCACGACGTAGGCGTAGAAGCCGTCGGGCGACACTTGCAGCGTCGCCGGGAAGCTGCCGAGGAGGACGGACCCGCGCGCGGCATCGGTCAGAGCGTCGTACTTCTGCAGCCGGCCGAACGGCGTGCCGTGCGCGGTGGTGACGAAGTAGTGCCTGTGGTCGGGCGACAGGGCGAGCCCGTGCGGGCCGGCCAGCTCGGTCGGTGCCCAGCCGACGTAGCGCTCGCGCTCGACCCGGGCGCCCTTCGGCCCGAAGCGGATGAGCGCGACGCGGTCCACGGACTCGCTCGCCACGAAGACGAGGTAGTCGCGCTCCGGCGGTGCCGGCTGGTGGGTCGATGGCGGCGTGGCCGTCGCCTGTGCCGCGAGTCGCGCTGCCGCGAACGCGCACGCCACGGCGAGCGCGTACGACGCGGCCGGCGCGACTCGCCGCACGTGCCGCCGTCTGCCGTCCGCCGTCCGCGGTCCGCGGTTCAAGGCACCACCACCGCCCTCGGCTCGATGCGCACGATGAAGAGCCCCGTGTTGAAGTCGTTCACGTAGGCGAGCCCGTTCTTGACGACCACGCCCCACGTGAACGTCGAGTTCGGGATGAACCCCTTGGGGTCGGTCGGGTTCACGTGCGCGATCTCGCGCTGCTGCGCGCGGAGGTCGCCGCGCAGCTCACCGGAGATGTCGAACGCGCGGAAACCCGCGTTGTAGGCGCCCATGTAGAGCGTGTCGCCGGCAACCCACACATTGTGCACGCCGCCGTACTCGGGCTCGTAGAACGCGACCGACTTCGGGTGGAACACGTCGGACACGTCCACCACCTGCAGCCGTCCGTACGCGCGCGCCGGCTGCTTGTTGAAGAGCCGCTCTCCGTCGCTGAGCGCGAAGACTTCGTCGGCGAGAAACACGTACTTGTCGTGCCGCCACGCCGTATGCGTCCCGCGGATGTAGCCGGGCCCGTCCACCGCCTCCACCTGCCGGTAGAGGGCGTTCAGGTCGTACTTGAACTGCGAAACCAACTGCGGATTCGACGGCGAGCCGCCCTTCAGCCCCTTGCCGATGTCGAGAATCACGAGCCCGTCGTTCCAGTAGCTCGCGTAGAGCAACCCGTCGCGCACGTCAATGTCGTGGAGCATCCGTCCCGCCTCAGTGCGGGGCGTCTTCCACACCGCGACCTGCTTCGGGTGCGCGGGATCGTTGATGTCCACGACGTGCAACGCGCCGGTGCCGTCGTTGGTGAGGTAGACGTGCCGGCCGAACCCGGGCTGCGTGTACACGTACGCCGAGTGCACGCCGGCGGTCACGCCCTCGGTGAATTCGCCGACCGGCTTGGGGTGCAGCGGGTCGTCGAGCGTGCACACGACGATCCCGTTTTTGCGGTTGTCGGCGCCCTCGCGCGTGATGACCAGCACTCGGCCGTCCTCCGAGGTCATCACGTCGTTGATCACGCGCGCGTTCACGATGACGGAGTCCACGATGGCGGGCCTGGCGGGGTCGGCGACGTCGAGCACGTAGACGCGGTCGCCGCCGAGGTGGGTCCCGAGGTAGGCGACCCTGCCGTTCGGGTGCACCCAGACCTCGGAGGTCGGAAACGTCGTGCGGATGACGGAGCCCACGACCTTCGCGGGCCGGCGCACGTCGCGCGCCGTCAGCGTGACGGTCGTCTGCACCGCGCGCGGGCCGACGTGCGCGGTGACGGTGTACGTGCCGGCGTCATAGCCCACGAACGCGCCGTCGCCGTCAATCGCGCCCTGCCCGGGCGCGAACGCCCAGGTGGGCGTGAGTCCATGGACCTCGGCGCCGGAGGCGTCCTTCACCGTGAGCCGGAAGCGGATCACGTCGCCGGTCCGTGCGTGCGGCGCCGCCGGCGAGATCGAGACCGTGCCGACGTTCGCCGCGACGACGTCGAGGGTGAGCGTTTCGCGCGCGGCGCCGGCGGACGCGGTGATCACCGCTCGTCCCGGGGCGACGGCGGTGAGGGTCCCGTCCGTGCCGGCGCGCACGACGGCACTCGCCGAGCTGGACCAGGAGACCGCGTCGCCGCGGAGGTCGCCCGCGCGCGAGAAGACGAGGGCCCTCATCTGGAGCGTCTGACCGGCGAGCAGTTTCGCGGGGCGAACCTCGAGCACGATCGTCGCCGCGGGCCCCGGCAGCACGGTGACCTCCACACGTTTGATCACCGGACGCTCCCCCTGCACGATCGCGGTGACCGCGACGGGGATGGTGCTCACGGCGCCGGCCGACACGAGGCCGTTCTCATCCACCGTTCCCTCGAACTGCGCGCCGGCCTGCTGGAACCGGATCGTCACGCCGGCGACCGGGCGGCCGGCGGCGTCGAGCGCCTCGGCCTTGAGCCGGAGCGTGTCGCCGGCCGTCATCCGCGGCGCGGCCGGCGTCACGTTGATTCGGGCGACCGTCTGTTGCGCCGACGCGCTGACGGAGAGAACGCCGGCGAGTGCCAGCGCGGGGAGCGTGCGGAAGAAACGCATGGGGAGCGGTGTGTGGAGGGTCGAGGTCGGGGCGACGCGGGAACCGCACGACTATAATGCAGCATGAGCCCGATCCGCCATCTCTCGTTGCCGCTGGCGCTCGCGGCATCACTCGCCGCGGCGCTCGCGCCCTCCCTCGCGGCACAGACGCCGACCAAGCGGCCCGCCGAGGACGCGCTCGCCCACGCGAACCGCCTGCTCGCCACGACACCGCTCGTGGACGGCCACAACGACCTTCCCTGGACGATCCGCGAGAACGCGGCGGCGCCGCGCGACGTCGAGGCCTACGACCTCCGCAAGCGCACGCCGCACCAGACTGACCTCGCGCGGATGCGCGCGGGGCACGTCGCGGGCCAGTTCTGGTCGGTGTACATCCCGGGCGAATTCCGGGACTCCGGCTACGCACGGGTGCAGCTCGAGCAGATGGACATCGCCGCGCGCGCGATCGCGAAGTACCCGGAGGCGCTCGTTGCCGCGCGGACGGCGGCCGACGTGCGCGCCGCCTTCAGGGCGGGGAAGGTCGGCTCGCTCCTCGGGATGGAAGGCGGCCACGCGATCGAGAACTCGCTCGGCGCGCTGCGCGCGTTCCACGCCCTGGGCGCGCGCTACCTGACGCTCACGCACAACGTCACGCTCGACTGGGCCGACGCGGCGCTCGACAGCGCGAGGCACGGCGGACTCACGAACTTCGGGCGTGAGGTCGTGCGCGAAATGAACCGGCTCGGGATGCTCGTGGATCTCTCGCACGTGTCGCCCGCGGTGATGAGCCACGCGCTGGACGTCACGGAAGCCCCGGTCATCTTCTCCCACTCGGCGGCACGCGCGCTCGTGGACCACGCGCGCAACGTGCCCGACTCGATCCTGCGGCGGCTGCCGAGGAACGGCGGCGTCGTGATGGTGACGTTCGTGCCGAGCTTCACGTCGCCGGCGGTGCGCGCACGCGGGCTGGCCCGGGCCGAGGCGCAGCGCGCCGCGCGGCAACGGCTCGGCGCGGACACGGCCGCCGTCGCGCGCGAGATGCGGTCGTGGGACGCCGCGCACCCGGCGCCCAGAGCCACGCTGAAGGACGTCGCCGACCACATCGAGCACGTCCGGCGCGTCTCGGGCGCCGAACACGTCGGCATCGGCAGCGACTTCGACGGTGTGGACGACGACCTCCCCGTGGGCCTCGAAGACCAGTCCACGTATCCGGCGCTCTTCGCCGAACTGATCCGGCGCGGGTGGAGCGACGCCGACCTCAGGAAGCTCGCGGGCGAGAACGTGCTGCGCGCCCTGGCGCGCGCGGAACAGGTCGCCGGGCGGCTCCAGAAGGAACGTCCCGCCTCGACGAAGACGATCCGGGAGCTGGACGGGCGGCCCGGGATGTGACGCCGGCGGTCGCGGCTTTACGACGGTCTCCACGCTCGCCAGCTTGAATGCACGGGTCACGCCGGCTCCCTCCGCGCCCACCTCTCGCCTCCAGGACCATCCGCATGCGTGTCGCCCTTGCGCTTGCCCTCTCCGCGGCCCCGCTTGCCGCGCAGACACCCCCGAGCCTCGCGGTCGCGCCGAGCGGGCGCGCGACGACCGAAGTGTCGTTGTCTCCGCCGCGCGTGCAGGGCCAGCCCGCACCGGCGCCGCTCAAGATCAGGATTGATTACGGCCAGCCGCACATCCGCGGACGGCAGATCCTCGGCACCCTTGTGCCCTACGACAGTGTGTGGCGCACGGGCGCCAACAGCTCCACGACGCTGACGACCGAGGTGGATCTCCTCGTCGGCGGCGTCGAAGTGCCGAAGGGCGCGTACTCGCTCTACTCCTTGCCCACGCGCGGCGGCTGGCTGCTCATCGTCAACAGGAACACGGGACAGTGGGGCACCGAGTACGACAAGGCACACGACCTCGCGCGCATCCCGCTGCGCTCGCGCACGCTGAACGAGTCCGTGGAGAGCCTGTCCATCGTCCTGCAGCCCGACAACCAGCCCCCGGCGAAAGGCGTGCTGCGTTTCTCGTGGAGCGACTTCGAGCTCTCGACGGACTGGCGCCTCAAACCTTGACCACCTCCTCTCGGCTCTTTCCAGAGCGGGCGCTTCGATGACCACCATCGGCCTCCGATCGTTCGCGCGTCGCGCCAGCGTGTTGGCGCTCCTCGCCGCGCCCTCGGGCCTTGCCGCCCAGACGCGCGCCTTCCTCGTGCTGCTCGGCGCCGACACCGTCGCCATCGAGCGCATCGCGAGAAGCGGCGAGCGGATCGAGGGCACGCTCCTGCGGCACGCGCCCGCCACGAGCGTGCTCAGGTACGCGATCACGCTCAACAGGGACGGCACCGTGGCGTCGTACGAGCAGGCCACGCTCCGCGCCGACGGCTCTCCCATGCCCAACGCGCCAACCGGGCAGCGCCTGACCTTCAGCGCCGACAGCGTGACGCGCGAGCAGACGCCCCCCAGCGGACAGCCGACGTCACGGCGCACCGCGGTGCCGAAGGGGACGATTCCCGCGATCGGCGCCGCCGGGAGTTCGTGGCAGTTCTACGAGCTGGGCGTTCAGCAGGCGCGGCGAGATGGCTCCGGCGGATTCAACGTCATCGGGTTCGGCGCGCAGCAGAACACGGCAGCGAGGATCGAAGTGCGCGCGATCGGCGCCGACTCCGTGGAGCTCGGGCCGCCGTATACGTTCGGGATCCGGCTCGACCGC
>DATEDF010000004.1:0-11958 GCA_035286465.1 Gemmatimonadaceae bacterium | reverse complement strand
AGCGGCACGCACGCCAGCTCGTCCACGATCGGGATGGCGAGCGCGTCCCGGGACAGGTCAATCGTCTTGTGATACGTCCGGCAGCGCTCGCACGCGTCCACCCGCGCCGCCGGGAATGCGTCCGAACGATAAACGGGCAGCGCGTCGAACGTATCCTCGCCGCATGCGGGACAGACGACGCGTGGCCAGGGCCACTCGGCAAGGCAGAGCCCGCACACGAGCGAACGCCGCGCGCTCTGCCCGGATTCGCGCAGCACGCCGACGAGGGGCTTCCCCGCGCAGACGGGGCAGCGCGCGATGCGCGGCGGTGTGGCAGCCGGCGCGCCGCGGCCTGGTTCCGTGGCGCCGGACGCGATCGCCAGCGACTCAGCGAACGGCTGCAGCAGCGCCTCGACGACGAAGAGCGTCGCGTCGTCGGCGTCGGGGACGTCGTGGGCGTCGGCGTCCCAGTAGCGATCGAGGAGCGCGCGCCACTCCTGCGGCTCGACAGCGCGCATTGCGCGGGCGGCCTCGGCGAGCTGAGCCGGCGCCGTGCGCGCGAGGAAGGAGAGAAACTCCGGAATGGCGGAGACGATCCGACCGACCGCGTCGCCGAGCGGTGGTGGACTTGCCACGGACGGCCGGACGTCGGACGCCGGACGGGCGTCGCCGATGAGCGACTTCTGCATTCCGGCCAGCGCGGCGTAGAAAGTCAGAATCTGAGACGATGCCGGATGCTCGCCGGCCAGCCGCCGCGCGCGCGCGATCCGCGCGTCGAACCTCCCGCCGTCAGTGGCGGGACGCGCCATCGCCCGCTACGCCCGGCTTCATCTCCCGACGCGATCCGTCCGCCGACGCTGAGGCGCCGACTTCGTCGGCCCAGAGCGCGTGATGTTGACGGGCCCACGCCTCGGTGACCTCGCCGCCGATGATCGCGCGGAGACTGCCCGGCTCGACCGCGACTCCCATGTAGACGTGGATGATGAAGCCGGCGATCGTCGCGAGCGTCGCGACGGCGTGCACGAGCACCGCCGCCGGACGCACGAAGGCCAGCGCGGGGGGCACCCAGTGCGGCAGCCAGAGCACGACCCCCGAGACGAGCAGCGCGAGCCCGCCCCAGACCATCATCCAGAAGAACTGCTTCTGGCCGAAGTTGAACTTGCCCGAGGGAGGAACGCGCTCGTCCTCGTTCCTGATGTACTGCCTGATCGCGCCGCGCCACGCGCGGTCTGCCGCCGTCGTCTTCATCTCGCGCCGCCACGTCGCGTACATCCACCCGACGACGACGGCGAACGCGAACCCGACCCAGACGTGCAACACACGGGAGAGAAAGCCGCCGCCGAGCACGATCGCGAGCCAGAAGAGCGCCGGTGTCCAGAAGGCAAGCCCCGTGAGCAGCAGATAGAGGTACGACGCCGCCGCGAACAGGTGCGCGACGCGTTCGCCGAACAGGTAGCGCACGAGGCGACGCTCGGTTGGCGACCGGCCGGCGCTCACGTCGCCCCTCCCGACATGCTCCGGCCGGACGCCGCTCACGTCGGCCCTCCCGACTCGGGCTCCGGCCGCCCATCCGGCTTCCGCCCGAACCGCACGTAGTGGATCGCCGCGATGAGAATCCCGCCGAGCATCGCGAGATTGCCCGCCCACCGGAGCGCGCCTTTCCAGAGCGTGACGCCGAACGGCACCGTGGGATTCCGCGGCAGGCCGTACAGCTCCGGCCGGTCGCCGAGCGCGAGCACCGTCACCACCGACGTGCCGCCCACCCCGGGCGGATCGTACACCGCCGCGTGCTCGAACCCGTTCGTCTTGAGCTGCGCCACGCGGTGATTCGCGATTTCCAGCATGTCGTCCTTCGTCCCGAACTGGAGGCAGCTCGTCGGGCACGCCTTGATGCACGCCGGCTGCAGGCCGACCGAGGTGCGATCCACGCAGAGCGTGCACTTGTACACGCGGCGCGTTTTCGGCGCGAACTTGGGCACGTTGAACGGGCACCCGCTCAGGCAGAGGCCGCAGCCGATGCACTGGTCCTGGTTGAAGTCCACGATGCCGTTGGCGTACTGCACGATGGCGCCCGGCGCGGGACACGCCTCGAGGCACCCCGGCTCGGCGCAGTGCATGCACTGGTCCTTGCGCATCAGCCAGTGGAAGGCGCCTTCCTCCTCGTGCTCGACGAAACGAATGAGGTTCCAGAAGCTCGCCGTCAGATCGGGGAGTGTTTGATACGTGCCGATCTGCACCGTCGTCTCCGGCGGCAGATCGTTCCACTCCTGGCACGCCACCTCGCACGCCTTGCAGCCGATGCAGGTGGAGGTGTCAATGAGCTTCGCGACGATGGGCGACGTACGGATTCCGGGCGCGGGCGCGGTGGTCGCCGAGATCCGGACGATCTCGAGCGGCTGCGGCGAGACGGTCTGCGCGGTGGCCATCGCGCGCTAGACCTTTTCCAGCTTCACGAGGAATCCCTTGTACTCCGGCGCGAAGGAGTTCGGGTCCACGATCGTCGGCGTCAGCAGGTTCGCGAGCGAGCCCTTCTGCTGCCCGCGGCCGAGAAAGCCCCAGTGAATCGGGAACCCGATCTGATACGTGGTCTTCCCGCCCACCATCATCGGCCTGATGCGGCGCGTCACCATCGCCTTCCCTTCGATGGAGCCACGCGCCGATGTCACACGTACGCGATCACCCTTGGCGATGCCCTTCTCGCGAGCCAGCTCCTCGGGAATCTCGACGAAGAATTCGGGCTGGAGCTGGACGCTGTACGCGTTGTTCTTCGTCCAGTAGTGGAAGTGCTCCGTGAGCCGGTACGTCGTGCAGACGATGGGATACTCGTCGGGCGTGCCGAGGACGTCAAACTCCGTCGTGAACAGCTTGAGCGCCGGGTTGGCGCTGTGCGACGGGTGCAGCGGATTGGCCACCGGTGATTCCGCGGGCTCGTAGTGCTCCGACCACGGGCCGTCGGCGAACTGCCCCGGCACGAAGAGCCGCGCGACGCCCTCGGGGAGCATCATGAACGCGCCGAGGCCGGCGCCGGGCGGGCTGTCGGCGGTGATGTCGGGCGTGTCGCCGACCCAGCGCGCGCCATTCCACGCGACGCCGATCCGCGTCGGGTCCCACGGGCGGCCCTCGGCGTCCGCCGAGCATCGGTTGTAGAGGATGCGCCGGTTGGCCGGCCAGGCGAACGCCCAGTCGGGGTAGCGGCCGAGTCCACTCGCGTCGCCGAACGATCGCCGCTGGGCGAGGTTCCCCGCGTCGGTGTACATCCCGATGTAGAGCCAGTTGCCCGAGAGCGTCGTGCCGTCGGCGCGCGCGTCGGCGAAGCGCGCGAGCTGCTGGCCGGCCTTGAGCGCCACGGCGCCCGTCTTCTCGTCGCGGAGGTCCGCGAGCGCCCAGCCGTTGATCTCCTTCGCGACCTCATCGAGCGACGGCACGGTCGCATTCGAGTACCACCAGTTGAGCGCGCGGATCGGCTCCGGGAACTTGCCGCCCTCCTTTGCGTACAGCTCGCGCACCTTGAGGAAGATGCGCGCGATGATCTCCTGGTCGGGCTTCGCCTCGCCGGGCGGATCCACGGCTTTCCACTTCCACTGGATCCACCGCGCCGAGTTCACGAACGAGCCGTCCTTCTCGGCGAAGTTCGCCGCCGGGAGCAGGAACACCTCGGTCTGCACGTCCTCCGGCTTCTTGTCCACGAGCGCCAGGATGTCGTCGCGCCAGAAGGCGGCGGTCTCCTGCTCGAAGTTCTCGGCGACCACCATCCACTTGAGTTTCGTGAGCGCGCTGATCGCCTTCCGCGAGTGCGGGCCGTTGCTCACCGGATTCATCCCGAAACTGAACAAGCCCTCCACCCGGCCGCGATACATCGCGTCGAAGATGTAGGCCCAGCTCCAGTTCTCGTTCGCGCCCGCCGCGCTTTGCGGCAGCCGAGGATGGAAGCTGTAGCCGAACTCGTTCTGCCGCGTCGCCGCCGCCCCGTAGTACGCCTTGAGCTGGCTCACGGCGAAGCGATCGGTGTTCTTCCAGAAGTTCGTTTCGTTCGCCCGGAGCGGTTTCGGAGTCACGGCCTTCACGAACGCGTCGAGCGACTGATGATCCGCCTTGGGGATCGGGATGTAGCCGGGGAGGTTGTGGTAGGCCATCCCGCAGTCGGTGCCGCCCTGGATGTTGGCGTGGCCGCGGAGCGCGTTGAGCCCGCCGCCCGGCCGGCCGATGTTCCCGAGCAGGAGCTGCAGCATCGCGGCCGCGTGGATCAGCTGCACCGAGTGGCTGTGATGCGTCCATCCGAGCGCGTACATCATCGTCCCGGCGCGCTCGGGCGTGTAGGTCGAGGTGATGAGGTCGGCGGCCTTGAGGAAGTCCTGCTCATTGCAGCCGCAGATGTTCGCGACCGCCTTCGGCGTGTAGCGCGCGTAGAACTTCTTCATCACCTGGAACACCGAGCGCGGGTGCCGCATCATCGGGTCCGCCTTCGCGAACCCGTTCCCGTCGAGCTCGTACGCCCAGCTCGAGGTGTCGGTGTAGGCCTTCTTCGCTTCGTCCCAACCGGAGAACACGCCGCGCGTCTCGTCGAACGCGTAGCCCTCCTTCACGAGGAAGGTCGCGTTGGTGAAGAGTCGCACGTACTCCGCGTGGTAGCGCTCCTCCTCGAGCGCGTGATGGATCAGGCCGCAGAGAAACGCGATGTCGGTGCCCGCGCGGAGCTGGACGAACTGATCGGCGACCGCCGCGGTGCGGTTGAACCGGGGATCAACGCAGACGAGCTTCGCGTCCCGGTTGCGCTTCGCCTCCATCACGAAGCGGAACCCGACCGGGTGATTCTCCGCCGGATTGCCGCCCATCGCGAGGATGACGTCGGCGTTCCGGATGTCGGTCCATCCGTTCGTCATCGCCCCCCGGCCGAACGTGGCGGCCAAACTGGCCACCGTGGGGCCGTGTCATATCCTCGATTGCTGCTCGATGGGGATGACGCCGAGGCCGGCGCGGAAGGCCTTGACGAGGAGGTAGTTGATCTCGTTCGTGTCGGTGCAGCCGCCGATCACGCCGAGTGCGGTGAGCGCGTTCAGCGTGCGCCCGCGTCCGTCCTTCTCGATGAAGTGGGCGTCGCGTGTGTCCTTCACCAGCCGCGCGATGCGGTCAATCGCCCAGTCCCACGGCTTCTCCTCCCACGCGCGGCTCCCGGGCGCGCGATAGCGCACCTTCGTGAGGCGCCGGTCGTTCACGATGTTCTGCTTGAGCGTGATCCCCTTGGGGCAGAGCGTGCCCTGGTTGATCGGATGATCGGGATCGCCCTCCACGTGGACGACGGTGGGCTTGACGTTGCGCGAGCGGTCGCCCGTGGTGTGGATGATGACGCCGCAGCTCACCGAGCAGTACGGGCAGGTGGAGCGCGTCTCGGTGGTGCGCGCGATCTTGAGCGCGCGCACCTGCGCCCAAGCGGGCGCGAGGTCGAAGCCGAGCACGGAGGCGGCGACGCCGCCGAGTGTCGAGGCCTTGACGAAGTCCCTGCGGGTGAGGCTCATCGGGCTCCCCTCGCAGCGTTGACGCCAGTAGCAGGGGCGGGACTCGAACCCGCGACCCCGTCATTATGAAAGTAGTGCTCGAACAAACTGAGTTCCCTGCCGTGAACGCCTGAAGATATGCGCTTGGGAGTGCAAAGAAAACGGCCGGCGCTGGTGCGCCGGCCGTGCTCTACCCGACGGGGGCGGGATTGAGACTCGCAACCCGCTCGTCGCTTCGCCTATCGGCCTCCAGTCGAGCTGAGTTGCTGCGAATCCCGAAAGCGATTCCCAAGTGCGACGTGCTCCGGGGTCCGAAGTGGGAGGTTCGCGATGACGTACTCCCGGTCGCATGTCTTGATCTGAATGCTTCCGCGCTCTTCATTGAGCGACACGAAGCCCTTGGCTGCGGGCGCAATGCGCAAGACGGCGGGGATGTCACCGCGCTGAGCCGCCGCGATCAAAAGCTGGTAAAGCTGCGGGAGTTGTTCATTGTCGTCGTCGGATAGCTGGCAGAGGTAGTGGCAGTCAAAGGGATCATTCCCCGTCTCGCACAGCTGACAATCGTTGTGCGGAATGTCAACCATCAGACCCGTCTGCGGAGCCTTGTGATTTCCACCGCACCCACAAGGATCGCACTCGTACCAGCCGCACGCGTCGCCGCGGGGCGCGCCTCCAACCAAGGGAAGGTTCAGCATCAACACGAACGCCGCAACCATGCGGGAAGGAACTTGCATTCGTCACCCCCTGTTGCACGTTGAGACAACATCGGTGAGCGCGGCCGACGCCGGTTCATCGCCCGACTAGCTCGAACGAAAGCACCGAAAGTCGAGGGTATCCGTGTTGGTCCACTGCGTAGAAGACTGCTCGGCGCGACGAGAGCGCATTGACCAGATACGTATCGAGCGGCTGCCGAGCCAGAACGCGACCAGCGTGTGGGTCGATCACCTCGACCAGCGTCGTAGTGAGCTTCTCCCACGCGATCTCGCGGATACGATACTCACGCTTTCCCGGCACGGCAGGTGGCCACGCTTCACGCCACGTCGCCTTCGCGACGCGGACGAAAACCCAGATGAGACCGGTTGAGTCCTGGACCAAGGCAGCGACCGAGGGAGACGGCGACGTAGTTCGATTCCCCATTGACGAGCGCACGTCGGGAGGAAACCAGTTCTGCGTACGCAGCAACGAACGGAGTTGCCTCCCGTCGTAGCTCCACTCGTGAAGGCGGTACCGGGTTATGTCGGCGGTCCAGAAGGTCCTGCCCGTCGTGCTCACGCTGACCCGCTGACTCAAGTCTCTGCCTGGGCGCATCTCACCGTCATCCGGGCCGAAGGAACTGACGATTGTGGCGGGATCGGCCCCGAACGACACGCGGTGAAGGCGAAGTCCGGCGCGCTCCGGGATGGGGACCGAAGCGGTGACGACAACCTCTCGGGGCCACGCAAGCACAAGGGGACTCCCGAATCCCCAGCGGACGCCGATTGACCGGATCGGCTTCAGAGCGGGCCCAACGACGGTTACGCGTGCCAAGGACCCGTCAACGACCAGCATGGAGTCGCCGATTGCAACCGCGTCGCTCGGCATGCGAAACTCACCCGGGCCGCTCCCTACGGAGCCAATCGTCTGGACGAAACGTCCGGTGGAGTCGAACACCTTGGGGAGCTCATCGTGGTTCATCACCCAGAATCTCCCACGAGAGTCAACCCTGAGCGCAAACGGCAGGTAGTCAATGCTGCCGGGCCCATCTCGATCGCCCAACTCGGCAATCGTGCGCGCAGTCACGGTACACCGCGCGCACGACGGTTCGTCCGGAACAGACACGACAGGCGGGCCTTGCAGGCCGAATCCGGGCAATGACGGACCTTGAGCCAACGCCGCGACGCCGATCAGCGGCAGGTACAGCAGCGTTCGATGTCCTCCAGAGGCGAAGGGCTTCACCTGGCACACTCGCGATCGTGAGTCAGGGCGAGGATACAATCGCACTGGCACCAGCGCCAGCACACTTTGGGGCGCAGCGAGACGCTTTGGGGAATCTGCGCGCGATCACGCCCTCGTCGACGATCGGCCGCGCGATCGCCAAGTCCAAAGAGCGCGCTGTTAGCGGAGCGCGCTCGTCGTCGCTACTCGCCTTAAACTATGAGCGACTTGAGCAGAGACACCACCCGAATGCCTCGGTTGGACGTGTTCCCGAGTGTCGTACGCAGCCGCGTGCGCGACGTGCGCAACGCGGAAGCATCGGTGAACCCCAAACGCCTGGCTACTGCTTCCCGAGATCGGATTCCGCGACGTTCAAGCTCATTCGCATGAAAGTGCCTGCCGCAGCGAGTCAATACGCTGGATGTCGGGAAGGCACTCGCATGCAGGAGGCTGCGCACAGTCTTGCGATCGATTCCGAACCACGTGGCGACGTCGTGGCCGCGAACGCGGCGAAACGCGGTGCGAAGGCAGTACTCGGCAAGCGAAAGAGCTCGGCAGGGTCCCACGGCTTCAACGACCCGCCGGATCTCACGTTCGGGTGGAGGGGCTGCGACGCGGGCTCGCATCAAATACGCGAGGAAGTGCAAGTCTGCCGTGCCTTCCAGCAGTATCAGCCCATCGGCTCCGGCGTCGGCGTACATTCGGGCTCGAGCTGCCATAGCCGGCACGAGCCTCAGGCAGACGTACGCACCGACATGTGGAAGCTCCTGCCGCAACCGTTCGATCAGTATTTCCGACGGCGCCCCCTCACATGATCGCGCGCCGACGAGGACGACGGCAGCGTCGTGGAGTGAGCCACGAACGTCGGGGTTGTCGAGTTCGCGGGCGATGTCGAGCCGAACGGGCTGCAGCGCCTCGAGAGCCGTCCCGATCATACCCCAGTCGGCACGAAGGCCATCGTCGACCACGATCTGACCGTACGTCTGCATGGCTCAGTCCGGGTCCGCTACATCTTCGTGACAGAGCGACGCGCCCGACATCGAAAGCCGGGCGCCTGCGACAAGCAGGGGCAGGACTCGACCGGCACGGCGAGTTCCCGCCCCCATCGAGACCACAACTCCTTCACGCCAGTAGCAGGGGCGGGACTCGAACCCGCGACCCCGTCATTATGAGTGACGTGCTCTAACCAGCTGAGCTACCCTGCCATCGCGCTGGAACATAACGGCACCGTGGCGCGAACGAAAACGGCCGGCCCCTTGCGGAACCGGCCGTCGAGCCTCGGGCATGGCGGGGGCGGGATTTGAACCCGCGACCTTCGGGTTATGAGCCCGACGAGCTACCAGGCTGCTCCACCCCGCGTCGTTGGATGAAAGATACGGTGCACGAGTGCGCAGTCAAGATTGGCTTCGAGCCCGACGCCGGACGCCGCGCCTTCCGCCTTCCGGCTCACGGCTTCCGCTTCTTTTCCGTCGAATCGCGCGGATCCGGCTCCGCAAACCGGTACAGGATCTCCTTCGTCCCGCGCACCATTCCGAACTCCTCGCGCGCGATCTTCTCCTGCAACACCGGATCGGTCCGGACCGCCTTCAGGTAGCGCCGGAGCGAGTCCACGTCGTGCCTGAGCGAGTCCACGTCGTGCGCGAGCCGCGTCATCCGGCGCTTCTGCCGGAAGAGGTCGAGCGTTCCCCACTCACCGCCTTCGACCGCGAAGGCGATCACGGCCAGCGCGATGAGCGCGATCACGAGGCGCGCCACGGGCGATCGGCGAGGAGACCCTCTCGCGCTCATGGGCGCTCCGAGCCCTCAGCCCTCATTCCTCATTCCCCATTCCTCACTCCTCACACCCCACGCGAGACCGTTGACTGCGCCGCCCGGGAACTCGGCTTCCACGCCCACGTCGGCGGCGGCGCTCCTTGCGGTTCATGTACGCGGGTCAGGCACCGGTCGGATGATTTCGTATCCGCAGGCGCTCTGGCTCTACGATCCACAGGCTGGACGTGATCGGTTCTGTGGCAAGCGCGCGGATTGCTCCCTCCAGACATTTCATGCAGGCCTTGACGGATTGGTCGGTGGGGCGAAGCACGATCACGCCCGGAGAGCGGGCCGGATCGTATCGGCGCGTGTCCGCGAAGTCGGTGTCCAGCGTAACGAGGATGCGTCGTTCGCGCTCGCACGCCGCCTGCAGAGACGCATCGTCGGTGCCCGCCAAGTGCTCCTCGTGCACGTCTTGAACATCCCATCCCGCGTGAACGAGGCGCGCGCGGGCCAGGCGCGGGAGATTCTCGTCGAGTTTGAAACGCACGA
Organism: Gemmatimonadaceae bacterium; assembly: GCA_035286465.1. Classification (GTDB taxonomy): domain Bacteria; phylum Gemmatimonadota; class Gemmatimonadetes; order Gemmatimonadales; family Gemmatimonadaceae; genus Fen-1231. The sequence continues at coordinate 2,269 of DATEDF010000004.1, read as the reverse complement.
GCTACACTGGAATCGGAACGACGCGCTCCCGCGCCAGCTCGGCAGCATAGGCAATCGCCGCTGGAATGTGATCGGGCCGAAGCGTGGGGTACTGCTCCAGGATCGTCTGAGCTGTCTCGCCCGCCGCGAGGTTGTCCAGGATCACGTAGACCGGCACGCGTGTCCCGCGCATGCACGGGACTCCGTGCATACGGCCGGCATCGATCCAGATGTGTTCGCGCCATTCCATGTGAAGCTCTTGGAGAGTGCTGTTCGAATCTAACACCGTCAGCTCGGAGAGCCTGACATTGACCATTCCGTAACCCCTCCCCCACTGCCCACGCCACCAGCACACCGCACGACGCGCGAACGGCCGCCTGGTTACATCAAGCGGCCGATTCAGCGACGTGAGGACCGCCACGAGCGGATGGCGGCCAACATCACGTCCTGCGTTGGCCGGCGGTACGTCCCGCCCAGGAGGTACGCATGGACGCCAGGGCGGACCTCCCAGAGCGCGAACACGTCATACCGGTCGAAGCGGCGATAGTCACGGAACACACCATTGGGCGTACGCCACGCCTGGATCGAGATCTGATATCCGCTGACGGTGTCCGAGCACTCGGAGTAGTCGAGCATCAGGGTGGGCTGGTACGCCCGACGGTACCCGGACAGTCCGAGTCCGCCCTGGATGATGCCGAAGGTCAGCGACTGCTGGAAATCTGCCTCCAGGGTCCAATGGCGGAATGGCCCGCCCGCCGGACGCTCCTGAAAGCCGGGCGGCAAGGCGAGAGTGAAGCCCGCGGAGTCTTCAACGAACACCCACTCGATTCCGGGGAGTGCGGGCGCCGGGCACGCCGGAGCGGCGGGAGCCGGGCTGGGGCTCGGGGTCGAGGAGGGAGCCGCGCGACAGGCGGCGAGGCCGACGGCAGTCGCCGCGACCAGACAATGGGGTACGTGAAGCCGGGAATACGTCATTCGCCACCTCGCGTCGGCCAAGCCTTGACTGTCTAGCGCAAGTAGACAATATTGTCTATCACTACTAGACGCTTGAGAACCCCGATGGTCACCGACCGCAACCTCTTGCAGAGAGCCACTGACGCGGGCGCCCAGCTCGTGGAAGCCGAGCGCCAGGCCCTTCTGGCGCGCGCCGAGTACCACACGGCCATCCGGCGGCTTCACCTTGGGGGTGCGTCTCTTCGAGAGATCGCCGAGGCGCTTTCGCTGAGCCATCAGCGGGTTCAACAGATGGTCAACGCCGCGGGAGGTAGCTGGTGGCAGGTCTGGAAGAGACGCAACGTCAAGCCGGACGCTGTGTGCACCTGGTGCGACAGGCCGCCCAGCGAAGTGCCCAAACTCATCGCGGGGCCGACGGTTTTCATCTGTGACTCCTGCACGCAGGCTGCCGGGAGCGTCATCAGCGGCACCAGGACGGGCCGAGGCGAACTCCGATCCGCGGAACGGGGCAGCAGGGCACGATGCTCCTTCTGTCGGAAGCGGGCGGACGGGAAAAGGTCGCTGGTGATCGGACCCGCCAACGTGTGCAGCGAATGCCTGGGAATCTGTCGCGAGATCCTGAACAGCCGCGTCACGTGAGCACGGCGACACGCGTGATCTCTCGAGCTTGCGGGCAAGACGCGTCCGGCTGACGGATCACGATCGAACTGCGCGGCGGCAGAGCCGCACCACCTGATGCTCGTGCGAGATGACGGCGCGCGCAAGCATCGACGCTCGGCCGAACCGCGTCGGCTACTCCCGGTCAGGGCTCAGCGCCGCCGAAGCCTGCCGTGGACTACGGGAAAGCGTTCGGGGGCGTCCGCGATCTCGGTGACAGCGGCGCCCACCGCGTCGGTGAATCGCCTTGCCGCGTCAGGCGAGCGTGCCAAGTACCAATCGAACACATCGCGGATCTCGGCCCGCGCACGCGCGCGGACAAGGAGACGCGGCACCTACCGAAGCTTGCCGCGGAGCTCGTCCCGCAACTCGGGCCACGAATGGCCCGCGGCCGGATTGCCGTCTGCCTCCGCCTCGCGGCGGTCGAGCTCGGCGGCGAGGGCCGCTGAAATGGGCGCGGCAGCAGCGGGGTCGAGACTCTCCCACAGGCGGCCCATCAGCTCAATCCGCTCCTCGGCGGACAGGGCATCGACGGGAATTGCGTATTTCGCTCCATTCCGTTCACTCGTTTCGGTCGAAGCCGGTCGGGCGTTTCGCTCGAAGCCGTTCAGTGATTTCGCTCCAAGCCGTTCCCTCGTTTCGGTCGAAGCCGGTCGGGGACGGCTGTGACGCGTTGAGG
>DATEDF010000003.1:0-12909 GCA_035286465.1 Gemmatimonadaceae bacterium | reverse complement strand
AGCTCCGCGGTCGAGAGCGTGACGCCGAGGTCCGTGAAGAGCCGGAAGACCAGCTCGCGTTCCGCGGCGAAGATCTTGCCCATCGTCGTGCGGCCGGCGAGCAGCGTCTGGAGTTCCGAGGTCTCCACGTTCGCGACGCCGGAGGTGAACTGCAGCGCCGTGTCCGCGGGCACGGTCAAGGAGCCAACCACCAGCCGCTGGGCGGCGAGCAGACGCCCCACGCGCAGTGCCGTGGCCGGATCGGTCTGGCCGGCGACGCTCATCGCGATCTCCTCGCGCGCCGCGTCGAGTCGCATGCGCTCCACCACTGCGAGCTGGTGGCTCACGGCGAGGTCGGAGAGGAGCAGCTCGGCGAAGCCGTATCCGAGCGGCGCGTAGGTGGTGTCGAGCGCCTCAACCTTGAACGGGAGCACGGAGATCGTTCGACGCGCGGTCACGTTGGCGTCGAGCGCGCGCTCGGTCGCGACGGCGGCCTGTGCGGCAGCCGCCTCCGGGGCGCTCGCCGTGTTTCGCCGCTCGATGTGCGCCGCCGACGCGCACGCGGCCGCCAGCAGCGTGAGGGCGGGAGTGAGCCGCGCGGCAAGTTGACGAGCGACGGAAGCCATGACCCCGTTCATACCCCAAGATAGTCCGATCGGGTGACGGCGGCGCCGTGCGCGGGGTCACACGGACGCCCCCGGGCCCGATGGTCCCGTCACCGCTTTGACGGGCAGCCGATTGCGCGGTATTCTCTCACTCTCCCGCACCTTCAACGAGACGATCCATGCGAACCCTCTCCGACTTCCGCACGGCCGCGGCCGCGCTCACGGTCTTTATCTCGTCCGTCGCCGCGCAGCAGCCGCCGGCGCAGCAGCCGCCCGCGCAACAGCCGCCGGCGCAAGCCACACCGGCGCCCACCAATCCGCACGCCACGCTCCCGTACGCGGCCCCGAACGCCCAACCCGTCTCGCCGTGGACGCCACCGGCCTCGGCCGGACGGCAGCTCACGCTGCAGGACCTGTTGAGCTGGAAGTCCCTCGGCGCCGCGCAACTCTCGTTCGACGGGAAGTGGTTCGGCTACCTCGTCGGGCCGAACGAGGGTGACGCCGACGTCTTCGTGCGCCCCACCGCGGCGGGCGGGCAGGAGTGGAAGTTCGCGACCGGCAACGCGAGCGGCGGCCGCGGCGGCGGCGGCGCGCCGGGGGGCCTCGTCTTCTCCGGCAACGGGCGATGGGTCGCGTTCACGGTGTTCCCGCCGACCCCGCCCGCGGGGCGCGGCGGACGCGGCGGTGCAGCGGCGGCACAGACGCCGGCCGCGCAGGCCGCGACCAAGCTGGCGGTCGTGGACCTGCGGAACGGCAGCAAGCGCGAGTTCGAGCGCGTGCGCGCGTACCGGTTCGCGGGCGAGAAGTCGGACGTGATCGCGCTGCATCACATGGCGCCGGGTGGGGCGGCGGGCGCCGCCGCGGCCGGCGCGGGCGGACGGGCTGGCGGGGCAGCAGGCGCCGCGCCCGCCGCGCCGGAGGGCACGGTCCTCCAACTCGTCAACCTCGCCGACAGCTCGACGATGGCGATCGGCGACGTGGCGGAGTTCGCCTTCGACGAATCGGGGAACTGGCTCGCGTACGCCACGAGCGTCTCCGACCTGGTGGGGAACAGCGTGCAGCTCCGGCAACTCTCCACGGGGATCGTCCGCTCGCTGACCTCCGGGAAGGCGATGTATCGCCGCCTGGTCTGGGGTGACAGCAGCACCGCGCTCGCCGTCGTGCGCGTCGTGACGGATACGTCAGCGGCCGGCAACGACGAGGAGGCCGCCGTGCTCGCGTGGTCCAACGTGAGCAACGCGGCGTCGAAAGCCATCGAGATCACGGCGAAGTCGCCCGGCATCACGGGCGGACTGGTCGTGAGCTCGGACCGCACGCCCGAGTGGGGCGACCGGCAGGGAACGCTCTTCTTCGGCCTGCGGGAGCTGCGGCCGCCGCGGCCGCGGCAGACGGGCGCGGGGTTCACGCCGCCCGCTCCGGGCGGCAGCGCGCCGGGTGCCGGCAACACCGGACAGGTCGCCGCCGCGCCGCAGACCGACGAGAACGTGCCGTCGCTCATCCTCTGGCACTGGAAGGACCCGCGGCTTCAGGCCCAGCAGCAGGTGCAGGAAGCGACGGATCGCTCGTTCAGCTATCTCGCCGCGTGGAACGTCGCAGCCGGGAAGGCCGCGCAGCTCTCCGACGCGAAGATGCGCACCGTCGCGGTCGGCCCGAAGAGCACGTGGGCGGTGGGGACGGACATTACGGGCACCCAGGTCGAAGCGGCGATGAACGGCAAGCAGTTCAACGACCTCTACGCCGTGAACGTCGCGACAGGTGAGCGAAAGGCGCTCGCGCTGAAGATGCGCTTCGGCGGAGGCGGGCGCGGGTTCGGCGCGGCCTCACCATTCTCGCCGGACAACTCGCAGTACGCGTACTACGACGACGGCAACTGGAAGATCTACGACTTCAACACCGGCGCGGCACGCAACATCACGGCCGGCGTGCCGACGAAGTTCTGGAACGTCGAGGACGACCACAACATCCCGAAGCCGCCCGCGAGCGGCGTGCTCGGCTGGGCGACGGACGGCAGCAGCGTCTTCCTCCGCGACAACTGGGACGTGTGGCGCGTACCGGCCTCGGGCACGGGCGCCGTGAACATCACGGGGAACGGACAGAAGGACAAGATTCGCTACCAGACGCGCCTCTCGTTCGACCCGCGGGAGCGGAGCATTGACCTCTCGAAGCCGATGTACTTCGAGACCTACGGGGAGTGGTCGAAGAAGGAAGGCCTCTCCGAGGTGGATCCGGTGAAGGGCGGCGCGAAGGTGATCTCGTGGGAGGACAACAAGGTGGACTACCGGAGAGCGCGCGACGCCGACGTGTGGACGTTCGCGCGCCAGACGTTCACCCGGCCGCCGGACTGGTATGCGGCCGATGCGGGGCTCACGAACGAGCGGCGGCTCACGGACCTCACGCCGCAGATGAAGGATGTCGCGTGGTCGCCCGGCGGCCGGCTCATCGAGTACACCTGCGAGAACGGCGGCGGGAAGCGCCAGGCCGCGCTGTACCTGCCCGCCGGCTACCAGCAGGGGAAGAAGTACCCGATGCTCACGTACATCTATGAGAAGCTCACGCAGGGCTTCTACGCGTTCAACGCGCCGAACGCCACGCGCTACGCGAACCCGAGCGTCTACACGTCGCGCGGATACGCGTTCCTGATGCCCGACATCGTGTATCACGTGAACGATCCGGGCCGCTCGGCGGTCTGGTGCGTGGTGCCGGCGGTGAAGGCGGCGATCGCGACGGGGATCGTGGACCCGGCGCGCGTCGGGCTCCAGGGCCATAGCTGGGGCGGCTACCAGACGTCGTTCATCACGACGCAGACCAGGATCTTCAAGACGGCCATCGCGGGCGCGCCCCTCACCGACATGGTGTCCATGTTCGGCTCGGTCTATTGGAACAGCGGGGGCTCCGACGCATCCATCTTCATCTCGAGCCAGGGACGGTTCACCGGCGGGCCGAACGAGGTGCCCGAGGCGTACATCAGGAATTCACCGCAGCAGTTCGCGCAGAACCTGAGCATGCCGTTCATGATCCTGCACAACGACCGGGACGGCGCGGTGGATTTCAATCAGGGGATCACGTACTACAATCACCTCCGGCAGCTCGGGAAGGAGGTGATGCTGCTGGAGTACGTGGGCGAGAACCACGGCTTGTCGAGGGCGGCGAACCAGAAGGACTACGCGCTCCGGATGACGGAGTGGTTCGACACGTTCCTGCGCGACCAGCCGGCGCCGGAGTGGCTCAAGGAAGGAGTGCCCCGGATCAAGATGGAGGAGCACCTCAAGGAGCGGCGGGTGCTGGTGGATCCGAAGGCGGAGGTGACGAGGCCGCGGATTACGCCGTGACGGCAGAGAACGAGATGAGAGGGAGCGGCGAGCGGCGAGACTGAGAGGGGAGCGGCAAGAGAAAGCGGCGAGAGTCGAGACCGGCTCTCGCCGCTTTCTCGTACCTCGCCGCTCGCGATTAGCCCTCGCCGCTCACCGCTAACTCTCGCCGCTCGCCGCTCGATCTCGCTTCTCGCCACTCCCTCTCATCTCGCCTCTCTTCGCGAAAACGAACCAGCAGCCCCACCCCACACTCCACCCCATCAGCGCTCCCAGCGTCACATCGCTCAGAAAGTGTGCGCGCGCGAGCACGCGCGTCGCCCCGCACCCGGCGGCGAGCAGGAACCACACCCACTTCGCGCGCGGCAGGAGCAGGGTCAGCGCCGTCGCGGCCCCGAACGCCACCATCGTGTGGCTGCTCGGCCACGCGAGTCCCACGGTCGAGAACGGCTGGTCGCTCCAGGGGCGGAAGCTGTAGAGTCCGTTGAGCACGTCGGGCCGCTCGCGCCGGAGGAGGAGCTTCAACAGCTCGCCGATGAGCCCCGCCGCCGCGGGCGCGATCGCGAGGAACCAGGCGCGCCGCGTGGCGCGGGGCCGGTCGGCGTCACGTTCGTGCAGCCAGAGCGCGATCGCCGCCACGAGCCAAGTCGGCACGAACCCCATCACCCGCAGGAGCCGCGCCCAGTCCTGGTCGTAGAGCCGGTCGCGCCAGACGTGGTCGTAGACCGACTTGTCCGCGAGCATCGGGAGGCCGGCGACGACGATCACGAAGGCGAGGAGCCACGCCGTGCGCGCCGCGAGTCCCGCGCGCCACATTCGCGCGCCGGCCGCCGGCGCGGGCTCGCGCGCGTCGCTCATCGGAGAATCTCGCGGAAGTTCTGCACGATGCGCTCGGTCATTCCCCAGATGACGTGCCCCTCGTAGTGGATCGCGGGCCCGCGCCGCGCGAGCCCGTGGACCTCGACCTCCGTGTCGCGCGTCGCAAGCGGATCGAGGATCAGGTCGAGCGGAGCCCAGAACAGCTCGGCGACCTCGTCGCCCGCCGTGAGAACCGCGGTGGCCGGGACGGTCGCGACGTACGGGCGCACGATCACGGGTGGGAGAACGGGCGTGCGCGGGCGGAGTTCGTCGAGCGCGCCAAGGATCGTGCCGTGCCGGCGAAGATCCAGCGCGACCTCCTCGAGCGTCTCGCGCACGGCGGTCGCCTCGAGCGACGCGTCCTCGGCGTGGTGCCGGCCGCCGGGGAGCGCGATCTGCCCGCTCCACGGATCGTCGTCGCGCGCGGCGCGCTTGATGAAGAGCATCTCGACATCGCGCGCGTCCGTCTCGCGCAGCACGAGCGCGACCGCCGCCTCGAAGTAGGGCGCGTCGCGTTCGGCCGCCCTCGGCGCGCGCGCGCGCACCGCCTCGGCGATCTGCTCGAGGCGCAGCGGGGCCGCCTCGCGCGCGCTCATCCCTCGACGGGTCCGCCGGTCGGCAGGTACTCGCGCCATCCCCCGGCCATCGAGACGACGTCGGCGTAGCCCATCGCCTGCAGCGTGTCGGCGGCCATCACGGAGCGCAGCCCGGCGGAGCAGTACACGACGATCTTCGCGTCGCGCGGGACGCGCGCCTCGATCCGCAGCTCGAGCGAGCCGCGCGGCACGAGCACGGCGTCCGGGAGGTGGCCGAGCTGGAACTCGTTGGGCTCGCGCACGTCGAGGTAGACCGCCTTCGCCCCGCCCTCGAGCATCGCCTTGACCTCGGCGGGCTGGATCTCGCGAATGCGCGCTTTCGCCTCGCGGAGCAGGTCGTCGCCGGTCTTGTAGGTCATGCGCCAAATATGGCACGCCCGGTGACGGTCGGGGCGAGCGTGCACTCCGCACGTCTCACCTGTACCTTGGAGTCCGTGTCGCTCGCCATCAAGGTGCTCGTTGCGCTGGTCGCGGGTCTCGCGCTGGGGCTCGGCATCGCCGCGAGCGGCTCCACGGCCTTCGCGCGCGTCGTGCCGGTACTCGAGCCCGTCGGCACGCTCTGGGTCGCGGCGATCCGGATGACGATCATCCCGCTCGTGATGGCCAGTCTGATCGTCGGCGTGGGGGGCGCGCCGGACCCGCGCGCGATCGGCAAGATCGGCGTGCGTGCGATCGGGCTCTTCGTCGCGATGCTCACCGTGGCGACGCTCTTCGCCGTGCTCGTCGGGCCGCCGGCGCTCGGCTTCGTGCAGCTCGACCCCGCGGCGGTCGAGGCGCTGCGCGCGAGCGCGGCACAGACGGCGGGCGCGGCGGTCGAAGGCGCGAAACGGATCCCCACCGCCGCCCAGTGGATCGTGGACCTGGTCCCGGTGAACCCGGTGAAGGCCGCCGCCGACGGCGCGATGCTCCCACTCATCGTCTTCTCGCTCGCGTTCGGCGTCGCGGTCACGCGCGTGGCCGCCGAGCGGCGTGCCGTGCTGCTGCGCGTCACGGAGGCCGTGCGGGAGGCGTCGCTCGTACTCGTGCACGCGATCCTCGTCGTCGCGCCCGTCGGCGTCTTCGCCCTCGCGGTGAGCGTCGCCGCGAAGCTCGGGCTCGCGGCAGTCGGCGCGCTCGCGGCGTACGTCGTGGTGGTGTGTTCGGCAACGACGATCTTCGTCGCGTTCGTGCTCTACCCCGCTGCAGTCGTGCTGGGGAGCGTTCCGCTCCGCACCTTCGCGCGCGGCGCCTTGCCCGCGCAGGCGGTCGCGATCTCGGCGCGCTCCTCGCTGGCCGCGCTCCCGGCGATGCTCGAGGGGGCGCGCGAGCGGCTCGGGCTCCCGGAGCCGCTCGCCGGATTTCTCCTCCCGCTCGCCGTTTCGCTGTTTCGGGTCGGCGCCGCGATCGGCCAGGTGATCGGCGCGCTGTTCATCGCCACGCTGTACGGGGTCACGCTCGGGCCGGCCCAGCTCGCGGCCGTCGGCGCGACGACCATCGCCACGAATTTCTCGATCCCGGGGATTCCCAACGGCTCCATCCTGATGATCGTGCCCGTCCTGCTCGCCGCGGGCGTGCCGGCCGAGGGCGTGGGGCTCCTCCTCGCGGTGGACACGATCCCGGACATGTTCCGCACAACGACGAACGTGACGGGCGATCTGGTCGCGGCGGTGATTCTGGGGCGGCGCGAGGTGGGTGCTCCGACACGCTGAACCTCTCTTGCAAGTGGCGCAGCGTTTGACGCGGTCTCCGACGGCGCAATCCGGGCGACGTGATCAACGGACCCTGTGGATCATGCGCACCTGCGCCCTGAGCCTCACCGGCTCGTGGGCCACGGATGTCGCTGGAGCCGCTGGATTCCGTCGTCGTCCGTCACGGCCACGTACACCGATCTCGATCCGAATCCCACGATTCGGTGGTTCGCCGGCATCGTGACACGCCCCACGAGTGCCCCGCGCCGATCCACGACGTCGTAGCGTGTTTCTGCGTGGATAACGGTGGGGGTACGGCGAACCAGCAGTTTGCCCTCGGGCTCCGCCAAGAATGCGCCTCTCGACCCCTCGAACGGGGGTACCACCGGCCACCAGACCGGAATCTCCTCGATTGATCGTGCGGCTCGCCCGGTGGTCTTGGCCTCGCGTTCAACGAACGCGCGTTTTTCGCGTTCGTCGAACGTCGGGAGTTCGGCCGGCAGCGTCGGACCGAGCGTGCTCCGGCCATCCGGCGCGCGCCACTCAACACGATACGGCACGAGGCGAGCGATCGCGATCCAGCCGTCGGCGAAGAGGATCCCCTGTTCGCCCGCCGCTGGCATCCGTAGGAACATGCTGAGCCTCGCATTTCCACTGCCGTCGACGTTCGTGACGTACCTCGCATCCTGTGCAGCAGAACGCAGCCGCGCGATCGTATCCACCCTCCCCGTCGCGCGCCAGCCACGCAGAAGAAGACCCGAGTCGCCTGGGTTTCCGCCCGAGGTCCGGCTGACGAGGACGTGTCCGCTCCGATCGGCGCCGTCAGCGACAGCATTGAGCGCGCCAATCAACGACGTTTCAGGAGGCAGCGTCAGCACGACCGCTGCCCCCACGAGCACCAGCCAACGACGGTTCATGTCGTCCACGAGCAGCGTCGAGTCGCCACCCAGCGGCAGAAGGCCCCGCGGATTCCGGTATTCCCCCGGCCCCTCCCCGTTTCGTGAGATCGGGGAGACGATCCCAGTCCGGAAATCAGCTACGACCAGCCGGCGGTCCTTGTCATCGGTGACGAGCAGGCGACCATCGCCGATCTCGCGCACGTACGCGATGCGCGAGAATTCTTCCGCGAGCTTCGCGTCGGGCGGTCTGAGCGGGAGGTCAGCGATCTTCTGAGCCGGAGCGCCGAGCGGGACGGCGAGAGCAGCGGCGAGAAACGCCAGAACTCGGATCCGATTGGGCACAGTGCCCCCTGAGCACGCCCCGCGCCAGGGGCACGAACTGCTACATCGCCCACGGCAGGCTGACATGGGAAGAAACCAAGCTGCGCCGAGATCAACTATACGCGATGCCCTGAACTTGAATCGCGCCTAGCGTAAATGCCAGTCGCGAGAACGGGCGAGCGGCCCCGCCGAGGCATCGTGAGTGGATTGGGAGGTATGGCCGCCAATACTCGGAGCATGCTCCGCAACGGAGCCGATCGCTTGCTGCTCCTTCGGGCAGCTGACGCCAGCGGAGTGTGCGGCAATTCGTCAGGACACGAACACCTCAGCAGCGACTTAACTCCACTTCTGGGTTGCCCGTTTCTTGGGTCCAATCTCACTGCGAACCGTCTGCAAACGGGACCAAAGTCGGAGGCCGTTCTCCAACGCGCATCAGGTCCATGATCGAGGAAGCGGCCCAGACCGCAACGTCGTCAATCGGCTTTGCCGAATGGCTTCTTGCCTTTCAGTAAGCGCTCAACAGCCTTGGTCAGCTCCTCCTTCGTGGGAGCACCGTAATAACGCCACCCATTAATCAGAACGGTCGGCGTCCCCGTCACACCGATTTCCCTGCCGAATGCTACGCCCGACGCGATCCGCGCAACCGGTCGCCGGTCGACTGCACATCGCTGGATAGCAGCCGTGTCTTGAATCCCCGCCTCCTGCGCGAATGCTCCCCACGACTTCAGACCAAGCGAATCCTGCTTCCGGTACACTACCTCGATCCACTCGCGGAACCGACCAACTCGGGCTGCGCAGTCTGCGGCTCGAGCTGCCCCGTCCGCGAACCGATGAATCGTCAGTGGAAAACTCACGTAAACGACCGCTACGTCACGGCGGTACTCTTCCAGCAACTGTGTCAGCGTGGAATGGTACGCGCGACAAGCCGGGCACTCCAAATCGGCGAACTCCAAGATGGTGACTGCGGCCGAACTGTCCCCCACTCGAATGCCCTGGGGCAGGACGCTTGTCCATTCGTTGATGAACGTCGGTTGGGACGTTGCACGCTTGGGAGAGGCGACGGCGAAGGCACGGTACGCGATGCTTCCTGCGATCACCATCGCGGATGTGGTCAGCGCCACCGACAAGATGCGATCCAGGCGGCTGGTCAAGATCGAACTCGCATGCGCGAGACGGCTCGTGTGGTGCCGTGAAATGTATCGTGTACGTTGTGCTTACTCGACCTTGCCACACTTGATGGTGACCGGGTGAACGTGCTCCTCGTAGTCGATGCAAACGTGCATGTCGTTGCACGTTGGGGGATTCCCACACGAGCCACTCACATTCTCGCAGTCAGTGATGTCCGAACACTCGTCGGCACACCAAGTGCAGCCGCTGCTCCACCAGATTCCGGCGGGCAACGGCTTCGGAAGGGCGATCAGCGCTGAGACGCCCAGGGCGATCACGAGGATGGCTCGCCTTCGCAATGAAACCGACTGCATGGAGCACCTCCGAGATTCAGGAGTCGGAATGGGCTCCTATCCTATGCCGAGGACGTCGTGGCGGTCGAGTCCTGCAGAGGAATCGAGAGACCCTCTAGGGGAAGGCCGTTGAGAGTTCGACGTTCACCCGCCCAGCTCGGTTTGCGGCAGAGAAGCAACCGGTCACCCGCACAGGTGCCCGGACAAGTGCGCGATGCTGTGCGGCACAGCGAGCAGAGCTCCTTGTGTTCGTTATCGGATGGGCGTGATGCGATAGAAGCGCAGATGCACTGCGTTGTCAGCATCCCACTCCCTGAACACAACGTGATTCGTCTCTGCTCCAACAAGCGAAGGATGTCGACCTCCGGGGACCTTGAGTTCGGGCTCGATCTTGCCGAGCAGAGTTCCAAGTGAATCCCACACGATCCATCGGTGGCGGGGCTCGTAACTCTGCACCCAGATTCGACCTGCAGGATCTACCCGAATGTCTCCGAAAGCTGGCCGCGTCACCCTGGACCTCGGCGGGCGCATCCCGGCTCTGTCATCGGCTCCCACTCGTGCGCCCCGCGGAGGTTGGATCGATCTCATCTCCTCCTCCGGAAGGGGGTCCGTCACTCGCACGATGAGCCGTAGCGAGGAGTTCATGTCGAAGACACGCAGCTCGTAGCGATGAGGGTCGCCGACGTAGAAGCGATTCGAACCGGCAATGACTCTCACAGTGTAGACGGTTCCTCCAACCATCTCAGATCGCGGATGCGGCCCGAGACTTTGAACCACTGCCCCTTCCGGGCGAATACGCAGGTAGTTCACTGTCCCCGCCAGCGCCTTCGGCCCCGGAGAGGAATCAGGAGCGGGCAGGTGCTTGCCCGAGAGGTCCGGAAGAACCAAGGTCCCGTCGGGAAAGCATGATTCCACTGCGACCTGACCTACTCTCGCGAAGGCCCGAACCAACTTGCCAGTGGAGTCCCAAAGGCTGACCCGTCGAACAGACCAGTCGATGGCGAGAAGCGTGTCGCCGGGCAGGCGGCAGATCTTTCCCAGCTGGGTGAATTCGCCCGGGCCCGTTCCCTGCCGACCCACTGACCGCACGAGCGTTCCGGACGAGTCGAAGAACATGAGTCTCGCCCAGTCTGCGACCACGATCCGCCCGTCGGAGAGGCGCACTGCGGACAAGAACGGATGCCCGGGATTGAACTCGTCGTTCGGGTCGCTCCTCAGTCCCCCCAGGTCAAGAAAAGGCGAGTCAGCAACCTGGAATGCGCTCAGGGCGGATCGAATGTTTCTGTACTCGACGATCCGGACACCCGAGCTATCGCGGGTCGACGCGCGCGGACGGGATACGGAGAATCGAGCATCACAGGCTGTAGCGACAAAAACGACCGCAGCGGCAATCCCGGCCGCCACAACACGATCACAACCCAGCAAGGTGTGAGGAATCAAGTGCCGCTCTCGCCGGCCCAAACGACCGTCAGTTCCATCTTCTGGCAGATGGCGGGCCCAGCGACACCGCCGGCACCGAAGGAGACCGGAGCGAAACCAGCGGGGGATCGATAGTGGCCTCCGGCTTGGGACACACATGCGCGAATGGATGAATCGGTCACTCCCAGATCACGAACGCAAGTAACCGGGCCCTTCACCATCCCACACTGTGAACAGCCGCGCACACCAGTACGTCGTGCTCGGACGTGTCATCACTTCGCGGAGTGCCTTGCCGGTGTGGTGCGTCATTGCCCTTCGCAGATGCGCCACCGACGAAAAGCCTACGCGTAACGCCGCTTGCTCGGCCGAGAAGCTGTGGCGACGAAGGAGCTCGATTGCCACGAGTAACCGGCACCGCATGCGAACGGCGCGAACGCCTCGTAGGCCGACACTGTGAGCGCGCTTCGACAGCGTGCGCCGACACACTCCTAGCTTCCTTGCAACGTCTTCGAGGGGCGATGAGGCGCCGACGTCTTCGAGGCAATGCTGCACGAGCGGTAGCAGTCGAGCCGGGACGATTCCTTGCGCTGTCTGGACGAGACAGTGGACAGCAGTCTCGAGCGGGTCCAGGGCGACCCATCGTCGAAGGCTAACCGGGTCGTCGTCGGCGCAACGCACCACGAGCTGCTCCGCCCCTGCCTTGATCAGGGCAACGAGCTCGTGTACTGCTCGTTCCGAAGTGTTTGAGTACACCACGACTCGAAGATCGGGCCGACGGTGCACGATGCGATGCACGAATGGAGCCGTAGGCTGCCCCGTCACGTCCCACGGCTCGACGACAATCACGCGGGGGTCGCACGTTTCTGCGACCTCGTCGAATCCCGACAACAGAGGGCGCGATAAGAAGTGTGCGCCGAACGCCCGGTGAAAGCAGCTGATCGCGCGGTGATCGTGCAACAATCCGAGCACTGTGAAGTGTCTGTTCTCGGCCACGGTGCTCGTTCGCGTTTCATCGAGGGTCGACATCCTGCGACCTCTATCGCCTTTGCGGTCCGGCGAGGAAGCGACGGCCGAGCTCGATGGAAACCACATGCATCAGCGCATCCGGAGGCAGCCGGAAGCGCTGGGCGGTACCGTGGCCAAGCAACCGCGTAAGCCCCTTCTTCTGGGCTCCACCACCGGCGTGACCGCGTGAGATGTCGCCCAAGGTGCGCTACTTACAGGTTGTTGTCTCACGAATCTGCTAGAATCCGGATGAAACAGGTCCGGCACGTGCTCGCCACGGCATGCCCACCAGTGACATTCGCGAGAGAAACCGCAATTGGCAGACCAGCACATTCGGCCGTGGCTCGGGACATCAGGACAGCTCAGCTCCACACAGACGCTACAGTCATCGTTGAAGGCGTTCGGCGGCATGGGCGACAAGAGTGTCGCTCAGCTCATGACGAGAACAGCCTATGCGAAAAAGCGAATCCGACGATTCCTCGTGGTTCTCGCCTCGAAGTGAAGGGATTCTTCGAAGTCCGAAAGTCGATCGGTTTCAAGCGAGCGTCGCTACTGAGCTTGGCGCGTCAAGTCCTACCGGAAGCCTGGAGTTACGCGGCACGCAGGTCATTCCGATGAGAGTGTTCTCGTCTTAAAGACGGAAGCAATGCGGAAACGTCAGCATGGGCCGCCCTCACCTTCGTTCAGCGACGCGACCGAGGATCGTTCCGCATCCCGACCACACGCGCGTTGGCGCGCTCGTGATCAGGGTCCACAGCCTATTCGTCCCCCCCCCCCCCCCCCCCCCCCCCC
>DATEDF010000002.1:0-2472 GCA_035286465.1 Gemmatimonadaceae bacterium | reverse complement strand
CGACCCGATGCGCTCCGAGGTGGAAGAGATCAGAAAGGCCGCCACCCGGGGCGCCGCTCTCACCCGGCAGTTGCTCCTGTTCAGCCGCCAGCAACTGCTCGAGCCGAAGGTGGTTGACCTGAACGAATTGCTCAGCGGCATGGACAAGATGCTCCAGCGCATCCTGGGAGCCGACGTGGATCTTGTTTCGCTCACCGCGCAGTCACTCGGACGCGTGCGCGTTGATCCGGGCAGCATCGAGCAGGTCATCATGAATCTCGTCGTGAACGCCCGCGATGCGATGCCCACCGGCGGGAAGCTCACGATGCAGACGGGAAACGTCGTCCTCGACGAGGCGTACGCGCGCGAACATCTCGGCGTCACGCCGGGGCCGCACGTGATGCTCGCGGTCACGGACACCGGCACCGGTATGGATCAGGCGACCCAAGCCCGCATCTTCGAGCCCTTCTTCACGACCAAGGAAAAGGGCAAGGGTACCGGCATTGGCCTCTCGACTGTCTTCGGCATCGTGCAACAGAGCGGCGGTCACGTCTGGGTCTACAGCGAGCCGGGCAGGGGGACGACCTTCAAGATCTATCTTCCACGCGTGGATGCGGCCGTCGAGGCGGTTCGCGCCATCGAGCCCCCGGCGACGTTGCGCGGATCCGAAACGATTCTGCTCGCCGAGGACGACGATCAGGTTCGTGCGGTGGCTCTCGGCATTCTCCGCAAGCGGGGGTACCGCGTCATCGAGGCGCGCAATGCCGGCGAGGCCCTGCGGCAATCGGAGAAGCACGCCGGCACGATCCACCTGCTGCTCAGCGACGTCGTGATGCCGGAGATGAGCGGCCCGGAGCTGGGCAGGCGGCTGGCGAGCGCGCGACCCGACATGAAGGTACTGTGCATGTCCGGCTATACGGACGACAGCATCGTGCGTCACGGCGTCCTCGAGGCCGGCATCGCGTACCTCCAGAAGCCGCTCACCGCGGACGCATTGACGACGAAGGTGCGCGAAGTGCTGGAAAGCTCATCGGGCTCGACGAGGGTCTCTGCCAGCTAGCGTTCGGTGGGCTGCTCGGGAAGCTGGGCCCCGTGCCACACCGCCACGATCCAGACGACCTGCCCTTCAGCGCGGTAGAAGAAGCGGTAGGGCGGGAGCACCAGTTCGCGGTACGGGAGATCCGGGAACTCGGGAATCCGCCGACCCGAGCCGGGGTAGCGCGTGAGGCGACGGAGGGACTTGCTGGCGCGCGCCAGGAAGCGGACAGCAGCCGGCGGGCGGTCCTCGGCGATGTGCGCGATCACGGCCAGGAACTGCCTGCGCCCCGCCGGCGTGAAGCGGACGCGCATTGCTCAGCGGCGCGTGACGATGGTGTCGGCTTCGGAGAGGACGGCTTCGAGGTCCTTCCCGCGGCCCGCACGGATCTCGCGCTCACCCTGTGCCAGGAGCTTGAGGATTGCCCGCTCCCGCTCGCCGCGCTGATACGCGTCAATCCCGAGCAGCACCGCGGCCGCGCGGCCGCGCTGAGTGACGACCAGCGGCTGTTTCGAGCGGTTGACGCGCCGGAGCGTTCCAGCCGTGTCCTGGCGCAGGTCGGAGACAGGGATGAGGTCGGGGAGAGCCGCCATGCGTACCTCGGAGCAAGAGTACGTCTGACAGTACGGGCAACGATACAACAGCACAAGGGTCGCGGGGTGTGCCCAACCACAGTTGCACGGTGGGCACACGCGCTCTTCCTGAGCAATCACGGCGAACCGCCACCGCACGAACCGGAACGCCCCGCCCGAGTCGCCCCGCTACAATTCCCGCATGACCCCTGACGCCCTCCGCGCCGCGCCCGCCCTCGCGCGCGACGCCCGCTCCACCGACACGCTCGACCCCGCCGACTGGGACGCGTTCCGCGCCCTCGCCCACCGCATGGTGGACGACTCCCTCGAATTCCTTCGCACCCTCCGCGACCGGCCGCCGTGGCAACCGGTGCCGCGCGCAACGCGCGACGCGCTCAACGGCGAACCTCTCCCACGCGGCGCACAGTCAGCCGAGTCGGCCTACGAAGACTTCGCGCGTCACGTCCTCCCGTTCACCAACGGCAACCGCCACCCGCGCTTCTGGGGATGGATCCAGGGGAACGGCACGCCGCTCGCGATGATGGCCGAGCTGCTCGCCGCGGGGATGAACCCCCACTGCGCGGGGCTCGATCAGGCACCGAAGCTCGTCGAACTCAAGGTCATCGCGTGGCTCGCCGAGCTGATGGGATTCCCGCGCGACGCGAGCGGCGTCCTCGTCTCCGGCGGCACGATGGCCAACCTCGTGGGCCTCGCGGTCGCGCGGCACGCCAAGGCCGGCTTCGATCTCCGCGAATCAGGACTCCACGGTGCGCCGCGACTCGCCGTCTACGCCTCCACCGAAATCCACTCCTGGGCGCAGAAGTCCGTCGAGCTCTTCGGGATGGGGAACGCCTCGCTCCGCCGCGTCCCCGTGGACGACTCGCT
>DATEDF010000001.1:0-2512 GCA_035286465.1 Gemmatimonadaceae bacterium | reverse complement strand
ACGATGTCGGACATCGCGGTGGGCGTGTCCACCCCGCGCGGGTACCAGCTTGTCAGTTGGTTCGAGGCGATGAGCGACGGCGTATTTGCCGGCTATGCCTCGCGTGGCGTTGCGTCGCGGGCAAGCGCCATCATCACGCGCGCGGCGCGTGATGCCGACCCGCTCACGTGCAGCGGCGAGACGTTCACCTCGTCCGACACGATCGCGGGCTGGCTCGCGCTCCCGTAGGTGCACCGCCCGCCGCCGAAAGGTCCTCTGCGCCTCCGTGTCCGGGGGATCGGGGGGCCGGGGTCTGAGAGCACCCTCATGTCGCCTTGGGAGAGCTCAGTTGTCGCAGGCGGTAAGGCTCACTGCGCATTTCTTCATGATCCAGCCGCAGTACCTGAAGTGGATGCTCAAGCTCAAAGACGTCGAACTGAGAATCTGCCAAAGTAGTCCTAACGAGGCCCTGCCTCAGACCGTCGAGCATGTCGTACACGGAGCGAAGCGCGGGGCGGTCTGAGGCAGGGCCTCGTTAGACAAAGGGAGCCCCGGGAGCAGGCAGGGGTTGTACCCTGCGCCTACGTCATAGACCCTGTTCGGGTCGGTGGCCACATGGGCCGCGCTCGCCGGGAGCTCCACCATCATGGTACGCAAAAACGTCGCGGAGATCCTCCAGAACCACGTGACGTTCGAGCTGGAGGGGATCGACCGGATGTATCTCAATGCCTACGTCCCGTCGCTGCAGACCGGCGGCGGGCTCGTCTACTTCCTGAAGACGCAGCTCGGTGTGCGGGTGCCGTCCACCGTGATGGTCGCCCCGATGAGTGAGCGGTTCGTCGAGGCGATCAAGCGCTTCGTCGAGACCGAGGAGATCGACTTGGTGACGTTCGAGAAAGGGCAACGCAAGGACGACGTCGCGCAGCAGTATCTCGCCCGCTTCAACGGCCAGGAGGGCGTGCTCTTCGTCGGGAAGGCCCAAGAGAAGGCCAGCGTCTTCCGCACGGAGAAGCGCCGCGACGCGCGGGGAGTGTACCCGTGGATCATCCGCTCGACGGCGATGGTCAATCACTACTACGTCTACCTCGTCGACAAGGACTTCGGCCCGCTCTTCATCAAGTTCTGCTCCTACTTCCCGTACCCCGCGAAACTCTGTCTGAATGGGCACGAGTGGCTGAAACGGCAACTGACCCAGCGAGAGATTCCGTTCGAGCCGTTGGACAATGGTATTCGCTCCACCGGCCACGCTACGCGCGTCCAACGGATCGCCGACACGCTGGACGCCGCCAAGATCGACGCGGTCTTCCGTAAATGGTTGCGCCGGCTTCCGCATCCCTTCGCCGCGGCGCACCGGGCGGCTGGCTATCGGTATCAGCTCTCGATCCTCCAAGCCGAGTTCGCTCTGACTCAAGTCCTCGATCGCCCCGTCACCGGGCGCTGTTTCTTCGAAGAGGTCATGCGGGAGAATCTCGACCTCGGTCGGCCCGATCAGATGCAACTGATCTTCGACCGGCGCGTCACCCGCCGCACCCCCGGCCGCTTCCGCACGCGCGTCTTGACCGAGGGAGTGGTGCCGTCGCTCCACGTGCAATACAAGAAGTCCAAGGTCAAGCAGTACCACAAAGAAGGCCAGGCCCTTCGCACCGAAACCACCATCAACGACACCTACGACTTCGAGATCGGTCGGGCTCTTCACAATCTGCCCGCCCTGCGGGAGATCGGCTTTGCCGCCAACCGACGGTTGTTACACGTCGAATCTCTGAGCCACGACTGCCTCATCGGCGAAGACCGCCTGCACGCCGTCACGTCGCCCGTCCTCGTGCAGGATCAACGCGCCGCCGGCCTGCGTTTCGGCGACCGTCGCGTCCACGCGCTCATGCACGCGCTCTGTCTCTTCGCCCTCGCGCCCACCGGCTTTCGACATCGGGAGCTCCGCGATCACGTCGCGCAGCTCCAGGGCCGCGATCCGGCCGCGTATCGCGCGGGTGCCATGACCTACGACTTGCGGCGCCTCCGGCTCCATGGCCTGATCGACCGCGTGCCTCGCAGTCACCGGTATCGCATCACGCCGACCGGCGCATCCATCGCGATGTTCTACGCGCGGCTCTATACCCGCGCCCTCAGACCCGCCTGCTCCCTGCAGCCAGTCGCCTCGGCCCGCGCGCAACGCGCCTTCGATCGGCTCGACGCCGCGCTCGCTCATTTCCTCGAGGAGGTCAAACTTGCGGCCTGAAAAACTTGACTCAAACAGTCATACTTCTTCGGGTCAAGACCCCTAGTGTAGGCCCCGCCTATGACACCACAAGTGCAGGCTCCCCAACTGTTGATAGGAAGCAGTCCGGCCATCCTCGGTCTCGTCGCCGAGGCCAGGATGGTGGGAAACACGGAAGCGTCCGTGTTGATCACGGGTGAGAGTGGAGTGGGAAAAGAGCTCCTCGCCCGGGTCATCCACGGCGCGAGCGCGCGCGGCCGCATGCCGATGATGACCATCAACTGCGGCGGGATCCCCGACGCGCTCCTGGAACCGGAGTTG